>CAYSKO010000018.1:0-39311 GCA_964431835.1 uncultured Planctomycetia bacterium | reverse complement strand
AGAAGGCGCAGTTCAAGCACAAGAGCGATGTGCAGAAGTGGCTGGACATCATCCGCGGCGGGTATGCGCCCAGGGCGGTGGAGCATCTCAAGACTGGCACTCGGCCTCCGTTTCCGTATTCGGACGTGCGCCTGCTGCCGTATCTCCAGCACGCGTTCTGGTTCCTGCCCAGCGTCGCGGCCTGCCATGCGATGGCAAACCTGCTGGACGAAAAGTACAATGTCTTCTGGCACGACTATGATCCGGTTGTTGCCGCTGGCGCTACGGCGGGAATCGGCTTGGAGGCGCTGCCGCCAGTTCGCAAGGCTATCGGCAGCGGCTTCGACACCAAGACCATTATGCTCTCGTGCGGCAAGCTCACGACAGGAATCACCGTGCCGCAGTGGTCGTCGATCCTGATGCTACGCAATTTGAAGTCGCCGGAGACCTACTTCCAGGCGGCGTTTCGCGTGCAATCGCCGTGGTCCATCAAGAACCCCAACGGCGACGACCCGAACGAGGAGGAAATCCTCAAGCCGGTTTGTTTCGTGTTCGACTTCGCGCCCACGCGCGCGCTGCGGCAGCTCTCCGAATACGGGATCGGGCTTTCGCCCAACGAGCCGAACCCAGAGAACGCGCTCAAAGACCTCGTGTCGTTTCTGCCGGTGCTGGCTTACGACGGCGCGAACATGACGCAGATTGACGCGGGGGGGATTCTCGATATCGCGATGGCCGGAACCTCGGCCACGCTGCTCGCACGCAAGTGGGAGAGCGCGCTGCTCGTGAACGTGGATAACGACACCCTGCGCCGCATCCTTGACGACCCTGAGGCGATGGCCGCCGTGGAGCGCATCGAGGGGTGGCGCTCGCTCGGCGATAACATTATCGAAACCATCATTAACAAGAGCGAGAAGGTCAAAGAACTCAAAAATAAGGCGAAGGAAAAGGACTTGTCGGCGAAGGAGAAGAAGCAGCTCACGGACGAGGAGAAGGAGTTCAAGTCCAAGCGAAAACTCGTGCAGGAGAAACTCATCAAGTTCGCGACACGCATTCCGGCATTCATGTATCTGACCGACTTCCGCGAGAACACACTCCAAGATGTAATTAGCAAGCTCGAGCCGGATTTGTTCTTAACCGTTACCGGCCTGACGGTGAAAGACTTTCACCTGCTCGTGCGGCTGAGGGTGTTCAACACGGAGCAGATGAATCAGGCTGTGTTTGCCTTCCGTCGCTACGAGGATGCATCATTGCGCTACACTGGGATCGAGAGCCACGAAGGCCTCACCCATTATGGGCTTTACGACACAGTCGTGGCGAAAGATTGAAGTGTAAATAAATATACCGAACCAGGTCCCAGGGGGACGGGTTAAAGGTTGCTAACCCGTCACTCTCGAACCTGGTTCGGTTAATGTAAGATACGTGTCAGATGCAGTCAGGGAAAGACTTGACCCCTTATATAATTACACTTAGGCCGAGACCGCTATGATAAAGAACGCATTTAGCAAGACACAAATCGACCGGCTTGGGGACCGACTAAAGGGAGGTCCCCACACCGAGACCGACCTCAGGTTGCTCGACGATTATCGACGGTCGTTTGGTGATGCGTACAAAGATGTGGTGCGAATCAGTCGTGAACGAGGCCAGCATCCCACGGGAAGGTCCGCAAAGTCCATACGCTCGATAGTGGACAAACTCCGTCGCGAGAGCATCCGACTCTCCCAAGTCCAGGACATCGCGGGGTGCAGAATAGTCGTGACGGATGTTATGGAACAAGAACGGGTCGTTGCGTCCTTAGGCGCCGCCTTCCCTGGGGCGTCCGTAATAGACCGCTGTGAGAATCCAAGCTACGGCTACCGAGCGGTCCATATCGTCGCCGAGATATCCGGGAAGCCGGTCGAGATCCAGGTTCGGACTTCGTTGCAGCATATGTGGGCGAACCTTTCGGAAAAATCCTCCGACGTCATCGATCCAACGATCAAGTACGGAGGTGGCCCCGACAGGTGGCGAAACTCCCTCACCTTAACCTCCAAATCGGTGGCGGCTTGCGAGGTGGTCGAGAAAAAACATTCCGAGGCCGTGACCGCACACGAAAAGTTCGAGAAAGCCGTCGCAAAACCGCCTGAGCACCACGAACCCAACTACGTCCGGCACGAAGATGTACAATTGCGTGGAAAGCTGGAAGGCTCGAGACTCAGGATGGAAACCTTGAGTGAAGAGCTGGTTGCGTTGCGGAATAAGAACGCCGACCTTTTGACCAAGATGATCTCTTCGCTAGATATAAACGAATGGAGCAGAAGCAATGATTTTTCTAATCGAATACAACCGGAGTAAAGGCATCATCGTCACCGTTCGAGATTTCGATGACTCGCAACGGCGGGAGGCGGAGGACGCGCGGATCGAGATCGAGTTGGATGTCAACCGCAAAGGGGTAGGCCACGAAGTGGTCCTGCTGGAGGCGGCGAGTAAAGATGCGTTACATCTGACGCACCAGCGCTACTTCGCAGGCCTCACCGAGCTTCTGAAACTCGCTGGCGGTTGAAACGAGTGTAGACTAAGGGGTCAAGATGGAGTTCACCCGATTTGATGGACACTTGGTTTAAGTAAATTAATTCTCTCATACTCAACCGTATACCGAACCAGGTCCCAGGGGGACGGGTTAAAGGTTGCTAACCCGTCCCCCTCGAACCTGGTTCGGTTAATGTAGTCAACTTATTTCACGCCATGATTACAGGGCCAGTTTTAGTTGATACTCCTTGTCAAAAACCCGGCTAAACATTTCTTCAAAGGCATTTTTATCTGTTGCTGCCTGCATTAAAGTTGTCACAACCATAATTTGACGGTCTAGGTGAGGATTTCCAGTGTCTGCTGTCAGAAACTGGAAATGTCTATACTTGCGATACCCCTTCTCAGTGACTGGGTTTTTACGACGAAGCTCTCCGAGTACGCCGAGAGGCAACTTCTCGTAGACGTACTTGTTGATAAGCTTTCCTATGTACTGCGGACGTTTTACGGTCTCCGGCTTATATTCCCAACCGTGAAGTCTATAGACTTGTTTAAAAAACTCATTTGGGAATTTCTGAATCCATGGAAGAAGAGCTTCTGAAATATAATGCTTAAGAATGATTTGTAACTCATCCTTTGCGCGATCCTCTTGGTAGCCCGTCGCCTCATCAACAAGGGCAATAATTCCAACTATAGCAAACCCGCGCATAAGAATATCGCAAGCTTCAACGATGTGCTTTTGTGTCTTCGGCACGTTGCCTGCGTCGCGGAGCTTCAAGTACACATCACAGACCATAGGTAAAATTTCCGCTTTATACCCATAGGCTCGACGACCATCCTTTGTCTTGAATAGGATGGGCATCGTCGACTGACGTAACTCATCTGAAATGAATGGCTTGAGATTAATTGCGGCCAAAAAAGGTGGCATGTTGTCGACGGAGGCAAAACCGCTGCCTGTACCTGCTTTTGGCGTTCTTGACCGCCCCATGGCGGTAAGGAAGGTTTCTTGTGTCAGAACTCGTTAAATCGGGTGACACGATACTTAATTACTCAAAAAGAGCGGGGAACTAAGTAAAGTGTATTTTATTCTAATCTGCCTGGCCATTGGCGGGCTCGGAGGGTTTTTTACACAGTCATCTATTGGAAGTTGGTACCCCGCACTTCAAAAGCCTCCTCTAAATCCACCCAATTGGGTATTTGCTCCGGTCTGGACGATACTCTATTTTTTTATGGGCATTACGGGTGCTTTGCTTTGGAGCGTTGATACCCCCATACGCAATCGATTAAGAACTTTTTTTGTGACACAGTTGATATTAAACGGACTCTGGTCCTACTTATTTTTCGGTTTGCGTGCGCCATTTATAGCTCTTTTAGACATCGTCATTTTATGGATCATTCTTCTGATGTTAACGACGCAAGCTTGGCGCATTAAGAGATCTGCAGGAATTCTTTTGATACCTTATCTCATCTGGGTCAGTTTTGCGGTTTACCTGAATGCCGCCATTTGGCGACTCAACCGATGATGTTCCAAGCGGCGGGTAAATTGCGCATCGGGATCAGTAGTTGTCTCTTGGGGCAAAAAGTCCGCTATGACGGCCAGCACAAGCGTGACGATTTTTTGACCAATATATTGGGACCCTTTGTGGAATGGGTACCGGTATGCCCGGAGGTCGATGTGGGGATGGGTGTGCCGCGCGATTCCGTTCGACTGGTCGGCTTATCTGAGAACCCGCGTCTAGTGAGTGAGCGTTCGGGGAATGATTGGACGGAGCGGATGCAGGTTTACGCCGCAAAGCGTGTTCGGGAGCTATCTGAGATGTCGCTGTGCGGTTACATCCTTAAAAAGGATTCTCCGAGCTGCGGATTGGATCGGGTAAGGGTTTACCCGGGTCCGGGCAAGGCGCCGCATCGAGGCGGTCGAGGCATGTTTACGCGGGTACTGATCGAGAGATCCGCCATTTTGCCCATTGAGGATGAAGGGAGGCTCAACGACGCGGGCATTCGCGAAAATTTTATCGAGCGTATTTTTGCATTTCAGCGATTGCAGTCGCTGCTCGTCGATCGACCGTCTATAGGAAGACTTGTGGAGTTTCAGGCCCGGCATAAACTTGTGCTTACAGCTCACAGTGATTCTCATTTACGTCGGTTAGGGCGGATAACGGCGCAGGCCAAAGGCCGCTCGACCACCGAGACACTGAATGAATATGCAGTACTTTTTATGGAAGCGCTCCGGGTTCCCGTCACACGAAAGAAAAGCACAAACGTGCTCCAACACGCTTTCGGATATTTCTCGGATCGCCTGACACCGGAAGAACGACGCGAGATGCTGGGAATTATACGCGATTACCATTGCAATCTGGTTCCGCTGGTTGTTCCAATCACACTTTTAAATCACTACGTGAGAAAATATAATATTGCTTATCTGCTAGATCAACATTACCTCAACCCCCACCCGAAAGAACTTATGCTCCGCAATCACGTATGAAGCCTCACGCGGTTCTTGTAAACGACAAGATGCAAAAGAACTACCGTTACGCTCTTGTCGAAAAGCCGGGCAAGAATCTTGATCCTCGTTTTAAACCCGACCTTACGCCAAAACAAATGCTTAAACTCGGGATCTTCGGTGGAAAATACATGACGGACTGTAAAAAAGAGTTTCCAGCCGACTGGTTCGATGAGGCTAAACTTTCCCCGAAAAAAAATGATCCGGCGCTTAACTATTTTAGGGTCAACGCCAGCCAGCCGCTTTCTGAGTGGAGGAGGAAGGGGTGGGTCTTCCCGGAGGATCCGCGCGGATGGTTTCAATGGTATTGCCGCTACTATCAGGGCAGGAGGATCCCCGAGATCGATGATTTGCAGATATCGCGCTGGCTTGCCATTACGCGGCATATTGGGCAGATTAAAAAAAATTGCGCGCCCAAAGATCTGCTTTGTCGCCCCAGGCAACGTCAGGCCTTGCTTCACTGGGCTTACGACAGCAGGAAAATTTAAATGAAAATCCTCCTTACCGGTGCTACTGGGTATGTGGGTGGGCGTCTCTTAAAAAAACTTGAATCCAAAGGGTATGCCTTACGCTGTTTAGTCAGGCGGCCCGAATATTTAAAAAATAAAATCGCGCCAGCAACCGAGCTTCTTCAGGGCGATCTTCTTGATCTAAACTCTCTTGAGAAGTCGATGGACGGCATCGACATAGCCTACTACCTAGTCCACTCGATGGGAAGTAAGGGGGTCTTTGAAGAAGAAGAAGCGCTTTCCGCATCCAATTTCACGTTTGCGGCAAGAAAAGCGGGCATCAAGAAAATAATTTATTTGGGTGGAATAAGTCACGGAAAAGAATTGTCTGCTCACCTTAGGAGCCGACAAAACGTTGGCGCAATTTTACGCGAATCAAATATTCCTGTTATTGAATTTCAGGCGTCGATCATCATCGGTTCCGGAAGTCTTTCCTTTGAGATGATTCGCGCTTTGATGGAGAGACTTCCGATGATGACGACTCCTAAATGGGTGAATGTTCTTGCTCAGCCTATCTCGATCGAAGATGTGGTGGAATACCTTGTTCGGGCAGCTGAATTTCGCACTGAGCAAAGCCCGGTCTTTGAGATAGGGGGACCTGACAAAATGTCCTATCTGGATCTTATGAAAGAATATGGTCGCCAAAGGGGTTTGAAACGTCTTATTATTCCGGTGCCAATTTTGTCACCTGGATTGTCTAGTCTTTGGCTCGGGTTGATTACACCACTTTATGCTCGTGTCGGCAGAAAACTCATTGAAAGTATACGGCATGAAACGACGGTTCAGAATGACGACGCGCTTCGCATTTTTTCAGTTAAGCCCACGCCTATCCGTCAGGCAATTGAACGCGCATTACAAAATGAAGACCAGGACTTTGCCGCGACCCGCTGGTCAGATGCCTTGTCACTCAGCACTCTTAAAAATTGGGGCGGAGTTCGCTTTGGAAACCGGCTTGTTGATGCAAGGCATAAAGAGGTATCGGCCAACTGCCAACAAGTCTTTGCTGTTATCGAGCGCATCGGCGGAAAGAACGGCTGGTATTTTGCTAATTGGCTATGGCGTTTTAGAGGATTTTTGGATCTTCTGGTCGGCGGCGTTGGAATGCGCCGAGGCAGGAGGGACCCTGACAGATTAAAGGTGGGTGACGTCGTTGATTGCTGGAGAGTCGAGCAATACGAAGCGCATAAGCACCTGCGCCTAAGCTCAGAGATGAAATTACCAGGAAGAGCTTGGCTGGATTATGAAGTCAAAACAACGCAAAACGGATGCATGATTACCCAAACCGCCCTGTTTGACCCCGTGGGACTTTCTGGTCTTTTGTATTGGTATCTTGTTTGGCCTCTCCATCAACTTGTGTTTACTGGGATGCTGCGAGGCATAGCAAAGCGTTGCCTTGATTCGCAATAAGCAGCTTCAAATGGCAATGAGCGATGAAGGTAGGCTTTATCAAGTGCCCCAAAACGACCCCGTGCTAGATGCTCTGCGGGATAACCTTGTAATGAAGGTAAAGCTAGGGAGGAACAATGGAATGCACTGCTTCGAAAAATTAAAAGCATTGGACTTATTTTTTTAGTGTCGCTGGCGCTGGCGGCTGCCTACTTTCTTACGACGCTAGCTCAATCTAGGGTAAGAGTCTGGGGTTGGGTCGGGCTCTGTTTTTTTGGTGTATGCCTGTTGATGGTTATTTTAAGTTTATTTAAAAAAGGCCCCGCGCTTGCGGTGAATGAAAATGGGATTGAAGATTTTCGAGCGAAATGGGGGCTGATACCTTGGACGGACATTGTGTATGTCAAAATCGGATCCATCCAGGGTTCGCGATTTCTTTTTGTTGAAGTCGATGATCCCAATGCCTATCTATCCAAGGTGCCAGCCTGGCAGCGAGCTCTAAAGGATTCGAACAAATCACTTGGTTTCCCACTCATTGATATCAATCTAAACACGCTTAAACCCGGTCTTGATGAGGTATGGAATTATATAAAAATGAATCACCCGGAAAAAATTAAATCGGAGTGAGCTGAGCGTCCCACGGCTCGAATGCTTCCCCGGCGGACAGCGTCCCGTTAAGTCCCTTTAACACTGCCTTGTCTCGGACAAATTGAATAAATTCAACTATTAAAATAGTCAGGGAACGGATGTTTTTTTACCAGGATAGTTTTTTATTAAGGCGACAGTTTAAATTCATTTAAAATCTTCGGTATGAGAGAGTGTTGTTTCTTTCGTTTTTTTACCAGTAGATAAATGTTATCGAAAATATTATGTTTTGATTTCTTATCCAAAATTACAAGGGGTTCTTTGCTTGGCGCTTGGGTGACCGTGAATTGATTAAGCGGCGCGACGCCAATGCCGGTCAAGACGAGCCTTCGAACAAGTTCTACATCCTGGATTTCAGCTACGATATTAGGTTTTATTTTGTTGATAATGAAATACTCCTGTACCGATTGATAAACCTGACTTTGGGTTGTAGGTAACAGGAGCGGCGCTCCGTCCAAGTCTTTGGGGAGTCCTTTATATTTTTTTGCTATCGATGCGTGAGCGCAAAAGACTATGGGAATTTTTGCTATTAGGTGGTTTTCAATCTCTCCCTCGGTAGGTGTGGACACGGGTGTATCTGTGAGTACAAAATCCAATAAGTGAGTTTTTAGGTTTTCAATCATCACTTCCGCCCTGCTTTCCTGAACGGACATGTAAATTCCCGGCTCAATCCTTAGCAGGAATTTCAGAAGAGCATCGACAGCGGCTCTCGAGACAAAGCTTGAGACCCCGATTTGGATTTTTAGGCGGCCTTTTTGAGAAAGGTCGCCAAGCCCATCCATCAATTCCCTGCCAGTATCAAATATTTCCGCTGCGTAGGACAGGATATAACGCCCCCGGTCGGTAATAATGAGCCTTTTCCCTTCTCGTTCGAAGAGTTTTAAATTCAGATAGTTTTCGAACTGCTTAAGCTGAGAGCTTAAAGTGGGCTGGGCGAGTCTCAACTCCTCGCCAGCTTTTGAGATCGATCCCACCTTGGCAATTCTATAGAAATAATAGAGATGGTGGTAATTGAACGGAATCATATATAGGTATTATAGATATGCATAATTTGTATTATCTATTTTACAAATATAAAAATCAAGAGAATAATCTAGCTATTGACGGGACCAGAGTCAGGGGATTTGGTGGAGGTATGACATGGCTAAGCTGAGAACAAAAGCTCAGCTACTTAAAAGGAATGTCAAAAGGTCAATCGAAGAAGAGGTTCTTGAGCGGGAGTCCGGGCGGAAGTCTATCGAAAAAGAAACAGGACGTGTGGGAAATGTCACAAAATGAAAAGAGGCGGTGAAGTATGAGTAATCCGGAATGGACTGGAGGGGATGCGTTCCCCTTAGGCTCCTTCATCAGTGACTTACAAGGTTTATTGAAGGTGCTATTGCGACCGCCGGTGTTATTGGTGCTTCTTGGTGTCGGCTTGGTTCTGTGGCTGGCGTCAGGGATCTATGTGGTAGGACCTGGGGAGCAGGGTATTGTGAGGCAGTTCGGAAAAATCCACTCCCAGACTGGCCCGGGGCTTCAGTACCACCTGCCGTCTCCGATCCAAAGCCGCGACGTAGTAAACGTAGCGGGGGTCCGCCGAGCCGAGATAGGGTTTCGCAGTGATGCTGGACGAACGACGGTGGTTGCAGAGGAATCTCTTATGCTGACAGGTGACGAAAATATCGTTGCCGGACAACTTTTTGTGCAGTACGTCATCAAAGACCCTGCCTCTTATCTCTTTCGCGCTCGAGACCCGGAACAGATGCTCATGACCGCGGGAGAAGTCGCTTTGCGCAATATCGTGGGACGAAACACGATTGATTTTACAATGACCGAGGGTCGCTTTCAACTGCAAGAGCAGGTTAAAGAACAGCTCCAGCGCCTTTTGGATGATTATCAAACCGGACTCCTGGTCACAGAGGCCAGGCTTCTTGTCGTAGACCCCCCTTCGGAAGTGAAGGACGCATTCCATGATGTGGTACGAGCGTGGGAGGATAGAGAGCGGCTCATACAAGAAGCGCGTGGGTTTGCCGAAGATGTTTTACCGAGAAGCCGCGGCGAAGCAGCTGAGATCGTGCGAAAAGCGGAAGGTTACAAAGAACAGCGCATTATCCGCAGCCAAGGCGAGGCCAAAAGGTTTTTGGATGTGCGGGAGTCTTATGAAAAGTCGCCGACTGTCACCCGAGAGCGGCTTTATCTTGAGATGATGGAGCGCATACTGCCCCATGCGGAGAAGGTTATCTTACCCACGCAGTCCAGCGGCTCAGTTTTGCCATGGCTTCCTCTTCGAAAAACACAGGCACACCCTGAAACATCGATTCTTTCCACGCCGAAATTACGAGAGGTGAAGTCATGAAAACCAAATCACTTAAATTTCCGCTTTTGATTTTAGGTTATATTGCCGTGTTAGCCGCATCAAAAGCTTTCTATATTATTGATGAACGCGAACAGGCGATTGTCACGATGTTTGGTCAGCCGATGCGCACCGTGCGTGAACCCGGCTTTTATTTGAAAGTCCCCTTCATTCACAGCTTACAGCGCTTCGATAAGAGAGTCCTTTCGTCTGACGCACCCGCGGTCGAATATTTGACTTCTGATAAGAAACGAGTGGTAGTAGATCACGTCTCTCGGTGGCGTATTACCGACCCACTGCTCTTCTATCGCACGGTTCGAACGGAAGCGGGCGCTTTGATCCGGTTAAATGACATCGTGACAGGGCGATTAAGGGAAGAGATCGCCAAGCGCTCTTTTATCGATTTTGTCCGAGAGAAACGTGAGGAGATCGTGAAGGCCGTCGGTGAAGATGCCCGTGCCTCTGTGAAGCAGCAGTTTGGCATCGAGCTGATCGATGTGCGCATCAAAAGGCTCGACTTGCCAAGAGAAGTCCAGGCCAGCGTCTACGCCAGAATGCAGGCGGAGCGGCAGCGCATCGCCAAAAAATACCGGGCCGAAGGCGAAGAGCAGGCTCGGGAGATCCGAGCCGATGTCAACAAAGAAGCCCAAATCCTTTTGGCGAAGAGCTACGAACAAGCCCAGAAGTCGATGGGTGAGGGCGACGCCCAAGCCACGGCGATTTACGCTTCGGCCTACGAGAAAGACCCGGAGTTTTATTCTTTCTTGCGGCGCCTTGAGACTTACGAACGCTCACTGGGTGTGGGCACTACTCTAGTCTTGGACGCCGGTTCTGATTTGCTGAAGTATCTAGAAAGGTCTCAAATTACAGAACCGGTTAAAAGGTGAGTTGAGGAACTCGTGATACGCCTTCTGATCATTATTTTGCTCACTCTTCTTATAGTTTTGGCGCTGCGAATTTTAGACAGGGTCAGAGACCGATAGAAGAGAAACCATGGTTTTCCCCATAAAGTAGGAGGTGTAAAATGCTGCGCGCTTTGAAAAGTCATTTGAGTTTACTTGCGATTGAAAATGGAGCCAGTTTTGCCAAGCTAATCAAAAAACGTCTGGGCAGTAAAAAGGCGAATATCCACATCAGCAAATCCTTGAATTTAATTATGCTCATGCCGCATTTAATTTCGAGAATGAGGGATTTCTCGGACGATCCAAAGATGCCTAAAGATTTGAAGCGTCTCGATGGGTTCTTGTTGGCTTATCTTTATCACCCGATTGATTTTCTGCCGGATGAGGGTCAGGGGTTGTTTGGTTATTTGGATGATGCGTATTTTGTCGGTGCTGTTTATCAGCAGTTTCTACAACATCAATACCAGCCGGCAATGCCACTAAAAGCAGATCATCTCGTCGAAGAGATCGCTGATACGCTCGAAAAGGTCCGGCAGGTACTGCCTAAGGAAACAAAGCAAATTGATCGAATGCTTGAAGAGCTTAAGGATGGAAGGAGGGAGCTGTTCAATCAAATGATGTCCGAAAAAATTTAAGGAAGGTAAACTATGAGGCTAAACGCAGTAAAGCTTGGCCACTTGGAAAGATTTATTTTTCTAAATTTTGTTACGCTTAGTCTGATTGTGAGTGTCATGGATGAGGCGTCGGCCAATGCGTCGTGTTATCCGGTAAGTAAACATGTCATGAAAAACGAGGCCACTTCCGACCGGTCTTGCGTGCCTAGTGATCCATGCGATACTGAGCCAGCAGAGTCATGGGAGAAGGAGTCGGGAGGGGGGCATTTATGAGAGCGATTAATACACTGAAGACGGCACTTCTGCTTGTTCTATTAAGCGCTCTTTTTCTTGGCATAGGCCACTTAATAGGCGGACAGAGCGGGATGTATTTTGCTTTTATCATGTCACTTCTCATGAATCTTGGTGCTTTTTGGTTCTCGGACAAGATTGTTTTGGCCATGCATAAAGCCCAACCAATAAAACCCGGCGACTCATCAGGAGTGTATGAAATCGTGGAAGAGTTATGCGGCCTTGCCAAGCTTCCGATGCCGAAGGTTTATCGAGTCCCGGAACAAACTCCAAATGCCTTTGCGACAGGACGTAATCCCAATCATGCCGCAGTCGCGGTCACAGACGGGATTTTGAGGATTTTAAATAAAAGAGAACTTCGCGGGGTTCTGGCTCATGAGATCTCTCATATTCAAAATAGGGACATTCTTGTCTCAACCATTGTCGCTGCCTTTGCTTCAGCCATCATGTACCTTGCTCACATGATGCAGTGGGCCGGGATGATGGGGCATGGCCGCGGAAGCCGTGAAGGAGGACGCGGAATGAACCCTATTGTGATGCTTGTGACCATCGTCCTCGCCCCTCTTGTGGCGACACTTATTCAAGCCGCTGTCTCTAGAACCAGGGAGTACATGGCCGATGAGACTGGTGCCAACGTGTCTCAAGACCCGGAAGCTTTGGCTTCAGCGCTTGAGAAAATTTCTAATCCCGATCTCGTAAAACGTTTTCAGAGGGACGATATGCTTCCGGATATGCAGCCCGCGTTTGCTCATCTTTATATTGTGAATCATTTTGCTGGTGAATCCGTCATGCGCTGGTTTTCCACCCATCCCCCTGTGAAGGAGAGAGTAGCGCGGCTCTTGTCTAAAAGGAAAAATTAAATATGGAACATTTGAATATGGCCTGGTTTTGGGACGGTTGAGAGAGGAACCGTGAGAAATCATGAAAAAAACAAACCGCATCTGATTTTCTGGGAAATGGTGCTCATCCTTGCCTCGATCCTGATGTTTCGTAGCGTGTGGTTGCTTCTTGATGGGATCGAGTGGATGAGTCGCCCCGCGGGTCTCTGGGCATCTCTCGCGGTCGGCGTGATCGTCGGCATCGTGGCGCTCACGGCCGTGAACCGCGCTTCAAGCGAATGAAAGAAGATCCTCCTAAGCCGTTTCCCGCGGGAAGTTATCTCGCATCCATGAGGGAAAGGGTAAAAATGCTTATGTCTAAAAGGAGGAATTAGAAATGGAAAATTTGAGTATGGCCTGGTTTTGGGTTGGATTCAATGTGTTCGTGCTGGCAATGCTGGCGCTGGATCTCGGGGTATTTCACCGAAAACATCATGAGGTGAAGTTCAAAGAAGCTATAAGTTGGACCGCTGTATGGATCTCCCTTGCCCTTGTTTTTAACGGGTTGGTCTATTACTTATGGGGATCTCAGGTTGCTCTTCAATTTCTAACGGGCTATCTAATTGAAAAATCACTTAGCGTTGACAACGTTTTCGTTTTTTTGCTGATCTTTTCTTACTTTAAAGTACCGGCTAAATATCAACACGAAGTTCTGTTTTGGGGCATCATTGGCGCTCTTGTCTTCCGGGCTATTTTCATTGCCGTCGGGATCACGCTCCTAGAGCACTTTCACTGGCTCATTTACGTCTTCGGAGCGTTTCTTGTCTTTACCGGTGTGAAATTGGCGCTGGAAAAAGATAAAGAAATTCATCCCGAGCGTAATATCGTTCTTCGAATCTTCCGGCGCATGATGCGCGTGACAAATGAGTACGAGGGAGGAAAGTTCTTCGTTAAAAAGAACGGTCACACATGGGCAACGCCGCTCTTTGTGGTCCTCTTGGTTATTGAAACGACGGATATCATCTTTGCCGTTGATTCGATCCCTGCCATCCTTGCGATCACAAAGGACCCGTTCATCGTTTATACATCGAATGTTTTTGCGATTTTGGGGTTACGGGCTCTCTACTTCGCTTTGGCCGGCATTATGCAGCTTTTCCACCATCTGCACTATGGGTTGGCGGTGATCCTGGGGTTTGTGGGACTCAAGATGATTCTGTCGGATTTCTATAAGATCCCAGTGACTGTTTCGCTCGGCGTTATCGTAGGTGTCTTAGCCCTTTCAATTATTGCGTCGCTTGTGTGGCCGAAAAAGGAAAAGGCGGTTTTGCAAACAAATGGATGAGAAAGCCAGGTTTTCATGAAGATTTTCAAGCGCTGGGTAAAAATTATCCTGGGAGGGATTGTCACTGTTATCGGAATTATTTTGATGCCGGTGCCGGGACCTGGTGGAACTCCCGTGACGCTGGCCGGTTTGGCGATACTGGGGTCAGAGCTTCCTTGGGCAAGGCGGCTTATGGAGAACTTTAAAAGACGCGTAGAGATTTTGCACTCCGGAAAGAATAGTCGTCTTAAACGCATCGGAATCGTCGGGGGGCTTATCTTCTTTTATGCGGCGACAGGTGTTGTTGCCGCGCAGTTTTTTTCGAACAAATAAATTTTAAGTAAAGTCTGATCGAAGGGCAATGATGGGTTTACTCCTAATAGCGCGTAATCTTGAGCATGTTTCCGTAGCATGCCGTGCGTTAAAAGATGTTATAAGTTTTGAGTCTAGCCTATTAGATTCGGTCGATTCATTTTCGCGTGAATCACCGCTTGGAGTATGGATTGACCCCACTGCAATTTTTTTGAATTCCCTCAAATTTCATGGAAAAGACAACGAAGAAAAAAGCGATGAAGAGTCTTTGCAAGATCGCGTTGTATTTGAGGACTCATTGACGCTTACCGGGATTTGGACAATATGCAAACTGATAATAGGTGAAAGTGAATTTGTTTCTCGGGTACTTCAGCGGAAGATTTTACTTAAAACTTTTTTTCGCTACCGCCAATCGCGCCATTTCCTTGGAAGCGATGTGATGGGAGGGTTTATCCCTATTTTTGATTTCTCTGAAGACATAATTGAAATAAATGACACGCTTAAAAATTTACAGTTGTTGTACCCTGGCACTATAGTTGATTTTGCAGTGTATGATCCTTCTAGCGGTGTATGCCGAATTGAGAGCGTCGGAGAAAAATCAAATTTATGAGTAATTTTTTTAGTGGAGCACAGGATAGCATCTTATCGCCCATTGTATTGTTCTTTTTACTCGGCTTATTAGCAGGGCGTCTTAAATCTGATTTGACGATTCCCGAAGGAATTAGCAGGGGGTTGGCACTATACCTAATGCTGTCCATTGGATTTCGAGGTGGCGTTGAGCTCTCGCATAATGGCATTAACGCATTAATTTTACTGTCTTTAGTCTCAGCTGTTTTAATCAGTTTTATCCTGCCATGCATTGCTTATTTTCTTCTCCGAAAGACCACTTCTTTGGGTATTTCCGATTCCGCCGCAATTTCAGCTCACTATGGATCTGTTAGTGTGGCTACGTTTGCGGCTGCTACAGCATTTTTAATTGGCAAGGGCGTTTCTTTCGAACCCTACCTAATAGCAATGATGGCGCTAATGGAAACACCAGCGATCATTTCGGGATTGTTATTGGCTCGAAAAGACACTAGCAAAAACTCTGGTCGTCCAACCAAATTATTTTCCCGTGATGTTCTTCACGAAGTTTTTTTGAGTGGAAGCGTTATTTTGCTACTTGGGAGTTTTGTGATCGGCTTGGTGACGGGTGAGCGGGGCATGGAAATGCTTGGGGTTGTCGTGGAAACACCATTTCGAGGACTTTTGTGCTTCTTTCTTCTTGATATGGGTTTGCTTGTAGCCCAGCGCTTATCCAGTTTTAAGTCCTTCGGAATCCGTATGATAGCATTTGGAATTTACATGCCCTTAATCGGCGCCGCGTTGGGAATCTTTGTCGGTAAATTGCTAGGTTTTTCTGCGGGGGGCGTTACTTTGATGGCCGTACTTTCCGGCAGCGCTTCCTATATAGTTGTGCCTGCCGCCATGCGCATAGCATTGCCCCAGGCAAATCCGGCATTTTATGTAACGTTGGCTTTAGGTGTCACATTCCCATTCAATCTCGTGATAGGCATTCCTCTTTATTTCATGATTGCAAAGATGATGACACCGTGACAAGCGGAAGGAGCAGTGATGCAACTGTATAAAAAGAAGAAAGTGGAGATTATTGTAGAAGCAGTGTTGCAGCAGCAGATTTTAAAAATGATAGAAGACGAAGGGGCGAAAGGTTACACAGTTATTCCTGAAGCTTTTGGCAAAGGACATCGAGGTGTGAGGGGCGAGGCTCATGTAAGTAATGTCTTTAAAAATATCCTCATTATTGTTATTGCGGATGAACGTACAGCGATGCGGATAATCGAAAACGCTCAGCCGCTTCTTAAGAATTACGCGGGCATTGTCTATGTGAGTGAAGTGAGCGTTGTGCGGGACGAGCATTTTTGATGAGAAAAGATAGTAAAGTTACCGTCGGAATTATTATGGGGAGCCGTTCAGACTGGTCTACCATGAAAAAAGCAGCACTCGTGCTCAGGAGGCTTAATGTTTCCTACGAAGCGCGTGTGGTTTCGGCTCACCGAACGCCGGAATGGATGTATCAATATGCTTCTTTAGCAAAAAAGAGGGGTTTGAAAGTGATTATTGCGGGAGCCGGTGGGGCCGCGCATTTACCGGGGATGGTCGCGTCCATTTCATTATTGCCGGTCATTGGTGTGCCAGTTTGGTCCAAACCACTGGATGGCCTTGATTCATTTTTATCGATTGTCCAGATGCCTGCTGGAGTTCCTGTTGCCGCCGTAGAAGTTGGGCGAGCGGATCAAGCCGGATATCTTGCAGTAAGAATCCTGGGTTTAACGGATGAAAAGCTTTCAAAATCTGTCAAAATATATTTGAAAAGGAAAACAAAGGGTTCAAAATGACAGGATTATTTCTTACGGGAATAGATTGGTGCAGATAATTCATTTCAGAAGCTGGATGTTCCGGTGACCTCAAACCGCGGCAGAGTTTATCGGGACCGCCGAGTTGTTTTACTGACTCAACACGGTAAGGAGCGTGTAATTGCATCTGTGTTAGAGCCGCAGACTGGCTGCCGGGTTGAATTGACTACGGGATTTGATACAGATCTTCTAGGCACTTTTACCCGCGACATCCAGCGTACGGGCACCCAACTTGAGTCGGCGCGGAGGAAAGCGCGTGTTGGTATGGAGTTTGCTGGGTTACCCCTCGGGATTGCGAGTGAAGGTTCATTCGGGCCGGATCCGATGGTGGGCTTTTTTCCATGGAATGTGGAATTCCTGATCTGGATCGACGATGTGCTTGGTCTTGAGATAGTTGGAGTTTCTGAGGGACGGTCAAATTTTTCTCACGATCTTACGGCCAGCTGGCAAGAGGTCGATGTTTTTGCCCGCCAGGCGGGATTCCCCGAACATCATCTTGTTGTGCGTCCGGAAAATGAGAACGATCCGCGTTTTTTCAAAGGAATCACTGACTGGAAAGAACTAAAAAAAACTTTTTCAAGCGCGCTTAAACAATCAAAAAATGGAAAAGTTTTTATTGAAACTGATATGCGTGCGTATGCCAATCCAACGCGCATGGACAATATCCGACTGGCGGCCGAGCAGCTCGCAGGCAAACTGAACTCACTTTGTCCGGCTTGTGGTTTGCCGGGATTCTGGATTATTGAGTCTTTGGGGGGCTTAGCTTGTGAGGCCTGCGGCGAGCCTACACGCGAGGTTCGGGCTGAAGTCTACGGTTGCCTTAAATGCCCACATCGTACGACACGGGAGCGGACCGATAGGGCCCATGCTTCCGCGGGCCACTGCAATTACTGTAATCCATAAAGCGGAGCAATGAAATCAGGGGAGCATTTTCCAATATGAATGCCAAAATTAACAGTTGGTTGATTCTCTACGGCATCTTCCTGTTTCTGGCGGGACTGGCTGGCTACCTGTCAAACCCGGAGAAGGCGAAAACGGCAATAATGTCCGGCGGCACGTTTGGCGCCCTCTCAATTCTGTGGGGCATCCTCTCCGCGCGGGGTTTTGCCTGGAGCCAAAGGGCCGCCTTGATCATGACCGTGTTCCTCACGCTAATTTTTACTTGGCGAGGAGCTGTTGGCTGGTTGGCTGTTCTCGATGGAAGGCCCGAAAAACTTTTTACCGCCTGTCTTATTAGTCTGATGCTGTCAGCCTCAGTGGCGATGCTGGCAGGTTTGCTGAAAAAAAAAATATCGACCACGAGAATACTTAATGGATAAGACAAAAGGTATGATCTTTCCTGGGGAACGAATTGGCATTATCGGCGGAGGACAACTTGGCCGGATGATGGCGTTATCGGCCAAACGGATGGGCTATTTTGTCACCGTTCTGGACCCGGACGCTGATTCACCCTGCGCCCAAGTGGCGGATCATAAGATTGTCGCTGATTATAACGATGCGGCAGCCCTGGGGCGCCTGGCCGATATTTGCCGGGTCGTCACCTATGAGTTTGAGAACATCGATGTTAAAGCCGTCGAGGCTCTTGAATTGAATAATTATCTTGTAAGGCCTTCAAGCCGTTTGTTGAAGCTAAAACAAAACAGGCTTTTTGAGAAAGAAACTCTGAAACAAATGAGAATTCCTGTTCCTGAATTTCGGAAAGTGGCATCAGAGGAAGATCTGGATCAAGCCGCCGAAAGCATAGGTTTTCCAGCAGTGCTAAAAACAACCTACGGCGGATACGACGGAAAAGGGCAGGGCATTGTAAATGACGCAAGTGAAGCCTATGAATTTTTTAAAAAGTTGGGGAGTCCTTTACTGATCTGGGAAAAGAAAGTCCCATTTGTGAAAGAGCTTGGAATTGTAGCCGCTCGGAATTCCGGCGGTGAATTTACCGCTTATCCCGTTACTGAAAATATACACTCTTTCAACATCTTGAATAAAACCATTGCTCCCGCAGACATTCCTAAGGATGTTAAATTTAAAGCGATGCGAATCGCGAGAAGAGTAGCGGAAGCTTTTGATCTTATAGGAGTTTTCTGCGTCGAGTTTTTTCTTCTAGAAAACGGAAACCTCCTAATTAATGAAATAGCGCCCAGGCCTCATAATTCAGGCCATTATACAATCGAAGCTTCTCTGACATCTCAGTTTGAGCAACACATAAGGGCTATTTGTGGCCTGCCTCTCGGCTCTGCGGTTTTAAGGTCGCCTGCGGTCATGGTCAATATTTTAGGTAATAATAAAGGAAATAATCTAAAAGGGCTTGAAAAGCTTCTCGATCTTCCGGGCGTTTCTTTGCATATGTATGGAAAAAAGAATAACGGCCCTAGAAGAAAAATGGGACATTTTACAGTTTTGGAAAATCAGGCAAAAACCGCCATCAGGGTTGCAAATTCCGCAGCAAAGATGCTTCGATGGGACTAATAAAGAAAGAGAACTTCACCGGGGGTCTGCTTTACGGCATGATATCGTGGAAAAACATCCTCGGCGGCTGATTTTGATGCAGTTCTCGCATGTTTAACATAGCGGGGGTGTTATTCCCGATGTCGTGAAGGTTCGGTGTGACACGTGCAAAACGGTGATGCTCAGACACAACACGCTTCGCGATTCGTTCTAGAGCGCGCAGGTGCCATAAGCGCCGTCGGACGATTTCGCCGCGCTTTCCATTCCAGCGGGTCCCGACACCGCGACGGTTTAGTTTCCCTCTGGCCCTAATTCGGTTATAATTTCCGGATGCCGTTTCCCGCATCCGATATTTTTTTTATCGCTTTCCTAAGCGTGCTTGAGCTCCTTTTCGCGGCGCAGTTCTTCAAGGCGTACAAGCGCACGCAAGGAGAGAAGCCGAAGCTCATCGACCGCTACGAGGGCGTCTGCTGGCTCATGCTTGCCTCGGGCTTCCTGGGTATCCTCATCTGGGTGGTCCAGGGCCGCCCGCACGAGCTGCCCGCGACGACCTTCGCCTTCACCGCCGCCGCGATCGTCTGCTACGTTTTCCTCATCCTCTTCCGCCTCGAAGCCGCCGCCGAAGAGGCTCTCAAGAAGCGCAAAGCCCGTTCGCAGAAGGCCAAGGCGACTGCTCAAACCCGCGCCGCCGCCCAAGCGAAAGCCGAAAAGGCTTCTGCCCGCCTTCAGAAAGCTAAGAGGGTTGAGATTTTGGTTCCCGAGCCGCCGGCGAAGCCCGGGCGAAAGCGCAGACCGGAATGAGGGTCGTCGTTTTAGGCACGAAGAATAAGGACAAGCTCGCCGAGCTGCGGAAGCTCATGCGCGGAAGCGGATTCAAGGTGCTTTCGCTGAACGAATTCCCGCCCTGCAAAGACGTAAAGGAAACCGGCAAGACCTTCGAGGTGAACGCGCGCCTCAAAGCCCGCGCCTACGCCAAGCACACCGGCCTCCTCACGCTCGCCGACGATTCCGGTCTCCTCGTGAACGCGCTGAACGGAAAACCCGGAGTTTATTCGGCTCGCTTCGCCGGCCCCGGCTGCACCTACGCCGACAATAATGCGAAGCTCCTACGCGTTCTTTCGAAGGGTAAAAAGTCCCGCCGCGCGAAGTTCGTTTCGGTGATCGCGATCTACGAGGGAAGGAAATTCCTGAAGACGGTGAGGGGAGAGTGCCGTGGAAGGATTTGCGACGCGCCGCGCGGCAAGAACGGCTTTGGGTACGACCCGCTCTTCATCCCCGACGGCTTCAACCGCACGTACGCCGAGCTCAAGCCTTCGGAGAAAAATTTGATCAGCCACCGTTCGCGGGCTTTGAAGGCCGCGAAGGCCTGGCTCTTAGGGCGTGACCGCCTGAACCGCACCCGCTAACTTTTTTGCGACGTTCTTCGCCGGGGCGAAGAGAAGTTTGTCGTTCTTGGGCTTCGCGAGCGTTCCCGAAATTTTGTACTGAGAGATCATTCCTTCCGCCTGACCTAGCACGAACGGCACGATACCTCCCGTTTCGATCGCGCCCTCAAGGACCCCCGAAGAATAACGGATGCTCATGATCGCGTCGAGCGTCTGGTCGAAGCCGCAGGATCCATCGAACCCGAGTTCCACCGTATCGCTCGTCAGGCGCAGATCCTTCGTATGGACGCGCTTTTGCCGCACCTCGTAGGTCGCGCGCGCGTTCCGGAAGACGACTTCGTCGAGCCCGATGACGCGGACGAACGGCAGCTCGCCCATCTTCTTGAAAAGGTCCGTTTTCCAGAGGTGGCCGTCCCGGACGTCGAGCATGCCGTCTCCGGCCCAGCTTTCCTGCTGCTGGGCGTAGCCGCGCATGTTGATTTGGAAGATCGCGCTTCCCGCGAGTTCTTTGGACGGCACGCGGAGATCTTTGCCCAGCGCGGCGAGATCGAGCTCCCGGCCGTACAACTTGAGATTGAAGAACGTTTCTTTTTTCGAAAGGTCCAGGAAAAGCCTGCCACCCAGCGACCCTCCGTACGGTTTTGCGTGGAAATAGGGGACGTTGACGAGCCGGTTTTTGAGGCGGACCTGCATTTCGAAGCCGTCCAGCCGGGCGCCTCTTGCATAGACGCCCTTGCCTTTTCCGTCGATCTTGAAATCCCAGAGGAGCGGTTTTTGCGCAGGACCTTTCATCGCGAAGCGTCCGGACAACACGCCTTTCAGATCTGCATCCGCGAGCGTCTTATTTCCGGCGGCGGCCTTCGCGAGTACGCGCGGGAGGTCGATTTCGATGTTCCCGGCGAGATCCACGACCGGATCGAGGAGGCCGCTCGCGCGCCCCTTGAAAGAGGCGGTCACGCCTGTGGTCTTGAGCCGGCCATCGCGGATTGTGAGCGCCTCTCCCGCGCGGTCGAAGCTGGCAGAGAGGCGGTATTCGGGCGTCGCGAGCTTCACGTCGCCGGCTCCGGTGGTGGTCTTCGGCCACGCGCCCGAGAGCTCCATCTGTTTTCCGCCCATGGTGAAAGTGGATTCCGTCACGCGCGTCGCGTCCTCGTCCAGGACGAGGTCCGCCGAGATGCCGGCGATCTCCAGTTTCTTCGCTTCGTTTCGGATGCTGCCCTCGCTCCATTCGATCTTGTGACGTTTTTTCAGAGCCTTCGGCTGGCGGAGCGAACCCTCGATGGTCGTGACCGCTTCGCAGCGGCCGCCAACCTCGAATCCTTTCAAGCCTTCGCGGTCCTTCATGGAAAGGAGCGACAAGAGCTGAGCGAGCGTCGAATGCGCGCGCACCTCCGCTTTGAGGATCAAGTCCTTGAACGAGCGGATCTCGCCGCCCGCTTCGAACACGACTTCGCTGTACTGGCCACGCATCGCGCGGATCTCGAGAAGATTGGGACGGAAAAGGATGCGTCCGCTGATGTTTCGAAGTTCTTTGATCGTCTCCGAGAGATCGTCGACGTTCACGTCCACAAAATCGAGGCTACCCTGATAGGCGGTGAAGCGGCGTTCGCCGAAATCGAACGCGCCGGTCGCTTCGAGCGCCATGCGGCCCGTGTAGCGCGCGCCGCCGGCTCCGATGTCGGCGTCCCGCAGGTCGCTCTCGCAGCGGAAAAGCGCTTTACGGTCGCCGGAGCTCTGGACACGCGCCTTCAGGTCGAACGAGCCCGCATGCAGACGAGCGAAATTTTTCTTCTGGTAGGCGGCGAGCCATTCGGGGACCCGGCGGCTTTGCACGGCGAAAAGGAACTGGTAGTCCGCGCGGTCCAGGTTCCAAAGGCCGCGGAGGGTCGCGTTCGCGTAAGAATCCGCGCCGAGCTGGAGCGATCCGTCGAATTCAAGGAGCGGCGGCCGCCGGAAGCGGACGCGCAGATTCGCCGAACGGATTTCCTCGATCGGCGCGGCGCCGGGTTTCGGCCGGACGCGGACGAGGCCGTTGACGATTCGGATCTCCCGAAGATAAACGTTCTCGGGGACGAGCGCGTTCGGGCCGTCCGAGATGGATTCGATCCCCACACGGCGGCCTTCGGGTGCGACGGGTACCTCGATCTGCCCCGTCATGCGCGTGCGGGGCGGCAGCGCGGGTTTGGTGCCCGGTTTGGGGGCCGGTTCGAGCGACCAGTCGAAAACAGGGGAGTCCAGGTGCACGCGCCGGACGATCACGCGGTTCTCGCGCAGGAAAGGGAGGATTTCGGCGTCGATTGTCAGTTTTTCGGCCGCGAAGAGAGGTCGTCCAGTGAAGTCCATGACCTCAAGCCCGTGGAAAGTGAGGCCGCGGAACGGGATGTACACCGTCTTTTCGAACCGGACCTTGCGGCCGGTCAACGTCTCGATATTCTCGAGGGCGTAACGCTTGAGATTTCCGGGGAAAAGGCCGAAGTGGAGGTAGGTCGCGAGCAGCGTCGCCGCGATGCCGGCCGCGACCAAGGGCAATGTCGTTTGACGACGGGCTTTCATGCCCGAATTATAGCACGCCTAACCCATCCGTAAAACGCTTGCCGCCGCCCTCCGATTTTCCTATAATCGTCCCATCATGCAGAAGAACCGTAGGGCGATCTACCCAGGAACCTTCGATCCGGTCACGTACGGCCATATCGACCTGATCAAGCGGGCTCTCGCGGTCTTTGACGAGGTCATCGTCGGCGTCGCGCACCATTCGAGCGACAAGCAGACTCTCTTCACGGTTCCCGAGCGGGTCCAGCTCCTTCGCAAGGCGACGGAGGGCCTGCCTGGCGTGTCGGTCGAGGATTTCGAGGGGCTCGTCGTCGAGTATTGCCGCCGCAAAGGTGCCGGGGCGATGGTGCGTGGAATCCGGATGCTTTCCGATTTCGAATACGAATTCCAAATGGCCCTCACCAACCGGAAGCTCGCGGACGACATCGAGACGATTTTTTTGATGCCGCACGAATCCTATTCGTACCTCTCGAGCAGGCACTTGAAGGAGATCGCGATGCTCCACGGCGACATCGGAGCCTTCGCGCCCGCTTTCGTCGTCGAGGCGATCCGCACGAAATACGGGAAAGGCCCGTCGAAAGGAAAACAGTGATCATCGCGCTGAACCAGTTCCAAACGAACAAAAGCGTGGTCCTCGAGGAGGACATCGACCCGGATTCGCTCGATCTGGACATCGGGATCATGCATTTCCCGCATAAGATCCAGATGACCGTCGAAGCCTGGAAGGAAGAGGAGGACTTGACCCTCAGCGTCCATGTCGAGGGTCAGAGGAATTTCATCTGTTCCAACTGCCTCGAGGAATTCAACAATCTATTTGAAAAAGACTTTACCCTTCATTATGATATCAAGGGTTTGGATTCCGTCAGCATCGATCAAGACGTGCGGGACGAGATCATTTTGGAACATCCGATCCGCGCGCTGTGCCGCAAAGATTGCCGTGGACTCTGTCCGCAGTGCGGCGCGAATCTGAACAATGAGCCTTGCCGTTGCAAGGCTAAACGCTAAGAAAGAAGGAACAAATGCCGAATCCGAAACGCCGCCATTCCAACACGCGCACGCGTAAGCGCCGCACGCACGACGTCATGACCGCCCGGCAGACACAAACCTGCCCGACGTGCGCTTCGCGCGACGTCCGCACTCCGATCAAGCGCCATCGTATTTGCCCGATCTGCGGTTATTACAAGGGCAAAGCGGTGCTCCAGATCAAGTCGAAGGAAACGAAAAAGAAGAAATGATGTCCCCTCGGGCCGGGGAGGCATTGGCCGGATGAGAATCGCTGTCGACGCGATGGGGGGCGACAAAGCCCCTCGAGAGATCGTCGCCGGCGCGATTCTCGCGGCGAAGGCATGGCCGGATTATAAGATTGTCCTCGTCGGCGAACAAAACCTCGTTCGCGCCGAGCTCGATAAGCATCCGGACGTTCCGAAGACCGTGACCGTCCACCATGCGGGCAGCTTCATCCGCATGGACGAGTCCGCTTCGCTCGCCATCCGTAAAAAGAAGGACGCGTCCGTCTCGATCTGCGCGGATCTCGCGCGCGAGGGCATGGTCGACGCGTTCGTCACCGCCGGCCATACCGGAGCGGCCGTCGTGGCGTCGACGCTCAAACTGCGCCTCCTCGACGGCATCGAGCGCCCCGGTATCGGCATCCTGCTTCCCACGCTCGGCACCCCGACGCTTCTCATTGACGTCGGCGCGAACATCGACCCCAAGCCCCTGCACCTCTATCAGTACGCGATGATGGGCGACGTATATTTCCGTTATATCCTCCGTAAGAACCGTCCCTCGGTCGGCATCCTCAATATCGGCGAGGAAGAGACAAAGGGAACGGAGCATATAAAGGAAGCGCACCAGCTCCTGAACAAGAGCAAGCTCCATTTCCTTGGCAACGTCGAGGGCCGCGACATCTTCGCGGGCACCGTCGACATCGTCGTATGCGACGGATTCGTGGGGAACGTAGTCCTTAAGGTCTCCGAATCCATCGCTGGCGTCATCGGAAAGCTCCTCAAGCAGCAGCTCCGGAAAAACCCAATGACTATGCTCGGCGCGATCCTCGCCAAGCCCGCGTTCGACGCGCTCAAGAAAGAGATCGATTATTCCGAATACGGCGGAGCGCCGCTCTTGGGCGTCGATGGCGTCTGTATCATCAGTCACGGTTCCTCCGACGCCCGCGCGATCAAGAACGCAATCCGCGTCGCCTCCGAGTTCGTGAAGTACGAGATCAACCAGCACATTCTCGAAGCCGTCCAGAGCCACCAGGAAGAAGAATCGTGACCACGGCGCTCCCGCGTGCCGGTTTCGCCGGCATCGGTTTTCACGTACCCGAGCGCATTCTCACCAACGCCGATCTCGAGAAGATGGTCGAAACCTCCGACGATTGGATCCGCTCCCGCACCGGCATCGTCGAGCGCCGGATCGGCGAGAAGGGCACCGGCGTGAGCGACTTGGCCGCGAAGGCCGCGCTCAACGCGCTCGCCGAAGCGAAAATTTCCCCCGAAGAGATCGACCTCATCGTGAACGCCACGTCCACCCCGGACATGCCGCTTCCGTCCACCGCCTGTTACGTCCAGCTCAAGATCGGGGCCAAAAACGCCGCGGCGTTTGACCTTGCGGCCGCTTGCTCCGGCTTCGTGTACGGCCTCGTCACCGGCGAACAGTTCATTCGCACGGGCGCAAAGAAAAACGTCCTCGTCATCGGCGCCGACATGATCTCTCCTTATATCGACTGGACGGACCGCTCCACCTGCGTACTTTTCGGCGACGGAGCCGGCGCGGCCGTCCTTACCGCCGCGAAATCGGGCGGTATCCTTTCGCACGTGATCGGTTCCGACGGCCGCTACGCCGAGCTGCTTACCATTTGCGGCGGCGGCTCGCGGCGTCCGGCCAGCGCCGACACGCTCCAAGCCAAGGAGCATTACCTCAGAATGAACGGCGGAGAGGTCTTCAAGCTCGCCGTGCGCGGCATGGCGGAATCCTCGCTCGAGGCCCTGCGGCTCGCCGGCGTCAAGAAAGAGGACGTCGCCTGCTTCGTCCCGCACCAGGCCAACCGCCGGATCATCGACGCGGTCGCCGAGCGGCTCGGAATGCCCGAGGAAAAAGTCTTCTTAAACCTCGACCGTTACGGCAACACGTCGGCCGCCTCGTGCGCGATCGCGCTCTGCGAGGCGCGCGACGCCGGTAAGTTCAAGAAGGGGGACAAGATCGTGATTTCCACTTTCGGGAGCGGCCTCGTTTGGGGTTCGATGGTGATCGAATGGTAGACGCCGGGTTCCTTTTCCCCGGCCAGGGCGCACAGTACGTCGGCATGGGGAAGGATTTCTACAAGACGCACGAGGGCGCGCGCCGGCTCTACGACCGCGCCGCCCAGCTGGTCGATTTCGACGTGCGCAAGCTCTGCTTCGAGGGTCCGGCCGAGAATCTCACGCAGACCCGTTTCAGCCAAGCCGCGATCTTCGTCACGAGCATGGCGGCGCTAGAGGTCTTCCGAAGCCATCCGAAGTTCAAGGAATTTGCCCCGCGTTACGCGGCGGGCCTCTCGCTCGGCGAAGCGACCGCTCTCTGCGCGGCCGGCGCCCTTTCGTTCGACGACGGCGTGCGCTTCGTGCGCGCCCGCGGGCAGTTCATGGACGAGGCGGCGGCCGAACGACCGGGCATGATGGCCGCGGTGATCGGCACCGAGCTCGCCCTCGTGGAATCCATTTGCGAGAAGACGGGCGCCGAGGTCGGCAACCTGAACGCTCCCGGCCAGATCGTCATTTCGGGCCGAAAAGAGAAAGTCGAACACGCGATAGAGGCGCTCCGCGCCGCCGGCGCCCGTAAAGTCATCCCGCTCGAGGTCAGTGGCGCGTTCCATTCAAGTTGCATGGAACCCGCCTGCGAACGCATCGCTAAGGCACTCGAGACCGTCGCTATCCAAAAGCCGGCGGTCCAGGTGGTCTCGAACCTCACCGCCGACGTCGAAGACGAACCGTCGAAGATCAAACAGAACTTGATCTGGCAGATGAACCACCGCACCCTGTGGGAGGATTCGATGCGCTTCATGATCTCGAAGGGGATCAAGCAGTTCGTCGAGTTCGCTCCCGGTAAAGTGTTGAAGGGTCTCATGAAGAAGATCGATCCGTCCGTGAGCGTGATTTCGCTCGATTCGAAGGGGGATTTCGATGGCCTCGGTTAAGAAACTCGAAGGAAAGATCGCGATCGTTACCGGCGCGAGCCGCGGAATCGGCAAGGCGATCGCGCTCGCGTACGCCTCCGAAGGCGCGCAGACGGTCCTGACTGCCCGGAAACTCGAATCGCTCGAGTCCGTTGCGGCGGAAATCAAGGCCGCCGGCGGCCGCGAACCAATGCTTTTCGAGCTCGACGTCAAAGTCGCCGCCAAAACGCAACAGCTGGTGGATGCGGTGCTTGACAAACACCAGCGTGTCGATATACTGGTCAACAATGCGGGCGTGACGAAGGACGGTTTGTTCGTCCGGATGTCCGAAGCCGACTGGGACGAAGTGCTCGACACGAATCTGAAGGGCACTTTTCTTTGCATGCGCGCCGCTTCGAAGGTCATGATGAAGCAGCGGTACGGCAAGATCGTGAACATCGCTTCGGTGATCGGCCTGATCGGGAACGGCGGGCAAGCCAATTACGCCGCGAGCAAGGCCGGCATCATCGCGCTGACGAAGTCGGTCGCGAAAGAACTCGGTTCTAGGAACGTGCTGGTGAACGCGATCGCGCCGGGCTTCATCGAGACGGACATGACGCACGTGCTCGGCGACGAAGCGAAGAATTCGATCCTTAAATCCATTCCGGCGGGGCGCTTCGGCAAGCCGTCGGACATCGCCAAGGCGGCTGTTTACCTGGCATCGGATGAAAGTGATTTCGTAACGGGTCAAGTCATCACGGTTGATGGCGGAATGGTGATGTAACAAGGAGGTATCGATGTCCGAAGTTGCGAACAAGGTCAAATCTATCATCGCCGAACAGCTTGGCGTCAAGATCGAGGAAGTCACTGAAACCGCGTCCTTCGTGGACGATCTCGGTGCGGACTCTCTCGACACGGTCGAGCTCGTGATGGCCCTCGAAGAGGAATTCGGTATCGAGATTCCGGACGAGGACGCCGAAAAGATGACGAACGTCGGCGAGGCCGTCAAGTACATCGAAGAGAAGGCCTCCAAGAGCTCCAAATAACGCGCCGCCGTTCCTTCCTTAAATAGACCGCACCTTATGTCACTTCGGCGCGTGGTCGTCACCGGTCTTGGTGCGATCACTCCTGTCGGCAACGACAAAGAAACCTTCTGGGACTCCCTGCTTGCGGGGAAGAGCGGCGTCGCGCCCATCACGGCGTTCGACGCGTCGCGCTTCGACGCCCGTATCGCGGGAGAGATCAAGAATTTCGATCCCAAGGCGTCCGTCGGCTTGAAAGAGCACCGCCGCATGGAGAAGTTCTGCCACTACGCGGTCGCCGCCTCGAACGAGGCCTTCAAGGATTCCGGCATCGACATGTCCAGGGAAGATCCCTACGAGGCCGGTGTCCTGATCGGCTCCGGCATTGGAAGTCTCGGGATCGTCGAAGAGACCTACTCCCTCTACCTCGAGAAGGGTCCCGAGAAGTTCTCTCCCTTCATGATCCCGATGCTCATCATCAACATGGCGTCGGGCTGGGTCTCCATCATGCACGGCCTGAAAGGGCCGAACCTGGCCGTGGTCACGGCCTGCGCGACCGGCACGCACGCGATCGGCGAAGCCTTCCGGATGATCCAACACGGCAGCGCGAAGATTATGATCGCCGGCGGCACCGAAAGCTGCGTGACGCCCCTGGGTATCGGTGGTTTCTGCGCCTTGAAAGCTCTTTCCACCCGCAACGACTCTCCCGAGCAGGCCTCCCGGCCGTTCGACAAAGAGCGCGACGGTTTCGTAATGGGCGAGGGTGCTGGTATCGCGGTGCTCGAAGAGCTCGAGCACGCGAAAGCCCGCGGCGCGAAAATCTACGCCGAGCTCGTCGGTTACGCCCTGAACGGCGACGCTTTCCACATGACCGCGCCTCACCCTGAAGGCGAAGGCGCGACACGCTGCATGAAGAGCGCGCTCGCGGACGCGAAACTCCGTCCCGAAGAAATCACCTACGTGAACGCCCACGGCACCTCCACCGACTTGAACGACAAAATCGAGACGCTCGCCATCAAAAAGACGTTCGGCGACCACGCGAAGAAACTCCAGATCAGCTCCACGAAATCGATGACCGGCCACACGCTCGGGGCCGCCGGTGGCGTGGAGTTCGTCGCGTGCGCGCTTTCGATCGAACGCCAGGCGCTGCATCCGACGATCAACCTCACGAGCCCAGACCCGGAGTGCGACCTCGATTACATCCCGAACACCGCGCGCAAAACTCCCGTGGAAGCCTGCTTATCCAACTCGCTCGGTTTCGGCGGGCACAACACGTCGGTCGTCTTAAAGAAGTTCAAGGACTGAAAATGACGAATCTCCTCGAAGGCAAGAAGGGCCTGATTCTCGGCGTCGCTAACAAGCGCAGTATCGCCTGGGCGATCGCGCGCAGCGCCGCGGCGGCCGGAGCGGAGCTCGCCTTCACCTATCAGGGCGAGCGCCTTCTCGAGAACGTGAAGGAGCTGGCGGGCACCGTGAATAGCTCGCTCGTCCTTCCTTGCGACGTGACGAAGGCCGAAGAGGTTGAATCTGTCTTCAAGACGCTCGACGAAAAATGGGGCGGACTCGATTTCATGGCCCACTGCGTGGCTTACGCGAAGGCCGAAGATCTGGAAGGCGGTTACGCTAAAACCACGAAAGAAGGTTTCGACACCGCCCTCGGCGTGTCGGCGTACTCGCTCACGCTTCTCTCCCACAAAGCGACGCCGCTCATGGAGAAGCGGGGCGGCGGCAGCATCGTCACTCTTTCGTACCTCGGCGCCGAACGCGTGATGCCGGGTTACAACGTGATGGGTGTCGCGAAGGCCGCGCTCGAATCGAGCGTGAAATACCTCGCGAACGACCTCGGGCCCAAGAATATCCGCGTGAACGCGATTTCCGCCGGACCGATCAACACGCTCGCGGCGCGCGGCATCAGCAACTTCGGAGATATCTTGAAGGTGGTGCGGGAACGCGCTCCGCTTCGCCGTAACACCGAACCCGAAGAAGTGGGGGATGCCGCGCTTTTCCTCGTAAGTCATTTGGGACGAGGGATTACGGGCGAGATTCTCTACGTCGACAACGGCTACCACATCCTCGGTTAGTCCTACCTCCCGGACCTTCCCGGTCCCGTTTTAAGCCCCAAAATCCCTAAAAAGCACAATATGTAGTATTGCACTTGACCCATAGGCCCTAGCGTGTTATCTTTCTTGGGATCGAACGCGGAGTCGAAACGGCCTCGTAAAAAACGCGCGGGAGACCCTTTGCAATTCAAGAAATTAGAGCTGTTCGGCTTTAAATCGTTTGCCGAGAAGACCATCATCGAAATGCAGCCCGGCGTCACGGCGATTGTCGGGCCGAACGGCTGCGGCAAATCGAACGTCTCCGATTCCATCCGCTGGGTCCTGGGCGAACAGAGCGCGAAGTCGCTTCGCGGCGCGAGCATGGAAGACGTTATTTTCAACGGCACCGCAAACCGCGACGCCGTGAACTTCGCCGAAGTCTCCCTCACCCTCTCGAACGAAGATAAAATCCTCCCGATCGACTACGACGAGGTGACGATCACGCGCCGCCTGTACCGCTCCGGCGAGAGCGAATACCTCCTCAACAATAACCAAGTGCGCTTGAAGGACATCCACGAGCTCCTGATGGGCACGGGCATCGGCACCGACAGCTACTCCATCATCGAGCAGGGCAAGATGGACGTCATCCTGTCTTCCAAGGCCGAAGACCGCCGCGAGATTTTCGAAGAAGCGGCGGGAATCACGAAATTCAAGTCGAAGAAGAAGGAAGCTCTCCGTAAGCTCGAGCAGACGGACGCGAACCTCCTGCGCGTCAACGACATCATCCAGGAAGTGAAGCGTCAGATCGGGTCTGTCGAGCGGCAGGCGCGCCGGGCCGAGCAGTACAAGGTCGAGTTCGACAAAATGAAGCGTCTCGAGCTTTCTGTGGCCATGCGCGATTTCATCAGTTTCGAGACGCGTCGCCGTACGAAGGAAGAGGAGCTTTCTTCGCTCAAGGAACGCGAATCGGAATTCGTCTCCGTTCTCGGCGACGTCGAAGAGCGCTGCCGCGCCGAGCGCGAAGCGCTCTTGACGCTCGACGAGAGCCTTAAGAAGTGCGATCAGGAAGAGGCCACGGCGTCCGCGGACGTCCGCCGCTCGCAGGACCGCGTCCTTCTGAACCGCGAACGCGTCGGCGAGCTCGCCGAGCGGCGCGAGAACCTTTTGCGTCAGGTCGAAGGCGCACGCCGCCGCGCCGAAGAAATGCGCCGCGAGCACGAGAAGCTCGGTCTCGATTTCGAGGCGACCCGTCTGGAAGAAGAGGAGGGTCTCGGATTTCTGGCCACGGTTGAAGCCAATTTCGCCAAGATCGAGGATTTTATCAAGGCCGCGACGGCCGAAGAGGACGTCGTGAATGCGGGTCTCTCCGAGCTTTCCGAGAAGAAGGCCACGCTCCAGAACGATCACGCGAAGGTGAACGCCGAACTCGCGTCTCTCGCGTCCCAGGTGCGCCGCCTCCGCCAGGAAGAGGAGACCGTTCAACGCGAGGACCGCACGGCGGGCGAAGGTCTCGAAACCGCCATGGGTGCCGTGCGTGCGGACGAGACGCGCTTCGCGTCGCTCGACGAGCGCAAGCTCGACGTCGAACGCCGCGCGTCCGCACTTGAAGAAAGCATCCGGTTGCTCGAAGAGGAAACCGCCGCGCTCGCGGCGGCCGAAGCCGCCTTCGCGTCCAAGCTGGAATTCCTCGAGGGACTGAAGCACCGCAACGAAGGTTTTCTCGGCGGCGTCAAAGCGCTTTCCGAAGCCAAGGACGCCGGCGATCCTTCGGTGACGGGCATGGTCGGCCTCCTCGCGAATCTTCTACGCGTCGAGAAGGGCTACGAACTTGCGGCCGAAGCCGCACTCGAGACGTACCTCCAAGCCGCCGTTTTCCGTACCGATGCCGACGTGCTCGCAGCCGCCGATTTCCTGCGTCCGCTCGGACGCGGCCGGGCGCTCCTCGTGAGCCTTGAAGCCGCAGACGGAACGCCCGCGAACGCCGCGTCCCACGAAGCCGAAGCCGTTCTTTCGCGCATCACAGCCGGAGAAGGTCTCGACCCGCTTCTCGCCGGGCTTCTCGCCGACGTCTACGTCGCTGATTCGCCGGCACGGGCGTTCGAGCTCGCCCGCGCGTATCCCAAGGCCGTCTTCGTTACGCGAGAGGGTGAGCGTTTCGAAGGCCGCGTCGTGATGGGTGGCTCGCTTTCCGGTCAGGCAGACCTTTCGCTCGTGGGTCGCGAATCACGTATCCGCGAAACCTCGGAGGCGCTCGCCTCCACCCGTGAAGCTCTCGCGACCAAGGAGTCCGAGCTTTCCTCCGCGCGTACGGACGAGAAAGCCTGCTCCGAAGAAGCCAAACGGTTGAGCGGGGAAGCTCTGTCCGCGCAGGTGGCTCTCTCAGAGAGCCGCGTCCGCCTGGGACAGAGCGAAGAAACCAAGGAACGCGTCGCCGGCGAACTCGTCAAGATTGCGGCCGAGATCGAGGATTTCCTCTCGCGCGAGAAGTCGCTCGTCGAGAATGAGAAAGGCCTCAACGAACGTTTCTACCTCATGGCCGAAGAGGACCGGAAGCTCGGCGAAGCGGTTCTCGTGCTCCGCGCATCGGTCCGCGAGAAGTCGGCCGAGAAGGAAGGACTTCTCGTTCGCTTGGCCGAAACCCGCTCCAAGCAGGCGCACCTGACCGCGCGCCGCGAAAAGATCGAGAAAGACCGCGGCTGGGTGCTCGAAGCCGCAGCGAACGAGGAGACCCAGCTCGCCGCGTACGAAAAGGAAGCCAGCGAAGCGGAGGCCAAGCGCGAGGGAATCGAGCGCGAAAACGATCTTCTCGAAGCGCAGATATCCGACCTCTCCGTCCTGCGCGACGAGGTGTTGCTCCGCGCCGAAGGGATCCGTTTCGAGCGCGACCGCGCGGCGAATTCGCTCGCGCGGCTCGAGGCCGAGCGCGACGAGAAAGCGGCTTTCCTGAAGGAAGCCCGCGAACGCACGCACGGGTTCGAGCTCGAGAGCGCGCAGATCCGCTTCGAGATCGATCGGCTGAGGGAGCGTATTTTTAACGCCTACCAGATCGACCTTGCGGTCCAACAGCAGATGGCCGAGACGGAGGCCGCCGCGGCCGAGATCATGGGATTAAGCGCGAGCGAGGATCTCGACGTCGAGAAGACGAAGACCGACATCCAGGCGATCCGCGAGAAGCTGAACAAGATGGGGCCTGTGAATCTCGTCGCGATCGAGGAATACGACGAGATGAAGAAGCGCTTCGAATTCCTGACCCAGCAGGAACAGGACCTCGTGAAGGCGAAAGAGGACCTGAAGACGGCCATCCAGAAGATCAATCGCACCACGAAAGAACTTTTCGTCGAGACGTTCGAGAAAACGCGCAAGCATTTCACGGAGTTCTACCGCGTCCTTTTCGGAGGAGGCACGGCCGACCTCGTCCTCCTCGACGAGAACGACGTTCTCGAGAGCGGCATCGAGATCGTGGCGCGTCCTCCGGGGAAGAAACTCCAGTCGATCTCGCTGCTTTCGGGCGGCGAAAAGGCGCTCACCGCCGTCGCGCTCATGTTCGCCCTCTTCAAAGTGAAGCCGAGCCCGTTCTGCGTGCTCGACGAAATCGACGCCCCGCTCGACGAGACGAACGTCGAGCGCTTCTGCGGCCTGCTCCGCGACTTCATCGGCGGGTCGCAGTTCATCCTGATCACGCACAACAAGCGGACGATGAACCTCGCCGACGCGATGTACGGCGTGACGATGATGCAGACGGGCGTAAGCCGTATCGTTTCGGTGAAGTTTGGCGACCGGCAGATGAACGGCAATGGCGCCGCCCTGCACGTGAACGGAAAGAACGGCGCGCCGGAGGCGGTAGGAGTCTAGGCGGGGTTCCGGTAGGTGACGACGCGGTTTTTGCCGCTGCGCTTGGCTTCGTAGAGCGCAGCGTCCGCGCAGTAAATCAATTTTTCCTTGTCCTCGCAGTCCGCCGGATAGGACGCAGCCCCGATCGAAACGGTCATTCCCGGACCGCCGCCCCGCGCGCTTCCTTCGACGGCTTCCCTTAATTTTTCGGCTACCGCGGCCGCCTCTTCCTTCGTCGCTCTCGGCAAAATCGCCGCGAATTCCTCTCCGCCGTAACGCGCCAGTTGGTCGCCTTTTCGCATCGTCCCGCGCGCGGCGCGCGCGATCTCCCTCAAAGCCTCATCTCCGGCGGGATGCCCGTGCGTGTCGTTATATTTTTTGAAGTCATCCACGTCGAAGATAAGGAGGCTCAAAACCCCCTGACGTTCGCGGGCGTCGCGGAGCGCGTCCTGGAGGAGCCGCTGGAAATGGCCGTGGTTCCACAGCTTCGTGAGTGAATCCTGCTGAGCGGTGATCACCGCTTCCCTGTAGCTTTTCGCGTTTTCGAGCGCGAGACCCGCGTGGTCGGCAAGCATCCGGATCCGGCGCGCGTCGTGCTCGAGGATGTCGAGTTTCGTGACCACGTTGTCGACCGTGAGGACGCCGATCGGGCGGTCGTCCTTGCCGCGCAGGGGGATGGCCGCGAATTGACCGATCTCGAGCGAGCGCAAACCGTCGTCGCCCAATTCTTCCGCCGCTTTCGCGGCGGGAACGAGCACGGGGGAGTTCTCGAGGATCGCACGCGCGAGCGATCCTGCGCCTTTCACGACGGGGATGCGCACCTCGCGCACCACCGCGTTCAGTTCCTCGTCGATGCGCTTACCGGCCTTTCTATAGACGTCGAGAAGCCCTTCGAGCGTGATCCGGTTTTCTTCGATCATCTTCCACACGATGGGGGAGGTCTCCGGGTGCGCGGGCCCGATCCCCATGCGCCCCTCGAGCTTACGGCCGCTTTCGTCGAGAAGGAAAAGGATCGCGCGGTTGTAGCCCAGGCCCTCGTGGCTCGTGACGACCGACAGGATGAGGTACATGACCTCGTCCATGAGCAAAGTCGTCCGCATCAGGTTCCCGATTTCATACAGGATACGCAGTTCGCGGCGGGTTTTCTTGAGTTCTTCTTGTAAACGCTGGGGGTCCATAGTAAGATGAGCGAAAGTAGTTGTAAGCTCAACTATAGCACATTGTTCTGGCGATAACCACACCTCATGGACTCCTGGAAGTTGCAGAATCCCGACTCAAACGGCATCCGCACGATGTTCGACCGCCTCGCGGAGCGGTACGATCTCTTTAATCACCTGACGAGCTTGGGACTCGCCACCGGTTGGCGCCGCCGCGCGCTTCGGCCGCTCAAAGCGGGGATGCGCGTTTTGGACCTCGGTTGCGGAACCGGCGACCTCGCGCTCGAAGCGGCGGAACGGATGCACGGAACGGCCGAGATCGTCGGCCTCGACTTCGCGCCCGAGATGCTTCGCGTCGCCGAACGCCGCGCCGACAAGATGGGGCTCAAAGGTTTTCCCGAGCGCCCACGTTTCGTCCAGGGGAAAGCCGAAGACCTGCCTTTCGAAAAAGAACCCTACGATCTCGTCGTATCGGGTTTCGTCCTCCGAAACCTCTACCAGAACATCGTTCCTATCCTCTCGGCGGTGCGCCGCTCGCTGAAGCCGGGGGGAACGATTCGGTTCATGGATTTCACCGAGCCGCCGAATCCCGTGTTCCGCGCGCTCTGGCGTTTCTATATGAACCGCATCGTGTATCTCTACGGAATCGCAATCTGGGGAAAGGACTACCCGACCCACTACCTGACCGAATCCGCGAAACGCTTCTTGAAGCCCGCCGATTTCATCCGTGAACTCGAACGCGCCGGCTTCGCGGGGGCCCGCGTCGAGACGTTTCTCTTGGGGACGATCGCGCTTTACACCGCGGAAAACGCGAGCCTTTCGTGAAACCCGGCTTCAAGAGTCTCGGCGAGTTCGTCGACGCGCTCGAGAAAGCCGGCGAGCTCGTCCGCATCGAAAAGGAAATCGACCCCGTCCTCGAGATCACCGAGATCACCGACCGCGTGTCGAAGATGAAGGACGGCGGCCCCGCGCTTCTTTTCGAGCATCCAAAAGGGTCGAAGATTCCGGTCCTCATCAACGCCTTCGGTTCGTACAAGCGAATGGCGATCGCGATGGGTTCCGACACGATCGAAGTCGCTGCGCGCCGGATTTCGGATCTTCTTTCCGCCTCGCACGGCCTTCCGTCCACTTTCAGTGGAAAGGTGAAACTTCTCGGGCAGCTCGTTGACCTCTCTAGGATCCCGCCGAAGCGCGTCTCTTCCGGTCCTTGCCAGGAAATCGTCCTGAAAGGCGGCGACGTGAAGCTCTCCGAAATCCCGGTGCTCCAGTGCTGGCCGAAGGACGCGGGACGGTTCATCACGCTTCCGCTCGTTTGCACGAAGGATCCGGACACCGGCATCCGCAACATGGGCGTCTACCGCATGCAGGTGGTGGACGACAAGACGTGCATGATGCATTGGCAGACGCAGAAGGACGGCGCGATCCATTCCGAAAAGATGCGCCGGCGTCAAAAGAAGATGGAAGTGGCCGTCGTGATCGGTGCGGACCCCGCCACGGTCTTCTCCGGCGTCGCGCCCCTTCCGTACGGCGCGGACGAACTTCTTCTGGCCGGCTTCCTGCGCGGCGCTGGGATCGAGCTCGTGAAATGCAAGACCGTCGACCTCGAGGTTCCGGCGGAAGCCGAGATCGTCCTCGAAGGCTACGTCGACCCGGAGGACATGCGTCCCGAAGGCCCGTTCGGCGACCATACCGGTGTGTATACGCCCATCGAACCTTTTCCGGCGTTTCACGTGACCTGCGTCACGATGCGAAAAAAACCCGTTTATTTGACGACGATCGTCGGAAAACCCCCAATGGAGGATCTCTACATGGGCAAAGCTATCGAGCGGACGTTTCTGCCGCTCCTTCAGAAGCAGATACCGGAGCTCGTCGACATGAACTTCCCGATGGAGGGCACGTTCAACAACGCGGTGATCGCGTCGATCGACAAGGCCTATCCGCACCAGGCGAAGAAGGTCGCGCACGCGATCTGGGGCCTCGGCCAGCTTTCGTTCACGAAGGTCGTGGTCGTGGTCGACAAATCGGTGAACGTGCACGACATTTCCGCCGTGGCGCTCGCCGTGTTCAACAACATCGACCCCAAGCGGGACCTCTTCTTCGTGGACGGCCCGGTAGACACGCTAAACCACGCATCGCCCCAGCGCGATTACGGCTCGAAGCTCGGCATCGACGCGACGTCGAAACTGAAGGAAGAAGGCTATACGCGCGTTTGGCCGGAAGAGATCGAGATGGACGGCGCGACGAAGAAGAAAGTGGACGCGCTATGGGGAGACTTGGGGCTGCCGCGTGGCTGATCTCCGTTTCTTTATCGAGGCGCTTTCGCCGAAGACGGCGCTCTTGCGGCTCGAAGGAGAGTTCGAGGGCATGGCCGTTTACGACGTGAAGGAAGCGCTGCTCGGGGCCGTCGAGGCGGCGGCCGCCGAAGAAATCCTCGTGGACTTCGAAAAAATCTCGTACATCGACTCGAGCGGCGTCGGCGTCCTGCTCGAAATGGCGGGCCGCGCAGCCGCGGGGAAGAAGCGCTTCGGGCTCGTGAACGTGAAGGATCCCGTGAAGAAGGTCCTCCAGGTCACGAAGGTCGACAAGGTCCTTCCGATCTACAAGGTCAAATGATCCGTAAATTCCTCGAACTCGTCAAATTTGAGCACACGCTCTTCGCGCTACCGTTCGCGTACACGGGGATGATCCTGGCCGCAGGACGCCTGCCTTCCGGCTGGCACGTCTTCTGGATCACGCTCGCGATGGTCGGCGCCCGTACTGCCGCGATGACGCTGAACCGCCTCATCGACCGCCCGATCGACGCGAAGAATCCCCGCACAAAACTCCGCCCGAGCGTCACGGGCGAATTTCCGGTCGTGTGGGCGTGGTCCGCCGCCGGCGTCTCGATCGCGGTTTTCCTTTTTGCCGCTTGGCGGCTTAATCCTCTCTGCTTCAAGCTCTCACCAGTGGCGCTCATTTTTCTTTGTGGTTACCACTACGTGAAGCGCTTCAGTTGGGTCTGCCACTTTGTGCTCGGCTTCACGCTCGCGATGGCGCCTGTCGGCGGCTGGATCGCGGTGACGGGAGAGTGGTCGTGGGCGGCGGCGCTCCTAGGTCTCGCGGTGTGTGCCTGGGTGGCCGGCTTCGACATCCTTTACGCGCTCCAGGACGCCGATTTCGACCGGGAGAATAAGCTCCACTCGATTCCCGTGCGCTTCGGCGAGGCGGAAGCGCTCCGCATATCTTCCGGCTGCCACGTGGCGACGGCGTCGTTTCTCGTTCTTTTGGGGCTCGCGATGGGCCTCGGCGGGCCGTACTGGACCGGGATCGCGATCGTTTGCGCACTCCTTTGGGTCGAGCATTACCTCTTGTCGGATGGAGACTTAAGTCGTATCGACACCGCGTTCTTCGCCATCAACGGATGGATCGGAATTCTCTTGCTAATTTTCACCTTTTTAGAGATATTTAGATGATCGCCGCAGGCCTCTTCAACGTTCGGAAACGAAGCGCCGGCAACAACATATGAATATTTTAGTTGGAATTACAGGAGCCTCCGGCGCCATGCTCGCCGACCGGTTCGTCCGCCACCTTTTGGACGGCGGTCACGACGCGCACGTGGTGATCAGCCCGAGCGGTGTGACGGTCTTTCGCGAGGAGCTGGAGGTTGATCTCGGACGCGCGCACGCCGACGTCCGGAAGAATCTTACGGCGCGCTACGACGGAAGCGCCCGGTTGCACGTGTCGCCGGCGGACGACTTCGCCGCGCGGGTGGCGAGCGGTTCGGCTCCGCTCGACGCGATGGTAATCGTGCCGTGCAGCATGTCCACCGTCGGCGCAATCGCGGCGGGAATCACCATGAACTTGATCCACCGGGCGGCGGCTGTCTCGATCAAGGAAAAGAGGCCGCTCGTGCTCGTGCCGAGGGAAAGCCCTTTGAGCCCGATCCACCTGAAGAACTTGCTGTATCTTTCGGAGATCGGCGTGCACGTGGTGCCGGCGACGACCGCGTTTTATCATAAGCCCAAGACGGTCGAAGAAATGGCGGACTTCACGCTCGGGCGCGTGATGGACCTCCTCAAGATTGAAAACAACCTGTTCCGCCGCTGGCGCGACGCCTCGGCGGAATGACGGAGACACGCATGCAGTTCATCCGAGAGTTCGCGGACGTTTACGAGAAGCTGAAGGCTAGCGAGCGTCTTTCGCGTGAGGACGGCGAGAGGCTGATCCGTTCGAAGAACGTCGT
>CAYSKO010000017.1:0-39499 GCA_964431835.1 uncultured Planctomycetia bacterium | reverse complement strand
CGGGCACCGTCTTCGGCCCGATCGGCAACGTGCGTCTCTTCTACACCTCCGGCGGCAGCGACTACGGTCTGAACGAGATCGTCGGCGGCGACTCGGCGGCGGTGTCGGGCGGCAACTGGACACGCAACTGGCTCGTCCCGAATAGAATCGGCCCCGGCGTGACGATCCGCGTCGAAGACTTCGCGAACTCCACCGTCACCTCGACCTCGGGTGTGCTCGCGATCAAAGGCCGCGTCGCGATCACCGCTCCGACGACCGTCGTGACGACGTCGATCCCGTGGCGCGCCGGTACCGCGCACAACATCATCTGGGACCGCTTCGGTTCGATCGGAACCATCGCGCTTTCCTACAGTGTCAATAACGGCGACTACGTCGCGATTCCCGGCGCGGGCGCTCTGGCCTCGCCTCAGGAGACGGGCAACACCTTCGCGTGGACCGTCCCTAATGACCTCCTTGTCTCCAACACCAACACGAAGATCAAGGCCGTCGGCACGGATCTCATCGCCGACTCGATCTCCGAGCCGGCCAAGATCCAAGGCCGCCTGACCTTGAACGCACTGCCAGGCCCGTACACCCTCGGCGACACGATCCCGATTTCCTGGACCGCCAACGGCACGATCGGCAACGACATCACGGTCCAGATATCCACCGACAACGGCAACAACTACACGACCGTCGACGGCGGCACGGGCGTGACGCAGAACGGGCCGTTCAACCTTCTTCTTGATTCCCCGACCATCACGACCGTCGGTGACCAGGTGAAGGTCAAGATCGTCGACGCCTCCGACACCGACGTCTTCTCCGAGAGCGCGGCCTTCACGGTTAAACCTTTCCTTTCCGTGACAGCGCCCGCCCCGGCCAATGACGTCTGGATCGTGGACGATCTGACACGCGACATCACGTGGACAAGGAAGGGCAACAACGTCGCGAACGTGAAAATCGAGTACGCCAAGGATGGCACGTTCGACGGCGACGAGGTGACGATTTACGCTTCCACCGCCAACGACGGGTCGCAGACGTGGTCGACGGGCTCGGGTGCTGCGGCCGGCGCTTGCTCTCCCGACGGAGGTATTCCCGACGCGATCACGAGCACGCCGACCGCCAAGATCCGTATCTCGACCCTTCCGACCATCGCGTCGTACGCCGTGACCGCGATCTCCCCGAGCTTCAAGATCACGGGTCAGCTCACGATGGTGACCCCGAACGACGTGACGCCGGTCAAGTGGCGCATCGGCTCGACGAACACCGTCTCGTGGGAGAACACCCACGGCACGATCAACACGGTGAAGCTCTATTATTCGCAGAACGGCAACGCGGGCCCGTGGCTCCTTATCCGCAACGCGTCGGGGGACATCCTGTCAGTGCCGGGCGGCGCGGCGAAGCAGACGCTGACCTATTCTTGGGCGATCCCGAACGATTTCCCGATCGTGAAGGATAATATCCGTTTGAAGGTCGTCGACAACGGCGACGTCGCGGTCGAGGACGCCTCGACGGCCGCTTCCTCTACGCTTTCCAAGTTCGCGTTCACCGCTCCGATTTCGACCTCCGTCTGGACCGCGACGGACACCCATACGATCACGTGGGCGACCGCGCAAGCCGGCGTCCCGGCGACCGTCAAAATCGAATACAACGTCGGCACCGGTTGGAATCCGCTTCCCGAAACCGAAGACACGGCCAACGACGGCATCGTCAACAACGACGGAACCCAGCCGTGGGCTCTGCCTGTGAACCGCACGAACGCCGCCAAAATTCGCATTTCCGATCCCGCGAACCCGACCGATTCCATCATCGAGTCCGATGCCTTCAAGATCCGTGGCGACCTGACGCTCACGACGCCGCTCGATGGCGCGCAGCTGGGTATCTCCATTTCGGACGCCGACGTCCGTCCGCTGGTTTTCTCAAAGAAAGGCAATATCTCGACCGTGAAGCTCCAAATCACGAAAGACATCACCGCGATACCGATCGTGTGGGAAGCGCTCGTCGACGGGCGCGTGGCGGGGGGGCCTCAGAACACCCAGGCGGTCGACGTGAGCGGTTCCGCCACGGGACCGTTCACCTTCAACTGGGTGATCCCCAACGTCGGCGGCATCACGACGACGAACGCGCGTATCCGGGTCGTGGACACCTCGGACGACGTGGTCCTCTCCGACATGCCCGCTCCTCCGAACGGCAAGTTCACGATCAAGGGTTCGGTCACGATGGGAGCGCTTCCCGCCGGCTTGTACGCGCCCGCCGGCACCTACGCGGTGGGTGAGGTCGTCACACTGAGCGGCACGGTCTTCGGCCCGATCGCGAACGTACGCCTCTTCTACACCTCCGGCGGCAGCGACTACGGTCTGAACGAGATCGTCGGCGGCGATACGGCGGCGGTATCGGGTTCCAGCTGGACGCGCAATTGGACGATCCCCAACCGCATCGGCGCGGGCGTCACGATCCGCGTCGAAGACTTCGCGAATTCCACCGTCACCGCGACCTCGGGCGCGCTCGCCATCAAGGGGCGCGTGGCGATCACCGCTCCGACCACCGTCGTCACCACCGCCATTCCGTGGCGCGCGGGCTCGCCGTACGACGTCACGTGGAGCCGCTTCGGATCGATTGGGACGATCGCCCTGTCTTACAGCGTGAACAACGGCTCCTACGTCGCGATTCCCGGCGCGGGCGCGCTCGCCTCGACCCAGGAGACGGGGAACACCTTCAGTTGGGCGGTACCGAACGATCTCGTCGTTTCCAACACGAACACCAAGATCAAGGCCGTCGGGACGGACCTTATCGTCGACTCGATCTCTGAGCCGGCGAAAGTCCAGGGTCGTCTGATCGTTAACGCGCTGCCAGGCCCGTACACCCTGGGCGACACGATCCCCGTTTCTTGGACCGCCAACGGCACGATCGGCGACGATATCACGGTCCAAATATCCACCGACAACGGCAACAACTACACCACGGTCGCGACGGGCATCGTCCAGAACGGCCCCTATAACCTCGTTCTCGACACCCCGAACATCACGGTCGCCGGTAATACGATCAAGGTGAAGATCGTCGACGCCTCCGACACCGACGTCTTCTCCGAGAGCGCGGCGTTCATGGTGCGTCCGTTCCTTAACATCACGGGTCCGGCTTCGGGGAACGTCTGGACCGTGGACGACCTGGCACGCGATCTCACGTGGACGAAGAAGGGCGACAACATCGCCGACGTCCGCATTGAGTACGCCGAGGACGGCACGTTCAACGGCGACGAGATCGCGATTTACGCGACCACCTCCAACGACGGCACCCAGCGGTGGGCGCTCGCTTCGGGCGCCGCGGCGGGCGCCTGCTCTCCCGACGGCGGTATCCCTGACGACGTCATGAGCTCGCCGACGGGCAAGATCCGCGTTCTGACACTTCCGACCACGAGCCCGTGGGCCGTCTCGGCGATCTCTCCGGCGTTCCAGATCGTCGGCTCGGTCACGATGGTCACTCCGGGCGACGCCTCGGGCTCCGGCGCCGGCAGTGGTCCCGGCGTCAAATGGCGTATCGGCCAGAACAACACCGTCACGTGGGAGCAGACCCGCGGCACGATCGGCTCGATGAAGCTTTGGTATTCGACCGACGGCGGCACGAACTGGGCCGTCATCCGCAACGCCTCGGGCGACATCACGAGCGTCCCGTCGGGCGCGGCGAAACAGCAGCAGTCCTATATCTGGGCGATCCCCAACGACTTCCCGATCGTGAAAGACGACTTCCGCATCCGCGTTACCGACGCCAACAACGCGAGCGTGGTCGACGTGGCCGCCGCGGCCTCCTCGACTCTCTCCAAGTTCACGTTCACCGCTCCGATCTCTACGTCGGTGTGGGTCGCCACCGACACACACACCGTCACGTGGTCGACCGCGCAGGCCGGTGTTCCCGCGACGGTGAAACTCGAATACAACGTCGGCGCCGGCTGGAACCCGGTGGTCGAGGCCGAGGGCACGGCGAACGACGGTATCCTGACCAACGACGGAACGTTCAACTGGGCCGTTCCGACGACGCGCTTCAATGCCTCCAAACTCCGCCTATCGGACCCCGCGAACGCGGACTCAATCGTCGAGTCCGACGCGTTCAAGATCCGGGGTGAACTCGCGCTCACGTCGCCGCTCGACGGGACCGCGTGGTCGATCTCGACCTCGGGCGCCGACACCCGCGCGATCGGCTTCACGAAGAAGGGGGATATCTCCGCCGTCAAATTCCAATTCACGAAGGACATCACCGCCGGCCCCGTCGTCTGGGAGGCTCTGCCCGACGGCAACGGCGTGAACACGCAGAATTTCGACACGACCGGTTCCGCCACGGGACCGTTCACCCTGAACTGGATGATTCCGAACGTGGCGGGCATCACGACCACGAACGCGCGCCTGCGCGTGATCGACGTCGACGACTCGACCGTCTTCTACGATTCTCCTCCGACGCCGGGCAAATTCACGATCAAGGGCTCCGTCGCCATCGGCACGCTCCCGACCGGCCTCTACGCGCCCGCGGGCACCTACGCGGTGGGTGAGGTCGTGACTCTCACGGGCAGCGTGTTCGGTCCGATCGCGAACGTGCGTCTCTTTTACACGGCCGGAGGCAGCGACACGGGCCTGAACGAGATCGTCGGCGGCGACGTCGTCGCGGTTTCGGGTTCGAGCTGGACCCGCAACTGGACGATCCCCAACCGCATCGGCGGCGGCATCACGATCCGCGTCGAAGATTTCGGCAACGCGACCGTCACGGCGACTTCGGGCGCGCTCGCGATAAAAGGCCGCGTTTCCATTACCGCGCCGACCACCGCGGTGACTTCGTCCGTGCCTTGGCGCGCGAACGGAGCGCACAACATCATCTGGGACCGATTCGGCTCCATTGGCACGATCGCACTTTCCTACAGTGTGAACAACGGTACCTACGTCGCGATCCCGGGCGCCGGCGCACTCGCCTCGCCCGGCGCCACCGGAAACTCGTTCAGTTGGACGATTCCCAACAGCATCCTCGTCACGAATTCCAACACCAAGATCAAGGCCACCGGCACCGACCTCATCGTCGACTCGATCTCCGAGCCTGCGAAGGTCCAGGGCCGCCTCACGATCAACGCGATGCCCGGCCCGTACAATCTGGGCGACACGGTGCCCGTGACGTGGGCGGCGAACGGCACGATTGGGGACGACATCGAAGTGCAGGTCTATAACGGCACGAGCTGGCAGACGGCCGCGACCGGCGTCACCCAGAACGGTCCTTATAACCTCCTTCTGGACACTCCGAACATTGCCGTGGCGACGAACCTCGCGAAGGTCCGCATCATCGACGCCTCCGACACCGATATCGTTTCCGAGACCCCGGCGTTCATCGTGCTGCCGGTCGTCACCGTGACTTCCCCCGCCTCGGGCAACGTTTGGACCGTGGACGACTTGGCGCGCGACATCACGTGGACGAAGAAGGGCGACAACATCTCGAACGTCCGTATCGAATACGCCGAGGACGGCACCTTCGACGGCGACCAGCTCGTGGTCTATGCCTCGACCACCAACGACGGCGTCCAGCGTTGGGCGACCGCCCAGGGCGCGAACGGCGCGGCCTGTTCGCCCGACGGCGGTATTCCCGACGACGTCATGAGCTCGCCGGCCGGAAAGGTCCGTATCCTGACTCTCCCGACCACCGATCCGTGGGCCGTAAGCTCTGCGTCCGCCGGCTTCCAGATCATTGGCCAGCTCACGATGATCACTCCGAACGACGCGACCGGGATCAAGTGGCGCATCGGAACAAACAACACCATCACTTGGGAGAACACGCACGGCTCGATCAACACCGCGAAGCTCTTCTTCTCGACCGACAGCGGCACGAACTGGTCGATCCTTCGCAACGCCGGCGGCGACATCGTTTCCGTCCCGGGCGGCGCCGCGAAGCAGCAGCACAGCTATCTCTGGGCCATCCCCAACGACTTCGCGATCGTGAAAGACAACTTCCGCCTGCGCGTCCAGGACTTCGGAAATTCGAACGTGCTCGACACGGCGACCGCCCCCTCGTCGACGCTTTCCAAGTTCGCATTCACCGCGCCCACTTCGAGCTCGGTCTGGATCGCCGAGAACTCGCACGTCATCCAGTGGTCCACCGCTCAGCTCGGCACGCCGACGAACGTGAAGATCGAGTACAACGTCGGTTCTGGTTGGAATCCGATCCTCGAGTCCGACGGAACGCCGAACGACGGCATCGTGCCGAACACGGGGACCAAGAGCTGGCTTCTGCCTGTTCAGCGCAGCTTCACCGCGAAGCTCCGCCTTTCCGATCCCGCGGACGCCGACAGCATCGTGGAATCCGACGCCTTCAAGATCCGCGGCGACTTGACGGTCACCTCGCCGAACACCGGCGCCGAAAACTGGATCATCACGACCGCCGGCAACACGATCTCCTGGACCAAAAAGGGGAACGTCACTGCCGTCAATCTCCAGATCACGAAGGACGCCGACGCGGCCACCGTGGTGTGGGAGAATCTGGTCCACGCCGACGGCACGCCGACCCAGAACATCGACGTGACCGGCGCCGGCCCGACCTACACCTTTAACTGGAAGGTCCCCGACCAGGCGAACATCATGACGACGAAGCTCAAGATCCGCGTCGTCGACGCCTCGGATCCGACCGTCTTCGACGATTCCGACAACAAGTTCACCGCCTCGGGCCGTCTGGCGATCACGACCGCGATCCCGGCCGCGGTGATCGTTGTCGACGACTTCGTCGTGAACTGGACGAAGGAAGGCACGATCCCGAACGCGAAGCTTGAGTTCTCGCTGAACGGCAATCCGTATCAGTACTGCCAGGACGCGGTCGGTAATCTGGCCGACGCGGTGACCGGAACGTCCTTCACGTGGCGTATCCCGGACAACATTAGCTCGAACGTGCGCCTCCGCCTCTCGAACGCCGACGGCGCGAAGCCGACCGTGAACCCGACGACCGGCGTGTTCGCGATCAAGGGCCGCCTCACTCTCTCGACCCCGACGACCGGCACGTTCCTGGACGTCGACCGCAATTACGTGATCCAGTGGATCCCGACCGGCTCGATGAACCCGATCAAGCTCGAGTATTCGACGAATTCCTTCCTCGACGAGAGCGAGACCTACGCGGTCACGGGTCCCGCGGGCGAGAGCGCGGCCAATCTGCCCGCCGGCGCCTCGGGGATCGTCCAGCAGTTTACGTGGAAGGTGCCGGACACCATCTCGAACGAGGTGAAGGTCCGCATCTCTCCGAATACGGTGTCGCAGGCCGACGTCACGCTCTCGCCCGAGGTGAAGATCGCGGCGGCGTTCAAACTTCTAACGCCAAATGGCGGCGCGGCGGTGTTCTACGAGGTCAACGGAGCGACCGCAATTACGTGGGAGAAACATGGCACGGTGGTCCAAGCGAAGCTCGAGTATTCCACAAACGGCTTCCTGAACGAATCGCAGACGTTCCTGATCGCGACGCGCCCGGCGTCCGATCTCAGCTATTCGTGGACCATCCCGAATTCGATCGGCAACAACGTGCGCGTGCGCGTCTCGGACCCGGCCTACGACGGCACGACCGTCCACACAATCTCTGACTTCTCCGACGCGAGCTTCGAAGTGCGCGGTAAGATTGAGTTCAGCGCCGCCAACACCGACTCGCCGCTCGGCGGGGAAATCTGGCTCATCGCTTCCGACCACCCGCTCCAGTGGACCAAGCATGGCACGATCCCGGCCGTGAAGGTCGAATACAAGGTGGGTGCGGGCGCGTGGTCGTACGTGAAGGATGCAGCCGGCGTCGACGCCGCCAGCGTTGCGGGTACGACCTACGATTGGCGCATCCCGGATCAAAAGGGCCTCAATAACGTCACCGTGCGTGTCACGAACTTGAGCGATTCGAACGTCGTGGCGATCTCGAACCCCATCACGATCCGTGGCGGTTTCGCGTGGGCCGCGCCGAATACGACGGGTCAGGTGTTTGCTCTCGGTTCCACGCAGACCATCAGCTGGACGACCTTCGGCACCATCCCCAACGTCGATCTTAAATACTCCACGAACGGCGATCCCGTGTACGACGGCGACGGCGACACGAATTACCAGTTCATGAAGGACACCGGCAACTCGAATGCCGACAACATCGTGAATTCCAACTCGTTCAACTGGGCGATCCCTTCCAACATCAATCCGTCCCGCGACGTTTATCTGGCGGTCGCGGACTCGGGCGACCCCGACGCCAAGAACGTCTCGGTGAAGATCAAGCTCGCGGGCACGCTCAACGTCGACGAGCCAGACAACGACCCGACGGTCGAGCGTTGGGGCGTCACCTCGAACCAGCAGATCCGCTGGACCATGGTCGGCAACATCCAGAACGTGAAGATCGAGTACACGAAGGACGTTACGGCTGGAACGGTCCTGTGGGAGAACCCTGCGATCACGGATTCCACGATCGGCTCCAACCTTTCCTACACGTGGGCGAACATCCCGACCAGCGCAGTCACCACTAAAGCGGCGATCCGCGTTTCGGACGTCGTCACGGACTCGGGCACCGCGCCCGTCGTCTCGCCGGCCTTCAAGATCGTCGGTACGTTCAACGTCACTTCGCCTGCGGCGGGCGTCGTGTGGCCGGCCACCGGTACGGACGAGACATTGACGAACCCCACGCGCAACATCACGTGGAGCACGCAGGGCGCAGTCGTACAGGTGAACATCTATTATTCGACCACCGGCAACGCCGGTGCGTTCACGCTGATCAATTCCGGCGGACCGATCAACGACGGCGGCGCGGGCGGCAGCTACGCCTGGACGGTCCCGTCCAACATCTACTCGAAGGACATGGTGATTCGCGTCCAGGACAACGCTGACGCGCTCACCTACAACGACTCGGGCGTGTTCACGGTGCGCGGCGACGTTAAAATTAAGAACCCGGTCGGCAGCGAGATCTGGGGCGTCGGACAGTCGCAGACGATCGAGTGGGATTCTGTCGGTATCATGGGTTCGCCGAACGAAGTCTATGTCTTCTACAAGAAGGGAACCGCCGGCGCCTGGATTCAGCTGACCCGCCCGACCGGCGAATACAATATCCCGAACGCGGGTGTGCTCACGTGGTCGCCGCCCGAGACCGAGCTTTCGAACGACGCCTACATCAAGGTCGAGAATATCATCGCAGACACGGACGCGCGTTATAAGGCGTCGCCCTCGCCGGCGGGCTTCAAGCTGGTCCGCCGTTATGAGCTCGTCGATCCGGACGGCGGCGAAGTGTACACGGTCGGCACCGCGAAGGACATCACGTGGAATAAGTGGGGAACCCCGGCGGGCGACGTCCGCATCGACCTCGCGCTTGACGGTACGAGCTTCACGACGAATCTCGCCACGTCCACCGCCAACGACGGCGTGTTCTCCTGGACCCCGCTCGCCACTCAGGTGTCCCCGAACGCGAAGATCCGCGTGAAGGACATCAACGACGCGGCCAATGAGTATGATTACATCTCCCAGAGCCCGTTCACGGTCCGCGCGCTTCTCATCCTCGACAACTTCCCGGCGACGGTGAAGATCGGCGAAGTGTACGACATCCTCTGGACGCGCCTCGGCAACGTTCCCAACGTCCGCCTGACCTATACGACCACCGGCAACTTCGCGACGGATAGCCGTTTCATCGAGGATCTGGCCGGCGCGACGGTTACCGGCGGCCTCGTGGCGAACCAAGACACGATCACTGGCAACCCGACCCGCGGCCGTCATCGTTGGAAGGTTCCGGATCTCGTGGGCAGCGAACGCGGCGCGATCAAGATTCGCCTGGTCGACCCGAGCGACGACCCGGGTTCGGAGAACGTCTCCGCCAACGTGAAGGTCATCCCATCCTTCACGGTGACGAGCCCGAACGGCAATTCCGACGTGAACCTGACCGACAGGCTGAAGGTGGGCGCGCCTCACACCATCGCGTGGACCACGACGTCGGTCAACGACGCCCTTCATACGCCCGCGGTCACGATCAAGTATTCGACGGACGGCGGCTTCTCTTACCCGAACATCATCGCGGGCGACACGCCGAACGACGGCACGTTCGTATGGGGCCCCGATAACGGCGCGGCGGGCGTGCCGGACACGATCTCGACTCAGGTGAAGATCCGTGTGGAAGAACGCAGCGGCGACGCGAACGCGTTCGACGTTTCTGACAACAACTTCCGCATCATTTCGAACCTCGCGATGAACGACCCGAACGGCGGCGGCGTCTACGACGTCAGCGATCCGTTGACGATCGCGTGGACGAGCATCGGTACCGCTGCGAACGTCGAGCTCGCTTATTCCACCGACGGAGGCACGACCTATCCGAACGTGATTCTCGCGAGCACCCCCAACGACGGCTCTCAGGCGTGGCCGAGCGGCGTTCCGAACGCGATCGGCTACAACGCGCGCGTCCGGGTCCGCAGCTTGAGCGACGACGGCTTCGACGGTTCGAACGCCAACTTCCGCATCCGCGGCAAGCTCGCGGTGACTTCGCCCGGCCTCGCTTCGCCGATGCCCATCGGCCAGACGTACCTAGTGACGTGGAATACGACCGGTACGGTCCCGAACGTGAATATCCGCTACGATCTGTACGACGGCAACGGTCCCGACCTGACTCCGGCCACCGGCGACGAATATCAGCTCTTCATGAATGGTGCTCCGGATCCGGACGGCTCTCCGGCAGCCAACGTTCCGTCCACGAACGTCGTGAACAACGGCAAATTCCTCTGGAAGAATATCCCCGATACCGCGTCACCGAACGTTCGCGTGCGCATCCAGGACGCCCGCGTGGCTCCGGACAACAGCGACGTCCTGGTGATTTCGCAGCGCTGCAATATCGTCGGCAACCTCACGCTTTCCGCTCCGAACGGCGGTAACGACTACCGCGTCGGCACGACTCGCCCGATTAGCTGGCGCTGGGGCGGCACGATCCCCGTCGTGAAGCTCTATTACGCTACGAAGAACGCCGCGACCGATCCCGCGACCATCGCTTCCGGCGATTGGGTTGAGATCGATCCGGGCGTCGTGAAGGACTTCTCCGCGGACGGCCAGGGCGCCGGTGCGAACAACACCCTCACACGCACGTACAACTGGGTGGTTCCGGACTCCATCGCCCAGCACGTCTACGTGAAGATGGAAGACGCGACGGACGCGACCGTCCGCGACTTCTCGGACGCCTCGTTCCGCATCAACGGTACGCTGACGCTCACGTCGCCGCTCGGCAACGTCGACCCCAACCTGACCGACCGCTGGATCACGTCGGTCTACACCCTGAACGAGGGCCGCGACATCACTTGGACGTGGGGTGGCACGATCCCGAACGTTCGTATCGAGTGGTCGGACGATAATTTCGCGACCACGAACGTGATCGAAGCCGCCGCACCGAACACCGGCACGTATTATTGGGACGTTCCCGACATCGTGTATAAGAATGTGACTGGATATACCGGGCCGCGCATGATCAAGATCCGCGTCGTCGACCCCCGAGACCCTGTCACGGTCACGACGCAGTCCACGCAACCGATCAAAATAGACTATTACAAAGTCAAATGGCAGGTCCGCGATCTGGGTACCTACGCCCTCCAGGCCGAAGCTGACGTGAGCCAGGTTAAGAACACCGACCCGAACTTCGTTCAATGGCAGGAGAGCGCGGTTCCGATCGACCAGTCGGACAGCATCTCTCCGCCGGTGGTCGGTTACACGCGCATTCAGCCGACTCCTGCCGGCGGTTGGGTGGCCAAGTGGACCAAGACGGGTTACGGCGACCTGCCGCAGGGCCTGACGCTTTCGAAGAACAATGCGATCCTCGACCCCTCGTTCCTGCTCCTCATGGAAACGACGGTTATTCACATCACACGTTCGGAAGTGCGCTTCACGTACGACCCGAATGCCGATCGCCTCGACATCCTGGCGTGGCGCGAGCGTGACGGCGGCCTCCAGAGCGGTCTCTTGGACGCCGAAGTCGACATCTACGACGGCGCGACTGCGGTGACCACGATCCAGATGGCCTCGCTGGGTGCGAGCGGTCTGTGGCAGGGGAGCATCGCCAACGCCACTTCGAACGGCATCACTGCGGGCAAGACCTACAACGCCGTCGCCCGCACGCAGAACGCGGCCCAGGCCCCCAACAACGTTTGGACGGCCACGCCGGCCACGTTCGAAATCACGACGCCGGCCAAGCTGCAGGAAGTCGTCGACACCGTCAACGCCGTCCTCGATAAACCGATCTCGCAGGTTTCGAACGAACTTCAGGCGGCGCTGGCGGCGCAGACCACGTCGCTGACCACGAAGCTGGACCAGCAAACCGTGACGATCAACACGAAGCTCGACGCACAGACCGCGGCGATCCAGACGACCCTCGACAACTTCACGCTGGCCGTTCAGACCGCCGTCGAAGATCTCCAGAACGCCGCGAACCTCTCGCTCGAATCCGCGCAGACCCTCGAGGACACCGCGCTCAAGTTCTCGTGGAAGGCCGTCGTCGCTCCGAACCCGGCGCTTTCCGGCGACATGATCCTTCTGCAAGCGCAGGGTCCGAGCGGACTCAATCCCTACCTCAGCATCTATAACCACAAGAACAAGCAGGTCATCGCCAACGGTCTCATGGAAGAGGACCCCACGCGCCCGGGCAACTACAACTTCAAGTTCAAGGGCGACGCCTCGAGCTTCGACCCGGGCCAGGCATACACGTACGTCGTCACCGAAGACATCACTGGCGGCCTCGTCGCGGGTTCGGGCTTCATCGAATCGATCTCCCTGACCGCTGTGGCCGGTCTCGCGTCCTCCGCTCCGGCGGCCGAAAAAGCGGCCAAGCAGGCGGTCCAGGCCATCAAAGATCTCGAAGCCACGATGGCCAAGGGCGGCGACATGCGCTCGGCCCTCAAGTCCCTTCAGAAGTCGGTGAACGAGCTGCCGAACGAAGTCGCGAAGGTCTCGGGCGGCGACACCAAGCGCATTCGTTCGACCGTGAATGAAATCTCCGAACGTCTGGCGAAGCTGGCCGGCAACGAGGGCCTGGATCTTTCGCAGATGGTCGGCAAGGCGATCGACGAGAGCTCCTCGATCCAGGACATCCGCGGCCGCGCCGAGGTTATCTCGCAGAGCCTCGAGATCCTGGGTGCGGTGGTCGAGAAGCGCTTGGGCGGGGTGGACGAGCCGATCATGGCGACCTTCTTCGAGGTTTGATTTTCGAGTTAAAATAAGATATAATTGATAATAATAAGCAACTAATGTTAAAGAAAGGGAAGTAGATGAGCTCCAAAACCCTCACCCTCCTGGCCGCGATGACGCTCGCGGTCTCGCTTTGGCAGGCCGCGGAAGCCGCGACCGTCAAGATGCGGATGGTGATCGTGAATCCGTCCCCCACGAAAACGCAGACCAAGGAGATCAAGAGCTACCTTCCCAAAGAGGTGGGGGTCAAGGACGTCATCGACGACGGGGGACTCGCGGTCGATTACGATTCCGAGCAGTCCATGCTCTACGTCTCAAAATCGGTGGAGCTCGCGCCGAGCGAAACGAAAACTTTCGAGATCGTCCTGAACGACGTCTGGATGGTGAACGAAGAGAAGGTGAAGGATCTGAAAGACCGGACGGGGAAAGTGCTCGAGAAGCTCGCCGATTCGCCTTACGCCCAGCAAGCCGACATGCTCGGTAAGACCGTGCTCGGACGCCTGGACGAAATCGTGCGTTCGCAGAACGACGCCACCGTAACGCGCCAGCAGCACATCGCGCATTACCGAGAAAATTTGCAAATCCTCGAGCTCGTCCTCAACGACATCGAGCGCCTCGAAAAGCTTCTCGTGACGGCCGGCGGGCCGCCGAACATCGATCTCATCGAGAACACGGACGCAAACCTGAAATCTCCCTCGGTAAAGACCACCTGGATCCTCATTTTCATCATCTTAATTTTCTTGTCGATCCTCGGTGGCGCGTTCTATTTCACGTGGCAGGGCCAAGCGAAGGTCACGGAGAACATCTTCAGCCGCGAAAAAGACGCCACCTACTCAGATTTCAAAGGCGCCGCGGTCGACGACAAGAAAGCGCCGTAAAGCCCGATGGCCGCCCACGCTTCCCTCACCGTCCTCATCGCGACGCCGGACCGCGTTCTCTTTGAAGGGGAGGCGCAGAGCGTGCTCCTGCCGGGCGAACGCGGCGTTCTTGAGGTTCTCCCGTACCATAAAGCCCTTCTGACCCGTCTCCTGGCCGGGCGCATCGTCGTCGACGAAAAGACCATGATGATCCGCCGGGGCGTCGCCAAATGCGCGCGGAACCAGGTCACCGTGATCGTCGAGGAGAGCGCCGCGTGAACCGGGACGTGGTGATCATCCTCATCTTCTCGCTTTGCATCCTCGGCCCCTCCCTCATCATCGCCGCAGGGGGTTTCGCGAGTATCCAGGCCCTCGGCCGCAACCCGTCCGCCGCTCCCAAAATATTCACCGCGATGATCATGATGCTCATCTTCGGCGCCGCCGTCGCGATCATCGCCCTCCTCGTCCTCTTCCAGATTTACGCCCCCTAAACGTCTAAGCCTGCTCCCTTTAGCCCTGCGGCGTCTGTCGACGGGATTACCGTTATAAACTATTCAAAACAAAAGAGTAACGACACCCTTTTTTTTGTGGGAAGTGTTGATAATATAGCTAACTTATGATAATATTTGATTAAAAGAATTGAGGTTTAATTAGATGCTATTCCTGTGGCTGGTCATCCTGCAGTTGGTCCTATTCGGCGTTCTCGTGCTCTTTTTGCGCGTCTTCATGACCCGCAACGTGACGAGCGCGACGGCGCATCTGCATGCCCTGAACCAGGATTACGCGGAGAAAATCGAGGAAGCGCGCCACAAGCATGCCGAAGCGGACAAATATTATGACGAGACGATCCTGAAGGCCAAGAAAGAGGCCGAAATGACGAAGACCCAGCTCGTCAAAGAAGGCCAAGAGACGCGCGATGCGGCGATCAACGACTCCCGCAAGCAGGGCGCGGAGATTTTGGAGCAGGCCAAGCGCGCGGCCGACGCCATGCGCGCGGACGTCGATGCGGAGTCCGACCGCCGGGCGATCGACAAGGCGTGCGAGCTTCTTTACGAGGTGATTCCCGACAGCGTGGGTCGCGCGCTCCACGTGCACTGGACCGACGAACTCTTGAAGAGTGGTCTCGAGGATCTGGGCCGCCTGAACGTCCCCGCGGATCTCGCGACGGCGGAAGTGGCCGCCGCGTACGCGCTCACTCCCGATCAGAAAAAAGGGCTCGCGGTGAAAATCCGCGAAAAGATGGGGAAAGAGCTTTTCATCACGGAAACTTTGGAGCCCGATCTTCTCGTGGGTTTTCGGATCCGCCTTGCGAACGTCGAAGTCGACGGTTCGCTCAAAAACCGCATCCGTGAAAGGGTGAAAGATGCCCAGCACACCACTTAAAGCACCCCTTTCCGCGAAGTTCGACGTTCGCGAAGTCGGGCGGGTCGAATCCATCAAGCAGTTCATCGCGGTGGCTTCGAATCTCGACTCGTGCATCAACGGGCAAACCGTGGAATTCGAACGCGGCCAAAAAGGCCTCGTCATGGGTTTCTCGAAGGATAAGGTTCAGGTGCTTGTCCTCGGTTCGCCGCGCGGCATCCGGTCGGGAGACATGATCTACAACCGCGGCGAATCCTTCGACGTGCCGGTAGGAGAGAAATATCTCGGGCGCGTCGTTACCGCTCTCTGCGAGCCTGCGGACGGGCTCGGTCCCATCGCGGGAGACGCGCGCCATCAGGTTTTCCGAGAAGCTCCGGGCGTTCTCGACCGCGAATCGCTTTCCGAAGCCATGGAATCGGGGACGCTTGCGCTGGATGCGGGCATCCCGGTCGCGCGCGGCCAGCGCCAGCTCTTCATCGGAGACCGCGGGACGGGCAAGACGACGATCGCCATTGACGCGATTCTGAACCAGAAGGGGAAGAACGTCGTCTGCATCTACTGTTGCATCGGGAAACCCTATTCGAGCATCCTTAAGATCCTTTCGCTCCTCCACGAACGCGGGGCGATGCCTTACACGATCGTCGTCTCGGCGGTCGCGTCGACCTCCCCGGGCGAGCAATATGTCGCGCCGTACGCGGCGTCGGCGCTCGGCGAATACTTCATGAATTCGGGCCGCGACGTGCTCGTCGCGTTCGACGACTTGACCAAACACGCGTGGGTGTACCGCCAGATTTCGCTCCTCCTCGAGCGCCCGCCGGGACGCGAAGCGTATCCGGGCGACATCTTCTACATCCACTCGCAGCTTCTCGAGCGCGCCGGCCGCCTCACGAAGGAGCTCGGCGGGGGATCGATGACGTTTCTCCCGATCGTTGAAATCCTCCAGGGCGACGTGACGGGATACGTGCCGCCGAACCTCATCTCGATCACCGACGGCCAGATCTATTTCTCGACGACGCTTTTCAATAAGGGCGTGAAACCCCCGGTCGATTTCGGCCTTTCCGTTTCGCGTATCGGCAACAAGGGGCAGTGGCCCGCGATGCGGGACGTCTCGAAGAGCCTGCGCCTCGAGTACCTGCAGTACCAGGAACTTCTGGCGATGACCCAGCTTCGCTCTGGGGGCCTCTCGAAGGATGCCGAACAAAAGCTGAAGCGTGGCGAAGCGCTCTCGCAGCTTCTCATGCAGAACAAGAACCATCCGGTGCCGGTGCTCGACCAGCTTTTTTTCCTTATGGCGCTTTCGAAGGGGGTCCTCGATTCGCTTTCGGCCGCGCAGATCCGCAAGTTCCGCCAGGAGATTCCGGAGTTTGCGAAAAAGACCTGCCCGAAAACGTTGGAGGATCTCGAGACGACGAAAAAAATGTCCGACGAGTCGAAAGCGGCGATGCTCGACTGCCTCAAGCAGTACTTCACGACGATGGGAGCCTAAGTGGGCGCGCCTCCGATCCAGATCAAGCGAACGATCGACTTCAACAAGGGCTTTAAATCGCTCCTTGAAGTTCTCAAGCTCGTCGCGGTCTCGGAATATTACAGCCTCGAGCGTAAGCTCAAATCCTTCGATCGCCTGGAGAGCCTGCTTTCGGAATTCTTCGACTCGATCGACCTCTCGCAAGTGAACCACCCGTTCGTTTCCGGCGTCGGCCCGATGGGAGTCGTGGCGATAACGTCCGACGGGGGCCTTCTCGGTGGCATCAACAACCAGGTCGTCACGAAGGCGGTCGAACTCGTTCGCGAGAACGGCGGGAAGCTTTACGTGATCGGGGAGCGCGGGACGCTTTACGCCCAGGACAGCGGCCTGCCGTACGAAAGTTTCCCCGGCGTTCAAGACGCGAAGCGCTGGTCGCAGGCGTGCCAGTTGCGCGACTTCCTCGTCCAGCGCGTGTTGGCGGGCGAGCTCGGCGGGCTCAAAGTGGTTTATCCGCGCGCGGCCTCGTTCGTTGTTCACCGGGTGGAAGTGACGACGCTCCTTCCGTTCGAAGTTCCCGAAAAGAAAGCCGCGGGGGAGATGATCATCGAATCCGACACCAAGGATATCGTGGAATATCTCGTGTACCTCGTCATTGGCCAGAGGCTTTACGATATTTTCGGAATCTCCCGCGTCTGCGAGCAGGCCGCGCGGTACCTCCATCTGGAGGAGAGCTGCAACAAGATCGGCGAGATGAACAAGAAGCTCCTTCTCCAGTACTTCAAACGGCGCCACGAGGTGATCGACGCGAACATGCGCGAGCTCTTCTCGGCGCGAGGGATCGTCAAATGAACGCCAACGGCTCCGCGAACGGAAAAGTTTCCCGGACGAAGCCCGGCCGCATCGTCGGCGTGCAGGGCCCGGTCGTCGACGTCCAGTTCGACGCCGCGGCCGACGTGCCGGACATCTACGACGTCATCCACGTGATGGCGCTCGACGGCCGGAAGATCACGCTCGAGGTGGCGGAGCATCTTCCCGGCTGCATGGCGCGCTGCATCGCCGTCCAATCGACCCTCAACCTCCAGCGGAACGCTTCCGCCGTCCCCTCGGGAAAGACCGTCGAGATCCCGGTCGGCGACTGCCTTTACACGCGCGTCATCAACGTGATCGGGGAGCCGATCGACAAAGACGGCCCGATCATCTCGAATGAAATGAGCCCGATCCGCCGCCCGCTCCTGGGCACGAAGGTGCCGGATTTCTCGAAAGAGAAACGCCGCGACGACGAACTTCTCGAGACGGGTATCAAGATCATCGATCTCCTGTATCCGCTCGTGAAGGGCACGAAAACGGGCATTCTCGGCGGCGCGGGCTTGGGGAAATCGGTCCTCATGCTCGAGATCATCCAGCACGTCGTCCAGAAGCACCAGGGCTCGTGCGTGTTCGCCGGCATCGGCGAGCGTCTGCGCGAGGGCAACGAACTCTACTACGAACTGCGCGAACACAACCTGCACACGAAGACCATGATGGTCTTCGGCCAGATGAACGACCCGCCGGGCGCGCGCTACGGCGTCGCGATGACCGGCATTACGATGGCCGAGGCGATCCAGCGCCAGAACAAGGACGTCATTTTCTTCGCCGACAACGTGTTCCGTTTCATCCAGGCCGGCGCCGAGATTTCCACTCTTCTCGGACGCGTGCCCTCGGAAACCGGTTACCAGCCGACCCTGATCGCCGAATCCTCGGAATTCCACGAGCGTATCCGCGACGGGCAGGGGAGCGGCGGTTCCATTACGTCAATCGAGGCCGTTTACGTTCCGGCAGATGATTTGACCGATCCGGCCGTCGTCGCCGTCTTCACGTTCCTGAATTCGCTTATGGTTCTCTCGCGCGAACGCGTGCAGATGGGCCTCTACCCGGCCATCGACCCTCTCCAGTCGTCGTCGTCGAACCTGGATCCCGACATCGTGGGCCAGCGGCATTACGACGCGTCGCAGGAAGTGCTCCGTATTTTCCAGAAGTACGAGGAATTGCGCCGCATCGTCATGGTCATCGGCATCGACGAACTTTCGAAAGCCGACCGCACGCTTTACGAGCGCGCCCGCAAGATCCAGTTCTTCCTCACCCAACCTTTCACGGTCGCCGAGCGCTACACCGGCAAGAAAGGCGACCACGTGGACGTGCGCCAGACGCTCGACGGCTGCGAGCGCATCATCTCGGGCAAGCTCGACCGCAAACCCGAGCAGGAGTTTTATATGATCGGAGCCTTGCCTTGATAAAAAGGAAGAGGGTACAATGCTGTTAGGCGAGCTTTTGATACAGAAAAAATTGCTCACGAAATCACAGCTCGATACCGCTCTCGAGGAGCAGAAAGCGACGCGCGATTTCCTGGGCGCGATCCTCGTGCGCCGCCGCATGATCCTCGAGCAGGACCTCATGCGGGTGCTCTCGGAACAGTTCCGCATGCCGTGCTTGGAGCTCAAGCCCGATTTGATCGACTGGACGGTGGCGATGCGTTTCACGCCGTCCCTGGTGGTCGATCACCTCTGCCTGCCGTTCAAGCAGGACGACAGCGGCGTGACGATCGCGATCGCGAACCCGCTCGACGCGGAAGCGGTGAGCCGCTGCGAGGAGCAGGTGAAGGGAACGCGGGTGAAGCCGGTCCTCGTTTCGATGGCGGACATCCAGCGGGCGCTTAAAGCGTACAACGAACGCATGGCCGACCGAATCAAAAAGCTTCTGGAGTAACGCATGATCACGAAAACGGACACCCTTCTCGCCAAAACGCTCGTCGAACGGAACCACCTCACGGAGGAGGCGCTCAAACCTCATCTCGAAGAGGCTTCCAAGTCGAAGGAAACCCTGTTCGGGCTTCTTCTCAAGCGTGGAGCGGCGGACGAAGAGATGCTCCTTACGGTGCTTTCGGAACTTCTGAAAGTCCCGTTCCTTTCGGCGGGTTCGCTCAAGGCCGAGCCCGGCGTTGTTGAAAAGGTGCCGCTCAAGATCGCCGAGTACTACCGCATGGCGCCGCTCAAGATCGACAAGAGGAAGCTCACGATCGCGGTTTCCCAGCCGCTCGACCTTCGCACGCAGGACGATCTCCGCGCGCACCTGGGTTTCGAGGCGGATTTCGTCCTGGCGCGCGAGCGGGACATCTCGGACGCGGTGAAACGCTTTTACGGGTTCGCGGCCGGGACGATCAGCGAGATCATGGCGCAGGTGCCCGTCGGCGGCTCCGCCCCCGCCGAACAGGTCGTGGAAAAGATCGAGAGCATCGAAAAACTCGCCGGCGACGCGTCCGTCGCGAAGCTCGTGAATCAAATCATCCTCGAGGCGTACCGGAAGCGCGCGACCGACATCCACATCGAGCCGTACCGCGGGAAAGTGAAGCTCCGCTACCGCATCGACGGCATCCTTTACAACGCGAACGTGCAGCCCGAAATCAACCGCTTCATCCTGCCGATCCTCTCGCGCATCAAGATCATGTCGAACCTGAACATCGTCGAACGCCGTCTTCCGCAAGATGGTCGGGCGATGGTGAAAGTGGACGACACCCAGCTCGACCTGCGCGTTTCGTCGATTCCGACGCCCTACGGCGAGAGCGTCGTCATCCGCATGCTCCCGATGAATCGCGTGTTCGACCTGGGAGGCCTCGGCCTGAACCCCCAGCAGCTCGCGACATTCGAAGACCTCATCAACAAACCGCACGGCATCATCTTCATCACCGGTCCGACGGGAAGCGGCAAATCGACCACGCTCTACGCGTCGCTGAACCGCATCAACACCGACGAGCGGAAGATCATCACGATCGAAGACCCGGTCGAATACGAGATGGAAGGCGTCACGCAGATCCAGGTCGTCGCGTCCATCGGCCTCGATTTCGCGCGCGGCCTGCGCAGCATGCTGCGCCACGACCCCGACGTCATGATGGTCGGAGAGGTGCGCGATCTGGAGACCGCCGAGATGGCGATCCGCGTCGCGCTCACGGGCCATCTCGTTTTTTCCACGCTTCACACCAACGACGCCGCGTCGGGAGCCACGCGTCTCATCGACGTTGGCATCCAGCCGTACCTCGTGGCGTCTTCGGTCGAGGCCTTCATCGCCCAGCGCCTTGTGCGCCGGATCTGCCCGGACTGCAAGGAAGAGGACACGACCATCGCGGCCGAGGTGAAGAAGCAGATCGCCTTCGAGATGGGCCTGCGAGACCGCCAAGTGCGCATCTGGCGCGGCAAGGGCTGCCACAAGTGCAACGACACGGGCTTCTGGGGACGCCTGGCCATCTACGAGATCATGCTGCTCACCGAATCGCTCCAACAGCTCATCGTCAAGCGCGCGACCGCCGGGGATTTGAAGCGTGAAGCCGTGTTCCAGGGCATGCGCACGCTCCGCCAGGACGGTTGGGAAAAAGTGATCCAAGGCCTCACGACGCCCGCCGAGATATTCGAGGCGACTCAAGGGGACTCCGACATTCCCGTCATGCCCGCCGAAACGGAGAAAGAGCCCGAGCCCGCGAAGAAAGTTAAATTCACGCAGGCGCTCAAGGCGGAGGCGAAGGCCGGCCGCGACCACGGGCGCTTTTTCATGCGCCTGGGCGAGCGCGTGGTTATCCAGTACAAGATCGTGAAGATCCCGCAGTCGGCCGACGAGATCATCGATCCGGCCACCGCGCCCGAGGAGCAGTCGTTCACGAAGAATATCTCCGCGGGCGGCCTCCTTTTCGTCGCGCAGGAGAAGATCCCGATCGGCACGATCCTCGAGGTGAAGATCAATCTTCCGGGCGAGCCGGAAATTGAGTGCCTCGCGAAAGTGCTCCGCGTCACGGCCGGCGACCCCGCGCGGCGCGCGTACGATGTCGCGGTCAATTTCCTGGATCTTTCGACCGCGCTCCGCGCGCATCTCGACAAGTTCGTGATCAAAGAGCTCGGCTGACCGTGCCCCAATTCATGTACCGGGCGAAGCAGGGGCCCGAAAAAATCGTGGACGGAACGGTGGAAGCGTCGACGCTCGACGAGGCGATCGAAAAACTCGACGCGATGGGTCTCCTCCCGGTCCGCATGGACGAGATCCCCGAGGCGGTCGCGGCCAAAATCCGCCCGCGCGCCGTCCGGACGACCGCCCCTTCAGGCGAAGCGGCCGCGCCCAAGGGCAAGGGCCACCTTTTCGGCGGAGTCCGCTCGCAGGAAGTCACGATCTTCAGCCGCCAGCTGGCCACCCTCATTAAATCCGGCGTGCCGATTCTCCGTGCGCTCCAGATCATTTCCGATCAGACAGCGAACCCGAAATTCCGCGCGGTGGTCGCCCACGCCGAGAAGGACATCAAAGACGGCGCGTCGCTCTCGGGCGTCATGGCCCAGTACCCCAAGCTTTTTCCGCCGATCTATCTCGCGATGGTCCGTACCGGCGAGGACTCAGGTACGCTCCAGGAAGCGCTCTACCGCATCGCGGAGTACCGTCAGCGCCAGGAGGAAATCGTCTCGCGCATCCGGACCGCCATGGCATACCCGATCCTCATGGCCTTGGTCGGCGTGGGAACGGTCGTCTTCATGCTCACGTTCGTGATCCCGCGCCTCACGACGCTTTTCGAGCGCATGGGAGGAAATCTCCCCATGCCGACGCGCATCCTGATGTCGATCAGCGGCGTGTTCCAGTCGAAGCTGTTCTGGATCGCCGCCGGGCTCTTGGGTGCCGTCGCCGTGTTCGCGGCAAAGTCTCAGAAGGCGCGCCTGACAGCCTTCTGGAGCGTCCTCTCGCTCAAGCTGCCGCTCTTGAAAGGCCTCACGATGAAATCCGAACTGGCGCGCGCCTCCCGCACGCTGGATCTTCTTCTTCGCTCCGGCGTGCCGATCCTCCGCGCGATCGAGATCACCGCACCCGTGCTCGGTAATCAGATCCTCCGCCGGCAGTTCGAATTCGCGCGCGGCGAAGTGGCCGGCGGCGCGTCCCTGGGCAAGACCCTGAAGGATGGCGGCGTTTTCCCTCTTTTCATGACGAACCTCATCCTCGTGGGCGAGGAGTCCGGGCACATGGACGAGGCGCTTTCGGAAATCGCGCTTTTCTACGAACGCGAGACCGACGAGGCGATCAAGGTCATGACCTCGCTCCTCGAGCCGCTTATGATCCTCGTCATGGGTCTTATCGTGGGCTTCATCGTGATCGCGATGCTTCTGCCGATGTTCGAACTCAACATGATGGTGAAATAGAGACTCATGCGTCTCCGTGCGGCTCTGATCGCGTTTTGGGCGTTCGCCGCGTGCGCGCCCGCTTTCGCCGCCTCCTGGAACGAGGTGCGAGGCGATCATTTCATCGTCTATTACGCGGTGAACGAGCCTTTCGCGCGCCAGACGCTGCACAACGCGGAGAAATACTATGCGCGGATCGCCGACGAACTCGGTTACGCGCGTTATTCCAATTTCTGGCAATGGGAGAACCGCGCGAAAATATTCGTCTACGCGGACGAAGGCGCGTACCGCAAAGCGACGGGCGAGGCCGGGTGGTCGCACGGCCTTGCGATCTACTCAAAAAAAGAGATCCACGCTTTTCTGGGAATAGAGGGTTTCCACGAGAGCATCTTGCCGCATGAGATCGCGCACTTGATCTTCCGGGATTTCGTGGGCTTCAAAGGGCAAGTCCCGATTTGGCTCGACGAAGGGGTTGCGCAGTGGCAGGAACCGATGAAGCGCGAGAAGGCGAACATCGTCGCCCGCTGGCTTCTCTCGCAAGACAAGGACCTGCCGCTCCAGGATCTTTTCAGAACCGACCCGCGCGCTTTGGAGGACGAGGAGAAGGTCCACTTTTTCTACATGCAGTCGGTGTGTCTCGTCGATTATCTCGTCCGCACCTACGGGGCGCAGGCTTTCACGACGTTCTGCAGGGAACTGCGCGACGGCCGCACGTTCGCAGACGCGCTACAAAAGGCTTACCGTATCGAAACCATCGCGGATCTGGATCTCCGCTGGCGCACCGAGCTCGGTCAACGGCCGGTCGTCGAACTCGAAACGTATTCTTAAAAAGGGGGAGGCCTTCATGACGACACGCAGAGGGGAACGGGGTTTTACGCTGATCGAGCTCATGCTCGTGGTCATCATCATCGGGGCGCTCGTGGCGATGGTCATGCCGCGTCTGGCGGGCCGTTCAGAGCAGGCGAAAAACAGCGCCGCTCAGGCGGACATCACGGCGAACATCGCCACCGCGCTCAAGCTCTACGAACTCGACAACGGCAAATACCCGGACGATGGCGAGGGCGGCTTGAACGCGCTTCTCCAAAAGCCGGGCAACGCGGGCAATTGGAACGGGCCGTACCTCGAGAAGAAGCCGCTCGATCCGTGGGGCCGCGAATACCGTTATAAAAGCCCGGGCACGCACCGCACGTACGACTACGACCTCTGGTCCGTCGGCCGCGACGGTCAGGAAAGCAGCCCCGACGACGTAAAGAACTGGCAGTGAAGCTTCTCCGGCGGCCGGGAATGGCGGGTCTGACCATGATCGAACTCATGGTCGCCGTCTGTTTCCTGGCGCTGGGGACGCTGCTCGTCCAGGAGTGTTTTATCCGGTCGGCCGCTCTCTACGGAAGGTATTCGAGCTCGCTTCGCGCGCGGCTCTACGCGTCCGAGAAGCTCTGGGAAGCCCGGGAGGGCGCGGTGTACGCAAAGGAGCCGCAACTGGGAAGCGACGCCGGCGCGTTCGACGCCGCGGGCCGCCGCTACGACTGGACGGTCGATTCGTCGCAGGAAGGCAAGGACCTGTACGCGATCCGGCTCGCCGTGCGCTGGACCGACGGCAACAGGCCGGTTTCGCTCGAGAGGGAGGCGTATGCCGCGAAGCCCAAGACCGCGCTCGGCGAATAAGCGCTCCGGCTTCACGCTGATCGAACTCCTCATGGTGATGACGCTCGTTCCGGTCATCTCGTTCGCGATCTTCGCGAATTTCTCCTCCGGTTTCCGCATCTGGAAAGCCGTGAATCGCGAGGTGCCCCACGAAGACGCCGCCCTCTTCGCTTCCAAGGTCGCGGTGGAGCTCGGCGGGGCCCTCCGCTACGCCGGTATCCCGTTCTCGGGCGACGGCGGGCGCGTCACGTTCTGCGCGCCCATTCAAGCCGCCGCCGATCTCGGAGGTTCGAATGCCTACGGCCAGGTCGATTACGTCTACGACGCCGGCCAGAAAGCGATCCTCCGCGAGGAGCGCGACCTGAACGCGCTCCACAAAGAAAAAGAACCGCGCGTCACGCGGGTTCTCGAGCGCGTCGAGGCGTGCGAAATCTCCTACTTTTACGAGGACAAGTCGCGCCAGGCGTTCGCGTGGAACGATTCTTGGATCCCCGAAAAACCGGAAAGCATGCCGACGGCCGTCCGGTTCACGTTCGAGATCGAACGTGACGGCCAGCGCCATTCGTTCCGGCGCACCGCGCCGGTCCTGGCGGGCTCTTGACGCGTCCCAGCGCTTCCCGCGGAAGCCTCCTCATCGTAGTGCTCTGGGCGATCTCCGCTTTCGCGGTGTTCGCGGTGAGTCTCGGCGTGGGATCAAGGGCGCGCGCGACGCTCCTGGCGCGGATCGAATTGCGCGAGGCGCTCGGGGTGCTCGCGCTGTCGGCCGTCGAGAAGGCCCGCGCGGTCGTGATGGACGACCCCACGCCGGACATGGACGCCCTCACCGACGACTGGGCGACCAGCTCCAAATACCGCGAGACCGAATCAGCCGCGGGCAACTGCACGGCATTCGTCGAAGATGAAGAGCGGAAGGTGAGCCTGAATAAAGCGGAAGCGCCGGTCCTCGCGCGGCTTTTCGAGAGCGCGGGCCTCGCGCGGGACGAAGCGGAGGAGCTCGCCCAGTGCGTTCTCGATTGGCGCGATCAGGATTCCAATTTTCAGCACCCTCAGTACGGCGCCGAGGACTCGTATTACGCGGACCTTGCGGTGCCTTACGCGTCGAAGGACGCCCCGTTCGATTTCCCCGAGGAATTGCTCCTAATTAAAGGGATGAAAAGGGAGATTTTTGATAAGATAAGGCCGTTCGTCACCGCGCACGGAACGGGCGTCGTGAATCTGAACACCGCGCCGCGCCCGACGCTCGAAGCGCTGGGTCTCGAAACGCGGACCGTGGACAAGATTCTCACCTTCCGGGCGGGCGGCGACGCCAAAGAGGGGACCGCCGACGACGTCGTGTTCATCCAGCCGCAAGCGATCATCACGGAGCTCACCCGCTCGGTTCCGCCGCTCGACGGCGCAGAGACGGCGGCGCTCTCCAACCTGATCCTCGCCGAAAAGGTGGGAACCGTTTCGAGCGCGTTCCTTGCGAAGGGGCGGGCGGTCGCTCCAAGCGGAGCGATCCTCGAGGCGGAATCGGTCTTCGAGCGCACCGGAAAGACGCTCCGGGCGAAGGTTTCGGGGGTTCAATGGCCGTCCAGAAGCTGATCCGGTCCGTCTTCCCTGCGAAGAAGGGCCACGACATGGTGGGCTACGATCTGGACGACGACCGTCTTAAAATCGTCCACGTCCGTATCGGGCCCGCGAAACGCGAAGTCGCGCGCCTCTCGCATCACCCCGCGAACGGCCTCTCCGACGACGACCTAGTCGCCCTCATCAAGAAAGAAACCGCGGCTCTGGGCGTTTCCGCGCCCCGCGCGTTCCTGACGGTTCCGCTTCACGTCGTCATCACGCGCACCATCGAGATTCCCTCCAAGGACCCCGACGAGATCCGCGAGATCGTGAATCTCCAGGCCTCGCGCCACACCCCCTATTCGCGCTCGGAAATCATCATCGACACACTGAGCCTGGGCGTGGTCCGCGAAAGCTATACGAAGGTGCTTCTGGTCATCGTCCCGAAGGAAATCGTCGCGCGGCAGATACGGCTCCTCGAGCTGGCCGGTCTGCGTCTCGAGAAGGTTTTCTTCTCTCCTGAGGGCGTCTCGGCCGCCTGCACGCGCATCCTCGGTCTCGAATCGAGCGAATCGGTGACCGGCGTGGTCCATATGGACGGAACCTTCACGACTTTCCAGGTGATCCAGCGCGGGAGAATCCTCTTCATCCGTGGCATCCCGATCGGCGCGGACAACCTTCTCGACGAGAAGGAGATCTACACCGACCGCTTCGTCGAAGAACTTCAGAAATCCCTCGAGTCCTACGTCGCAGACGAACTGGGGCCCATGCCCTCGACGTTGCTCCTGACGGGCGTCGTGGCCGACGTGACGGAGCTCGACGACCTCTTCCGCGAGACACTCCATATCCCGCTCAAGCACCAGACGTACTTCAATTATTTCTCGATCTCCCCGTCGGCCAAGCAGTTCGCCGCGGCCGCCAAGCGCGTCTCGTTCTTCAACGTGATCGCGCCGCTGCTTCTCTTCGACAAAATGCGCCTGGATCTCACGTCCGACGAACGCAAGCTCCAGATCCAGCTCGAATCGCGCGGCCGTGAGATGGTGAAGACGGGGATCCTCATGATGACGATCTTGACCCTGGCATTTGCGCTCTGCCTCGAGAAAATCTGGTTCAAGAGCGCCTATCAGCAAAGGTTGTCCGCGCGTTACAGCCCGGTGCGCGAAGAAGCGCAGAAACTCGAACGGGTCTTCGCGAAGACCCGCGCCATCAAGGACTATCTCGGGACCCGCGGCGAATCGATCGAGACTTTAAGCGAACTCTACGACACGCTTCCCGGCAACGTGAAGCTCACCGATGTGAAATACGAGGATGCCGAGAAGTTCTCGGTGAAGGGGGCGTCGGCGACGATGGGTTCGGTGTTCGCTTTTGTGACGAACCTGGAAAAGTCGCGGAAGTTCAAGGGGGTGAAAACCAAGTACGTCAACAGCCGCAACGAGAACGGTGTGGATGTCGCCGACTTCGAGATCGTGGCCACGCTGAACCGGAAAGGGCCCTCCGCTTGATCGCGAAACTCGCAGCCAAATACAAGAAAATGTCCAGGCGCGAACGCATGATCCTCTACGGCACCGCGGCCGTTCTCGGCGTCGTACTGGTCGACCGCCTGGTCTTGGGCCCCATCGGCGGGAAGCTCGCCTCCTTAAGCGCCGCCATCGGCGAGGAAGAGGCCGCGATCCGCCAGAGCCTGCACGTTCTCGTGCAGAAGAACCGCATCCTCGCGGAAGGGAAGGAGTTCGCCGGCTATTCGGTCGAGGCCAAGAACCCGGAAGAGGAAATGACGACGCTCCTGCGAGAGCTCGAATCGACCGCCGAGCAGTCTTCGGTCAGTCTCATCTACGTGAAGCCGGCGTCGACGAAAGAGGAGAAGGGAACCCGCAAATACCTGGCGAGTCTCGAATGCGAGGCGCAGATGGAGCAGGTGGCGGGGTTCTTCCACGCGATCGAAAGCTCGCCGCGGCTCCTCAAGATCGAACGTTTCCAGATTGTGCCCAAGAGCAGGGATTCGAGCATCGCCCGATGCTCACTCACCGTCTCGAAGACGGTGGTCGTCCGGTAGGAGGTTTTTCTAGGAGCTGGCGCCCGCGACGGTGAGTTCGGATTTGCGGCGTTCGTGGTCCTGGAGCCATTTCTCGAGCTGGTCGCCCGCGGCCGAGCCCATCATCTTGAGAGCGACGACCTGCTCCATGGCCTTCGTGCGGTCCCCCGCCCAATAATAAGCGCTTCCAAGACCCAGATACGCTTCGACGAATTTAGGATTCAGCTGCGTGGCTTTTTTGTGCGCCTCGGCGGCCCCGGCAAAATCGCCGGCTCCGGCCCGGGTGAGGCCAATCGCGTACCAGGTGCGGAAAGCGGTCGGGGCGAGCCGGACGGCGCTCTCGAGCGCGCTCGCCGATTTCTTTAAGTCCGACTTGTTGGCGTACATGAGGCCGAGGGTGTGGTAGGCGGCGTGGGAAGGCTCGGCTTTCACCGAGCGCTCGAGGTGGTCGATAGCTTTCTCGTAAGAGCCCAGGTTTGCGTAGGCGAGCCCCAGGAGAAGGTGGGTCTTGGGATCGTTGGGCTCGGATTTCAGGGCGTTCTCGTACTCTTGAACGGCTTTCTTGTACTCTTTTTTGGCGACGTAGTCGTTGCCCTTCAGGACCTTCTCCTTCGTGGAAGCCGCGAGAGCGGTCCCCGCCGTACAAGTGAGGCAGGCCGCCAAGGTAAAGGCCGCGATCCGTTCAAGCATCGATGATCCTCCTTCGGCAACCATAACATGCCGGAGCGCACTTTGTCAAATTTATACATTATTAATCAAATACTTACTATTTTCGCTCTTGCGGGGTGTCCGGCTCGAAGTTGCAAACGCCCCTCGTTTCCTTTAAAATGGGGCGGCATGCGACTCCACGTTATTTTGATTCTCCTTGCTTCCTTTTTCTTACCGGCCGCTTCGGCGTGCGCCGAAGAGGACGTTTTCCAGTACAAGACCGTGACCACGAAGGAGGGCCTGACGTTCCGGGTCCCCGAAGACATGCCGATCGAGATCCGCGGCGGCATCCAAACCCCTATTCCGTTCGACGAATACATGTACGGCAAGTTCAAGAAGCTGGAAGTGCGCGTCGTTGAAATGGAAAAGCGCCTCGAGCGGGCCGAGAAGGCGCTTCTCGAAGTCACCCAAAGACGGAGTGCCACCAAAGTCTTGAGCGCTCAGTGACGCGCCGCGCGGCCGCCGCGGTCTTTTTTCTCGCCCTATTCGCTTCGGGCTGCGCGACGCCGCGTACGGCGCGTCCGCCGACGGCCCCCGTCTCCGCGCCCGGAGGCGGGCTCTACCACACGGTGGAGCGCGGGCAGACCCTTTACCGCATCGCCAAAACTTACGGCGTCACGGTTCAGGACCTGAAGCGCCTCAACTCCATCCGTGACGCGGGCCAGCTGGAAGTGGGGCAGCGCGTCTTCGTCCCGCGTGCGGGCGGGGCACCCGTGATCCCCGTGATCCATGCGCCCTCCTCCGGCGTGGGCGAGAGTATCGAACGGCTGCAGCGCAAGGTCGGGCCGCGTTATTCGTATTCCCGCTGGCGCACCATCACCGTCCATCACAGCGCGACGCGCCAGGGGGGAGCCAAGAGCTTTCACCGCGACCACCTGCGGCGCCACATGGGCGGGCTTTTTTACCATTTCGTGATCGGGAACGGTTCGAGCACCCGCGACGGCGAGGTCGAAGTCGGTTTCCGCTGGAAGCGGCAGATTAAGGCCAACCGCCCGCTCGACATCCAGATCTGTCTCGTGGGCGATTTCTCCAAACGCCCGCCTTCGGAGGCGCAGTTCGAATCGACCGTGAATCTCGTGAAGATTTTAAGCGCGCATTACGGCATCCCCGCGGACGGCGTCCGCCGGCACACCGACATCCGCGGCAAGCACACCGAGTGCCCCGGCCGCTTCTTTCCGTTTCAGCGCCTCGTCTCCCGCGTCTCCGAGTGATTGTCCCAGCCACACAGGCGAACATCGAAAAAGCGGCCGCCATTCTCCGAAAAGGCGGGATCGTCGCATTTCCGACGGAAACGGTCTACGGCCTCGGCGCCGACGCGACGAATCCGAAAGCGGCTCTGCGCATCTTCGCGTTAAAAAAACGCCCCGCTTTCGATCCGCTCATCGTCCACGCCGAGACCGCGGCCGCCGCACGGCGCCTATGGAGCGTCGATTCACCGCTGGCCCGCAAGCTCGCCGGTCTTTTTTGGCCAGGACCTCTCACGATCGTCCTCCCGAAATCCAAACACGTTCCCGACGTGGTCACGGCTGGTCTCGACACGGTCGCCGTGCGCGTGCCGTCGCACCCGGTGGCGCGCCGCCTGATCCGGGCGGCCGGCGTGCCTATCGCCGCGCCGAGTGCGAATCTTTTCGGACGCACGAGCCCCACTACCGCGCGCGCGGTGGAGGAGGACTTGGGGCATGGGGTGGACATGATCCTCGACGCCGGTCCGTGTCCGGTCGGCGTGGAATCGACGGTCGTGCGTCCCGAGGGTCGTCGCCTCGTCATTCTCCGTCCCGGCGGCGTAACCCGGGAAGCGCTCGCGAAAGCTGCGCCCGCGGCCCTCGCGCGGGGCCGCGCGGCGAAAGGGAAAGCTCTTCGCTCGCCGGGGCTTCTCACGAGCCATTACGCACCGCGCACGCCGCTTCACCTGGCTTCCGGAACGGCCGCCGCTCTCGCCGCCTCGCTTGCGCTTCGCCGCGCGCGCGCCTTACGCGCCGGCCGTGCGTGGCCTCGCATCGGGCTTCTTTCGTTCCGACCGCTTCGTACGGCGAGCGGCACGTTCGCGGCGGAGCGCTCGCTCACGCGGCGCGGCGATGCGCGGGAGGCCGCGGCGGTGCTCTTCCAACATTTGCGCGAACTTGATAGAATGGAACTCGATTTCCTTGTGGCCGAACGCCTCCCGGCGAAAGGCCTAGGCCTGGCGGTTCTGGACCGCCTGGAACGGGCTTCCGCGGGAACTCCCGGTTTGAACCGTCTACTCCAACGATAGGAGACTTAAAGTCATGCCTGTAAAGTCCGTCGCGCCGTCGACCGTCTGGGAAACTTCGCTTCCGCTTCCGCTCTTGAACCGCGGCAAGGTCCGCGACATTTACGAGGTCGGCAAGGACAAGCTCCTCATCGTCACGAGCGACCGCCTTTCCGCTTTCGACGTCGTCCTCCCCACGCCCGTGCCGGACAAGGGTCGCGTGCTGAATCAAGTTTCCCTGTTCTGGTTTTCCAAGTTCAAGAACCTCGTGCCGAACCACATTCTCGAACACGACGTGCGAAAAATGGGCCTCGACGCTTCCGTCCTGCGCGAGCACGGCCGCGCGCTCGCGGGCCGCTCGATCCTCGTGAAACGCGCGCAGCCGCTTCCCATCGAATGCGTCGTGCGCGGATTCATCACGGGCTCGGGCTGGAAAGATTATCAAAAGACGGGCGCGGTATGCGGACACAAGCTTCCCGCGGGTCTCCGCCAGTGCGAAGAATTGAAAGAGCCGCTCTTCACGCCCGCGACGAAGGCTACCGAAGGGCACGACATGAACATCGACTTCAAGGGCGCGGTCTCGCTCGTCGGGAAATCCACCGCCGAGAAGGCGCGGGAGCTCTCGATCAAGATCTATAAGGCTGGAGTCAAATTCGCGAAGACCAAAGGGATCCTCATCGCCGACACGAAGTTCGAGTTCGGGCTGATCGGTGGCAAGCTGATCTTGATAGACGAAGTCCTCACTCCCGACAGCTCGCGTTTCTGGCCCAAGGCGACCTACAAGGTCGGCCAAGATCAGCCCTCGCTCGACAAACAGATCGTCCGCAACTGGCTCACGAATTCCGGCTGGAATCAGACGCCTCCCGGCCCGGTGCTCCCGACGGACATCGTCGCGAAGACGTCGAAGGCGTACAAAGACGTCTTCAAACGACTCACCGGAAAGACGCTCGTGGTTCGATGAGGATCCTTCTCCGGGCTTTCGCGCTCGCCGCGATGCTCTGCGCGCCCTCGGCCCACGCCGCCGAGACCACCGAATACACGATCACGATCCAGGAAGTCCTCCTCAAGAAGACGACCGGGGAGTGGGTTTCGGTGATCCGCCCCGACAAGCAGATCGATCTCGTGAACGTGGAGCCGTCCCTTTCTTTCTTCAACAACGAAGGTCGTGTGCCCGAGGGGCGTTACACGAATTTCAAGGTGCTCCTCTCTGAGACGTTCCGCGTCGCGGGCCAGGACAAGTCCAATCGCACCAAAGCGGGCGGCTCGGCCACGCTAAAGGGGACGCCGGAGCGCTCGACCGACCTCGCCACAGGCGAGATCACCGCCTTCGACGAAAAAACACCGACGCTCACCACCGAGGGTGATCCGGGGCCCGTGCATCTTCATTACGACTTCGGCTCCGGCGACACCGACGAAATCATGACGATCACGGCCAAGCGGGATTTCCCCCAGCCGCTCGACGTAAAAAAAGGTTCGTTCATCAAGATTTGGTTCGACGTCTCGGTGGAGGGTGCCGTGCGCTACGCGTGGCCAGGCTCCTTCGGTCCCGGCGTGCCGGCGGGAGACGTGATGACGGCGCTGCCGCCCGAGCGGATCGAGGAGCTTGTGATCTCCGTCGATGAGCGCGACGAAAAGCTGAGCCCCGAAGCGATCGTGCTCGAGTTCTAGATGAGTGTCCTTTCACGCACGCTTCTTTTCGTGGTCGTCGTGCACGGCTTTTTTCTTGCCGCGCTCCCGTGGGCACTTCTGGCGTCGGGCCTCCGTTTCTTCGCGTTTCCTTCTATTCCTTTGTGGGCGGCGGTTCCGCCCGCCGCCGCGGGCCTGTGGCTCTACGCGGTCACCGTGCGCGACTTCGTTTCGGTGGGGAAGGGGACGCCGGCCGCTTGGGACCCTCCGGCCCGATTCGTCCGCTCGAACGGCTACCGGTGGACGCGGAACCCGATGTACGTCGGTATGTTTCTTACTCTTTCGGCGGAGGCTCTTTTTTTCCGTTCGTCCGCGCTCGTGGTCTATCTTGCGGTCCTCTGGTTCACGTTCCATCTCTTCGTGATCGGCCACGAGGAGCCTTCACTCCGGAAGAAGTTCGGCGCCGATTACGAAAATTATCTGAACGAGGTGCCGCGCTGGTTCGGGCGACCCGGAAGGAAATGAGATGGTCCTGACGCCTTCCACGATGCTCGCCCTGGGCACCCCCGCCCCCGAGTTTTCGCTTCCGGACGTCCTCACTGGAAAAACCGTGCGTCTTGCGGACTTCTCGGGTAAGAAAGCGCTCCTGGTTCTATTCATCTGCCGGCATTGTCCATACGTCAAACATCTCGAAGGGGAGCTTGCGCGTTTCGCGAACGAATTCCTCGAAAGCGGCCTCGCCTCGGTGGCGATCAGCTCGAACGACGCCGCGGGCTACCCCGACGACGCGCCGGCGTCTCTCGCCGAGCAGGCACGGTTTCTCGGATTCAGGTTTCCTTACCTCCATGACGCCTCGCAAGCCGCCGCGAAGGCCTACACGGCCGCCTGCACGCCCGATCTTTTTCTGTTCGACGCCGCCCGAAAGCTCGTCTACCGGGGGCAGTTCGACGACAGCCGCCCCGGGAACGGCAAGCCCGTTACCGGTACTGATCTCCGGAAAGCCGTCGAATCTGTTCTCGCGGGCCGTGCCCCGGAAGGCCCCCAGCGCCCCAGTATTGGCTGCAATATCAAGTGGATCAAGGGGCAGGAACCCGCCTATTTCGGCTCCGCCTAGGTCCGATTTACGTTTAAAAAGAAGACGTTTTGCGCTATAATACTTCCGTTCCGACCCTAGACGTTTTCCGTCCCCCGCGCGCCGCTCGTTCCTCCTCGTGGGGTCTTTCTGCCCGGTTCTTTTAACCTCATTAAAAGGAGGGGGAATTGCCCGAAGTCTTCTCCCCGCGCGCCGAAACTGTTTCGACCGCTTCCGTATCCGAAGCGGACATCCGGCGGGCCCTACTCGAAAAATCCCGTACGTCCCACGCTCCCGTCAGCGTCTATCGACTCCAGCTTCACGCCGACTTTCCGTTCGAAGCCGCGCGCGCGGTCGCGCCTTACCTTGCGGATCTCGGCGTCGCGGCAGTTTATTCCTCGCCCTTCTTCCAGGCAGTCCCCGGGAGTCTTCACGGTTACAACGTCACCGACCCGAACCGCGTGAACCCCGAGCTCGGAGGGGACGAGGCCCACGCCGCCTTTTGCGAAGCGCTCGCTGAACGGGGTCTGGAGCAAGTGATCGACGTGGTTCCGAACCACATGGGCATCCTCGGCAACAACAACCGCTTGTGGCTCGACGTTCTCGAAAACGGCCCCGGCTCGCAGTGGGCGCATTTTTTCGACGTCGATTGGGATCCCATAAAACCCGAGCTTCGCGACAAAGTGCTCCTTCCGGTCCTCGGCGATCTCTACGGCCGCGTCCTCGACAGCGGCGAGATCGCGCTCCGCTTCGGAAACGGAGAGTTCACCGTTGCTTACTACGACCACCTATTTCCAGTGGCTCCGCACACGTATCCCGATATCCTGGAACACGGCGTGGGCGAGCTCGAGACACGTCTGGGCGCGGAGCACCCCGATCTTCTCGAATACCTGTCCGTCGTCACCGCCTTCCGTAAACTGCCCGGCGTTTCTGAGCGCGACCCGCGCGCCGTGGCCGAACGCACCCGGGAGAAAGAGATCGCCAAGCAGCGGCTCTCAACACTCACGGGGCGCTCGAACGAAATACGTGCGTTCGTGGAAAGCCGCACGGCGCTCTTTTGCGGAGCCAAAGGAAACGCGCGCAGTTTCGACCTGCTCGGCGCGCTCCTGGATCGTCAGGCTTACCGCCTCGCGCACTGGACCGTCGCTTCCGAAGAAATTAACTACCGCCGCTTCTTCAACATCAACGAACTCGCGGCGCTTCGCATGGAGGACGAACGCGTCTTCCGCCACTGTCACGAACTCGCCCTGCGCCTGGTCCGCGAGGGGAAGGTACAGGGCCTGCGTATCGACCATCCGGACGGGCTCTACGACCCGTCCGCTTATTTTTCCAACCTCCAGAAGCGCTTCCTCGTCGAATGGGCGGTGGACCGCTTCGCGCCCGTGGACCGCTCCGCTCCCGAGGAGCGCGCCCGCGTCGAAGCGGCGGCCTCGGCGATCGTGTCCTCGGACGAATTCCGCGGCGCGACGCCGCTTTACGTCGTGGTGGAAAAAATACTCGACAGGACCGAGGCGCTTCCGTCGGAATGGGCGGTCCACGGCACCGTCGGGTACGATTTCCTGAACGCGCTCGGCGGCCTCTTCGTGAAGCGCGAGAACCGCGAAGCGTTCGACGGTCTCTACGAGGAATTCATCGAGCACAAGATCGATTTCGACGAGCTCGTATACGACAAGAAGAAATCTTTCGCGATGCTCTATATGTCGAGCGAGGTGAACGCGCTCGGCCACCGGCTGGACCGCATTTCCGAGAAGAGCCGCTACTACCGCGATTTCACCCGCAACAACCTGACGCTCGCGATCCGCGAGACGATCGACTGCTTCCCGGTGTACCGCACCTACGTGTCGCCGGCCGACGTCCGCCCTTCGGAGCGCGACGAGAAGTACGTCCTACGCGCGATCGAAGAGGCCAAACGCCGCACGCCGGCCCTGAACCCGGCGATTTACGATTTTCTCCGCGACGTGCTCCTCATGCGCCTGGGCGCCGATGTCGACGATGAGGAGAAGGCGCTCTACCGCGATTTTACTCTGCGCTTTCAGCAGCTTACCGGGCCGATCATGGCCAAGGGGCTTGAGGACACCGCGTTCTACGTCGCCCACCGCCTGGCTTCCTTGAACGAAGTAGGGGGAGACCCCTCGCATTTCGGGACGACCATCGAGGAATTCCACCGCCAAAACGCCGAACGCCTCGAGAAGTGGCCGCTCGGGATGATCACGACCTCCACACACGACACCAAGCGCAGCCAGGACGTCCGCATGCGCCTGCACGCGCTCTCGGAGATCCCAGTCGAATGGCGCGAATCGGTTTTCCGCTGGTCCGCCCGCAACGCTTCCTTAAAGACCCCGGTCGACGGCATGCCTCAGCCGCGCCGCAACACCGAATACCTGATTTACCAGACCCTGTTGGGCGCGTGGCCGGATTCGACGCCAGAGGCCCTTTCGCCCGCGTTCCGCGAGCGCATCTGGGAAGCGATCTTGAAATCGGTCCGCGAGGCGAAGGTCCACACGAACTGGGTTTCCCCGAACGCGGGCTACGAAGCAGCCGTTGAGAGCTTCACGCGTGGTATTCTCGACCCGGAGCGCTCGGCGGATTTCCTCGCGGATTTCGAGTCGTTCGCGCTGCGCGTGTCGCGGTTCGGGAAGATGAACTCGCTTTCGGCGCTCGTTCTTAAAATGGCGTCACCGGGCGTGATGGACACTTATCAGGGCGAGGAAGTCTGGGATTACCGTCTGGTTGATCCGGACAACCGTTACGCGGTCGATTTCGGCCGTCGGGCGTCGCTCCTGGCCCGCGTGCGCCGGGAGACCAGCGTCTCCGACGCCGACCAAGCCGTTCGGAGAATGGCCGCCGCGCCCGAGGACGGCCGGATCAAAATGCTGATGGTTTCAAAGGGGCTCGAGCTTAGGCGCCGGAATCCCGAACTTTTCCTGGCGGGAGACTACGTGCCGCTCGAGACGCGCGGGAAATACGGTTCGCGCGTCGTCTCCTTCCTGCGGCGCCGGGACGGAAAGACGGCGCTCGCCGCCACGGGACGTTTTTTTTCGGATTTCGACGGCGATTGGGGCGACACCGCGATCGTACTGCCCGCCGCGCGCGATGCGCGTTTCAGGGACGCTTTCTCCGGGCGGGCAGCCTCCGCCGCGGGTGACGTCCTCCGCGCGGCGGATGCGTTCGGTCCGCTCCACGCCACCCTTCTCATCGACTTCGAACCTTAAGGATAACTCTATGGCGAGCGGAAAAGAGACTTTCGGAAACGTGAAAAAACTACTCATCGGTCTGGGTATCGCCGTTCTCCTTGTCGTGGCGGGACTGGCCGTTTTCGCAGCGACGTTCGACGCCGACCGCTACCGCCCCCTCGTCGAGCGCAAGCTCTCCGAGGCGCTCGGGAAACCGGTCGAGATCGAACGCATCGCGGCCCGCTTCGCCGGCGGCGCCGCGTTCGAACTGCGGGGCCTGACCGTCTGGTCGGGTCCGGACAAACGGGAGCGCGCGGTCGGTCTCGAGCGCGCGGTCGTGACGGCCAGGATCCTCCCGCTCCTCCGGAAAAAGATCGAAATCGGCACCGTCTCGCTCGTGCGGCCTTCCGCGCGGATCGTGCGCCGGAAGGACGGCGCCGTCGGCGTCGTCGGCATCGAAACGCCGGCCGCAAAGGAACCGCAAGCCGAAAATGGCGAAGCGCCCGCTTTTTCCGCGTCGCTCGTTCGGATCGAGGGCGGCGAGTTCGAATTTATGGACCTTACGAAGGAACCACCTTTCGAGGCGACGTTGCGCGAGGTGGACGTCGAGATTCGCGGCATCGCGCCCGGCAAAAGCGCCTCGTTCGAGGCGTCGGCAGCGTTCTCATCAGACCGCCCCAACGTGCGGGTTTCGGGGCGCGCGACACCACCCTCCGGCGTAACCCCGCTTTCGATCGAATCCCTACGGTTCGACGTGGACGCCGGGGCCATGGATCCCAAACTCCTGCCGCTCCTGGCGCCGGGACTGGCGAAGAATTTGCGCGAAGCCCCCGCGGGCCGCTTAAGCGCCACGCTCGAGAGCTTCACTCCCGGCGCGAAGCCCGAAGAGGCCCGCGGCACGGTTCTCTTGGAGGGCGGCCGCGTGTTTCCGGCACGCCTTACATTGCCCGTCGAGAACGTCACTTTGAAAGCGAAGCTCGACCGCGGCGACGCGGCGCTCGAATCGTTTTCGGCTTCCATTGGCGGCGGAAAAGCAGAGGCCAGCGGAACGGTGAGGAAAGTTTTGACGGCCGCACCCGAATCGCAATTCGCTTTCAAGCTCGACCGCCTGCCCCTGGATGCGATCGCCGTTCCCGGCGGAGCCGCAAAGCTTAAAGGTTTCCTTTCGGGGGCCGCGCGCGTGCAGGCGACGGGCACCGGCGACGCGGCGCTCGCATCGCTCGCCGCCGAAGGCGTGGCGCGGCTCGATGAAGGCGTGATTCTCGATCTCAACGTGGTGCGCACGGTGCTCGAGAAGCTTTCGGCCATTCCCGGAGTGGGCGAGAAGCTTTCCGCGCGCCTCCCCGACGAATACCGCGCGCGGTTGTCGCGGCCGCATACGCCGCTCGGGCCCGTGGAGGTTCCGTTCAAAATCGCCGGTGGCCGCGTTTATTTCGAGCGGCTCGAGGTTCGAAGCGACCAATTCGCTTTCTTCGCCCGCGGCTCGGCGGGAATGGACGGAACGGTCTCTCTCGCCGGCGTCCTCCTGCTCGACTCCAATTTCTCGGACGCGATCGCGCGCAGCGTGGAAGAGTTACGGCTTTTTATGAACGCGCAAGGGCAGATTGAGCTTCCGGTGCGGATTGAGCGCGTGGGCGGACGTCTTACGGTGATCCCGGACACGCGCCACATCGCCTCGACGCTCGCGGCGGGCAAAGGGCAGGAATTGATCGGCGGGCTTTTGAGGGGGAAACTCGGAAACGAAGCGCCGTCGCAGACCCAAGCCGCGTCGCCGTCTGGCGGTGCCGGAAACGCCGAGCCGGAGCCTTTCGAGAAGCTCCTCAGCAAACTCTTGTCGGACGATTGAAAGGACTGAAATGAAAAAGTCGCCGATCATTCTGATCGCGGAAGACGACGAAGAGGATTTCATGCTCGTCCGCGACGCGTTCCTGGAGTTCTGCCAGCAGAGCGACCTGCGGCGCGTGAAGGACGGCGAAGAGCTGATGGACTATCTTCTGTGCCGCGAGAAGTACAAGGACCCGAAGTCCGCGCCGTGGCCGGGGATCATCCTGCTCGATCTCAACATGCCGCGGAAGGACGGCCGCGAGGCGCTCAAGGAAATCAAAGCCCATCCCGAACTGCGCTACATTCCCGTGGTCGCGCTGACCACGTCGGACGCCGAGAGCGACATCCTTGCGATGTACGGTCTGGGCGTGAATTCCTTCATCCGGAAGCCCTCGGGCTACGGCCAGTTCGTCGACGTGATGAAGGTCTTCGACAAATACTGGACCGAGCTCGTCCGGTTGCCTCGCTGATCCGGGCCGCCAGTAACTCTTAGCTCGCCGACCCTTCGACACGCGTCCGCATGCGGTCGAACCAAGCGGCGAAAGCGGAATTCTCGCGCAAAAGGTTCCCGGCGTCGAGATTCCAGACCACTCGCGTGATTCCGTAGACGGCGACGTCCGCGCCGCCCGGCGTCAGCCCGCCCATGAAAGCC
>CAYSKO010000016.1:0-43677 GCA_964431835.1 uncultured Planctomycetia bacterium | reverse complement strand
AGAACGAGCCGCCGGGGACGCGTCTTCGCGTCGGCCTGACCGCGCTCACGATGGCCGAGTACTTCCGCGACGAGGAAAAGCAGGACGTGCTCCTTTTCGTCGACAACGTGTTCCGTTTCGTCCAGGCGGGTTCGGAAGTCTCGGCGCTTCTCGGCCGCATGCCTTCGGCCGTCGGGTACCAGCCGAACCTCGCCACCGAAATGGGCGACATGCAGGAGCGTATCGCCTCCACCAAGAAGGGCTCGATCACCTCGGTCCAAGCCATTTACGTTCCGGCCGACGACTTGACCGATCCGGCTCCCGCGACGACGTTCCAGCACTTGGACGCGACGACCGTTCTTTCGCGCCAAATCGCCGAGCTCGGCATCTACCCGGCCATCGATCCGCTCGATTCGACCTCGCGCATTCTCGACCCGCACATTGTGGGCGACGAGCACTACGCGGTCGCGCGCTCGGTGCAGAAGATCCTCCAGCGTTACAAGGATCTTCAGGACATCATCGCGATTCTCGGCATGGACGAGCTCTCGGACGAGGACAAGCAGACCGTCTCGCGCGCGCGCAAGATCCAGAAGTTCCTGTCGCAGCCCTTCTTCGTCGCCGAGACGTTCACCGGCACGAAGGGCAAGTACGTCACGCTCAAAGAGACGATCTCGGGCTTCAAGAGGATCGCAGCGGGCGAACTGGACGAGTATCCGGAGCAGGCCTTCTACATGGTCGGCAACGTGGAAGAGGTCGTCGAGAAGGCCGCGCGCCTGCAGAAGGGCAACTGAGCTTGGTGGCGACCTTCACCCTCAAGATCGTCACGCCGAACGAGGTCTTTTTCGAAGGCGAGGCGACGAGCGTCGTGGCTCCGGCGTCCCAGGGCTATCTGGGCATCCTCCGGAACCACGCGCCGCTCATCACGACGCTCGCCGAAGGCCGCCTCACGTACAAGGACGAGTCGGGCCAGGTCCACGCGTTCCGCGTGGAAGGCGGGTTTCTGGAGGTTCTCAAGAACCGCGTGCTCGTCCTCACCGACAAAGCCGAGAACACCGCCGCCCCAGCGGCTGCTTGAACGGAAACGCATTTAGAGGTATAGTCTTAAAACTAGTTTTGCGGTCGTAGCTTAGCTGGCTTAAAGCGCCGCCCTGTCACGGCGGAGATCGAGGGTTCGAATCCCTTCGACCGCGCCATTAATAAGAAACAGCCGCCCCTACCCGGGGCGGCTGTTTTTTTTTGGGAGAGCGGCGCTTATTTTTTGGCGAAAACGAAAACCCGCTGTTCGTCCGAAGCAAGTCTCTCCAAACCGAACGTCCGCTCGACGTAAGAGAGCGTCTCCGCGGAATAGAACGACACGTGGGTGGGGTCCGTCGCGTAATGCCACTTTCCGAAATCCGTCGAAGCATTCCAGAGATCGGTCATGATCGCGAGGACCCCCCCGGGCCGCAGAAGCGCGACGATCTTCGCGATTTCGAGCGCGGGTTCCTCGAAATGTTCGAAGCATTCGGTGGAAAAGACGAAGTCGTACGGGGGTTCGAGCGGGCGATCGAAGAAGATCGGATCGTAATCGGTCATCGAATGGCCGAGCGCCGCGAGGAGTTTGGAAAGCGTGGGACCCGGCCCGCAGCCGTAGTCGAGGCCCTTCGATCCGGGCGGAAGAAACGGTGCCGCCCGATTCACGGCGCGGTTCAGAAAGTCGCAGTAACCGGCGTTTTCGATGCCGTTCTCGTGCTGGAGGTATCGTCTTTCGCATTCGGAGCGCGGAAGCCGTTCGGCCCTCGCCGCGAACACGAGACCGCAGGACGCGCACTCGAAGTGTCTCCGGCGGTCCCGGCTGAGAAGCGCCCGGGGCGTCGGCAGGCCGCAGAGCGTGCAGGGTTCGCCGGAGAGGCTGTTTATTCCGGATGGAGAGAAGCTCACCGTCCGATTCTCTCCGTTTAACGGCCAAAATGCCACTTTATTGTGTTAAAATGAAATCATGATACAGGTCTACTACGCTCCTCCCTCGATTTACGGACGCAAGGTTCTGACGGTTCTTGCCGAGAAACAACTCGATTACACGATCGTGCCCATGAGCTTCGCCGAGAAGGACCATCAAAAGACCGAGTACTTGAAGATCAACCCCAATGGCGAGTATCCGGCCATCGTCGACGACGACCGGGTTCTCTACGAATCGACGGCCGTCTGTGAATATCTGGACGAAGAATATCCCATTCCGGCGCTCATGCCCGAGGACACGTACGAGCGCGCGCGGGTGCGCATCGTCGATGATTTTTGCGATCTCCACCTCTACCGTTCCCTCGTCAAATACATGGTGAAGAAGCGGAAGGATGAAACGCCCCTCCCCGAGGATGAAAAAGCGATCGCGGACGATCTCGGCCGTATCGAAACGTATCTCGAGGGTTCGGAATATCTCGTCGGCGGCCGTTTCACGCTCGCCGACTGCGCGTTCATGCCCGCCGTCGCCACGGCCGAAGCGCTGGGCCTCGGAAAGCTCCTTCAACGCTCGAAACCCTTCGACGCGTACGTCGCGTCTCTCAAGGCGCGCCCGAGCTGGGCGCAGGCCAACCTCCTCAAACTTGCTTGAACGGAGGCGTCCCGAAACGCCTCCCCGGCAAACGTTTACGCCTCACGTTAGAAAATTCTAATCCGCCTCTAATCGGGTTTTAACCCGGGCGTCGTATAATAGCCCGAGGTAAACCCGACCCATGAAAAAATTTTTCTTCTTGATCACACTCTTCACTTTCACGGTCCCCGCCGTACGCGCGGTGTTCGCAGCTTCCGTTTCCGATTCCTCTTTTTTCACGGAAAACGAGGATGAGCGCCGCCGGCGCGAGCTGCGTCGTTTCGTTTCCGGAGCTTCGATCTACTCCGAGGCTTCCCTCGAATCGCGCGATGCGGAAAATCTTCTCCAGGGACAAATCGTCCCGAACGACACGTATTACCGCACCCGCAATTCCTGGGGCCAGGGCACCGACGACCTCTGGGGCCTTAAAAAAATAAACGTCGAGCGCGCGTGGGATTCATACCGCGGCGCGGGGATACGCATCGCGATCGTGGACAGTGGCACCTATTGGCACGACGACATCGCCTCGAACGTCTGGCAGAACGCGGCCGAAGTGAACGGCCGCGCCGGGTTCGACGACGACGGAAACGGCTTCGTCGACGACGTCCGCGGCTGGGATTTCGTGAACGACGACAACGTGCCTACCGACGAGTACGGCCACGGTACCCACGTGGGCGGCATCGCGGGCGCAGTTGGGTTCAACTCGAAAGGAATTCTCGGTGTCGCGCCTTCGGCGAAAATCATGCGTTTGCGCGTGCTCGACGCGTCCGGGGGCGGCAGCGTCTCGAAGATTGCTTCCGCCATCCGGTACGCGGCGCGCATGGGAGCGAAGGTCATCAACATGTCGTTCGGCGGCGTCATCGACTCGGCCGGCCGTTCGACGCTGATCGAGGCCGTGCGTTACGCGCACTCGCGAGGATCGATCCTCGTCGCGGCCGCCGGAAACGGAGGCTCTAGCGTCGATGATTTTTCTCCCGCGAATCTCGATTACGTTCTCTCGGTGGGCGCCACCGACGCGCTCGACCGGCGCGCGGATTTCTCCAACTTCGGCTCGAAGCTCGATTTCATGGCGCCGGGCGTGGACATCCTCTCGCTCGGGACGTCAGCCACGAATATCGGTACGGCGGTTTCCTCTAATTATTACTACGCCTCGGGTACGTCGATGGCCGCGCCTTACGTGAGCGGGGCGATCGCGCTTCTCCTCAACCGTTATCCTGGAGCGGACGTTTTCCGTGTGAAAAATCTTCTCGCGAAGGGCGCGGTCGATCTCGGTACGCCCGGCTTCGATAACTTTTACGGATTCGGTCGCATCGACGTGGGCCGCTCGATGGGATTCACCGCGACGAGCGCGTCCTCGACGTCCTCGACGTCCTCGTCTAAGACGTCCGTCCCCGCGCGCACCGTCTCCTCGGCACAGGCGGCGACGCTCGCGTCGATCGCGGATCGCACCGAACTGCACGCGCGCCTGGCATCCGAACGGCGGGATCTCGCCCCGTACCGCGGTCCCGTCGACGCCCCCTCCGAAGACCCCCGCAAAGCCCTCTCCGTTTAACCCGATCCGCTTGTCAGCGGTACTTCGTTGTGGGAAACTGTCCTTCATGCCCGCATCCCCCAAAGAAGTTCTGATCCTGGAACACGTCTCCACCGAAAAGGCAGGTACGATCCTGCCTTTTTTACGCGAACACGGCGTGCCCTACCGGGAAATTCCTCTCTACGAGAAAGAAACAAGGCTTCCGTCGGTCGATTCCGCCCGTGCCGTGATCGTCATGGGCGGGCCGATGAACGTGAACGAGGAGGAGAGGCACCCGTTTCTCGAAGCGGAGGACGCTTTTCTAAAAGAGGCGATCGAAAAGAACGTTCCGATCCTCGGCATCTGTCTCGGCGCTCAACTCCTGGCGAAAGCGCTCGGCGCCCGAGTATACAAAGCCGAGCGCCCCGAGATCGGATGGGACGACGTCCGGCTCACCGAAGACGCGAGCGCCGACCGATTTTTAGGCGTCGTGCGTTCAGAGTCGCTGAAGGTGCTTCAGTGGCACGAGGATACGTTCGACCTTCCGAAAGAGTCGACGCTCCTCGGGTCGAGCGCGGCCGTCCCGAACCAGGCGTTCCGCCACAAAGGACTTTTCTACGGGCTCCAGTTCCACGTCGAGGTCGACCGGCTGATGCTCGAGGGTTGGTTCGAGAAACACGTCGACCGTGCACGCATCCTAGCCGAATACGACGCCTACCGGCCCGACCTCGAACGGATTACGGAGCGCCTTTACGGGGCGTTCCTCCGACTTTGCGGAGAACCGTGCAAGTCTTAGACCTGATTTTTTCCGATTACGCCTCCGCACACGAGAACGGAAAGTTCACTCTCGTCGGCGCGGGTTTCAGCAACATCAACGCGACCGAGCTTCCGTACGTGCACCCGCTCATGTTCATCCTCGTTCGCCTGCGGATCACGGTCACGGACTCCGGAAAGCATTTCGTGGAGGTCCGTATCGTGGGAGAGAAGGGGACGATCTTCAAGGCCGGATACGACGTGAACGTCGGCAAGAACGAAGCCGAACAGCATCTGCCGATCGCGATTCCCGTGCAGAGTCTCCGTTTCGAATACGCGGGCGAGTACAACTGCGAGCTTTTGATTGACGGGGAGACGCGCGTGAACCACGCTCTCCGCGTACGGCCGGGTCTCAAATGAGACGGCGGTTTATCTCGCCACCTGGTAAATTAGAAATCCCTAATCCTCTTTTAATCCTCTTCTAACGCCCTCGCTGGTATCGTGGTGGAAGGGTGCAAGCCACGGAGGTACACCATGTTACGCTGGGCTCTATTTTTTCTCGTCATTGCGCTGATCGCGGGCGGCCTCGGTTTCGCGGGCGTCGCGAGCGCTTCAGCCACCATCGCCAAGACCATCTTCTTCATCTTCCTCGTTCTTTTCGCGGCGTGCCTCTTCGTGGGTGCCTCGATTTTCAAGCGGCTTCGCCACTAGAAGGACGCTCCGGGCACAGATCGACGTGCGGTGTCCCGGAATGATAAGCTAGAAGCCATGCACCCGCATCCCGATTCCGGCACTGCGTTCGCCGGCCAGACGCTCGACGCGTTCGATTTTCTGATCCGCGATTTCGGATTCGATCCGACGCACGCCGGGCCGTTCCGCGTCCGTTACGAGTCGTCCGCCGCGTTTGTGGAGATCCTCCGGGACCAGCAAACCGGCGGGATCGATTTCTCGGTCGGCCTGCTCGAGGCCGACAAGCGCCGCGAACGTGGTTTCACGCTCGCCCAGCTTCTTTTCTTCCAGGGAGACCTGGACGACGTCGAGCCCTTTTTCCAGAGCGACGAGCGTCTGACGGGTCTCGTCTGCCGCATCGCCGGGCACGCGCTCCGCGCCGAGCGCGACTTCTTCCGACGCTTGGACGAGTTCGAAAACAGGCGCATTCTCGAACGCGTCCGCGAGGCCGGAGCCGGCGAGGCCGGCCGGGAGTTCCTTTGGGAGAATTGAGGCGCCCGCTAGCCTGGGATCTGTTCGCGTGCGCGATCCTCGTTTTCGCCGTTCTCGTCGAGCTTCTCCAGTGGCCGGTCCTGCCGCGCTCGCTCGATCTGCATTACCATCTTTCGGCGGCCTCGGCTTTTGAGCGCGCGGGTGGCTGGACCACCCTTGCTTTCTGGGAAGCGGCTCCGGCGGGACGCCCGCACCTCTATCCGCCCTTTTTCCACGTACTGCTTTGGATGACGGCGAAAACCGGTCTCGGCTGGATCGCCGCGGCGCGTCTCTGGGACGCGGCGGCTTTCCCTTTATGGCTGGGCGCGTCATGGATGCTGTTCCGGCGGTTCGGTTCGCCGCGAGCCGCTTTTCTGGGGCTCGTTACGGCGTTCGCGGCTTATCCCGTCTATCTCTCGGCGTTTCAATACCCCGCGTTCACGCTGGCGTCGGTGATGGGGATCGCGGCGCTCGTCCTTTGCGACGCGCGGAAGCCGTGGGCGGCCGGGCTATGTCTCGGACTCGCTTTCTACACGCACACGCTCTCAGCTTTTTTCACGGCGACCGCGTTCGTTTTTTGGTGCGCGGACCGCGAGGCGAGGTCCAGGGCGCTCCGGACGGTCGCGGTGGGAATCGTCGTGGCCGCGCCGTTTCTCGCGTACCAGCTCGCGCACTCTTCTTTTTTTGTGCCGTTCCGCGCTCCGGGCGACCGGACGCTCGATTTCGACGCTTTGGCTTACGCGTTGGGTTTCGCCGGCGCGGTTTTGGCGTGGAAACGCGGCGGGCTCTCGCGCGCGTTTTTGTCTCTCGGCCTCGCGTCGCTCGTTTTTCTCGTTTCGTACCCCGCGCGGTTCGCGGGAGGGCACGGGCTTCTCGGTTGGGCCGCTTTGGCCGGCTTGGCCGCTGATCGTGCGTTCGAAACGATCGGGGAGCGCCGCGGCACTCACGCGGCGTCGGCCGCGGCGGCCGGATTCGTTGCTCTGGCTCTTTTGGCCGCACCCGTGGTGCGAACGGACGCGGACGCGAAGACCGTCAGGCTCATTTTCTCCGAGCGCACGCTTCTCAGGAATCTGACGCCGGAAAGCGTCTTCGATCCACGGCGCGCGACGATCTATTTCGAGAAGCCTTACCGCGAGATCGTCGAGCGCTTGGGAGCGCTCACGGAGCCGGACGACGCGTTTTGGAGCGACGTGCCGTACGCGGCGGCGACGCTCGGCGCGCTCTCGGGCCGTTCGACGACCGCGCGCACGCTCCTCGAGGTGCGTCCCTACGCGGCGGACGATCCCATCCGTGCCGCGCGGCTTACGGTTCTTTTTAAGCGGCCGGACGGCGGAACGCCGGAAGGATGGGACGCGGCCGCCTCCGCGCGCGGGCTTTCTCCCGCGGGGGAGACGGAACTCGTCCGTTTTTACGTGAATCCACGGCCGTCCCGCACGGCGGTTCCGAAGCCTACTCTGGGAAGCGGGGCGGTATTGGCGTGGGCGGCGGCTTTCGTGGCTGCGGTGATCTTGGCCGCTCGATTCGAAAAAGGAGGCGGGGATGCGGGGCGCTGAAGAGGATTTCTTTTTCGATTGTCCGTACTGCGGGTCGTCGATCCCGCTCCGCGTGGACCGCACGGGTGGTCGCCGTCAGTCTTTCACGCACGACTGCGAGGTCTGCTGTCGCCCTATCCTCGTGAACCTGGCCGTCGGACACGAAGGTGTCGAGGATTTCGACGCCGCGCCGGAGAGCTAAGGCAATGGATAAAGTCGCCGAATACGGAATCATGCTCGTCGCCGGGTGGGCGTCTGGCGTGAGTATTTATTTCACCGTCGCTTTCCTGGGGATCGCCGGCCGCGCGGGATGGGTCACGCTGCCGGGAAACCTCGTCACCCTCGAAAACCCGCTCATCATCGCGGCGGCGCTTTTCCTAGCGTGTATCGAGTTCGTGGCCGACAAAGTGCCGTTCGTCGATTCGATGTGGGACGGCGTGCACACCTTCATTCGTCCGGCGGGAGCGGTGGTGTTGGGTCTCATGGCAGGAACGGAGGCGGGTCCTATCGCGCAGACGCTTTTCGCGCTTCTCACCGGCTCGATCGCACTCGACTCCCACGCGGTGAAGGCCACCACCCGGCTGGCCATCAACACCTCTCCGGAGCCCTTTTCGAACGTCGCCGCGAGCCTCGCCGAGGGCGCCGCGCTTCTTTTCGTTTTTTGGCTCTTCGTAAAACACCCGCTTCTGGCGTGTCTCCTCGTTCTCGCATTCGTGGTTGGGTCGTTCTTCATTTTACGGGCGTTGTGGGGTTTCGCGCGGCGTCTTTTCCGGCGGCAGGCTCCTGCCGGCGCGGGGACTTAGACGGAGAGAAAAGGCCGGATCGCAGCCGCGGCCGCGTCGAGCTCGGCGTCCGGGATGGATTTCGCGTTCGTAAAATCAAGCTCGCCCGCGACGCCCTGCGCCGGCACCAGATGCAGGTGAACGTGGCGCACCTGGATTCCGTAGCAGAGGAGCGCCACCTTCTTGCACGGGAACGCCGCCGCGAGGCCCCGTGCGACTTTCTTGGCGAAGACGTGAAGCGCCGCAAGCTCCGCGTCGGGTAGGTCGAAAAGGTAGTCGGTCTCTTTTTTTGGCACGACGATGGCGTGGCCGCGCACGAGCGGACGCTGTTCCAGGAACGCGGCATGGTGGGCGTCTTCGGCGATCTTCCAGCCGCGCGCGCGTCCGGCGAGTATTTCGGTGAAAACGGAGGGCATGGGAATCCTTTTTTGGGCGATTATAACATTGCCCACCGCGGGCGGTCCCATTAAAATAGGGCTCTCGAGCTTATGAATGGCCATTCCGACACACTCAAGACCCTTCTCGCCGCCGCTCCAAAACCTTAAGGAGAACGCCCATCCTTCTTTACCTGCGAAAGACGCTGTTCTACGCGCTGACCGTTTTTTATTTCACGGTCTGCCCGCTGATCATATTCCACGCCCTCGGCTACGCGTACGTGCCGGGCGGGCTCCGCGGGGAAAGGCTCATCAAGACCGGCCTTATTTCTGTCGCCACGTCGCCGCCGGGCGCCGCGATCGACATCGATGGCCGCCGCCAGCCGCTCGTGACGCCCGCGGTGCTGCGGAATCTGAAGCCGGGCGAGTACGCTCTCACGATCTCGATGCCCGGTCACCGGCCCTGGAGCGGGCGCGTGCCGGTCGAGGCAGAACGCGCCGTGACGTTCGAGAAGATCCTGCTCATTCCTGATGCGCCCGAGGCGCACCTCGTACACGCGGGCCCGTTCCGCGCACTGCGACCGATGCCGGGCACCCCGTTCGTCCTCGTGTTCCGCGGCCCCGCGCTCAAGGACGCGCTCGTCGTCGACGCTCGGAACGAGAAGGCGAGACCACTTTTTTCCCCGGACGCGGTCTTCGCCTCAGCGAAGCTCCAATCCCTGCACACCATCGACGGAAGCGACCGTCTCTTCGTCGTCGCCCGCACCGAAGGCGTGACGCGCTATCTCTGGGCGCGCGTCGAGCGCGAGGAGACGCGCGTCTCCGACATCACCCACCTTTTTCCCGAAGCGCCTCCCGAGCCGCGCTGGGACGCTGATCGCCCCGAGGAGATCTTCTTCGAAGTGAACGGCTATCTGAGCCGCGTGCATCCCGAGTCGGCGGCGGTGTACCCGAAGTTCCTGAACGGTCTGAAGGGTTTCGGCCTGGCCGACGGACGTCTGTACGCGATCGAAGCCGATGGCGCTTTCGTTCGCGCCCTGCGCGACGGCACCGACCGGGAACCGGCCGTCGAAGAGCCGCTTCCTTCGGCGTTCCTGAAGGGCGCGGGCTCGCGTTTTCGAGCGGAAAACGTCGCGCGCGGCGCGTTCCTCTTTCTTTCGGACACCGGCTCTCTTCTTTCGAACCTGTATCCGTACGAGCTCGCCGAGAGGGGCGTGGAGGGGCTCGTCCTTGACCGCGCGTCCCGGCGAGCGCTTTTTTGGACCCGGGATTCGGTCGGATGGGCGGATTTTTCTCCGGAGGCCGAGGGTCTCTCCGCGGCCGAGGCGCGCTGGGTCGTGCGGGGCGGCCGCCGCGTCACGCAGGCCGCGTGGGTGTATGAGGGTTCGCACGTCCTTTTCACCGACCGCGGCCGCGCTTATCTCGTCGAGACGGGCGCTCCCGGAAAGCCCCGCATCCTGGAACTTTTCGGCTCGAGGAAAGACGTCCCGTTCGCGTGGGTCGAGGAAGAAGGCGCCGCGTACCATCTGGACCGGAAGACGGGAGCGCTGGTTCGCACGCGCCTTTTCCGCCGCCCGGCGATCCTCCCGCTTTCAAAAAGCAGAGACGAATGATGGAATTCGCATTCACGGCCCGTGGGCTCAAAGGCAGGGAGAAGGCGCTTCAGCGCTTCTTCGAGATCTTGCCGGGAGCCACGAGCTGGTCGATCCTGGCAGGCATGGTCTGGCTCTCGTTTCGCGACCCACTCACCGCGGCCATCGTCATTATCGCGTTCGATTTCCACTGGCTCCTGCGCATCCTCTACACGACGCTTTTCCTCGTTCTCGCGTACGTCCGTTTGGCCATCGAGCGCCACACGGACTGGCTCCTTCGCATCAAAGGTCTGGACGACCTGGCGCGTTCCGCGCCGCCCGCCCTCGCGCCAGACGCGGGGTGGAAGGAGCGCCTCTCTGCCCGGGCGCACCGGAATCAGCTCGAACGGCTCAAGCGCTACGGTCCGCCCCCTCCGCCTTCGCGCGCGGTGCATCACCTTGTGATTTTCCCGGTCGCCAATGAAGCGCGCGAGATCCTGGAGCCTGGCGTCCGCAGCGTCGTCTTTCAGAAGTTCCCGCTCAAGAACGTGATGCTCGTCGTCGCGCTCGAGGCGAGAGCGACCGCCGACGTGAAGGCCGGCGTGTACGCGCTGAAGGAGCAGTACGGGAAGTTCCTCGATTTCCAGGTGATCGAGCATCCGGACGGCCTTCCCGGAGAGGCGCGCGTCAAAGGCGCGAACGCGACGTTCGCCGCCCGCCGCGCTGCGGAGCTCTTCGACGCCAAGGGCGTGCCGTACGAAAACGTCGTCGCCTCGTGTTTGGACGCGGACACGGTCGTGAGCCCGGATTATTTCTCGTGCCTCACGTACCACTTCCTCGTTACGCCCGACCGCACGCGCGCGAGTTACCAGCCCATTCCCGTCTACCACAACAATATCTGGGACGTTCCGGGCTTCGCGCGCGTCATGGAAATGGGCTCGTCCTTCTTCCAGCTCATGGAAGCCACCAACCCCGAGAAGCTCGTCACGTTCTCGAGCCATTCGATGAGCTTCAAGGCCCTCGTCGACACGGGCTACTGGCCGGTCGACATGATCTCGGACGACTCGGCGATATTCTGGAAGGCGTATCTCAAGTTCGACGGCAAATACCGCGTGGTGCCGATGTACGTGACGCTCTCGATGGACGTGGTCGCCGCCGATACGTGGTGGCAGACGTTCCGGAACGTGTACAAGCAGAAGCGCCGCTGGGCCTGGGGCGTCGAGAATTTCCCGATCTTGATGCGGGGATTCCTTAAAAATCCCAGGATTTCCACGTACGACAAGCTGAAGCACGGCCTCAAGCTCTTCGAGGGCCACGTGGCGTGGGCGACGTGGGCGTTCATCCTGACCTTCATCGGCTGGCTGCCGGGACTCTTCGCAGGAAGCGAGTTCTCAAGCTCCGTCCTCTATTACAGCGCTCCCCGCATCACGGGGATCATTTTCAATCTGGCACTCTTTTCGCTGCTGACGACGATCATGCTCTCTCTGTTCCTTTTGCCGGACAAAAAAATGAAACATCCGTTCCTGACGCGCGCGGTCTTCGCGCTCGAATGGCTGCTCGTCCCGGTCATCGCGACATTCCTTTCCGCGCTTCCGGCGCTCGACACGCAGACGCGTTTCATGACGGCGCGCTACATGGAGTCGTTCTGGGTTACGGAGAAAAAGAGAAAATGAGCGGCGTGCGCCTGGCGCGCCTGGACGCGGACGTCGTGCGGTTGTCCCCGGGAGCCGCGGCGTTCCTGAAGGTATACTCCACGAATCTTCCCGACCGCCCGCGAAACGCGTTCGTGGATTTGAAAGGGAAGATCGTCGCGGTGTTCAATCAGTGGACGGCCCCCGGCGGCGACGAGGCGCTCCTGGTCTTTCCGAAATCGGCCGTTCGCCGGGCCGAGGCGCACCTGGCCAAGTTTCTAGATGTCACCGGAACGGGGTTCGAGGAGACGCCTTATTCGGCGTACTGGGATCTGGACGGGACCTACGAGGCGGACAAAGACGAGCGCGCGATCCAGGAAACCGCGGGGAGGGTGATTCTGACCCCTCTTACGCCGCCCTCGAGCGTGCCGGAGGAGGAGTTCCGCCTGTTCCGGCTTCGGAACCGCCTGCCTCTTCAGGGAATTGACTACGACGATGAAATGATATTGAATGTTTACAACGAAGAAGTGATATCCTACACCAAAGGGTGCTATCTCGGGCAGGAGATCGTCGCCCGCGTCCATTACCGTTCGAAGCCTCCCAGGGCCCTCGCGGTGCGGGCCGAGGACGAATGTTCGCCCGCCGAGCGCGCCGCGATGACCTCGAAAACGGCGGACCCAGAGACGGGCCGCACGCTCGGGTTCGTCTTCGTCGCCCCCTGACGCAAGCCAAGAAGCCGAGGAAGCGATGTCCGAAGAGCGCGTAAGGCCCGTCAAAACGCTGAAAGTGTTCCTCATCGAAGACGACGCGGAAGACGTTCAGATTCTGCGGGAAATGCTCTCCAAGGAAAAATCACTCGAATTCGTCGTGGAACAAGCGGCGAACCTCGAATCCGGCCTCCTGCGTCTTTCGGGCGTTCGCCCCGACCTCCTTCTTCTGGACCTCAATCTTCCCGATAGCCAAGGCCTCGACACGTTCGTGCGCGCGCGCGCGCAGTTTCCGTCGCTTCCGGTGATTATTCTTACCGGCATGAGCGACGAGACGTTCGCGCTCGAGGCTCTCCGCCAGGGCGCGCAGGATTACATCGTCAAAGGCAATCTGGACCCGAAGCTCCTGGCGCGGGCGATCAACTACGCGATCGAACGCAATCGTACGGACGTCGAGCTCCGGAACCTTCTCCTCATCGACGAGCTCACTGGTCTTTACAACCGCCGCGGCTTCATGACTTTCGGCGACCAGTACATGAAGCTCGCCTCGCGTACCGGCGAGGGGCTCATCCTCGTGTTCGTGGATTTGGACAACCTGCGCCGCATCCGCGAGACGTTCGGCCAGCACGAAGGGGATCTGGTCGTCCTGCGCGCGGGCAAGACCCTTCGCGACACGTTCCGGAAGTCCGACGTGATCGGCCATGTCGGGCCCGACTATTTTGCGATCATCACGCCCGAGGTCGGCCGCGACAAGTACGACGACGTGCGGGCCCGCCTCGAAGAAAAGCTTCTGACGAACAACGCCCAGGCGACGAGCCGCTACAAAGTGACGATGTCGTTCGGTTTCACGTTCTACGACTCTCAGGACGACGCTTCGGTCTCGATAGAGGACCTCATGGCCCGCGCCAACGACGCGCTGATCGGCTACAAAAACCGGAAGAGACCCACCTAACCCGAGCCGTTTTCCCTTGAAAAAAGGGCCTTTCCGGAGTAAAATAGGAATTCATATGAGACTTCGGAGACTTCCCCAACCGAGTCACGCTTAAAAAAATCGCCTCCCGGCGATTTTTTTTGTTTTTCCGTTCGGCTTTCCCGCTTTCCGTTTTCGCGTCCGTTTTTTCGTGTGTCCAACCAAGGAGCCTTTCATGGAAAACCGCATCGGCAAGGAGTTTGGCGAACGTTCGCTCGTCGACGAGCGAACGGGTCTTTACACACGCCAGGGCTTCCTGAGCCTCGCTCAGCAGATGGTCAAGCTGGCCGTCCGTAAGAAGCGCGACGTCCTCCTCGTCCACGCGGACTTGAAGAACCTCGAGGCGATCCGCGAGCGGTTCGGTGAAGAGGGCGGAGAGGCCGCACGCGTGCGCGCGGCGGACCTTCTCCATGACACGTTCCGCAAGTCGGACGTAATCTCGTGCTTCGACCGGGACGAGTTCGTGATGATCACCATTGAGACGCGCAAAGGCGGCGCCGAGGCTCTCACCGCGCGCGTGCTCGAGAACGTCCGCCGGCACAACGCCGAAACGGGCGCGCCGGAGCTCGCCATTCGCATCGCGACGGCGTCCTTCGATCCGCAGAGTGCAGGCTCCATCGAGGAGATGCTGGCCCAGACCGAAGGAATGATCCACAAGGACGACGACGCGCTTTTGAACTGAACGTCAGCGTCCGCCATTTAGGCGGACGGAAGGGGTGCCGTGAAGGATTCTCGCGCGATGGGTCTTCGGGCCCGAATGATGCTCTTGGTGGCGCTGACGCTTTTGCCGGCGATGGGTCTCCTCGTGTATCAGGCTTCCGAACTCCGCCGGGCGGCGATCGCCGACGCACGTAAAAGCGCCCAGCTTCTCGCGCGCGAGACTGCCTCTGGGCAGGAGCGCCTCATTCATTCCGCGCACCAGCTTCTCGTGGCGGTGTCCCAGCTGCCGCAGGTGTACAGCCGGGACATCGAAGGCTGCGACGCTCTCTTTGACCGTCTTCTCACGCAGTATCCGCTCTACTCGAACCTCGCTCTCGCTTCTCCGGACGGCCAAGTGGTGGCCAGCGCCGTCAAGCTCTCCGCTCCCGTCAATGTCTCCTCCTTCCCGTTCTTCCGCCGAGCGATCAAAAAGCGCGACTTCGTGAACGGCGACTACCTGCTCGATCCCGTGACGGGCCGCCCCTCGCTCCACTTTGCGCGCCCCGTGCTCGACGCGGAGTCGAAACCGCATGCGGTCGTTTTTCTCGCGTACGACCTCGGATGGGTTCAGCGCCTGATCCGCGCCATGGATGCGCCTCCCGACACCACGGCCGTCGTGGTCGATGAAGAGGGAACGATCCTCGCGCGCTACCCCAACTCTCCTCAATGGATCGGCAAGACCATGCCCAACGTCCCTCTCGTGAAGCGGCTTCTGGCGGGCAAGCCGGGAGCCTTTGAAGCGGAGGGTTTGGACGGCGTACGCCGGTTTTATTCGTTCACCCGGCTTTTCGGCACGCCGGGGAATCCCGTGTATCTCGCCGTGGGCATTTCGAAAAAAACCGCGCTGGCCGAGGCCGACCGCGTGCTGGCGCGAAGCGTCACGGGCCTCCTCGTCGCCGGCGCACTCGCGCTTGCCGCTGCCTGGTTCGTCAGCGACTGGATCGTTCTTCGCCGCGTGAAAATCCTCCTCGGCACGGTGAACCGCTTGGCCGCCGGTGAGCGGTATCCGCTCACCGGTTTGCAGGGAGGGGACGAGATTGCGACGCTCGCATCGGCGTTCGACGCGATGTCGGTGGCTCTCCGGAAGCGGGAAGGCGAACTCTTGGACGCCAACCGCAGGGCGATCGAAGCGAAGGCGGGGGAGCGTTTTCAGGCGCTCGTCCTTCATGCCAGTAACGCGATCCTCACGATCGACCCGCAGAGCCGCGTGACTCTGTGGAATCCGGCGGCGGAAAAATTGTTTGGTTACACGGCTGCCGAGGCGATCGGTCGCGACGTGGCCGCGCTCATCATCCCGCGAGAGTACCGGGACCGTCACTACGAGGGCATGCGGCGGCTGCTCACCACCGGCGACGGCCCCCTCGTCGACAGCAACGTCCAAATCAGCGCCCAGCGCGCCGACGGGAGCGTCTTCCCGATCGAGCTTTCCCTTTTCCAGAGCGAAACCGGAGAGAGCCCGCGTTTCACGGCGATCGTCCGCGACATCACCGACCGTAAACGCCGGGACGAGGCGCTGAAGCGCGCGCACGACGAACTCGAATCGCGCGTCAGGGAACGCACCGCCGAGCTCGCAAAGAGCCTCGAGGAGCTGAAGCACACCGCCCAGCAGCTCGCCGAATCCAACCGCGAGCTCGAGCAGTTCGCCTACGTCGCCTCCCACGATCTTCAGGAGCCGCTCCGCAAGATCATCGCGTTCTCAGACCGGCTCGCGGAAAAACCGCTCGAACGCGTGAGCGACACCGAAATCGATTACTTCCTCCGAATGCGGAACGCGGGCTTCCGTATGAAGGTGCTCATCGAAGACCTCCTTAATTTTTCGCGCGTGGCCCACGCACCGACGCTCGACGAGCCGGTGCGTTTGGGAGACATCGTTCACGACGCGCTGAAAGATTTGGAAATCCGCATCGTCCAAACGGGCGCCCATGTTTCCGTGGCGGAACTCCCCGTTGTGCGCGCCAACCCCCTTCACATGCGCCAGCTCTTCTTGAACCTCGTCGGAAACGCTCTCAAGTTCGCCAAGCCCGGCCAGCCGCCGCGTGTGCGAATCGAATCGTTTCCCCGCGAGGACGGACGCTTCGAACTCACGGTTTCGGACAACGGGATCGGTTTCGACGAGAAGTATTTGGACCGCATCTTCAAGCCTTTTCAGCGCCTTCACGGCAAAGAAGAATTCGAGGGGACGGGAATGGGTCTGGCCATCTGTCAGAAGATCGTCCGGCGTTATGGAGGCACCGTCACCGGCTCGTCGCGGCCGGGAGAAGGAGCCGTTTTCACGGTTATTTTGCCTGCGCGGACCCCGCTGCCGGTGGATTTTTTTGATGAAAAAAAGGCCCGTATATGTTAAGATATTTTTAATCGAAAGCTATCGTTCGATGGCGCGCCGCCCGGCCTAAAAAGAGCGGCGCATTTTTTTCTAACCCCCCCCTAACTTATGACCCGACCACAAGAACCGATTACTATCCTTATCGCCGAGGACGACGAAGACGACTTCCTTTTGACCCGTGACGCTTTCCGCGAAGCGGGCCTCGAGACGGATCTCCGGTGGGTGAAGGATGGGGAAGAGCTTCTCGATTACCTCCGGCACCGTGGCGCGTACGTCGAAAGCGTCTTGTCCCCGCGTCCGGCTCTGATTCTTCTCGATCTCAACATGCCCAAGAAGGACGGGCGGGAAGCCTTAAAAGAAATCAAACAAGACACGGCGCTTCGTTCGATTCCCGTGCTCGCGATGACGACTTCCAACGCGAAGGAAGACATCCAGTACACATACGGCCTGGGCGTCAATTCGTTCATCCGCAAGCCCGTCGGCTTCAACCGTTTCGTCGAAGTGGTGAAAGCGATCGACCGTTACTGGTTTGAAATCGTCAAACTACCCCTGGGAGACTAAAAAGATGGCGGAAGACAAAAAGATCCGAGTCCTGCTCATCGAAGACGATCCCGACGACGTTTTGATCATCCGCGACACGCTCGCCGAACCCGAATCCGGGATGAAAGCGGAAGTCGACTCCGGGGCCACGCTCGACGACGGCATCGACAAGCTCTCTGCCGGCGATTACGACGTGGTGCTTCTCGATCTCTCTCTTCCCGACAGCCAGGGACTCGACACGTTCGTGCGCGTGCATGCGCAGTCGCCGACGGTGCCGGTCATCATTCTGACGGGTCTGGATGACGAGTCTTTCGCCCTCGAAGCAGTGAGCCAGGGCGCGCAGGATTACCTCGTGAAGGGGAACCTGAACGCCCGGATGCTCGCGCGCGTGATCCGCTACGCGATCGAACGCAACCGCACGCAGGCCGAGCTCCGGAACCTATCGCTGATTGACGAGCTGACGGGGCTCTACAACCGCCGCGGTTTCCTCACGTTCGCCGAACAGTACTTGAAGCTCGCACAGCGCAAGGGCCGGGGACTTCTCTTGGTGTTCGCCGATCTCGACAACTTGAAGCAGATCAACGACACGTTCGGCCACCACGAGGGCGACCTCGCGCTCATCCGCACCGCCAAGACCCTGCGCGAGACCTTCCGTAAATCGGACTTGATCGGCCGCATCGGCGGCGACGAGTTCCCGATCATGGCGATGGAGGCCGACGAAAACACCGTCGAGACGATCACGAGCCATTTGAACGACAACCTCGCCAAGTACAATGCCCAAACCCAGAACCGCTACAAGCTCTCGCTTTCCATCGGCGTCTCTTATTTCGACCCGGAAGACATGAACTCCACGGTCGAGGACCTGATGGCTCGTGCCGACGAAGCGCTCTACGAGCAGAAGCGCTCCAAGAAAGAGGCGCAGCCGAGCAGCGTCCGCTAAAGCACCAAGTTCGAAAAAAGCGGCCGCTTCCCACGGCGGCTTTTTTTTATTATACTTGGGCTCATCGATGAGTCTCTTCTGGATCGCTCTCCTCACAGCGTCTTTCTTTCTCGCGGCTTATTTCACGTACGGCCGTTTCCTCGCGCGGCGGTTCGACCTCCGCGACGACCGCCCTACGCCCGCCGAAGAGCTCGCCGACGGCGGGGACTATGCGCCTGCACCCAAGGGTTTTCTCCTCGGCCAGCATTTCTCCGCGATCGCGGCTGCAGGACCGATCGTGGGTCCGATCCTGGCAGGTCTCTGGTTCGGCTGGCTACCGGCGCTTCTTTGGATCGTGCTCGGCTCCGTCTTCTTCGGAGCGGTGCACGACTTTTCGTCGCTCGCCGGATCGGTGCGCCACAAGGCGGCGTCGATCGTCGAGATCGTGCGCAGCCAGCTCGGCCGCCGCGCGCACCTTCTTTTCCTGGGTTTCGTCTGGCTTTCGCTCGTCTACGTGATCACGGCGTTTACCGACCTCACGAGCGCGTCGTTCGCGGACGCGGAGCTGGGCGGCGCGGTGGCGTCGTCGTCGGCGATGTACCTGGCAATCGGCGTGGCGATGGGCCTCGCGCTGAAAGCGCGCATGCCGCTCAAAATCGCGACGCCCATTTTCCTCGCGCTCACCGTGGCCGCGATCTGGTTCGGCCAATTCGTCCCGCTCGTCCTTCCCGCGTCCGTTTTCCCGGACGCCCGCTCGACCTGGAACGTCATCCTTCTTTTCTACTGCTTCGCCGCGTCGCTCGCGCCCGTGTGGATTCTCCTTCAGCCGCGCGGCTATCTAGGCGGTTTCTTCCTTTACGCGACGCTCGGCGCAGGGATCGCCGGGCTCTTTCTCGGCGGGGAGACCGTGAGCTGGCCCGCCTTCACGGGATGGACCTCGCCGAAAGGGCTGCCGCTTTTTCCGATGCTCTTCGTGACGGTCGCCTGCGGCGCCTGCTCGGGTTTCCACGGCATCGTTTGCTCGGGCACGACGTCGAAACAGATCGCCAAGGAGAAGGATTGCCGGCTCGTCGGCTACGGCGGGATGCTCCTCGAGGGGCTCGTCGCCGTCGTCGCGCTCGCCACCGTGATGGTGCTCTCGAAGGGCGATGCGCTCGCCTCGGCGTCGCCGGACCGCATCTACGCCGAAGGCCTCGCGCGTTTCGTCTCGCACTTCGGGATTCCGATGGCATTCGCGCGTTCGTTCGCGCTCCTGGCCTTCACGACCTTTATCTACGACACGCTCGACGTCGCCACTCGCCTCGCTCGGTACATCCTCCAGGAGCTAGCGGGCTGGAAAGGGACCGCCGGCAAAATCGCCGCCACCGTCGCCACTCTCGCGGTCCCACTTTTCTGCGTGAGTTTGAAACTCGCCGACGAGGGCGGCGTCGCCCAGCCCGCGTGGAAAGTTTTCTGGACGATCTTCGGCACGTCGAACCAGCTTCTGGCCGCGCTCACGCTGATGGCGATCTCGATGTGGCTCAAAAAAACCGGACGGCCCTGGTGGGCGAGCGCGATCCCGATGACGTTCCTTTTCGCGATGACGCTCTGGTCGCTGGCACTTCTCCTTAAACCCACGCTGGTCGGCGCGATCGCGGCCGTTCTGCTCGTTCTCGCCGCGCTCCTCCTCTACGAAGCGGCCGCCGCTCTCCTCGGCCGCAAACCCGCCCGCTCATGAGCCTCCGCGCCCGGATCGAGACCCGCCTGACCGAGGCGTTCGCGCCGGTGCGGCTCGAGGTGCTGGACGACAGCCATCTGCACGCGGGGCACCTGCCGGGGATCCAGGGCGAGACGCATTTTTCGGTGAGGATCGTTTCGGCGGCGTTCCGGGGCAAGAGCCGCGTGGAGCGCCACCGGCTCGTGTACGACGCGCTGGGACCCGAGTTCGAAGGGACGCTCCATGCGCTCCGCATCCTGGCGGCCTCCGATGACGAACTGCCTCCGGTTTCTCGCGGCGGCATGTGATAAACTATCCCTAAAGAGGGCTTAAAAAAACGGATGGATCAAAAAGCGTTCGCCGCGGGAATGTCCGCGAACCGCAATTGGCGCGAGGCCGTGAAAGAAGCGGCTTCCCGCGTGAAAAAGGAGCTCGGGGGGCGCTCGTGCGACCTCGCGCTCGTCTTCGTTTCCGAAAGCTACGACACGCTCGAGCCCGCCGCGTTCGCCAAAGCAATCACGGACGCGCTTCCTTACCGCGTCCTCCTGGGCTGCAACTCGAGCGGCGTTATCGCCGGCAAGAACGAGGTGGAAATGGAACCCGCGATCTCCATCTTCGCGATGCACGTTCCCGGCGTGAAACTCTACCCGTTCGTCGTTCCTCCAAGCGAGACGGCCGCGCTGGCCGACGGCACGCGCCTCATCAAGTACCTCGACATCTATCCCACTGACAAGCCGCGTTTCCTCTGCTTCGCGGATCCCGTCACGTGCGACGTCGTGAAACTCCTCCACGGATTCAACGAAGGGTACAAGGGCCTGCCTGTCGTGGGCGGCCTCGCCTCCGGAGGCGTGATGGGCGCTCCTAATTGGCTTTGCCTGAACGGCACAGTGTATTCCGAAGGCGCGATTGGCGTCGCGATCGTCGGCGACCTCGAATTCGAGACGGTCGTGTCGCAGGGCTGTCGTCCGATCGGGAAGCCTTACGTCATCACGAAGGCCGAAGACAACACGCTTTACGAACTCGCCGGGCGGCAGTCGCTCCTGGTGGTGCGCGAGCTCCTCGAGAGCCTGACAGGGAAGGACCGCAGTCTCGCCGAACACTCACTCTCCGTGGGACTTGCGATGGACGAGCGAAAGACCGCGCACAAACGGGGGGACTTCGTCATTCGCAACATCGTGGGGTTCGATCCCGACGCCGGCACGCTCGTGATCGGCGCGCATCTTAAAGTAGGCCAGACGCTTCAGTTCCAGCTTCGCGACGCAGACACCTCGTCCGAAGACTTAAGGCTCCTCCTCGAGAAAGTGCACGCGGAAGACGGCAAGCCGCGCGGGGCGCTACTTGTCAGCTGCTGCGGCCGCGGCAAGCAATTTTACGGAAAACCGGACCACGACGCCTCCGCGATTCAGTCTAGCTGCGGCCCGATTCCGCTCGCGGGTTTCTTCGCCAACGGCGAAATCGGCCCGATCGGGGATAAGAATTACGTCCACGGGTATACCTCGAGCCTCGTTCTCCTTAAATGAAGCGCCTCCCGGCGCTTCTTCTTTTTTTTATTTCCCTTTCCACCGTGCCTGCGGCCCAAGCCGAACCGTTCACGATTCTCGCGCTCGGCGATTCGACGACGGCCGGTACGCCCGGTTTCCGTTCGCCGGTCGAAGCGCCGCCCGAGGGAGAGGGGGATCCGGAGAGCCAGTACGCGTTCTGGATCGAGCGCGCGCGTCCGGATTGGAAAGTCCTGAACCGCGGCGTGAACGGCGAGCGAACGGATGAAATCCGAAGCCGTTTCGAGGCCTCGGGCGAACGCGCCTCCGCGATCGTCGTTCTCGCCGGCGTGAATGACCTCTACCAGGGCCGTTCGGCGGAACGCGTGAAAAGTGAACTCGATGCGCTCTGGAAAGCCGCCTCTGCACGCGCGGAGAGTGTCGTCGTCTGTACGATTCTGCCCTACGACACGGCGGGCTCCGACGTCCGCGAGAGGACGGCGGAGGTCAACGCATGGATCCGCTCCGAAGCCGCCCGCCGCGGCTTCTTTTTTTGTGATACGCATGCGGCGGTGTCGAGGTCGGACGGTCTCCTTGAAAACACACCGGACGGCCTCCATCCGAGTGCGGGCGGCTACCGCCGGATGGCCGACGCGCTGCTCCCCGTGCTGGAAACCGTTAAAAACACTAAAGTTAAATAGAATTAAACCTTTTCCACCCGAGGTGCGTCTAATGGGTGTGAGCCATCCAACCACAAGGAGGAAGCGATGAATCGAATGCTGAAGGTTTGGGGAGCGATCGGACTTTGCGGTCTAATGACCGTGCCCGCTTTCGCGGAGCCGGGCGCCGCAGACCTCGAAGAAATGAAGGAAAAAAATCCGGAAGAATACCGCCGGGTGGTCCAGGATAAAAAAGACAGGATCCGTGAGAAGCTTAAGGATCTTAAAGAAAATGATCCGGAAAAGTTCCAAGAGGTGAAGGAAAAGATGAAGACGCGCCAGAAGGAGCGTCTTGATCGTCTTCGCGAGGAGGATCCCGACAAATTCCGGGAGGTCGTCGGAAGGAAAGAGGAGAAGCTTCGTGAGCTCAAAGAGCGCGATCCGGAGAAGTACCGGAAGTTCGTCGAAAATCATCCGAAGCTCGCGGACCGAATCGAAGACCGCAAGGACCACCGCGAAGACGTGCGCGACCGCAAAGAAGATTTCCGCGACCGCCGCGAGGATCGCAGGGACGGCGGCGTGAGGGATCACGGTCAGGGAGTGGGTCGGGGCAACGGACAGGGCGGCGAGCGCCGTGCCGGTCCCGCGGGAAAACGTGGACGCAACGACTGACGAACGCACGCTAGCTCTCCGGGCGGGAGAAGGGGATTCGGAAGCCTTCTCCCGCCTGGTCGATCTTTTTCAGGAGCGGTCGATCCGGATCGCGTATTCGTTTCTGGGAAACGCCGAGGACGCACGCGACGCGACACAGGAAGCGTTCGTGAAGGCCTGGCAGGCGCTTCCCAGCTTCCGTGGCGGGAGCCGTTTCTCGACGTGGCTTTACCGGATACTCGCCAATCACTGCAAGGACAGGCTCAGGCAGAGAAAGGCACGCGAGCTTCTTTTTTTTTGGAAAACGCCCGACGAAGGGCCGGCGGACCCGCCAGAAGCCGTCTTCCGGGGGCGCGGCCCGGCGGAAGCGACGATGGACGGGGAGCTCGAAGCGCGGATCCGGAAGGCCGCCGGCGAGCTGCCGTTCCGCCAACGATGCGTGTTCTCGCTGAGGTATCTCGAAGGTTTCGCGTTGGACGAAATCGCCGAAACGCTGGGAATTTCTCTTGGAGCGGTGAAGGCGAATCTTTGGCAGGCGTGCCGTAAAATGAAGAGCAGTCTCGCAGATTGCATCGGGGAGGAAGCATGAAAGAAAATTTCGAAAAAACGGACGAGGCCTTCATGAAGAAACTACGTCCGCTGCGCGAGCGGCGGCTGAACGAACGCCTCTTGAGCGGTTTCACGGCTTCCGTTGAACGGAAGATCGCCTCCGCCGGATCGCCGGTCGGCGCGGGGATTCGCCGCTGGGCCCCGTTCACGGCCGCGCCGGCGATCCTCGGACTCGTCGCGCTCCTATGGATCACGTACCCCGCCGAAAACGTTCAGCTAGCCCAGCTCTCCGATCCTGACGCGCTTTCGGCCGAGATCGCTGCGCTGAAGGACCTCGGAGAATGGACTGAAGCGGACGAACGCGGCGTCTGGACGCAGGAAGAATCGCTTGAGATTGAACTTTCGCAGGTTGAGACTCCGAGCCGTATCGGCTAAGACGCGGCTCGGGTGTGTTATGATCGGGGTTCGGGCGAATAGCTCAGCTGGTTAGAGCATCTGCTTTACACGCAGAGGGTCGGTGGTTCAAATCCACCTTCGCCCATTTTTTATTCTACTAACGGACCCTCTCACCCTATCTTTACCCACGTCTTGAATCCCCCCAAGTATCAGGTAATCTTTTAGTTAAGGCATATTTTAACGGCACCGCGCCGCCGACGACCTCACGGAGGAAATCGCTTGGCCGATCGTGTATTTTGTGCGAAAAAAAGAACCGCGCTCCGTGGAATCTCCGCCGCGCTTTTGGCCGCTTTCGTCGCGCAAGACCTCGCGCTTGCGGAAATACTCGCTCCGCCGGTGGATCCGGCGCGCGACGCGTTTTCACGCGCGCTCGCCCAGAACGTGCTACCGCGCCTGCCCGAGTCGATCGCGCGGGTGGAAGAAACTTTTTTTCCTCCGGAATCTTCGACGACCCTCATTCTGATCCAGGACGCGCACACCAATCGGACCGGCCAATTGAACGTGGCGCGCACGCTCGACTTCCTCATTTCGGAGCGCGCGGTGCGGACCGTCTTTCTCGAAGCCGGCGACGGCAACGAATCCCTTTCGTTCCTGCGGAAATACGCCTCCCCCGCCGACCGCAAGCGCATCGCCGAGTCCTATCTTCGGAAGGGAGAACTCCAGGGCACCGAATACCTGGATCTGACTTCGGACCGCTCGTTCGTCCTTTGGGGCGTCGAGGACATGAGCCTGTACGCGCGTTCCCTCGAGACCTACCGGGCGGCGCAAGGCGCCCGCGGCCGCGCCGAGGATTACCTGGCGCGCGCGGAGTCGGCGGTGCGCACACTCGAGCCGCGCGTGTACAACCCGTTCCTCTACGAGTTCGATCGCAAGTACCGGGCGTTCAGCGCGGGCCGCGCGCCCATCACGGAGTACATGCAGGCGCTTTCCGGAGAGGCCGAGAAACTCCGGATACCTCTTTCTTCTTACCCGCATCTTAAAAACTTTAACAAACTGAGAGAGTTGGAAGCGGCGATCGACTTCGAGAAAGCCAACGACGAACAAATGCGCGCGGTCGCCGAAAGCGGCGCGGCCGAGGAGCTCGCGGAGGCGTCGCGCGACGCGCAGTCGCCTTACAAGCTCGGGTCTGCGGCGGACGGCGCCAAGCGTTCGTTCTATCTCGTCCTCGAAGCGCGCCTGGGGAAAGCGCTTTCCCGTTATCCCGAACTCGCGCGCTATCTCGAGTACCTACGCTACGCCTCCGAGCTCGACGCGCCCGCCCTTCTCCAGGAGCAGGAGCGCCTCCAAAGTGCGGTGTTCACGACGCTGTGCGAGAGCCGGGACGAAGTGCTCCTTTTGGAGGTCTCGCGCAACATCGATACGCTGAGGAAACTCCTCAAACTCACGCTGCTCCCCGACGAGTACCGCGAATACCGCCGCCGCCGACGCGCGCACGGCCTGGCGCGCATGACCGGTTTCCTGAACCGCAAGTTGATGGAGTCGGGCGGCTCCTACGAAAAAGCACTTTTCCTCGAGACCGCGCACGAGCGCACGATCCGCTCTTGCGAACGTTTTTATTTCCTGACGCTCCTGCGGGACGCACGTTTCGTCGAGAACGCACTCGCCAAGATGGAAAAAAGCGGCGACCGCACGGCCGTGCTCGTCGCCGGCGGCTATCACGCGCCGAATCTGAAGCGTCTCCTCCGCCGCCGGAACGTCTCGTACGCATGCGTCACCCCGAACGTGCTCGCCGAAACCAACGTCGAGCGATACGAGAAGCTTCTGCTTGGCCAGCGTTTCGGCGGATTCTTCGCCCGCCGCCGCGAAACCCCGGGACCCAAGCGTTCGACGATGATGCTCACGCGCACACTCACGTACGACCCGTGGGGCACGCGCGAAACGCTCGGCCGCGAGATCGCAGGCGACGCGTGGCCCGCGGCGCTGAAGGAATTCCAGACCGCGCGGGACCGCGAGGCGCCGCAGGCAATCGCCGGCGCGCGCCTGGCGCGATTCAACGGTTTCCGGCATCTTCTCCATCTCGTCGTGCGAAAGAAGATCGAAGATCTTCAGGAAGGAGACACGCCACCGACCGATCCGCGTCTCAACGAGCTCTTCGCGGTCGACCGCATGCTGGTCGAGCAGTACGAGAAGGACCTTCGCTCGCGCCTGGATTCGCACGACGCGGTCCGCGTCCTTCAGTTCAACCAAATGGGGAACCCGACGCGCGAACGTCTCGAAGAGATGACGCGCGCGACCGCGGGCGTCACGCCGCTCGCGCCGCCGACGATCGTCACTCTTCAGGAAACGAGCCAGCGGGTTGGGCAATACAATACCGTCGTCGAGCTCGCGAACGCGATGGGATACAAGCACCAGGAATTTCTCTACCGCGACAATCCCAAGGAGGGTTTCCAAGAAGGCATGGCGATCGTCTACCATCCCTCGTTCGAGCAGGAAGCGATGCACCACCAGCTTCTGCCCGGACGCGGCGGCGTGGAGGTGCTGGTCTTGGGCGTCACGCTCCGGTCCAAGGTGACCGGCAAACGTGTTCACGTGTTCACGACGCGTCTTTCCTGGCAACTCGACGCGCGGCAAGAACGCGCCGAACAGCTCTCGAAGATGCGGGTTTTCGTCCAGCGTTCCGTGCCCGCGGGCGAGCCGGTCATCTTTTCGGGCGATTTCAACTACGCGCTCGAGGAGGAGGCCGCCGACGCTGCGGAGCGGCTCGGCGATCAAACCGACGCTTTCCGTCGGCTGAACGACGGGGTGGCGGGGGTCACGACCTCCCGCGTAATGCGCACGATCAAATTTCCGGGAAAGCGTCCGGACGTGGTTTATTCGAGGGGCCTCGAGCCCGTTCACTCGAGAACCGTGCTGAACCAGACTCCGGTTTCCGACCATTTCGGCGTGATCGCCGATCTGGACTGGTCCGGCGATCCCGCACCGGCTTCCGGCGACCCGAACAGCGTGGTCGATTTCTCGTCTGAAGCCGACCGCACCAAACTCGTCCGGCGTTTCATGGCCGCGCTCCAGGCGGGGGAAGTCACGGAGGAGCTTTTCGGCCGCGCGATGGCCGCGCTCGCCGCTTCGGATCCGGATCTCGCCGCGCATTGCCTTGAGCTCGTGCGTTCGCTGTCCGGGCACGCGGAGGTGCTCAAGCATTTTCAGATGTCGCGCGACGGCGGGACGCTCATTCTCCCCGAGGACCGCGAGGAAAAGGCGAAGTTTATCCTTCGTCTTCTCGAGCCCGACCGTTTTCAAACGATGAACGAACGCGTCCAAGCGGAGCTTCTCGCCGTGGCCGACGGGTTCGTGTTCTCTCCCGAAGAGTTCGACCGTTACGAGGACCTTCTGGCGGCGAACCTCCGGCGCTCCGACCGCGAAGACATCCGCGGGGCTCTCCGGAAGTACGCCCAAGCTTACGTGGATAAGCTTTCGCAGGTCCCCGACGACACGCTCGTCGTGATCCAGGCGGGCGGGGTGAGTAGCCGTCTTTCCACGGACCGCTACCGCGACAAGAACACCGAGCCGTTCGGAGGTCTCTCCCAGCTTCGGCGTCATTTGAACGTGCTGGCGGCGCTGGGTTATAAAAACGTCGCCGTCGTGCACAACGACAAGAACGCCGAGGCGATCCGCGCGGACGTCGCGGAGGGCCGGTATCCCGATTCGTTCAAGGTCGATTACGTGGACGGCACCGGAAAGGGATGGTTCGAGAATTTCGCGGGAACCGTGCGTTCGGCCCAGGGCGCGTACAAGAACGTCGTCATGCTGATCGGCGAGTCGCCCGTTAGCATCGACAACGTGGCGCGTCTGCGCTTCAGCGACCAAAAGAACCATTTCGTGTTCTATCCCGCTCCCGGAAGTTTCCACAAAGCGCAGATCACGCCTAAAGGACGTTTTCTCTCTTATGGAAGCCAAGAGAGCAGAGGCAATTTGGCGCTGGTGTCTCTTGCGGCTCCGGTGGACGATCTTCTCGCCCATTGGAACGACGAGGCCGGGGAGCAGCGTCCGGAGCGCTCGATCGAGACGTATCTTGATTCCGTTCACCGGGACCCGCGCACATCGGGCGTCCTCCTCGACGAACCGGCGGACAACATCAACACGCCGCAGGATGCCGAAGCGCTGCGCGAGAGGCTCTTCCACTCCGTGGAAGCCCTCGGAAAAATCAAAGGCCACCAGAGCGTTCACCCCCGACGCCTCGCACGCGCTTCGCTGATCCTCGCCGGTCACTATTACGGCGACAGCGATCTGCACCCGCAGAGCCAGGTGCCCGTTTTCAGCCATCACTCCACCGTCTGGGGCACCAAGGACGGGCGGTTTTACGTGAAAGCCCAGCTTCCCACGCGTTCGGGACCGAATCTCTTCGGCGACGAAAACTACAAGCGCGAGCTTTGGTTCTACGGAACGCCGCTTCCGGGGGTGCCGAAACCGGAGCTCGTGTGGTCGAACGATCCGCTGGGCGTGATCGTCAGCGGGAACGCCGGCAGCGGCGACAGCTGGAATCTCTCCGAGATCATCATCGCGCACGACCTTCTCTCGGCGCGCATCGTCAATCCGAACCGCGAAGCGATGATGCTCCGCCGCGTCGGCAACATGATCCGGCTCATGTACAATCTGCATAAATCGGACAAGAACATCGACACGTTCGACTTCACGGCGGACATGGCCGAGGCGTCCCTGGAGGCTCGGGAGCTCTTGAAGCTGAATTACAACACGGGATCCTGGGTCGCCACTTTACGAGTCATCGCGCGCTATTACGAGGGGCGGACGATCCCTCTCGTTCTCACGCACGGCGATTACGGTCCGGGGAACATCATCGTCTCGGACCAGGGGCAGGCGGTGGTCGACGGCGAATACGCGGGGGCTCTGGCGCCGCGCGAGCGGGACTTGGCGACCGTGATCATGCGGTCCATTCAGATATCGAGCAACGATTCGAATTTGCGGAAGATCGTACGCGAAATCCTCGACAGGCACGTGGAGTTGACGGGTCAAAAGGTGGAGAGGCCGATCCTCTATTATTTCATCGCCCGCAAATTCCTCGACAGCGCCTACGACATCGTGCAGTTCCGCAATAACGAGCTCGGCGGAAGGCGAGACGTCGAAGCGAGCCGACAATTTTTGATCGCGGCCATGGCGAGCCTCCCCGCGCGGGACGAGCGGCCCGACAGGGATCCCTCCAAAGACCCCGAGCAGATTTCGGAAGTGATCTTCGCGGCCGCGGTCCGGGCCCAGCTTCACACGCGCCTGCTCGACCATCTGCGCTGGGGCCGCATCAGCGTGAACACGGGTTATTTCGACCCGGAAGGGAAGCCTAACGCCATCGCCTATTACCGGGACGGCGATTTCATCACGCGGGGGCTCGTGTCCCAGGCGCTCACGACCCTTCAGGGCGACCGCGAACAAAAGGTCGCCGAGAACGCGCAACGGGCGTTCCGGGTCATCGATCAAAATTTCAGCGACACGGCGGCCGGCGGCGCGCGCCTAGCCGAAGCCGACGTCGCCCCCGAGGGCCTCTTGGGCCTACGCGCTGCTTCCGTCGAGGACGGCGCCCGCTTCGCACGGGGTCTTTACGACGCGACCAAACGCACGGGGTTCTTTGCGCTCGATGCGTCGCTTTTCGAAACGGAGCTCGACCGCTCGCGCGGCCTCGTCGTGTACGGCCGGGACGGGGGCCGCCTTGAGCTCGCGCTCCCCGCCGCGGCCGCTCCGGCCGCCGCTTCGCTCGCCGCCGCCCTGCCCGCCGCCGCCGCCCCGATGACGATGTCCGACGTGAAGATGAAACTCGACCAGGCCCGGAAAACCGCCGACGCGTTCCAAACGGACCCCGCGCTCGACGCGGTGAAGGCCGCCGCGGTCGTCGATCTCGATTCGCTGAATCCCGCCGAACGCGGTTTCGACGAGGCGATCGCGCCGATTCTCGCGCGCGAGATGCGCGCCGCCCGCGAGGGCACGCCGTGGGGCCGCAACGCCCGTTTCCTTCTCGCCGGCGACGCCCGCGCCGCCGCGCGCGTGATGGAGGAGCTCTCCAAGCTTTACCCCAAAGGCCAGGATTTCGTCGTGACCGATCCGGCCGCCCTCGGCGAGCACGGCGAAAGGACGGTCCGCGTGACGACGCCCGCGGGGACGCGGCAAACCGGCCGCCGCCACTTCTATCTCGAGACGCCGGGCAAAGGGGACGTCCCGGATTTCCGCGGCTCGTTCAAAGCCGCTCTTTCGATCGCGCGCCTGGAGACGCTCGACGCGACTGATCCTCGTTTCGGGCGCCTGAAGGGATTCGTCGAGACGCTCCTCAAACATCCGGTCGACGCGGCGGATTTTATTTCGGCCGTCGAAGCCCGTCTACCCGAGGCACGCCTCAGGGAATTCGCGGTCCCGCCCATCGTGCGGCTTCCGATCAACCTGATTCTTCAAGGGGCACGCCTGGCGATACGGATGGCCGAGCAGTCGGCTTGATCCGCCGCCTCCGACCCGGTTTTTTCTGGACACCACCCGCCCCGGGGCATAGAATGGGCCCCAGATATGTCGTTTGATTCTCTCGGACTCCATCCGAACATCCTGAAAGGCATCCACGAGCTCGGGTTCAGCAACCCGACGCCGGTACAAGAGGAGGCGATCCCCCAGATATTGAAAGGGGGAGACGTGATCGTCTCCGCGCAGACCGGAACCGGGAAGACCGCCGCATTCGTTCTGCCGACCCTGCACCGCCTTCTCTCGACCCCGCGCCAGAAGCCGGGCCCCGGCCCACGCGCTCTCTTTGTCGCGCCGACCCGCGAACTCGCTCTCCAGTCGCTCCAGCATCTCGAGGACCTTTCGCGTCACGTGCCTCTCCGCGGCGTCGCCATTTTCGGCGGGGTTCAGATGTACCCCCAGACCAAGGCGCTTACCGAAGGCGTAGACATCATTTCGGCCACGCCGGGCCGCCTCTTGGATCACGTTTATGAAGGCCGCATCGACTTTGGCGTGCTCGAGGTCTTCGTTCTCGACGAAGCCGACCGCATGATGGACATGGGCTTCTTGCCCGACGTCCGGAAAATCATCTCGCTCCTGCCGCCGAAGCGTCAGAGCCTCATCGTGTCAGCGACGATCCCCGCGGACATTCTCAAACTCTCGCGCGAATTCACGAAGGATCCGGTGACCGTCCAGATCGGCCTTCGCACCGACACCGCCAAGGGCATCCGCCACTCGGTGTACCCGGTCGCGCACGGCCAGAAAGCAGAGCTTCTCGTGAAACTTCTCCTGACCCGGGAGACGGACATGGAATCGGTGATCGTTTTCACGCGCACGAAGATCGGCGCGGACAAGCTTTTCCGCTCTCTCGAGCGCGCTCGCATCCGCACCGCGCTCATCCACGGCGACCGCTCACAGGACCAGCGCAACCGCGCGCTCGAATTCTTCAAGCAGGGCGAGTGCCAAGTGCTCGTGGCGACCGACGTCGCCGCGCGCGGCATCGACGTGAAGGGCGTCTCGCACGTCGTGAACTACGACGTTCCGCAGGCTCCGGAGGATTATATCCACCGCTCCGGCCGCACCGCCCGCGCCGAACGCACCGGCGACTCGTTCACCTTCATGGCGCCCGACGAACGCGAACTCGTCGAAGACATCGAACGCATCACCAAGCTCGAGCTTCCGCGCGTCACGCTCGCCGGATTCAACTACCGCCCCGACGCTCCCGGCGGCCACGGTTCGCACGGGGGAGGTTCGCGCGGCGGATCCTCGCGCGGCGGTGGGCATCGTTCCCCGGGCGGCGGCCAGGGTTCCCACGGCCGCGGCCGGCGCTGATTCCGGAACAAACCGTGTCCGTTTTTCGCAACCGGACCGTTCTCCTGACCGGCGGCTCCAGCGGCATCGGCTGGGAATTTGCCAAACTCTTCCTTTCCGACGGCGCCCGCGTGATCCTGGCGGCGAGCCAGGCCCCGAAGCTCGAAGAAGCGGCCGCCTCCCTCGAAAAAGCCTGCGGCGTCCGTCCCCGCACGATCGCCGTCGATCTTTCCTCTCGTGAAGCCGTGTTCGCGCTACGCGACCGCCTCGATGCCGAAAAAACCACGGTCGACGTTCTCGTGAACAACGCCGGGTTCGGCCTTTACGGCCCGTTCCTCTCCTACGACGCCGACCGCGTCCGCAAGCTCGTCGACGTGAACGTCCAGGCGCCGCTCCTTCTTACGAGGCTCTTCGCGCCGGGAATGGTCGAACGGGGATGGGGCCGCGTGATGAACGTCGCCTCGACCGCCGCGTTCCAGGCGATCCCCATCGAGTCGGTGTACGCCGCGTCGAAGGCGTTCGTTCTTCTTTTTTCGGAGGCGCTCGCCGACGAGCTCTCCGGGACCGGCGTCGCCGTGACCTGCCTCTGCCCCGGCCCGACCCGCACGCCTTTTTTTAACAGCGAGATGATTTCCTCGAAAACCGTGACCAGGAACATGATGGCCGCGGACGAAGTGGCCCGCGCCGGCTACCGCGCGCTTGAGCGCGGCAAGTCCCTCCAGATCGCCGGAGCGAAGAACCGCACCGCGGTGTTCCTCGAGCGTTTCGTTCCCCGAAAAATGGTCGTGAAACTCGCGCGGCGAGTGGTAGAATAGCCTTTCACAGAGGCTTTTTTCCGATGACCGAGAAATCCCGCTCCATCCAAAATCTCGAAGAACGCATGGAAGGCCTCGAGCCTTCCTCGTTCCGCTACCAAATCCTGTCCTCCGCCCGCGACTTCAAGAGTTCGTGGATCGATCTCGGCCAGCGCCTCTTCACCGTTTACAAAGACAAGCTCTACAAGGACTGGGGCTATCTCACGTTCGAGGCCTACTGCTCGAAGGAGATCGGTATCAAGCAGACGACGGCCGTCAAGATGCTCAAATCCTACTCGTTCCTCGAGCGCGAGGAGCCGTCGTTCTTAAAAGAAGAGAATCTCGAGGAGCGTAAGCCCGCGCGCATCCCCAGTTTCGAGTCCGTGAACGCCTTGCGTCTGGCGAAGGAAAGCGAGCGCTTGTCCGAGACGAAGTACGAGGAGCTGCGTGAGGATGTCTTCGAAGGCGAGAAGGAAGACGGCGAGATCCAAAAAAAGATCCGCTACGTGCTGAAGGCCGCCCCTCGGCCCGCCGGCGCCCCCGACAAGGCCGACGAGGACAAGGCGGCGGTGCTGAAGAAGCTCCTGGCCCAGCTCGAGCAAGCCAAGTCCAAGATGAACGAACTCGAAGTGCCCGCCAAAGTCTTGAGGCAGATGGAAGCGCTCATCGAGTCTCTCGAGGCCTACAGGCCGTGACGCAGACGCGCACGTTCACGCCGCGCGAGGCCAACTCCGCGCTGCCGCTCGTGCGCCGTATCGTGGACGACATCCTTTCCGCCGGCAAAGCGCTTCGGGCCATTTCGCTCGAGATCGGCGCGGGCGCCGAGGAGAACCCCGAGGTGAAGCGCCTGATGGGCGTGCTCGAGGAGCTCTTCGACGAGCTCGAGGACCTGGGCTGCTCCTACCGGGATTGGAATTTCACCCAAGGCCTCGTCGATTTCCCGTCGATCATCCAGGGCCGCGAGGTCTGCCTGTGCTGGAAGAACGACGAGCCCACGGTCGCCTATTACCACGAAGCGGACGCGGGTTTCGCGGGCCGCAAGCCCGTTCCGTCCGAATTTCTTTAAACCAACAAAAAGGAGACACCGCATGTCCCGCAAAACCCTTCCGCTCCTCGTCCTTTCGATTTTCCTCACCGCCGAAGCGCAGGCAGCCACTTACGAGATCGACGTCGTGCATTCGAGCGTCGAGTTCAAGGTGAAGCACCTGGTCGGAAAAACCGGCGGGCGTTTCAAGAATTTTAGCGGTACCATCGAATACGACGAGAAGAATCCGGAGCGCTCGACCGTGAACGTGAAGATCGATGCGAAATCCATCGACACGAACAACTCCATGCGCGACGACCATCTCAAGAACCCCGACTTCCTCGAAACCGAGAAGCATCCGGACATGACGTTCGTCTCGAAGAAAGTCGATCCGGCCGCGAGCACCCTCACTGGCGACCTCACGCTCCACGGCGTCACGAAGGAAGTGACGATCCGGTACGAAATGGGCGGACTCGCCGCGGACAAGGACGGCAAACGCCGCCTGGGCGGCTCAGGCACCGCCAAGTTCGACCGGACGGATTTCGGCATCAAGTACGACCCCACCGGCGTGACCGTCGGGAAAGAAATCGCGGTCCAGCTCGAGATCGAGGCGGTCGAACGCGGCTAAATGGAAGTCCTGGGGCTAGTCCTCGTCGGCATCGTCGCGGGGATTTTCGGAGGGCTTTTGGGGATCGGGGGCGGCACGATCGTCGTTCCGGCCCTCGTTTATTTCTTTGGAATGACCCAGCACAAAGCGCAGGGGACGATCCTCGGCGCTTTTCTGCTTCCGGTGGCGGTCCTAGGTTTCCTCAAATATTACCGCACCGGCAACGCCGACATCCGCATGGCGGCGTTCATCGCGGCGGGAATCTTCCTCGGTAGCTGGGTCGGGGCTTCCTTGAGCCTTTCGATGTCCGAACCCACCCTCAAGCGCGTGTTCGGCGTATTTCTCCTGGCCGTCGCGCTCAAGATGTTCCTTTCGAAGTAGATTCCGGACAAAAAAAGCGGCCGCCCCGAAAGGCGGCCGCTTTAATTCTTGATGGATTACGAGAGGTGCTTCGAGACGAGCTTGGTCATCTCGAACATCGAGACCTGGGCTTTGCCGAAGATCGGCTTCAGCTTCGCATCGGCGTTGATGTTGCGGCGGTTCATCTTGTCCTGGAGGTCGTTCTTCTTGATGTACTCCCAAAGCTTCTTCACGACCTGGGTACGCGGAATCGCCTTCGAACCGATGACCTGCGCGAGAGCGTCGCTCGGAGTGAGCGGCTTCATGAACGCGGCGTTTGCTACTTTTTTGGCCACTTTAAAATCCCCCTCAATTGGTTGGAACGTTACGTTGGACGCGAATCGTCCGTCGTTGACTCTGATAGTTCTAGCATATCCCCCTCTGAAAGAGAAGAAAGAAAAAAACCGATTCCCCGAGGTATAATCAACACATGAAGGGACTTTACGCGCATGTGCCGTTCTGCGCGCGGCGCTGCCACTACTGCGATTTCGTCGTCACCACGTCCGCCGACCCGGCGGACCGCGCGTCGTTTCTCGAATCCTTCGCCCGGGAAGCCGACGCGCGGCGTGAATCGGCCGGCCCCGCGCCGTTCGACACGCTGTACTTGGGCGGCGGCACGCCCTCCCGCTTGGACGACCTTGAGATCGAGGCCCTTTTCGGCATCCTGCGCGCGCGCTTCCGCTTCGCGCCCGACGCGGAGATCACGATCGAGGCGAACCCCGAGGACGTGACGACCGCGAAGGCGCGGCTCTGGCGCGCGCTCGGCGTGAACCGCGCGTCCGTGGGCGCGCAGACGTTCGACGATGCGACTCTCGCCCGCCTGAACCGCTCTCACCGCGCGCAAGAGACGCGCACGGCGGTCGAGGCCCTCCGCGAAGCGGGGATCGAAAACGTGAGCTTGGACCTCATACTCTCTCTTCCGGGGGAAAGCACCGCCGCCGCTCTCGCTTCAGTGGAAGCCGCGATCGCGCTCGCCCCCCAGCACGTTTCGGTCTACGAACTCACCGTGGAAGAGGGGACCGCGTTCGGCCGCATGCGCCGTGCGGGGCGTCTCGCCCTTCCCCCTGAGGAAACCGCGCTCGAGACTCTCACGGCCGCCCGTTCCAGGCTCACGGCCGCCGGGTACGATCATTACGAGCTCCTCAGCTTTTCGCAGGTGGGCTTCCGCTCCCGGCACAATCTTCTCTACTGGAGGAACGCGGAGTATCTCGGCCTCGGTCCCGGCGCGTGGTCGTATCTGGGCGGGACGCGTTCGCGCGTCGCCGATTCGCACGAGGCGTGGCTAGAAAAAGCCCGTCGCGGCGATTTTTCGCCGTGCGAATCCGAACGGCTCGATCCTGCGCGCGTGCCGTTCGAGTCCCTGCTTCTGTCGCTCCGGCTTTCCGAAGGCGCCGAAGAGGCGCGCTTCGCTGGGGCGGTGCGCGCGCTCGAGCCTTCGATCGCGAAGCTGTCGGATCAGGGGCTTCTCGTACGCGCGGACGGGCGCCTCAAATTCACCGAGCGCGGAAAGCTTTTCGCTGAGACGGTTTTCGCCGAGCTGTCGCTTCCCGACGTGAAAATATGCTAGAATCCAGTTCCGGCGATCCGCGCGCCGCCTACGAGAAGGCGGTGGACCTCTTCGGGCAGGGAAAGCTCGAAGAAGCGGCGGCCGCTTTCCAGGAGCTGATTGAAGCCCATCCGAACCACGTCGACGCCTACGAGGCGATCGGTATGGTTTATTACCGCATGGGGCGCGTCGACGACGCGATCGAATGGACCGAACGCCTCGCGGCGGTCGATCCGTCCCACGCGATGGCGCATTCGAACTTGTCCGTGTTCTACATGAAAAAAGGGATGAAGGAGCGCGCCGAGGAAGAAAAGGCGAAGGCGGTCGTCCTCCAATTCGGGAAAAAAAAGTGAAGAATAAGAAAACGGCCGCCGTCCGCGTCGGCCTCGTCCAGATGACCTGCTCGAACGACGTGAAGGCCAACCTGAAAAAGGCCGTCGAACGGGTCCGCCAAGCCGCCTCCCGCGGCGCGAAAATCGTCTGCCTCCAGGAGCTTTACCGCACCGAATACTTCTGCAAGCTCGAAGACGCGAAGCTCTTCGACCTCGCCGAGACGATTCCCGGCCCCTCCACCGAAGCGCTCTCGAAGGTCGCCCGGGAGAAGAAGGTTGTGATCGTGGCTTCGCTTTTCGAAAAGCGAGCGACGGGGGTCTACCACAACACGGCGGTCGTGATCGACGCCGACGGGAAACTCCTCGGCAAGTACCGCAAGATGCACATCCCGGACGACCCCGGCTTTTACGAGAAGTTCTATTTCATCCCCGGCGACCTCGGTTTCCGCTCGTTCAAGACGCGTTACGCCACGATCGGCGTCTGCGTCTGCTGGGACCAGTGGTTCCCGGAGGCCGCGCGCCTCACGGCTCTCGCGGGAGCCGAAATTCTTTTTTACCCGACCGCGATCGGTTGGAAAGCGGGCCGCCAGGACGAAGCGGCCTCGTACCATGACGCCTGGCGCACGGTCCAGCGGGGGCATGCGATCTCGAACGGCGTATTCGTGGCGGCGGTCAACCGCGTCGGACGCGAAGGCGAATTCAAGTATTGGGGTGGCTCGTTCGTGTCCGACCCATTCGGGGCTGTGACGGCCGAAGCGGGCGCCTCCGAAGAAACCCTCCTCGTCGATTGCGACCTGTCCTCGGTCGAGCAAACGCGCCGCGAATGGCCGTTCCTGCGCGACCGCCGCATCGATGCTTACGGCGACATCTCGAAGCGTGTCCGCGACTAAACGTCCGGCGTCTCCGGCCTGGCGAATGCCCGCCGAGTGGGAAACCCACGAGGCGACGTGGCTGACGTGGCCGCGCAACAAGATCACCTGGCCCGGGACGATGCTCCGGGAAGTCGAAAACATCTACCTCCGGATGATAGAGGCTCTCGCCGTCGGTGAAACGGTGCACCTCATCGTTCGCGACGAAAAGACCGCCGCTTCGGTGCTCAAGCGCTTGAAGCTCAAGGCGCCCCGGCTCGTTTTCCACGAGGTGGCGGCGGTGGACACCTGGATCCGTGATTACGGCCCGATTTTCGTGAAGGACCCCCACGGCCGCAAAGCGTTCACGAAATGGACGTTCAACGCCTGGGGCGGCAAATACAAGGACCTCGCGCGCGACAACGGCGTCGTTGACCAGCTCGAATGGCTGCGCCGCACCCCGCGCTTCGACGTCCCGATGGTGCTCGAGGGCGGGTCCATCGACATGAACGGACGGGGCACGTGTCTCACCACCGAACAGTGCCTCCTCAATAAGAACCGCAATCCGAAACTTTCCCGCAAGGACATCGAACGGCGGCTTTCCGAGCGGTTCGGCCTCACGAAAGTGATCTGGTTGAAAGAGGGGATCGAAGGCGACGACACCGACGGCCACATCGATGACATCACCCGTTTCTCGGGTCCGAACACGGTGCTCACGGCCGTCGAGCCCGACGCGTCCGACGCCAATCACGCGATTTTGGACGAGAATCTCCGGATCCTGCGCCGTGAAACGGACCAATCCGGCCGCCGTCTGCGGATTCTCGAGCTCCCGATGCCCGGCCGCGTCTCGCTGGGGAAGTCCCGCGGTCGCCTTCCGGCCAGCTACGCCAACTTCTATATAGGAAACAAGGTCGTTCTCGCGCCGGTTTACTCCCACGCGAACGACAAGAAAGCCGTCCGCATCCTCCGTAAAGCCTTTCCGGGCCGCCGGATCGTCCCGATCGAGTGCACCCCGCTCGTCTACGGCCTAGGCTCCATCCACTGCGTCACCCAGCAAGAACCCGCCTGAACGCCGTTCCAAACTAAGCATATTTAATCGTATTTAATCTTTGTTAGTCGTCAAAAAATCTTGATGCGTCTATTGACCCATGTCCAGGTGACATGTAGACTTCGGACACTTGTCTATTCCTTTGAGGCGGGGCATGCAAGGACCGCCTGATTTTTTGCCGTTGCTTCGTCAAACTTTTTAAAAGGCCGAGAAAAACATCGAGACGATGGGTCCGACCCTAAAAAAGAACGAAACGCAGTCCCGCTACCCCTTTATGGTGCGGGCGATCGCGCTCTCCCTTCTGACGGCTTTCGTCGTCCAGGATCTGGGCCACGCCGCGCCCGCGGAGCTCCTTTCGCGCAATCTCGCCGAAAACCCTTCGATCCTCAAGATTTCCCCCGGCGTCGCGCGGATCGAGGAAATCCACCGGGGCTCCCGCAACCGCCTCCTCATTCACGTGCAGGACGCCCACACGAACGTCAGCGGCCAGCAGAATCTCGCGAAAGTGCTCGAGGAACTCATCACGCGCTACGGCGTAAAAACGGTTTTTGTCGAAGGCGGCCAGCAGGACAATTCGCTCAAATCGCTCCGTCCGCTCGCGCCTCTTTCGACCCGCCGCCAAGTCGCCAAGAAGTATCTGCTACGCGGAGAACTCTCGGGCGACGAATACCTGTCGCTTGCGTCCGACCACGAGTTCCAACTCTGGGGCGTCGAAGAAAGCGCGCTATACGATAAGAATCTGAAGAAATACGCCGCGGTTGTCGAGAAGCGCGAAGAAGCGCTCGGCTACGTGGCGGCCATCGTGCGCCGTTCGGACGGGCTCAAGCGCCGGCTCTGGCCCAAGGAAACACTCGAATTCGACGATTTCCTCCGCCGCTTCGACAAGAAGGAGAAGGATTTCACCGAGTATCATCGCGTGCTCACCGAGGCGGCCAAGCGCTCCGGCGTGAAACTGGCTGACTACCCGAATTTCTCCTCGCTCAAGGATCTGCGCGCGAAGGAGGAAAAGATCGATTTCGCCTCCGCGAACCGCGAGCAGGAAAAGCTCGTTCGCGCGCTCTTCGCGGACGACACGGACCGGGATCTCGCGATGACCCATCTCGCCGAACGCTTGAAGCGCGTGCAGTCCGAAGCACACACGCCCGTCGCTTTCTATAGATCGCTCCTCGACGACGCGAAAGCCCGTAAGATCCGTCTTAAGGAATATCCAAATCTCCTGCGCTACGTCGATTACCTTCGCGCCTACGCCCGCGTCGACATGGCGAAGCTCCTCGACGAGAACGAGGCGATCGAGCGCGAAGTGTACCGCCTGGGCCTGACGGACACGAAGGCGTACTACCTCTACGAGATCTCCGAGCATCTTTCGAACCTCGAGCGTCTTTTCTCCCTGCAGGCGTCGAAGGGCGATTTCCTCGCGCACGTCGAGCGCCGCGCCGAGAACCGCTTCGAGACGATGATGATCCTCGCGTTCCTGAACCGCGAGCTGTGTGAGCTCGGCAATTTCGCGGACGTCCTGCGCTACCGGCCGTCGGTGAACGCCAACGTCGCCGAGGTCGAGGATTTCTACCGGGTGACTGAAGAACGCGATCACGTGTTCCTTGAAAAGGCGTTCGCCAAGATGGACGCCGAGAAGACCGACGTCGCGGTTCTTATCACCGGCGGCTACCACACGCCGCACGTCAAAGAACTCATGAAGGCGCACGGCGTCTCCTACGCGGTCGTCACGCCGAACGTCACCGAAGAGACCAATCTCCGCCGGTACGAAGAAATCCTGCTCGGCCAGCTCGGTTCCGACAACCCTCTCGTGAAAGAGCGCCGGTACGCGGCTACCGAACGCAACACCGCCGACGGCCTTCAGATCAAGAAGGCGATGATTCGCGTCAATTCTCCGATCCCGTCGATCTCGCAGGAGCTCACGCGAGGCTCGGCGCTTCCTCTCTCCAAAAAAACCGCAGATGAATCGCAGTACGCGACCGCCGCCGCGCGCATGGCCAGCCTCGAAGCGCGCCGGGAAGCCGGGAAGGCGACCGTCGGATCGTCCCCAGAACCCGCCGTTTCGCGGGCGGCCGAGACCGTGGTTTCCGGCGCGCGCATCGCCGAAGCGCCCTATCTCCGCAATCTTCTAGAAGGCGTCGGAGAACGCACTCCGGACTGGGCGCGCATGCAGCTCATCTCTGCCATCTTCATCGAAACGGACCAGCCGTCCGTCCCTTTGCGCGACATTCTTGGAAAGGCGTACGAGCGTCTCCGGGCGCGGGGCCTCGACGTCGCCGACAATGACCAAAAGACCATCGAAATCCTGAACCGTCTCGTCGACCTTGGGCTTCTGCGCCGCGACAACAACAATTTCAGTCTCGCCGCCTCGAAGCGCCTCCTTGCCGTGAAGATGAACCACGTGCAGTTCATCCGCTCGGAGCTTTCCGCGGCCGTGGCCGGCGTCGCTGCTCAGCGATCCGGCGCCGACGGCGTCCTGACCGATCTCATCCGGGACTACGCGCGCATCACCGCTCTTTGGTACCGCGCGCCAATTGAAAGCCGTTACCCCTTCCTGAAGGCCGTCTCTTTCCTCGATCAAGCGGAACGGGAGCTTCTGGGAGGGTTCGTGGCCGCGCGCACCGAACTGAACGTCTTGCCGCTCGGCGACGCAATCATGCTGAATACGCTCAAGGAACCGCCGACTGACTGGCTCGAGCGCAACGCCCCGAACTTGAAGGGCCGCACGATTTATTACGTTTCTCCCGAAACGTGGCTTGTCGAGGGCGGTCTGGGTCCCGTGGGCCAGTATCACAGCGTGTGGATGAAGCGCCTCGTACGCGACGCGGCCAACGTCGTGACGATCGAGCCCTACTATCCGTTCAAGCTGGCGCGCAATCGCGAGACCGGCCGCAACGAACTCGTTCCGAACGATTATACGAAGCTTCCCGTGCCGGCCGAAGGCCTAGCCGTGGCGTACGAATTCGACGTCCAAGTGCGCGGCGAGATGATCAAGGCCCAGGTCTATAAAGGAAAGAACAAGTTCGGCATCGAAACGTACTTCATCAAGGACACCCCGGAAAAAATCACGCGTCTCATGTACCGCTACGGACAGTACGGCACCGGCAGCTGGGAAGAATTTTGCGAATTTCTGTCGCGGGCCACCGAGCAGCTCCAGCAGATTCTGGAGACGGAAAAGCAGGCGAAAGAAGGCGCCGCCTATAAGCCGGCGGTCATTTCGCTCAACGATGGCCAGCTCGGACTTTTCCCCGCGTACAAGCGCCAGTCGGACGAATCGAAGGACCCGCGCCGCCACGCCCTCAGCAAGGCGCTCGTCTGGTTCGTGACGCACACCTACCGCAACCGCGGCATCTTTGGTTTCGCGAACGGCTCGAGCTTCCTTTTGGGCGCGGGAGTCCCGCAGAAAATGATGCCGTACTTCCGCCGCATCGACACCTACGACGCGACGAGCGGCGGCCGGCGTATGGCCGACGGCACGAGCGCTGTCAGCGACACGCACGGCGTCGAGGTCGCTCCGATCGACCCTCAGATCGTCGGTTATTCGATCACCAACGGCGACGACCGCGACCAGACCGGCGAAGTCTTCATTCGTATCCTCCGCGAACTTTTCCCCGACGCCGACATCGACCGCCCGACGCCCGCGCAGGTCCTGGCCGTGAAGCTTGAGGCCAAAACGCGTCTCAAGACGAATCCGGTTCTCGTGGGACTCAACCCCGAGATCGCGAACATCGATCCCGCCCGTCCCGTCATCGGTTACTACGGACGCCTCGTCGAAGAAAAGGCCGGCCGCGAACGCGCGTTCACCGATTCTAACTTGCGCGAGCTCGTGAAAATGGGCGTCACCGTGATCCATGCGGGTAAAGTTCAGGGGCACACGCAGGCGATGCACGATGAGCTGGTGGCGCTCGCCGCCGAGATCAACGAAGCGGGCCCCGGCAAGCTGATCATCCTCACCGGTTACAGCACTCCAGAAAAGGTCGCAATGCTTGCGGCCACCGATTTCCAGATTCAGGATTCCGACCGCGGCACCGAAGCGGCCGGCTTCACCGAATCGAACATCAACCGCGTCGGAGGCATGATGGGCGCGGCGACCGGCATCGAAGGCATCCAGCAGCAGCAGGGCATCCTCGTCAACCGCGAGAAGCCCGGCGAAGGCAACACGATCGTTCCGTCCGCCGACACGCCCGAAGCGTGGCTCGAGCGCTATCGCTGGTTCGTAGACGCGTACGCGTCCGACGTAAACGCGGTGGCGCAAAACATGGCGATGGCGGTGCCGATGTCGATGATGCTCGACGCGTCGCTTACGTCCGCCGAATACCTCCGCCAGTTCTCGCACGGTCTCGACCGCAAAGAGAATCCGCTCGCCGTGCTCGAAGCCTTCCTCTCCGGGGACGCCGAAGTCCGCGACGCGCTCACGAACGAATGGCTCCGTAAAAATCTCGTGCAGGCGCTGGATGCGGCTGGCACCTCCCGTATTCCGGATTCCAACGAGCGGCTTCGCACCTACGTCGTGGAAATGAAGGGCCGCACGTTCCTTCTCAGCGTCGACATGCAGACGAGAAACGCTTTCGACGAAGAGACCCGGGGCAACCTGCAGCCGGCCGCTCTCGGCGTTTTCCTCAACAAGATCGGCGCCTCCGCGAACGTCGAGGTTCGCGACGTCCGGACGAACGCCGTATACGACCGGTACGAGTCCGCGGCCCTGCGCGAACGCGGACTGGGCGTGATCGTCCGCGGCCCCGGCGTCCAGCTTCTCGAAATCACGAATTCCGGCGCCCGCATGGCGACGCCTTACGCCCAATTCGCGATGGAGTCGCTCGGCCGCCTCGAAGAAACGTTGAAGGAATGGCTCGACAAGCTTCAGCCCACCGACCTCGCCGCCGCGCGGGTTTCGCTTACGGACACCGTCCAGCGTCCGGCCGACATTGCCGTTGCGATCGAAGAGCTGCGCGCCGCCCTCGAGAACATCGTGGTGCTCGCCGCCGACGGGACGCCGATCGAGGTCTTGAGGCTGGCGTTCGACCGCGTGGACGCGAAGCTTAGACTCGTGAATTCGATCTACCGCGCCACTCTGACTCCCGAGATTCAGCGAATGAGCACCGCGATCGCCGGCACCAACGAAGAGCTCGAAGCCGACGTCGAGCGTCTGCGTCTGGCCATCGACGCCACGCGTTCGCTCGAAGAGGAACTGAAAATCCCGTTCGCCGAACGCCGGACCTTCCAGGGGAACGCCGAATTCCAGAAGGCGCTCGCTTACGCGGTGGACATGGCGTTCTCGCCCTTCTTCATGCAGCGCAACCCGTCGCGGCCGCGCGCCCCGTCGGACGTGCAAATCGAACCTGCGCGCTCCCTGGCCGCCGCCGCCGCGGCAGCGACCGGCGAATTGGCCGATATCGAAGGCGCGAAGGCCGCTCTTTTCCAGACCCTTTACAAACTCGATCCCTACGGAGCCGGTTCCGGCGCGCGCGCGGCCGCGTTCGTCTTGCCGGTGCTCACCGACGTTCGCTCCGCCGTCGAACGCGCGATCGAATCCGCCGCGGGCGGGACCGGTTGGCGCCAGATGCCGGACCTCGCGAACATCTCGGACCGCATGGATTACGACCCCGCGTACGCCGCGGCCCTCCGGGTGTCGAACCCGCTGACCGCTCTAATCGCTGAACTTTTCCTCCAGTCTCTGCGCGTGAGCGAGGCCATGGACGCCATCGACGCTGATCCCGCGAATTTCAAACCCGAATTGGTGACCGCCGTCGCCGCGAAGCTTCGCGCGAGCCCCGTTTTTGCCGACAAGCTGCGCCAGATCGTCCAC
>CAYSKO010000015.1:0-48086 GCA_964431835.1 uncultured Planctomycetia bacterium | reverse complement strand
CCCAAGACACACTCCGCAAGAAGGACCGGCCGATCCTCGTCGTCGACGACGAGGAGAGCATCCGTAAAATGCTGAAAGCTTTCCTCGAGTCGAAAGGCTACGCCGCCGTCACCGTGGAGAGCGGGGAAAAAGCGCTGGAACTCGTCCGCGGCGGTCTGCGGCCGGCGGCAGTGCTCCTCGACATGCAGATGCCCGGAGGCATGGACGGCCTCGCGACCTTGAAGCAGCTCCTCGTCTTGGACCCGTCGCTGGGAGTCGTCGTGGCCACGGGCGCAAGCGCCAACGACAACGTGCGCGGCGCGCTCGAACTCGGCGCGTACGGATACGTCCTCAAGCCCTTCGACTTTCTTTACCTCGAACTCGTCGTCCTCTCGCGTCTTTTGATCGCCTAGACATGATCCGCAAGTGCCCGCTGAACGCCCAGGCGAGCCGCGTCTGAGACGTCATGCTTACCGAATTCCGTCTAGAAGCGGCGCGTAAAAGCTCGGACGAAGCGGTCGCCAGGCTCTTTCTCGCCGCCGCGGCCGTCGCGTCGGAGGATGTCGTGCGCTCGGAATCCGCCGCCGGAGCGGTGAGGCTGGTGGTTTATGCGAAAGACGCCTCCGCCTCCCGCCGCCTCCGCCGCGCCTTCGCGTGTGCCGGCGTTCCGGGATGGCGCCTCCGACAAAAAGCATTGCGTTCCCGTGACTGGTTCACCAAATGGCAGAGAGCCTTCCGGATAGCTCCTCTTGGATCGCGCTTCACGATCGTGCCGCTTTGGCGGAAAAAGCAGTTCAAAGGCCGGCGTCTGCCGGTGTACATCGACCCCAAAGGATGTTTCGGTTCCGGTACCCACGAGACGACACGGCTCGTCGTGCGCCTCATGGAGCGCCTCGAGGGACGTTTCCGGACGTTTCTCGACGCCGGGACGGGGACCGGAGTGCTCCTCGTCGTCGCCGACCGGCTGGGCGCCGAAAAAAGTTTGGGCATCGACGTCGACCCCCACGCTCTCCGCGCCGCCCGTGCGAATCTTAAGGAAAACGGGGTCCGCCGGGCTCGCCTCCTGAAAGCGGATTCGCGCGCCGCGCGTCTCGGCCGCTTCGATCTCGTCGCCGCGAACCTTCTTTCCCGCGACCTTGAAGATTCGCGCGATCGCCTTGCCGCCGCGCTGGCCCCCGGCGGGCATCTCATCGTCTCGGGCATCGAGCGTCCCAATTTCCGGCGTTTCCTGCGCGCGTTCAAGGACGCCCGTTTCAAGAAGGTCTGCGTCCTTGAGGGCCGCACGTGGGGAGCCGCGCTCTACCGCCGCCTCTAGGATTCGTGCTTTCTAAGTGATAAAATAATTTCATGAACCGGTCCGCAGCCTCTTTCGCCCTGATCGCTTTTTTTCTTTGGATCCTTCCGCTCGGAAGCTTCATCCGTCCCGCGGACGAGGAATCCGCGTGCGGCGGGAAGCGCGCGATGCATATGTGCGGTATGAAGACCGCCGGCACCTCCGTGAAGACGGGCGAGAAACCCGCGCGCGAGGGGATCGCCTTCTCGAATCCTTCGGCGCCCGAAAAGGGGCCGGGCGCTTCCGCCGCTTCGTCCGACATCGCGTTCTCCGAAGCGCGCCGCGTCGAAACCATCCTCTCCTCACGCTTTTCCGCGCGCGAAACCCTTCCGCCCCTTCAAGTTATTCGCTACACTCCTTCGCCCGTCCCCAAGACCTAAACTCCACCAGGCCAAACGACCGTACCGGAAGAAGCGCGCCGCTTCTTTTCGTCGTTATTTACACCAGGGGACTATTCCATGAAAAAAGTATTTCTCGTTCTATTCGCATTTCTCCTCGCCGCGCCGTTCGCCTGCGCGGCCGAGAAGCGTGCCGTCCTGCCCGAAGTCGTCGTGACGGCGGAGGGCCGATCGAAAGTATCTCCGGGAGTGGAAGCCGCCGGGGCGGACCTCCGGAAAATTCCGGGCGGCGTCCATCTGATCCGTGGAGAGGACGTAAAAACCGGACGCGCAAGCACTCCGCAGGATCTCTTGGGCTGGTCGCCAGGCCTGTTTGTCCAGCAGAGAGACACCGCGTCGCTCGAATCGCGCCTGTCGATCCGTGGCTCGGGACTTCAGCGCACGTTCCATCTGCGTGGCATCAATCTTCTCCAGGACGGCATTCCGCTGAACCAAGCGGACGGCGGTGGAGACGCGCAGCGGATCGACCCACTCGCGGTGGATTACACCGAAGTCTATCGTGGGGGAAACGCCCTGCGTTACGGCGGAACCACGCTCGGTGGCGCGATCAATTTCGTCTCGCCGACCGGTTACACTGCCGATGCGCTCCAAGCGCGGTTCGAATACGGAAGTTTCGGTCACGTCCGTTCGCAGGTGAGTTCGGGCCGCGTGCTCGGGCCGTTCGATTATTATTTCTCGGCGACCCAATTCGAACAAGACGGCTTCCGGAACCACACAGACCAGGACAATTTCGGTGTCTTCACGAACGCGGGATACCGTTTCACCGACAACGCCGAGACGCGGGCCTACCTGACCGTGATCGAAGCGAAGTCGAAGCTCGGAGGGGGTCTGACCAAGTCCCAGCTCTACGGGGACGCGACGCAGGCCAACGCGACGAGCCTCGCCCAAAACCGGAAACGGGATTTCGATTTCGTGCGGCTAGCCTCCAAAACGACGGTCGAGAACGACGCCCGGCGGATCGACCTGACCGGGTTTTGGTCGTCGTACGACGTTTTCCACCCAATCAGTCCCGTCATCTATCAGGACGACGACGATTTCGGCGGGGAGGCGCGCTACTCCGACGCATCCGAACGTTTCGGCCGTCCGAACGATTTCACAATCGGCCTCGGCGGCTCCGTCGGATACGTGGATGATGACCGTTATGTGAACGTGGGAGGGGAGCCGGGCACGCGCGCGGCGGAGTTCGAGAACGAGGCGACGAACATAAATTTGTACGCCGAGGACAGCTTCGAAGCCGTCGACCGACTCACGCTGGTCGCAAGCACGCAGCTCGTTTACTCCACGCGCGAAGTCGAAGACTTCTTCTTCGCCAACGGCGACGACTCGGGCCGCACGACGTACCGCGCGTTCAATCCGAAAGTCGGCGTCCTCTACGACTTGGCGGAGGACGCGCAGGCCTTCCTTAATTTCAACAAGAGCTTCGAGCCGCCGTCTTTTTCCGAGCTCGCCAACAGCGCCGGCGATTACGTTCCGAACAAGGCGCAGACGGCGGAAACGGTGGAGGCCGGAACCCGCGGAGCGCGCGGGCCGTTCGGATGGAACGCGACCTACTACCATTCGTGGCTCGACAACGAGCTTCTGACGATCAACACGCCCTCGGGGAACGTGCTCGGCACGATCAACGCGCCGTCGGAGACGATCCACCGCGGCGTCGAGCTCGGAGCGAACGTGGCGATCCGGAGCGACGTGGTCGTAAGAATTCTTTATAACTGGAGCGACTTTCGGTTTAGCGGCGATCCGGCGTTCGGGGACAACCAGCTGCCTGCGTTCCCCGAACACCTATTCAAGACGGAACTCACGTACGAGCACCCGTGCGGAATCTACTTCGGTCCCCATCTCGAGAGCACGTTTGAAGGCTACCCGGTCGACATGGCGAACACGTTCTTCGCCGATCCGTACACCATCATGGGTTTCAAGGCGGGTTACAAGGCCACAAAAGGACCAACCTTTTTCTTCGAGGCGAAGAATCTCCTCGACGAAACCTACGCGGCTTCCACCGGCATCGTGGCGAACGCAGGCGGCGCGGACCAGGCGCAGTTCAATCCCGGAAACGGGCAAAGCTTCTACGGAGGTGTCGAATGGAAATTTTGAAGAAAGCGGCCGGAACGCGCCTTTTTCCTTAGTTTTTTCTAATTTTCCTCTAACGGGCCTCTAATCGACCCTGCGCTAGAGTACAAGCATGAAGGCCGGGGTGTTTTCGTGGAGGAGCGATTTATGAACCGCATCGAACGGATTCGGGAGGAGATCGAGGAGCTGATGCAGCGCCTCGAGGACAACCTCCGTCAGGCTGGGGAAGAAAAGGACCGCACGGCCGCCGCTACCCTGGGCGCCGGAGACCGGTCGGAAACGCAAGGGGAAGAGTTCATCGCGCCCGAGGCGCCCAACACGCGCCAGACGCAGAGCGCCCCGAAATAAACCGCCCAACGCACGGAGGAGGAATAATGCGAACTTTCGTGATCGTCGGCACGATGCTTTTGGGTGCGCACGCCGCGCACGCTGAGCAGATCCTCGGTGAAGTGAGAGCCGTGGATTCGGAAGCGAATCGCCTGACGCTTTCGCGCGCCGAAACCGGACAGGAAGTGACCGTGAACGTAAAAGACGGGGGCTCTCTGGCCGATATCCAGCCCGGCACCCAGGTGATCGTAGACGCCGAAAAGGGATTTTTCGGAGGGTACACGGCCGACAGCGTCGCGGGAACGGGCCCGGTTGCAGGCTCGGATACGCAGGGGTCCGGAATCGCCTCGTAATTCTAACTGCCAGCTCGTGGCGTCGCCCCTAGGGCGACCAGCGGGCTGGCGGTTTCTCTTCCTCACACACAAAGCCCATCTCCGTGCTCCAAAAGGCCTAAAAAACCGCATTCCGCGCGTGCTCGCCCGCCGTGCTGCCTTGTGATACAATATCGTTTCGCGAAAAGCTGCGTGCCCGTAGCTCAATTGGATAGAGCGCTTCCCTCCGAAGGAAGAGGTTGCTGGTTCGACCCCTGCCGGGCACACGTTTTCATGCAGGCGTATCCCTCGTAATGGCGGGGGGATACGCCGAAACTTTTTCCTTGGTCACGGGTCCAGTTTCGGTTAAAATATCCGTTCGCGTCCAAGAGCCGTGGGATCGTTTTTCCCAGCGCTTTTTTCGCGCGCCGATAGCTCAGTTGGTAGAGCAGCTGACTCTTAATCAGCGGGTCGTAGGTTCAATCCCTACTCGGCGCACCAAATTTTTCGATTCAGCGCCTTCATTTCCGGGCGGATGGCGGAACTGGCAGACGCGCGAGCCTTAGGAGCTCGTGGGGTAACCCTTGGGGGTTCAAGTCCCTCTCCGCCCATGTTTAAAAGCTTTTTTTCGCGGGAGTAACTCAGTGGTAGAGTGCAACCTTGCCAAGGTTGAGGTCGAGGGTTCGAGTCCCTTCTCCCGCTCCACTTTAAACGATCGCGCAGAACGAGGCCTCGGGGTTTTCCCGAGTCCTCGTTCTTTTTAAGGAGCGCTCCCGGATGAAAATCGTAGAATTCCTGAACGAAAAAGCCGTGAACGCGAACTTGAAGGCCACGACCAAAGAAGGTGTGATCCGCGAGATGGTGGATATCTTGGCGAAGGCCGAAGGTATCCGGAACAAAGAAGAACTCGTGAAGGTGCTTCTAAATCGCGAAGCGCTCGGCTCCACCGGGATCGGCCAGGGTGTCGGCATCCCGCACGCAAAATCCGACGTCGTGAAGCGTCTCGTCGCCGCGTTCGGCATCTGCCATCAGGGCGTGGATTTCGACGCGCTCGACGGCGAACCCGTTTATCTCGTTTTTCTCCTCGTCGCTCCTGAAGATTCCGCGGGCCCGCACCTGAAGGGTCTTGCGCGTATCTCTCGCCTTCTGAAAGACAAGTATTTCCGCGAATCCCTCAAGCAGCTCACGGACGAGAAGACGATCGTCAAGCTGATCCGCGAAGAAGACGCGAAAAAGCCCTAAGTTCCGTTTCTCTTTTTAAAATCACGATTAAAAGGTCATAAAGCGAAGTATGGGTCTCTTCAAGTGGCTCTATCCCGGCATGCAGGTCAAGCGCTGGGTATTTCTGTGCTGCTTCGGCATCATCCTGTGTTCGATGGGTTTCGTTCTCACGATCACCGAGGTGCAGAAAACCAGCGGTAGCCTCGTCGTCCTCCTGGGCGCCGGGGTCGTCGCCGTTTCAATCCGGAAAATCATCAAATCGGTCGTCGCCGTTCTTCTCCCGCAGAGGGAAGGCGACCTCGTTAACATCATGTACCAGAAGCGCTATCTCGAGCGCGGGCCGCGCATCGTGGCGATCGGCGGCGGCTCGGGACTCGCGGTGCTTTTGCATGGATTGAAGGAATTCACGTCGAACATCACGGCGGTCGTGACGGTCGCGGACGACGGCGGCTCCTCGGGGCGTCTGCGCAGCCAGTTCAACATTCCGCCGCCCGGCGATATCCGGAACTGCCTGGTCGCGCTGGCGGATTCCGAGCCGATGATGAGCGATCTCTTCCAGTTCCGTTTTCAGGACGGCGGGGGGGAGTTCGAGGGCCATAACTTCGGAAATCTTTTTATCCTGGCGATGCTCAGGGTCACGGGAGATTTCGAGAAGGCGATCAAGGAGTCCGCGCGCATTCTTGCGATCCGGGGACGCGTGGTCCCTTCGACGCTCAAACGCGTTTCGCTCGTCGCGCAGCACACCGACGGCACGCGGACTGAGGGCGAGTCGAACATCGGGAAGGTGAAGAGTCCGATCGAGCGCCTATACCTCAAGCCGGACAACTGCGGAGCCACGGAGGACGCGCTCGAGGCCATCCGCGAGGCCGACGTCATCGTGATGGGGCCCGGGAGCCTTTTCACGAGCGTTCTACCGAACCTGCTCATCGAGGATCTTTCGCGCGCGCTCGCGCTCGCGCCGGCTCCCAAGGTTTACGTCTGCAACGTAATGACGCAGCCGCACGAAACGACCGGCCTGTCGGCGTTCGATCACGTGAACGCGATCGCCGAGCACACGCGTCCCGAGGTGCTCACACACGTGGTCGTGAACACGGGCACGATCCCGCAGAGCGTTCTCAAGAAATATGCGGGCACCGGCGCGGCTCCGGTCGTCGTTGACTCCGAACGCATCCGGAGCCTGGGTTACGAGGTCATCGAGGACAATATCGTGCATTCTTCGGACACGATCCGCCATGAACCGCGCCGCATCTCGAAAATCGTGATGGACGTCGTCGCCTCCTCGCGCAAGAAGCAGCAAGCCGACGTGCGGAAGAAAAAAAGGAAGGCCGCATATGCCGGCACACGTTAAGAGCCTCGTCCTGTGCGTACACGCCCACCAGCCGGTGGGAAATTTCGAACACGTCTTCGCTGAAGCCTTCGAGCGGTCCTACCGGCCGTTCTTCGAGGCGGTCGAGCGCCATCCGGGTATCCGCCTCACGTGCCATTTCTCGGGAAGCCTGATCGATTGGATCGAGCGCGAGCGGCCCGGATTCGCTCCGAAGATCGCGAAACTCGTCGCGGAGGGCCGCGTGGAGGTCCTGGGCGGCGCGTATTACGAGCCGATCTACGGGGCGATCCCGCGGCGCGACCTGCTCGGGCAGATTGAGATGATGAACGCGAAGGTCGAGAAGCTCTTCGGCAAGCGCCCCGAGGGCGTCTGGCTCACGGAGCGCGTGTGGGACCCCGAGCTCGTGAAACCGCTCAAGAAAGCGGGCGTCCAGTACACCGTGCTCGACGACGCGCATTTGAAGAAAGCGCGCGTCCCGGCCCCCGTCACCGGCTATTACCGCACCAAGGACGGCTTCGATTCGCTCGACATCTTCGCTTCGATGCAGGAGCTCAGGTACCTCATGCCGTTCCGCGCTCCCGAGGAGACCCTCAACTTCGTGCGAGCGGTGAAGGCCAAGCCCCAGGACGTCCTCGTCTTCGCGGACGACTGCGAGAAGTTCGGAATGTGGCCCGGCACGCACGATCTCGTTTTCAAGCAGGACTGGCTCGACAAGCTCTTCGAGCTCCTCGAAAAGGACAAGCACATCGACACGTTTACGTTCTCCGAGTTCCGCAAGCGCTTCCCGTCCAAGAAGGACGTGAAGATCCCGCACGCTAGCTACAGCGAAATGATGGAGTGGTCCGGCGGCCGCTTCGACAATTTCTTCGACAAGTACCCGGAGAGCCGCTACATGCGCGACCGCATGTGGAGCGTCAGCGACGCGATCTCGCGCACGACCTGGAATAACGGTTCGGCGGGGAACCTCGTCGAGGCGCAGCGCGCGCTCTACAAGGCACAGTGCAACTGCACTTACTGGCACGGCGTCTTCGGCGGTCTCTACCTGCACCACCTTCGCTCGGCGGTGTTCGAAAACCTGATCCGCGCCGACGGCCTCGTCGCCGACCGCCAGGGCGAGCGCCCCGGAGACATCCGCACGGAGAAGCTCGAGTCGGGCGAACGCTGGCGCGTGCGCCAGCAGGACGTCGTCTCGTTCTTTAATCCGGCGTACGGCGGAGCGCTCGAGGAGTTCGACTACGTTCCGAAGGGCGTGAATCTCATGTGCAACTTGCAGCGGCGGCCCGAGTCCTATCACGCGGTCCTGACGAACAAGGGCGGCGAGTCGGACCCGGCGCTCTCGGCCATTCACGCCCTTCTGGGCGTGAAGGAAAAGAACCTCGAGCAGTGCCTGCAGTACGATCCGCACCGCCGACTCTCTTTCATCGACCATTTTTTCGAATCGGAGCTCGGGCAGAAGGAGTTCTCCCGTTCCGAATGGCCCGAGCGCGGCGATTTCGTCGGCACGCCGTACAAGGCGCGCGCGCTAAGCGAACGCGGCGTGAAGAAGCTGCGCCTCGAGCGCGGAGGCAGCGTCGAGACCGGCGGCCGCAAAGTGCCGATTCTCTTAAGGAAGACGGTAGCTCCTTCAGGCCACGCCTCGACGCTCGTCTCTTACCGGATCGAGAACCGTTCGCGCGGCCCGGCGGCGTTCACGTTCGGGATCGAGTTCAATTTTTCGATTGGGGAAGAGGAAGCCCGCCGCGGGCTTACCGAGAAGAACGTGACCAAGCGGACGTTCCGGGACGCGTGGCGCGGGATCAAGATCGAGCTCCGCACGAGCGCGGAGTCGACGCTTTTGGCGGCTCCGGTCGAGACGGTATCGGAATCGGAGTGCGGGCTCGAACGAACGTACCAGGGGCTGGCGGTTCTCGTCCAACGGCCGTTCCGCCTCGCGGCGGGCGAAGCCGCCGAGTTCTCGGCCGAGCTCGCAGTCGTGTGAGGTCGGAGACACCTTGGACCGATTCCTTAAGAAAAAAATCCAGATCAAGAACCCGATGGGGCTGCACGCGCGGCCTGCGTCGATCTTTGTGCGCATCGCTAACAAATTCGAATCGGAAGTGGTCGTGAAAAAGGACGACGAGGCCGTGAACGGAAAATCCATCATGGGACTTTTGACGCTCGCCGCCAACCAGGGCAGCGTGATAGAGATCGAGGTCAGCGGACCCGACGCCGAGGAGGCCATGAAAGAGCTCGAGGAATTCCTGATCTCCGATGAGGAACCCAAGCAGGAGCGCCAGAAATGAAGGCGCTCCGTGGCATCGCTGCCTCTCCAGGCGTCGCGATCGGGAAAGTCTATCTCCTCGACCACGAGGACCATCAATCCATTCCCAAGAAGTCGATCAAGGAATCCCAGATCCCCAAGGAGATCACGCGCTTCCAAGAGGCGCTGACCCAGACGCGCGCGGAAATCCTCAACATCCGCGACAAAATTTCGAAGGAGATCGGCCAGGAGCACGCCGACATCTTCAACGCCCATCTCATGGTCATCGAGGACCGCGCGCTCATCGAAGAGGTCATGGAGCGCATCAAGAAGGAGCGCGTCACCGCCGAGTTCGTCTTCTCAACGGTCCTCAAACGCTATGTGCAGTCGTTCCTCAAGATCGACGACGAGTACCTGCGCGAACGCGTCTCGGACATCAACGACGTCGGTCGCCGCATCATCCGGAACCTGATCGGCACCCACCGCCGCTCGCTCGCCGAGATCCAGGACAAAGTCATCATCATCGCCTACGACATTTCGCCCAGCGACACGGCCGTGATGAACCGCAAAAACGTGATCGGTTTCGCGACCGACATCGGCGGTCGCACCTCGCACACCGCGATCATGGCCAAATCCCTCGAGATCCCGGCGGTCGTCGGCCTCGAATCCGTCACGCACCAGGTGAAGGACGGGGACACGGTGATCGTGGACGGCAAGGAAGGGGTTGTGATCGTGAACCCCTCACCGTCCGAGATTCAGAAATACAAGAACGAACAGATCCGGTACCAGGAATTCAGCCGGGGTTTAAAGAAATTCCGCGACCTTCCTTGCATCACGACCGACGGGCGCCGCATCGAGCTTGCCGCCAACATCGAGCTTCCGGAGGAGACGACCTCCGTCATCGCCCACGGCGCCGACGGCATCGGCCTCTACCGCACCGAGTTCCTTTATATGAACCGGCAGGACCTTCCGGACGAAGAGGAGCAGTACCAGGCGTATAAGCGGGTCGTCGTGGACATGGCACCGAAGCCCGTCATTATCCGTACCTTCGACCTAGGCGGCGACAAGTTCCTTTCGCACCTCGAGATGCCTCACGAGATGAACCCGTTCCTGGGGTGGCGCGCGATCCGCTTCTGCCTCGCGAGCCCGGAGATCTTCAAGTACCAGCTGCGCGCGATCCTGCGCGCGTCGGCGCACGGCAAGCTCCGGATGATGTACCCCATGATCTCGGGGGTGCAGGAGCTGAAGCAAGCCAACAAATTGCTCGAGGAAGCGAAAAACGAGCTCCGCGCGAAGAAGATCTACTTCAACGAGAAGATCGAGGTGGGCGCCATGATCGAGATTCCTTCGGCGGCGATCACCTGCGACATCCTGGCGCAAGAGGTCGACTTCTTCTCGATCGGCACGAACGACCTCATCCAGTACGCCCTCGCGGTCGACCGAATCAACGAGAAGATCGCTTACCTTTACGAGCCGGCGCACCCCGCAGTGCTCCGTCTCCTCAAGAACGTGGTCGACACCGGCCACGAGAAGAAAATCTGGGTCGGTATCTGCGGCGAGATGGCCGGCGATCCGATGCTCACGCCCGTCCTCGTGGGTCTCGGCCTCGACGAAATCTCGACTTCTCCGGTCATGCTTCCCGAGATCAAAAAGATCATCCGATCCATGAGCTACGCCGAGGCGCAGGAGATCACGCGTTACGTCATGACTCTGCGCACCGGCGCGGAAGTGGTGAACTACCTGAAGATGAAGTACCAGCAGATCCTTCGCAATTCCCTGATCAAGAAGTAACCGTTTTTCCCTAAAACAACGAACCGCCTAACACAGGAGCGACCATGAAAGCCGTGATCCTCGCGGCCGGGTACGCCACCCGGCTCTACCCTCTCACTCAAAACATGCCGAAGTGCCTTCTCGAAGTCGGGGGTCGCACGATCCTCGACTCGATCGCCGAAAAGCTGAACGCGGTGCCCGAGATCAACGAAATCTTGATCGTCACGAACGGGAAGTTCCACGGCGTGCTGTCTGATTGGGCGCAGAAATCAAAGTCGCGTGCGCCGATCCGCGTGATCAACGACCACACGACCTCGAACGACACGCGCCTAGGCGCGATCGGGGACCTCGGTCTTGTGATCCACGAGACGAAGCTCGACGACGACTTCGTCATGATGGCATCCGACAACCTATTCGACCAAGACCTCTCGAAATTCGTCTCTTTCGCGAAAAAGAACGGCGAGGCGGTCTCGATCGCCGTTTACGACATCGGCGACCCGATGCAGGCGTCGAAGAAGTTCGGTGTGGTCGAACGCGCGGCGGACGGCCGGGTCACCGGAATGGAAGAGAAGCCGGAGAAGCCCAAATCGCCTTTCATCGGCATGGGCGTCTACTACTTCCCGAAGTCGTCGGTGAAGCTCGTTCAGAAGTATCTTTCGAGCGACGGCGCCCAGGACGCGCCCGGTTTTTACGTCCGGTGGCTGTTCGACCAGGGCACCCCGATTTTCAGTTTTCAGTTTACGGGCCTGTGGTATGATATCGGCGATTTGAAAGCGCTCGAAGAGGCAAATAAGCTCTTTCACGCCAAAAGCTAAGGAATAAAACGGAATGAAGACAAAGAACGAGAGCCATCTTTTCACCTCGGAAAGCGTGACCGAAGGCCATCCCGACAAGGTCGCCGACCAGATTTCCGACGCGGTCCTAGACGCGATCCTGGCGAAAGACCCCACGGGCCGCGTGGCCTGTGAGACGCTGGTGACGACGGGGCTTGCGTTCGTGGCGGGGGAGATCACGACCTCCTGCTACGTTGACATTCCGAAGATCGTCCGGAGCACGATCAAGAAGATCGGCTACGACAGCCACGCGGCGGGTTTCGATTACAACACCTGCTCGGTGCTCACGGCGATTCAGGGTCAGTCGCCCGACATCGCGATGGGCGTGGACACCGGCGGCGCCGGTGACCAGGGCATGATGTTCGGCTACGCGACGAACGAGACTGCCGAATTCATGCCGATGCCGATCTCGCTCGCGCACAAGCTGACGCGCCGCATCTCGGAGCTCCGCAAGAACAAGACGCTCCCGTACCTCCGCCCGGACGGCAAATCGCAGGTGACGGTCGAATACCGTGACGGCAAGCCGGTGCGGGTCGACGCGGTCGTCGTCTCGGTGCATCACGACAAGATGGCGAAGATGAAGCAGATCCAAGCGGACATGAAAAAGCACGTCATCGAGCGCGTGATCCCCGCGAAGTACCTCGATAAAAAAACGCGTTTTTTCATCAACCCGACAGGTCGCTTCGAAGTGGGCGGCCCGCAGGCCGACACGGGCCTCACCGGCCGCAAGATCATCGCCGACACCTACGGCGGCGTTGGTCTTCACGGTGGCGGCGCATTCTCGGGCAAGGATCCGACGAAGGTCGATCGCTCCGCCTGCTACATGGCGCGCTATCTCGCCAAGAACGTGGTCGCCGCGGGCCTCGCCGAGCGCTGCGAGATTCAGCTCGCGTACGCCATCGGCGTCGCCGAGCCCGTTTCGATCATGGTGAACACCTTCGAAACCGGCAAGCTGCCGAACGACCGCATCCGTCTCTTAATCGAGAAGAACTTCGACCTCACGCCGCACGGCATCATCCGCGACCTCAAGCTCCGCCGCCCGATCTACAGCGCGACCGCCGCGTACGGCCACTTCGGCCGCGACGAGGAAGGTTTTACCTGGGAAGAGATCGACCGCGTGCCGCAGCTCAAGAAAGGAATTTAAATGATCAAGCCCGACGTCAAGAACCCAAAACTCGCCGCGCGCGGCAAGGCCCGCATTGAATGGGCCGGCACGCAGATGCCGGTGCTTGATCGCATCGGCAAGCGCTTCGCGAAGGAAAAGCCGTTGAAGGGGCTTCGCCTCTCGGCGTGCCTGCACGTCACCACCGAGACCGCGAACCTGATGATCGCGCTCAAGGCCGGCGGCGCGAATCTCGTTCTCGTCGCTTCGAACCCGCTCTCCACCCAGGACGACGTCGCGGCGTCGCTCGTGAAGGATTACGGGATCACGACGCTCGCGGTGCGGGGCGAGGACACGAAGCGCTACTACAAGCACATCTACGCGGCGCTCGACCACCGTCCGCACATCACGATGGACGACGGCGCCGACATCGTCTCGGCGATCCACAAGGACCCGGCGAAGTACAAACGCGACATCATCGGCGGAACCGAGGAGACGACGACCGGCGTGATCCGCCTGCGCTCGCTCGAGGCCCAGCGGAAGCTGCTTTTCCCGATCGTCGCGGTCAACGACGCCAACACCAAGCATTTCTTCGACAACCGCTACGGCACGGGCCAATCGACGCTGGACGGGATCGTCCGCGCGACGAACATCCTCCTCGCCGGCTCCACGATCGTCGTCTGCGGCTACGGCTGGTGCGGACGCGGCATCGCGTCGCGCGCCCAGGGGATGGGCGCGAAGGTCATCGTGACTGAGGTCGATCCGCTCAAGGCTCTCGAGGCCGTGATGGACGGCTACCAGGTGATGCCGATGGAAGAGGCCGTGAAGCACGGCGACGTCTACGTGACGGTCACCGGTAACACGAGCGTCATCCGGAAGGAGCACTTCGTCCGCATGAAAGACCGCGCGATCGTCTGTAACTCCGGCCACTTCGACGTCGAACTCGACTTGGAAGCGCTCCGGAAGACGGCCTCCAAGCAGCGCGAGGTCCGCGACAACGTGCGCGAGTTCCTCATGCCCAGCAAGAAACGCATTTACGTGCTGGCCGACGGCCGTCTCGTGAACCTGGGCTGCGCCGAGGGACACCCGGCGACGGTCATGGACATGAGCTTCGCGAACCAAGCGCTTTCCGCCGAGTGGATGGCCGTGCACCATGAATCGCTCGAGAAGAAGGTGTACCGCGTTCCTGAGGAGATCGATGCCGAGATCGCGCGCCTTAAGCTCGCGAGCATGCAGGTGTCCATCGACACGCTCTCGAAGGAGCAGGTGAAGTACCTCGCGGCCTGGGAGGGCGGCACTTAAGTTCGCAAGACGAAAAAAAGCCCGTCCGCTTGAAAAAAAGCGGACGGGCTTTTTTTATTCGAGAGGGTTTTAAGCGGCCTTGCGGATCAGATACAGGCCCGCCGCGGCGAAGAGGAAATTCGCAAGCCACGCAGCCACAAAGGCGGGGAGGTGTCCGCCTTTGCCGATGGCCAGGCAGACCGAATTCACGGCGTAGTAGAGCATCACGACGACGAGCCCCGTCCCAATACCCACGAAGGCCCCCGCGCGCTCCGTGCGCATCGCCAGCGGCGCACCGATCAGCATCACGACGAACGAGACGAACGGGAAAGCGATCTTGTTGTGGAAGTCCACCCAGAGCCGCTTCTGGGCCCGCCGGTTGTTCCCTCTAAAATTCTCGATGTAGGACTTAAGCTGGCCCGCGCTCATGAAATCCACCTGCGAGGAGCCGCGCAGGAAATCGATCGGCTTCTCCTCGAGGTCGAGCTCAAGCCGTTTATCGAGCTGAGGCTCGCCGACAAGGTCGCCCTTGGCGTTCAGCGCGTAACGGATCGTGTCGTGGAAGACCCATTTTTCGTCCTCGTAAACAGCTTTTTTGGCGGTCAGCTTCGACTGGAGCGAATGGTCCTCGCCGTCCTGCAGGATCACGACGTCGTGGAGCGTTCCCGTCTGGACGACGAACTCGCGCGCGAACACCATACGTCCGCCCGGCGCGTAGAGCGTTACGTTCTTGATCGAGCGGTCGGCGAGGTTTTTGCGTCCCTTTTCGATGACGCCTTCCTTGATCGAGGTGGACGTGACGGAAGTTTTTGGCATGGCTGTCTCGCCGAGGAGGAACATTGCGAAGCTGATGAGGAGACCCGTGAAGAGATAAGGAAGCAGGATCTGGAAGGAGCTTACGCCGCTGGCGCGGAGCGCCGTGATCTCGTTGTGCTTCGAGAGATTCCCGAGTTTGTAGAGCACCGCCACGAGAACCGCCACGGGCACGATCTGCCACAGAAGCGTGGGCAGGAGATACAGGTAGTACGTGAGCACGACCGCTGGCTGGATGCCCGCTTTCAAGAATTCGTCCAGCTTGTCGAACGTGTCGATGACGACGAAGAGGATCGTAAAAAGGGTCATGCAGTAAACGAACGGACCCACGAACCCGCGCACGAGGTAACGGTCGAGGATTCTCACGTCAGTTCCTCGCCATCCGCGCGAAAAGGAATGCGCCGGCCCCGCCAACGAGGAAGTTCGCGAACTGGAGCGAAATGAAGGGCGGCGCGATGCCTTTCTGCGCGAGCGCCTTTCCCCCGATGAGGAGGGTCCAATAGGCGGTCATGAGGACGAGCGCGATGCCGAAATTGATCGATTTCTCGGTGCGCCGGGTGGTAATGCCGAGAGGAATCCCCAGGAGGACGAACGCGATGCTCGAGAGCGCCAGCGCGAGCTTGTTGTGGATCTCCGCCGCGAGCGGGTAAGTCGCCTCGATGCCATCCTCTCCGAGGCGTTTGATCTCGTCCTTCAGCTCATTGACGGTCATGTCTTTGGGTTTCTTGCCGAGGTCTTCGACGTCGCGCGCGGTGGCGATGTTGAGCGGGAGGTCGTAGCTCTTGAAGGTGAGCTTGTAGAGTTTGGACGGATCGCGCGCGTCCGGCTCGTCGCTCGTGCCGTGCGAGAGGGAGAGGATGAGGAGGTTCTTCTCTGGCACGGAGATGATCTCGCCCCGCTCGGCGATGATCGTCCGCGTGGGCCCACCTTCCTGCGGCTGGTAGATCCGGATTCCCTTAAGCTTGGTCTTGTCGATCTCGTAGACGAAGATGATGAAATTCTTGAACTTCTTTACGAACGTGCCCTCTTCGAGCGCGGCGGCCGGGCTTTCGATGCCGATCTGCGCAAAGAGCCGGCGGTAGGCGTAATGCGCCGTGGACGCCACGCGGTCCGAGAGGAGGTACGAGAACGCGGAGAGGACGAGAACCGCGGCGAGGATCGGCAGGCTCGCGCGGAAAATGCTCACACCGCTCGCCCGGACCGCGGTGATTTCGTTGTCGTGCGAGAGCTTTCCGAAGGTGAAAAGCGTCGCCATCAGCACCGACATGGGAATCACGAAGGTGAGGAGGAAAGGTGTTGTGTAGAGGAAGAGTTTGCCGACCAAAAGCGGATCGACGTCGCGGTTGAAGACGAGATCCGCCATCTTCACGAGCCCGCGGCCCGCCAGGAAAACCATGAGAAGGAGAAGCAGGCACGCGGCAAAGGTGCGCCCGAATTCTTTTAAGAAATGGTCGCGGAGGATCCTCATGCGAGCGCCCTCGCGCACGCGGCGACCGCCACCGAGGTGGCTCCCGCCCGTTTCAACTCGCGCGCGCATTCGGAAGCGGTGAGCCCGGTCGTCAGAACGTCGTCCACGAGAAGGATTTCGAGCCCTTCGAACGCGCCCCGCGCGCGGAAGCGGCCTTCGACATTGCGGAAGCGCTCGCTCCGCGGTAGTGCCGATTGCGCCGACGGGGAAGCGGTGCGGCGGAGTCCTTCCGAAAGGTCCCGGACGCCGAGCGCGAGCGAAAGCCGGCGTGCCAGGAGAGCCGATTGGTTGAAGCCGCGTTTACGGCGCTTGGCCGGGTCGAGCGGAACGGCCACGACCGCGTCGAAGCGGCGTCCGGGCGGCAGCGCCGAGACGAGGCCCGCGGCAAGGAAGCCGGCTAGCCGCGCGCGACCTTCGAATTTGTAGGCGTGGAGGATCCGGCGCACCGCACCTTCGTAAACGTAGGGGACGAACGCGGCGTCAAAAAGAAGCGGCGCAGCGGCGCAGTCTCCGCAGCCTTCTTCGGGCGCCACTGGCCGCGCACAACGCGCGCAGCACGGGTCCGAAAGCCGGCGTGCGGACGCCGCGCAAGCCTGGCAGACGCCGTCGGAATCGGGCGTGAGCGGACGACCGCAGGGTTCGCAGGAGAGGGGAAAGATGAGGCTCGTGAGCGCTTCGAACGCACGGCTCCAGGGCATCGGGCTATGATAACATGAAGGGAATGAAACCCCGCACCCCCATTTTTGAGAACCTGACGGAGACGCTGCGGCTTCTCCGTAGCGCCTACCGGCATTGGAAACCGCCGATCGTAGGGCAGTTCGCGCAAGGGCCGAACGCCCCGTTCAAGGCGCTCGCGTCGACCCTTCTCAGCCTGCGCACGAAGGACAAAGTCACCGAAGCGGCGAGCGAGCGCTTGTTCAAGCTTGCCGAAACACCCGAAGAGACCTTAAAACTCACCGCGGAGACGATCGAAAAGACGATTTACCCGGTCGGTTTCTACCGGACGAAGTCGAAAAATCTCCTCGAGATTTGCCGCATTCTCATGGAGCGGCACGGCGGCCGGGTGCCCGACGACCTGGACGTTCTTTTGACGTTGCCCGGAGTGGGGAGAAAGACCGCCAATCTCGTCCTCACCGCGGGTTTCGGCAAACACGGCATCTGCGTGGACACGCACGTTCACCGCATTTCCAACCGGTGGGGCATGGTTCGTACGAAAACACCCGACGCAACCGAAGAAGTCCTTCGCCGGATCCTGCCCAAGCGGTACTGGATCGAATTCAACGAGCTTCTCGTGGCCTACGGGCAGAACCTCTGTGTGCCTGTTTCCCCGTTTTGTAGCCGCTGCCCTATTCGTAAGTGGTGTCCTCGTAAGGGAGTTACGAGAAGTCGTTAACAAACCTTATCAAAAATTATTAATAATTGATATGGTTAAACTGATGAGGTATCCTTTATAGGGGACAAAAAAGAGGGGCGTACTTGACGAAAAAAACAACCGTTTTCCTGCTGTCGGGGCTTTTCGCGATGGCTTCCGTCGTTGCGCAAGCCGCGGAAGGGGACGAACTTCCCGTCGTGGTCAAGGGAGGCGAACTCAGCGCCAAAGCGAAAGAACAGCTCTCCCGCAATCTCATGTCCACGGACGAATTTCAGCGGCTACCCTTAATCGACCCGATGACCGGTAAGCTGCGTCCGGTGCTCACCAAACAATTCGAAGCCATTCTTCCCCAGACGTCCGGCGACGGACGTCCTTTTCATTATATCCCTGTGTGCGCGACGATCGACGAGTTCGAAGAGATCGCCAAAGGCGAACTCACGCCGAAAGCCATGAAGGAGCTCGTCCGGCGCTCGCCCGACGCCGCCGTCGCGCTTGTCGCGAAATCCGGTGTCGCCGACAGGAAATTCCTTCCCGTGCTCGTGCAGGTCAGGGCGGGTGATGAGGTGACCGGCCTAGCGGTGTTCAACAAAAACGGCACCGTCGCCAACGCGCTCGCTTCCGATCCGGGCAGCGTCAGTGGCGGCGCCATCGTCGGGACGCCACTTTTGCGGCTCACGGAAGCCGACGCTCCGCAAATCGACCCCATGCGTTCCAATCTGACGGCCGCCTCCGAAGGCCGCTTCGGATCCCTGAACGAGTTCGGTGTCCCGGTCACGCGCTACCGCATCGTCAAGGGCGAGATCGCGGTCCGTTCGCTCGCGCCTTTTCCCGGCGAAGCGCCGATCCTCTTGAAGCCTGGGTCCGATACGATCGCTTTCGTCCGGACGGGAAACGGCGGTCTTGACGTCGAAAAGGAAGCGAACCCGTCTCTCAACGTGCACGGCTTGACGGGTGGTTACCGCACTGCGGTCGCCGTTCTCGAAGGCAGCGTGATTCTCCACGCCGACACGTTCATCGGAGCGGTCGTGCTGAGCGCGGCCGGAAACAACTTCTTCGGCCAAACCGCCGGGGGCAAGAACGTGTTCGTGAGCGATCTTGAGCTGAACGACCGCGACGAAAATTCCGAGAGCCTCTTCGAAGACGCGGCCGATCACATGGAAGACGGCGTCGACGAAGATTTGGACGCGGAAGAGCCCGACAAGGAAGCTATCGAGGTCGGGCAGCCGACGGACGATTCGGCCGACTCGGACGAAGACGACGAGTGATTCCGCCCGGCCGATGATCCGGCTTGTTGTTCGGGTCGAAATGATAGCGGCTCTGGCCGCCCTGCTCCTGCCTCCTATCCTTTTTGGCGGCCTGGGTCCGGGGCCCACCTTCCTTATCCAAGGACTCGCGGCGCTCTGCGCGTTCCTCTTCATTGTCCGTTGGGCTCTCGGCGCCCGTCCGGGACGCTTCTCCCTGCGGCATCCGGCGGTACTCGTTCCGCTGTGCTTTCTCCCGTTCCTCGTGTATTCCTTCTCGCAATCCTTTTTACGCGGTGCGGTGTTCGGCGGAATTCCGGGTTCGGTCGCGCCGTTCGCGACGTTCGACCACGCGGTGCAGTTCGCCGCGTACATGGCCTTGTACGTCTCCTTTTTTTCCTTCCTCGAAAACCGGGAGCGCCTGCGGCTGGTGATGTTCCTCCTGGCGCTCGAAATCACGTTGCTGGCTTCGACCGGCTTCTATCACTCCCAAGGGACACAGAAGGAGCAGGCAATCTTCGGGTTTCTGGTCATGCCGCGATCGACGCATTACTCCTCTTTCCTCAACCCGAATCATTTCGGCGCCTTCCTCAGCGCTTCCCAACCGCTTTTTGCGGCGTCGGTTGCGTATTTCGTCCGGACGCGCCTGCGGGAGAAGCCGGGAATCGACGCCGTCGAAAAATTCTTTTTCGTCCTTCTCGTTCCGCTCGTGGCTCTCTGTTCAATTGGGGCCGACGCACGCATGGCGCTCTTTTGGCAGTTCGGCCTTCTCGCGGCGTTCGTCGCGGCGACCTTCCTGCGCCCGGCGTGGATCGCCTTGTCGGCGGTCTCGGCTGCCGCCGCCGCCGCCTGGTTTATGGCACGCGTCCCGTCCCTCGCTCTCGAGAGGCTTTCGGCGGATCTGGCGTCGCGACTCGAGATCACGCGCGATACACTCCCGATCCTTCGCGATTTCTCTCAAGGTACGGGCTTGGGAACCTCGAGGTACATTCTCGCGTTCTATCAGAAGACGACGCCGGAGAATTGGAGCATCTCGCACCCGTACAACCACTATTTGCAGCTTCTCGCCGAATGCGGACCGTTCGGCACCGCGCTTTTCGTAGTGCCCGTTCTTTGCTTTCTCGGTTGGGGACTCCACCGTTCGCAGGCAAGCCCCTCGCGGTGGGACAAGTTGTTCGGCTTGGGGGCGTTCGTGTCGCTCGCAGGCTACGCAATGCCGGCGTTCTTCGACAATTATCTGACGACTCCCGCGTTTGCCATCCTTTACGTCTTCCTCGCAGCGGTGCTGGCGCGGGCGGCCCATGGTTCGTTCGATCCCGCACGGCGTCCCGCCGTTCCTTGGCGCCCCCCGCGCCGCGCGCTTCCCGCCGCGCTCCTGGCGGGCGCTGCGTGCGTGAGCGTGCTCATGTACCTGGCGGGGGATTACCAAGCTCGCAAGGCTGCGATCGCCGGATCAAAAGATGCTTTGCGGCTCGAACGGGCGACGCGACTGCGGCCGTCGAACTCAATCGCCTGGACGGAGCTGGGCCACTGGCATTACAATGAGGCGTCAAAGGCGAGAGGCAAAGGCCTCGAATACCGCGCGGCCGGGGAGCGGTCCGCGGCGGCGTATCGCAAGGCTGTCCAGGCCGCGCCCACGTGGCCGAGGCCCTGGATCGGACTCGCGCGTTCGGAGCTCCTTTTGGGAAAGAGGCGCTCTGGGTCCCGACATTTGGCGTTCGGTGTGAGCCTGAGCCCCTATCATCGCGACCGGATACTTTACTTGATCCACGTGCATTTGAAGCTCGCGCGCGCGGAGCGATCCAAAAAACAACGGCAACACTACTTAGGCGTAGCTGAAAAATTCGCTCGCATGGGCATGCGGCTTTACCGGCCGCTTTCGCCGGCGGACTGCTTTTACGTGCTCAACAACGCGCCGCATCAACTGACTGAGAAGCAACGCCGCCGCGTAGCCGCCTTTCTCAGTCCCATCTACCGCCGGGCATTGCCGGTCGAACCTTCTTGACATTGACATTTTTGTATAGTATTGTTAAGGATAACTTATAAATATACATTTATGTTAACTAACCACCAGCTAAACGGTGTTCAGAAAGCCGTCCGCCCGCGTTTTCGGAGGCGGTACGCCCTTTTTTTCCTCTCCGGACTCCTCTGGCCCTCCGATGCGTTCGCCGTCCGCCGGTTCGAAGACCTGACCGGCGTGAGCCAGGCGTTCACGCGTGGGTACGATTACCGCGCCTACTCCGAGGCCAGCAGCGACGAGGGCTCCTACGAGCTTCTCGTGCCCGACGCCAAAAAGAAGGAGGCGATCGAGAAGGCGCTAGAGGAAGAGGAGCGGCAGCTCGACACGTGGCGTTACCGGCGTTCCATACAGGCTTCCTCCACCTACGTCTCGAATCTGAACCATACGCGAAACGATCCTAAAGACGACGTGATCCACAACCTCGCTCCGACGGTCGGGATGTCGCGGCGCACGGAGCACACCTACGTCGATCTCTTCTATAAAGCGTCCTACACGACGTACGTCGAGACCGAGAAACTGAACGCGCTCACGCACCAGCAGGGAACGACCGTCGGTTATCGCTTCGGCCGCCTGCGCCTCAATTTCACGAACGTGCTAAGCCCGAGCACGGCCTACGACACCGCCGAGAGAACTGAGCTCGAGAACACGGCCACCACCGGCGCCGGCCGCACGCGCATCCAGGCCATCAACGACGTCTTCACGGCCTCGGCCGACCTCAAGGTGTCGGATAAGACGTCCACGTCTTTCACGTACGCCCGCGATTACTTCCTTCTGCCGGTCCGAAACAACTCCCTCACCGCCAACGGCTTCAGTACCGTTTCTCACCGGCTCACGCCACGCGTATCGTACCGCCTGACCCCGAAGACGTCCGTGTTCGGCGAGTACACTTTCAACCGCGCGGATTTCTTCGAAGGCGGTCTGTTCGGTTCGGACGAGCATTCGGGTCGGCTCGGCATGGCGGGGCGGATCAACGACCGCACTTACGTGACGTTCGCGACGGGCCTGAGGCTTCGCGACTACAAAGATGAAAACCTGGACCCCGAGGACGGTCTCACATGGACCGCCTCCATCAGCCGGAAGCTGACCGAGAAGCTCGCGGTGAGCGTCTCCACCACGAAGGGTCAGTCCGAAAACTTCGACACGGCGCTCCGCGACACGCTTCAGGAGAACACGTTCTTCACCGGCGTCGACTTCACGTTCAAGCTGAGTGCGAAAACTTCACTCGCTCTCGGCGGAAGTATGGGCTTCGTATCGAGCGACGGGTTGATCACGCAGATCGATCCCGACAATCCGACCCTCACGTTCACGCGTGAGCCGGGAACGCAGCTTTACGACTGGTACGTTTCGTGGGCGTGGTCCCCGCGCCGCTGGATTTCCACCCTTCTTGCCTACCAGTACAAGAATCAGAACGGCAGCTTCAAGGGCGACGAGTACCAAGAGCACCGGATGGTGGGGTCCCTCAATGCGTCCTTCTAAACGCTTCCGCTGGAACGTGTTGCGCGCGGCCGCGCTCGCGGCCCTTGTTTTGTCGAGTCCTCCGGGTTACGCGGCGGATTCCACGGTGCCGCAGGGAGAGAGTCAGCAGGCGGTGGCGCCTGAACCGCCCTACAACGGCACGTTGACGGGCTACGCCGGCACGGACATCGATCTCATTCACGCCGGAGACAAGCTGCGCGTCGAAGTCTTTCGCGAGCCCGATCTCACGGGGCTTTTTCTAGTGGATTCCATGGGCAAGATCAATTACCCGTTGCTCGGCGAAATCTACGTCGAGGGCTTGTCGCTCGAAGAGCTGAAGGCTTTCCTCACCGAGAATCTCGGCACCGATTACATCGTGAATCCGCAGATCCAGATCACCTTCGAGGAAAGCCCTAACAAGTCCGTGGCGATCCTCGGGCAGGTCACCCGGCCGGGAAACTACATCCTCACGTCGCAGACGACGCTCGTTCAGATGGTTTCGCGCGTCGGGGGTTTCGAGCAGGAAGCGGCGACCGACAACGTGAAGATCGTCCGCACCGACAAGGTCGGCCGCAAGACGACCGATATCGTGAACGTCACCGCCATCATGTCCGGCGACGCCCAGGACGTCCGGCTCGAGCCAGGCGATCTTATCTACGTCGACCGGGTGAAGCTTAAAAAAGAAGAAGAGGAGGCTGACGACATCGTCACGATCCTCGGGCAGGTGAACCGTCCGGGAAATTACGCTTTGACCGAGGAACTCGGCCTGATCCGTTTGGTCGCGCAGGCGGGCGGGTTCACGGGCGTCGCCGCCAAGAACAACGTCCGCCTGATCCGGAAATCCGGCGGCAGTGGCGAGAAGACGCGGACGGTGAACGCCGGCCGTATTCTCTCGGGCCAGGGGGAGGACGTCCCGCTCGAAAAAGACGACCTCGTCGTGGTTCAGGAATCTTTCTTCTAAAAAAAGGACTCGATGCAAGGCTTCGAAAAGGATCCTCTCAACGATCAACAGGACGGCGGAGACGCCTCCGAGCACCTGCGAACGATCCTGGCCAATATTTGGCTGATCCTCGCGGTGACTGCGCTTTTTTGTCTGGCGTCCGTCGTCTACCACTCCCGGCTTCCGAACATGTACACCGCAGGCGCGCAAATCCTCGTGGAAAAGGTCGACGTGCCGAAGTCGTCCCAGGAAATGATGATGCCCTCGTTCCGCGGCGAGGAAGATTATTACGGAACTCAGCTTGCGATCCTCACCGGACGCAAGGTCGCCGCGATCGTGGCGAAGGAACTGGAGCCGATCCCTCCGTACGCCATCACCGCGCGCCGCCTTCCCAAGACGCGCATCATCGCCCTTTCGGTGACCCAGCGCGATCCCGAATGGGCGGCGAAGATCGCCAACAAATTCGCCGAAGTCTACGTCCGCGAGGGAAACCGTGAGCAGCTTTTTATCGGCGAGCAGATCCTGAAGCTCATTCCCGAGGAGGATATGGATTCCAAGGATGTTGAGCTGATCCAGCAGGCCGGCTCGATGGAGCAGGTGAAACAGTTCAACAAGAAGGAATATGCCGAGTCGCTGTCGGCGATCACGAACGATCCGGTTATTCAAAGGCTGCGCAACGAGAAGCTCGAGATCCAATCCCGGATCAGCGAGATGTCCCAGCGTTACAAGCCGAATCATCCGAATGTTCGCGACTTGCAGGAGCGCCTGCAGTACGTGGAAAACGAACTCAAGGAACGCACGCGCCGGATCTTGAGCAACATCCGCGCCACGCTCGGTGGCGAAAGCCGAATCAGCAACGTGAAGATACTGGAAGAGGCTTATCCTCCGGGGATCCCGTCCTCGCCGAATCGTCCGCGGGGGATCCTGATACACACGATCATGGGCCTCATGGCGGGTGTGGCCCTCGTGATCGGATTCGAGCGCATGAACCAGAAGATCCGAAGCGACCGCGATTTCAAAAACGTCCCGCTCCCGTTCTTGGGAAACATCCCTCTTCTTGAGGGGTTCTCGAAGATGAAGAAAAAATCGATCGAATTGAAGCGGAAGGCCGTGTCGCTCGTGGACGCACTGAAGACGGACCCGATTCTTTCCGACGCGATCGCGAGCGTGCGCACACACATCCTTTTTTCGATGCCCTACGAGAAGTCTCGCCGAATCATGCTGACGAGTTGCATCCCCGACGAAGGAAAGACCACGGTGTCGGTGCTCCTGTCCCTTTCCCTTACGACGCTCGGCCGAAAAATTCTCCTGATCGACGCGGACATGAGGCGCCCTTTCGCGCACAATTACGTGGGAACGCGGAACGAGAAGGGCTTGAGCGACTACCTGATCGGACAAGCGACCATGGAGGAGATCGTCCGGGACATCGAAGGCAGCACGCTCAAGATGATCTCGGCCGGCAACCAGACGCCGAACCCTTCCGAGCTCGTGGCTTCCGACCGTTTCAAGCAGCTTCTGGAATACGCGGAGCAGCATTTCGACCGCGTCGTAATCGATGTGCCGCCGGTTCTCTTTATCCCGGACGGGCTCATCATCGCCAAGCACGTCCATAGCGGCGTGCTCGTGTGTGGCTCGGGGATGGTGCATAAGAAGACCGTACAGCAGGTGAAGGAAAAATTCGATTCGATCGGCCATTCGTTCATCGGAATCGTCGTGAACAAGGTCGACTACGCGGCCACGGGCGGCCGGTACAAATACTACCAAAGCTACAAGAGTTATTACGCGAAAGCGGGAAAGAAAGCCGAAGTCGCATGAAGAAAGCGCTCATTACGGGCATCACCGGGCAGGACGGGTCGTACCTGGCGGAGTTCTTGCTCGACAAAGGATATAAAGTTTACGGCGTGATCCGCCGCTCGAGCTCCATCAACACCGCGCGCATCGACTCCATCTATGAGGAGCCCTGGGTGGTGGGTAAACGCCTGAATCTCGTCTACGGCGACATGACCGACGCGAGTTCGATCAACCGGATCCTGAGAACCGTCCGGCCTGACGAGATCTACAACCTGGCCGCTCAAAGCCACGTGAAGGTGAGTTTCGAGATTCCAGACTATACGGCCGACGTCACGGCGCTGGGGACGCTGCGTGTGCTCGAGGCCATCGTCGACTCGGGAATCAAGACCCGATTCTATCAGGCGTCGTCGAGCGAGCTTTACGGCCGCGCCGAAAAGACCCCGCAGACGGAGACCACGCCGTTCCAGCCGGTGAGCCCGTACGCGGTGGCCAAGCTCTTCGCTTACTGGACGACAGTAAATTACCGCGAAAGCCACGGCATATTCGCCTGTAACGGCATCCTCTTCAACCACGAGTCGCCGCGCCGCGGCGAGATGTTCGTGACGCGCAAGGTGACACGCGCGGTCGCCCGCATCAAGCGAGGCTTGCAGGACCGCCTCGTGCTCGGCAACTTGGACGCGAAGCGCGACTGGGGATACGCGAAGGACTACGTCGAGGCGATGTGGCTCATGCTGCAACAGAAGAAGGCCGACGATTTCGTGATCGCCACTGGCGAGGCGCACACCGTGAAGGAATTCGTCCAAGAGGCCTTCGATTACGCGAAGCTCGACTGGAAGAGGTACGTGCGGATCGATAAGCGCTATTTCAGGCCCATCGAAGTGAACGTGCTGAAAGGCGACTACTCGAAGGCGCGGCGCACGCTCGGCTGGAAACCGAAGACCACGTTCAAGCAATTGGTACGTCTCATGGTGGACGCCGATCTCGAGTCGCTCGACCGAAAGGCGCACACTTAGAAAACAGGTCCGAAAGCTCCTTTTTTTTGGCCGGCTGGGCTTAATTGCACATTGTTTTTATTAGTATTATTAATTATTTTATAGAGACTCAGAGAAAATGATCCCATCCGTTCCTCCGCCCATGGTCTCGACCCTCTTCCTCTTCATGCGGTTCATGAGGCGGTCCGGCGTGAGTATGGGCACGATGCTCTACTCGGTCGCGTTGCTGACGCTCTCGACCCTTTTCGAGGGTGCGAGTCTGGGTCTGGTGATTCCGCTCCTCGACGCCCTCTTCAAGAAAGGAGACTATTCGCTCGCCAAGCACATACCGGTCCTGGGCGAGTTCCTGGGCAGTCTTCCGAGCGTGCGGTTCCGCGTGGTCCTGATGGTGCTTTTGGCGAGCATCCTGGCCGCGACGGTGATGAAGCATCTTTTCATGTTCGCGAGCGAGATCCTCCTGTCGCGTCTCAATCGTCACGCGGAGCACGAGCTCCGCAGCCGGCTCTTTGAACGGTACCTGAGTTTCGGGAAACGGTACGTGGATTCGCGCAAGATTGGCGAACTCTGCGAATGGGCCGGCCAGCAGGTGATCATCGCCTGCGAAGTTTTCCATTTGACCCATAGCGTCCTCATGAACCTGCTGCTCGCGGCCGTGTATCTGGGAATGATGATCTTCGTATCCTGGAAGATGACGCTCTGCGCGATGGCGATCCTTCCTCCGATGTACCTGCTTGTGCGCTGGATCTCGCGGCGGATTATCGCGTCATCGGGAAGGAAGCTCGAACTTGATCAACGCATGAGCTCCTCGTTGCTGGACGCACTCACAAACCTTTCGTTGATTCAGTCGTCGGTTAACGAGGCCGAGGAGCTGCGCCGATTCCGGAAGGTGAGCCAATCCAGCCGAGCGGCGGTACACAGCATCACGAAGAAGATTTTTTTCGCCCCCCATGCACAAGACGTGGTGGTGAGTCTCGGGACGGCTCTCCTGGTGGCCGCCAGCAGTTTTTTCTATCTGAAGGAAGGAGCAGGCGAAGAGGTGGCGTTTTTTGTGGCGTTCTTCATCGCCCTGCGCCGATTCTCGGGCGCGATAATGGGCGCCGGTTCGAGCTTCGTAGCGTCGACGCGTTCGTCGGCGGCGATGCGACGCGTACTGGAGATCTTCGACGACGCGGGTAAGTCGTTCGTCCGCGGAGGAAACGTGAAATTCGAAGCGCTGCGCGAGGGCATCGAGTTCAAGAACGTGGTTTTCTCTTACGGATCGGCGCCGGTGTTGCGAGGCCTGAACGCGCGGTTCCCCAAGGGCAAGATGACCGCGGTCGTAGGCGCGACGGGCGCCGGTAAGACCACACTCACCAGCCTTCTCCTACGGTTCTACGACCCCGATGCCGGTGCGATCCTGGTGGACGGCCGACCCATCGCCGACTACGACCTGGCTTCGCTCCGCCTTCGCTTCGCGGCCGTGGACCAGCAGGCGTCCGTGTTGAACGCGACGATCCGCGAAAACATCACGTACGGCCTTCGTGCGCAGGCGCCTCAGGAGGCGGTCGATCGCGCTGCCGAGAGCGCGGCGATCCTGCCGTTCATCCTTTCGCTTCCCGAGGGCTATGAGACCGTCGTTGGGGACCGCGGGGTGAGACTTTCGGGCGGCGAGCGCCAGCGGATTGCGATCGCCCGCGCGATCCTGAAGGACCCCGACGTGTTCATTTTCGATGAGGCCACGAGCTCGCTCGACAACGAGACCGAGCGCGCCGTGCAGAAATCGCTCGAAGAGCTGCGTAGCGGACGGACGCTGATCGTGATCGCGCACCGGCTTTCAACAGTGCGCAGCGCCGACCATATCGTCGTGATGGACGCCGGACGCGTCGTCGAAGAAGGCCGCTTCGACGAGCTGATCGCGCGAAACGGCGTGTTCCGGAAGCATTGGGAATTGACGGCCTCCTGATATGTGCGGCATCGCGGCTTTTTTCGCGTACCATTACGCGGCCCCCGGGGTTGACCGGGAGGATTTGGGCGCAGTGTCCGAAGCAATGGCGCGCCGCGGACCGGACGGGCGCGGCGAATGGGTTTCCGGGGACGGCCGCGCGGCGCTCGCGCACCGTAGGCTCTCGATCATCGACCTGTCCGAGTCCGGGGCTCAGCCGATGGCGTCGGCAGACGGCTCGTTGGTGGTTTCCTTCAACGGCGAGATTTACAATTGGCGCGCGATCCGGGCGCGCTTGGAAGCCTCGGGCCGGCGGTTCCGGACGCAGTCGGACACTGAGGTCCTCCTTCACCTCTACGAAGAAAATGGCGACGCGATGGTCGGAGAGTTGAGAGGGATGTTCGCGTTCGCGCTCTGGGACGGCCGTCGACGCAGGTTGCTCTTGGCGCGGGACCCCTACGGTATCAAGCCGCTTTATTACGCGGACGACGGATGGACGCTCCGCGCGGCGTCGCAGGTGAAGGCACTCCTTCGGTCGCGTTCGGTGTCGAAGGCGACCGAACCGGCCGGGGACGCGGGGTTCCTGCTTCTAGGGAGCGTGCCCGAGCCCTTCACGCCATTCCGGGAGATCCGTCAGGTGCCCGCCGGCGCGACGGTCGCCGTTGAGTCGTGCGGCCCCAGCGAACCGTCGCGGTATTTTTCCGTGGCGGGCGTTCTGGCGGAATCCGAACGGAGGCCCGCTGACGCGGAGGCCGCGGCCGAAGCGGTGAGGGACTCGCTGCGGCATCATTTCGTGGCTGACGTTCCGGTGGGCGTGTTCCTTTCCGCCGGAATTGATTCGTCGACCCTCGCCGTGCTCGCGGTCGAACAGGGGATGAAAGCCGAAGCGTTGACGCTTGGGTTTGAGGAATTTGTCGGCACGCCGCTTGACGAAGCACCGGAAGCATCACGCACCGCGGCGGCGCTCGGTCTCAAACATCGCGTGCGGATGGTGGCGCGCGCCGAATTCGAAGCGGAGATCGGACGTTTCTTCGGAGCGATGGACCAGCCTTCGATCGACGGCCTCAACGTCTATTTCGTGAGTAAGGCCGCCGCGGAATCGGGATGGAAGGCCGCGCTGACGGGCCTAGGCGCCGACGAGTTGTGGGGCGGGTACCCGTCGTTTTCGGACGTGCCGCGCTGGGGCGCGGTTCCCGCGAGGCCGCGTTTTCTGGGCCGCGCCGCACAAGCCGCCGGACTGTCTCCCAAGGCCGCGGGGCTTCTCGGGATGCCCGGCGGATACGCCGGGGCTTATTGGCTGCGCCGCGGGCTCTTCATGCCCTGGGAGCTTGAAGCGCTCATGGGCCGCGCCGCCGCCCGTCAGGGTTTGGAGCGGCTCGGGCTCGAAGCGCGGCTACGCGCTTCGCTCGTGGACGGTCCAGCGAGCCCGCACGGCCGTGTCGCCGCACTCGAATCATGCTGGTACATGAGGAATCAACTTTTCCGCGATGCCGATTGGGCGGGGATGGCGCACTCGCTCGAAATCCGTACGCCGTTCGCGGACGCCGCGCTTTTGAAGGCGGCGGGCCCGCACGCCATGCGGCTGGGCCGTTCCGGAAAGGCGTGGCTCGCGGCGATGCCACGGACGCCGCGCGCCGTCGGAACGCGTCCGAGGCCGAAGACGGGTTTCACGGTGCCGCTCGCGGGCTGGCTCGAAAAGGGGTCCGCGCAGGAATGGAGAAAAAAGCCCCTCTTGGCCTCCGGACGCTGCCATTGGTCGAGACGCTGGGCGTATTCGGTGCTCGGACGCTGGAAGGAGGCTGCGTGAACATCCTTTTTCTCGCGACGGAAGCGTACGGCGCTCCCGGCGGCATCGCGCAGGCCAACCGTGACCTGGCCGCCGCGCTTGCGGCGGCCCCCGGCGTGGACGGGGTCACCGTGCTCGTGCGGAGCGGATCGGCCGGCGCCGGTGTTCCAAGCGGGGTTGCGCAGCGCGCGCCGAGATCCAGCCGCGCCGCTTACGCGCTGGCCGCTCTGCGTGAGGCACGCCGCCGGCCGTCGCTCGTCCTTTGCGGTCACGCGAACATGGCTACTCTGGGGAGCTGGGCCGCCGCGCGCGCCGGTGTTCCGCTTTGGACACACACGCACGGGATCGAAGTGTGGCGCAGGCCCGGTTCGTCGATCCGCGCGGCAATCGAAGGATCTCGATTGGTGACGGCCGTGAGCCGTTTCACGCGCGGAAAGCTCCTCGAGTGGTCGCGTATCGCGCCCGAGCGCGTGAAGGTGTTGCCGGACACGGTCCGCGAAGGCTTTTCACCAGGACCGAAAGCCGCGCACGTGCTCGCCCGGCACGGCCTGGAAGGAAAAAAAGTGATCCTGACCGTGGGGCGGTTTTCCGCTGCGGAACGCTACAAAGGGCACGACCGGGTGATCCGCGTCCTGCCCCGTCTCGCGGCTGCGGGTCACGACGTCGCGTATCTCGTGGTGGGCGACGGGGACGACCGCGCCAGGCTCGAGTGTATCGCCCGGGAGTCGGGCGCCGCCGAGCGGGTCACGTTCGCCGGGGCCGTGAAGGAAACCGAGCTCCCCGACTACTACCGCGCTGCCGACGCGTTTGCGATGCCGAGCGTGGGTGAGGGCTTCGGGATCGTCTTTCTCGAGGCCGCCGCGACGGGCTTGCCCGTGGTAGCTGGGAACCGGGACGGCAGCGTAGACGCCCTGCGAGAGGGCGCACTCGGCCGCCTCGTGGACCCCGCCGACGAATTCGCGCTGGAAAACGCGTTGGCCGAGGCGCTCGCTCCCTTTTGGCGCTCGCGCTGGGAGGCGTATCGTGACGCGTTTGTCCGTGAAAGCGCACGGGCCTCTCTATTCCGCGCTTTTGACGGGTTACGCGCTTGGACCCGATCATCCCATGAAGATCCGTTTCGTCGGATGGGCCCGTCGTCTTTCTGGATACGCGCGGCTCCAAGTGCCCTACGGAAGCCGGTCCAGGATCACGCTCGACGAGCGGGACTTGCTTCAGCGTGAGATTTGGACGAAAGGGTCCTATGAAAAAGAAATGTTCGATGCACTTTTCGCGTCGGCAAGAGGTGAAGAGGTCCTGTGGGACGTCGGCGCTCACATTGGCTGTTTCACGCTGCTGGCCCTCGAGCGCGCGGACGTAAAAGCTGTCCACTGCTTCGAGCCTGATCCGGTTACGACCGCCGCGCTCGAGCACAACCTTTCGCTGAACCAGGGTAATGTCCGTCTTCACGCCCTCGCGCTCGGAGCGTCGTCCGGGACAGCTGGTTTTTTCCGGGGGCCCGACGCGAATACCGGGCTTTCGAGCCTGCGGCCGGCCGATGGTTGCCGCCGCTTCGAAGTGAAAATCGAGACCGCGGACCGGATGGTCTTCGAACTCGGCGTCGAGCCACCCACGCTCATGAAGATCGACGTCGAAGGCGGCGAGGCCGATCTATTCGGGGGGGCCCGCAGGCTCTTGCGCGAGAAACCGCCCAAAGCGATTGCGTTCGAAACCGACTGCGACAGGGACGGGCGGATCCTTTCACCGGACGCGGTCCGGCCGCTCGAAGAAGCTGGCTACCGTGTGAAACGGATTCTACGCCCGTCGGGTATCGTGGACACGAAAGAAAATTACCTCGCGGTCCGGAGAGACGTCGTATGAGTCGCCCGTCGCTGGCGGTGCTTATTACGTACCACGACGAAGGGGATCTTTTGGTCCGGTCTCTGGAAACGGTCGCCGCGCAGACATCTGCGCCCGACGAGATTCTTGTGTACGACGACGCGTCGTACGACCCGGCTGAACGGCACCTTGGGAGATTCGCGGGCCTGTGCCGTGTGGTGCGTAGCGGAAAGAACGGCGGTCCAGGCTACGGCCGGAACGTCCTGCTGGGGGAGACGCGCTGCGACTACGTGCATTTTCACGATGCCGATGACCTTCTACTTCCGTCCTGGGGTGGCAAGGTGTGGGATGCCATCGACCGCGGCCGTCCCGACATGGTGCTCACCGAGGTGTGCTACGAAATGCACGGCGTGCTGAGCGACCGCATCATGGGTTTCAAAAAACTTGAAGAAGACCCCGACCTGGTCCGCTTCGCGCTTTCTTCTAGCATCCTCCCGGCGTCGGCCACCGTGCGCCGAGAGAAGGCGCTCGAGGCCGGCGGTTACCGTACCCGCGACGTGATGCCGCAGTCGGAGGACTTCGATTTCCATCTGCGCTTGGCCGCGGCGGACGCAACGTACGCGGTGGTGGATGAATCACTCGTTAGGTGCATGTGGAGAGAGGCAAGCCACAGTCACGCCGGCGACAATTCTGCGGCATGCTGGACGTCGATGGTCGAATCGCTCAAGATGGCGCCGCCGGCCGTGCGCGAGCGGTACGCTGTGGCGGTGGCCGATGCCGCGGCGCGGGCCGCCTCGAACCTTTATCAGCTGGGCAAGCCAGGGGATGCGCGCAAGGCCTATGAGGCTGCGGCTAGCTTAGGCCGTCCATCATTCGCCGGCCGGAGCAACGCGTTCCGCTGGGTCGCCGGGTTCTTCGGGCCCATGGCCGCCGAAAACCTTTCGCGCTTCAACCGCGATTGGAGGAACCGATGAAAAAAATAGTGATTTGGGGAGCTTCTGGACATGCCAAGGTGGCCGCCGACGCGGCGCGCGCCTCCCGTACCTTCGATGTGGCGGGGTTCGTGGACGACGTAAACCCATCCCGCCGCGGCGAGGCCTTCGAAGGCGCCGAGGTTCTTGGCGGCCGCGAATGCCTGGACGGGCTCCTCGCGAAGGGTGTAAAGCGCCTATTCATCGCGGTGGGGGACTGCGCGGCGCGGACCCGCTTGGCGGCGCAGGCGCGCGAAAAAGGCTTTCAGCTCGTTTCGATCGTCCATCCGAAGGCGACGATCGCCGCCGGGGTTTCTTTGGGCGCGGGTACGCTTGCCGCTGCGGGAGCCATTGTGAATCCGGGTTCCCGGATCGGGGAGTGCGTGGTCGTGAACACGTGCGCTTCGGTCGACCACGACTGTGTTCTGGAGGACGGCTGCCACGTGGGTCCCTCGGCGTGCCTGGGGGGGCGTGTCCACGTAGGCAGAGGCGCGTGGATCGGCATCGGCGCGGTCGTCAAAGACGGCGTTTCGATCGGAGACGGCTCGGTGGTCGGCGCGGGCGCGGTGGTGCTGAAGGACGTCCCGGCCGGCGTGGTGGTTTACGGAGTGCCGGCGCAGGTCGTGAGGAAAATAGAATGAAGAAACTGGCGAAACTGGAAGACCTAGCCATCCTCGGCGGACGCCCCTGGTTCGAGGCGCCGCTCCACGTGGGCCGCCCGAATGTGGGCGACCGCGCGAGGCTCTTCGAGCGGTTCAATCGGATGCTCGACGAACGCTGGCTTACGAACGCGGGGCCTTTCGTGCGCGAGCTCGAAGAGAAGACCGCCGCGCGCCTGCGCGTGAAGCACTGCGTGGCCGCGTGCAACGCGACGGTCGCGCTCGAAATCGCCGTGCGCGCGTTAGGGATGGAAGGGGAAGTGATTGTCCCCGCGATGACGTTCGTTGCCACCGCGCACGCGCTGCAGTGGCAGGCGATCCGTCCCGTGTTCTGCGACGTGGACCCCGTGACGTTCAACTTGGACCCCGCGGCGGTCGAAAAACTGATCGGTCCGAAGACGACGGGCATTGTGGGCGTCCACCTATGGGGCCGTCCCTGCGACGCGGAGGCCCTGGCGGACGTCGCGCGGCGTCACGGCCTCAAACTCCTCTTTGACGCCGCGCACGCCTTTGGTTGCACGTACCGCGGCCGTCCGGTCGGCGGCTTCGGCGACGCCGAGGTGTTCAGCTTCCATGCCACCAAAGTGGTCAACGCCTTCGAGGGCGGTCTGATCGCGACGAACGACGACGCGCTCGCGGCCAAGATACGACTCATGAAGAACTTCGGTTTTGCCGGCTACGACGACGTCGTTTACGTGGGCACGAACGGTAAGATGTCGGAGGCGTCCGCGGCCATGGGGCTCACGAGCCTCGAGTCGCTCGACACGTTCGTGGCGGTGAACGAGCGCAACTACGATCGCTACCGCGCGAACCTCGAAGGCCTGCCGGGGCTCCGAGTGATCGAATACGACCGCCGCGAGAAAAATAACTTCCACTACGTTATCGTGGAGGTAGACCCCGGCGCTGGCGTCTCCCGCGATGCGCTACAAAAAGCGCTTTGGGCCGAGAATATCCACGTCCGCCGCTATTTTTACCCCGGCTGCCATCGCATGGAACCCTATCGTACGCTGGACCCCGACGCAGCGGCGCGGCTGCCGGTGACGGAAGCCGTAGCGGCCCGAGTGCTGGCTCTTCCGACCGGTACCGCCGCGGGGCCGGACGAGGTCGACGGCGTCTCGACGATCCTCCGTTTCTGCATGCTGAACGGCCGCGCGCTCGCCTCGAGGCTCGTGCGCCCGTGACGGCCGCGCCGGCCGTCACGGTGGTGATCGCGACGCTGAACCGCGAAGAACCGTTGGTCGACACCGTTCGCTATTTCCTCCAAGGGGAAACGGCCGAGGATTTCGAGTTGATCGTGGTCGACCAGACGCGCCGGCACGAGCCGGAGACCGAACGGTACCTATCTTCGGAGAAAGACCGGTTCCGCTGGATCCGCGTCGATTATGCGAATCTGCCCCGCGCCCGGAACGACGGCGCGCGTGCCGCGCGCGGCTGGGTGGTGCTGTACGTCGACGACGACGTCGCGCCGGAGGAGGGGTTCGTCGCCGCGCACCTGCGCGCCTACGCGGACCCGCGGACCCGCGGCGTGACCGGGCCGGTCAAGGCCCCGGGGAAACCGCTTTTAGGCCGGGCTGACGTGGGCGAAAAGGAGGTGCGCGCGCTGGAAGCCGCGCTCAAGATGCGTTTCGACGTGGACTTCGCTTACCCGGCGCGTTGGGCCGGCGGCTGTAACATGTCCTTCCGGCGCGGGACGATCTTGGCCGCCGGCGGATTCGACGAGACGTTCCGCGGCGGCGTGCTCGCCGGCGAAGACGAGGAGTTCGGCTTCCGCGTGCGGCGGACCGTCGGCGGCGAAATACGGTACGTGCCCGAGGCGGCCCTGGTGCATCTGAAGGCGAAGACCGGCGGCTGCCGGAGCGAAAATAAGGGGCCGACTTTCATGGTGAAACACGCGTTCAACGTCGGCTACCGGCTCGCCCGTCTGCGGCTTCCGGCGGCCGAGCGACTCGCACACGTGTGGTCGGAATTCCGAGGCCGCGTCCTGCATCGGCGCGCTTTGACCGATTTATCCGCTCCGGCGAACGTGTTCGCTTTTTTTTGGGGGCTTTGCGGGGGCATCCGCGAAGCGGGGCGCAACGAAGGAAGGCGATGGCTGTGACGACGATCCCTTGTCCCGTCTGCGGAGATCCCCTATTCCGACCCGCCGCGGCGCGGTTCGACGGCGGCCGCGTGGTGACCTGTTCGGGTTGCGGCCACGCTTACCTGAACCCCGCGCTTTCAGACGAGGCGCTCGGCGCGATTTACGGCGCCTATTATTCGACCGACGACGTCCCGGCTCTTATGCGGACGATCGAAGGCTGGTACGGCGAAACCGACGGCCCTTACCAACGCGCACTCCGCATCGCCGGCGAAAGCGCCGGAGGCCTCCAAGGAAAGCGCGTGCTCGAAATGGGCTGCGGGCCTGGACGTTTGCTACAGGCGTGCCGGGACGCCGGCGCCGAAGTCCGCGGCCTGGATTTGAACGCCGACGCGGTTCGCCTGGCGCGCGCCGCAGGTTTGGACGTGGTGCAAGGCGCCGTCGAAGACGCACCGGTGATCTTCTCGCCGAATCGCTTCGATTTTGTCTTCGCGTTCGAAATCATCGAGCACGTGCGCCGGCCAGCCGATTTCCTGAAGGTTTGCGCCGGCATGCTGGCTCCGGGCGGACACCTCTTCGTCTCGACCCCGAACTTCGGTTTGTTCGCAGTGCTCGGAAATGCCGCGCCGGCGCTTCGTCGGTGGGCGGAGCACCTGCACTATTTCACGCCCGAAACGCTAAAGGCGTGCTTCGCTCGGGCGGGTCTTCCCGGCGCAGAAGTCGAAGTGCTCGGAGTGTGGACGCCGGGCGAGTTAAAGAAGCGGCAGATCATGTCCTTCCGGCCCGCCGCCGCGGCGTGGCTTTTTTTGCGGCGGTTTGGGGCGTTCCGCTCCCTGCGGGACGTTTATTTGAAGAAAACCGCCGCTGTGACTCCTCGGTCGGGCACGCCGCCCGGCACGACGCTTTTCGCTTCGGTGGTCCGATGAAGGTCCTTCACGTACCTTATTGTTATCCGCCGGATTCGATCGGGGGAACCGAAATCTTTGTTCGCGGTCTCGTGAGTGAGCTTCGGTCGCTGGGCGTCGAATCGGCTGTGGCTGCGCCATGGGACCGCGACGCCGAGTACGCCGAAGAGGGAGCGCCGGTGTTCCGTTTCCGCCACGTTCCGGCCACGCTCGAGACCCTCTACGGCGAGGGCGACGAAGCGTCCGCGGCGGTGTTCGCCTCGGTGCTCGACCGGACGAAGCCAGACGTCGTGCATTTCCACGCGTTCACGAGCGCGGTCTCGCTGCGCACATTCCGGGCGGCGCGTTCGCGCCGCATCGCGACCGTGTTCACCTACCATACCCCGACCGTCACGTGCCAGCGTGGCACCTTGATGCGCTGGGGCCGCAAGGTCTGCGACGGACGACTCACGCCGCGCCGGTGCGCCGCGTGCGCGCTCCACGCGCGAGGCCTCGTTCGCCCGGCGGCCGCCGCGCTCTCTTTGCTTCCGGCTCCGTTGTGCGCGGCATTCGCGGATCGGCTTCCAGCGGGCCGCGCGGCGACCGCGATCCGGATGGGAGGGCTGGTGGCGCGCCGCCAAAGCGCCGCACGCGCAATGCTGCTCGAAGCGGACGCCGTCGTGGCCGTGTGCGAATGGGTCCGCCGCCTGCTACTCGCGAACGGCGTGCCCGAAAAAAAACTCGTGTTCTCCCGCCAGGGTTTGACGGGCGTGCCGGTGCCGCCGCGAGGGCCGCGCGCGCCGGGGCCGCTGCGCGTCGCTTTTTTTGGAAGGTTCGAGCGCTCGAAGGGTGTGGACGTCCTCGTGAAGGCGTTCGGTTCCGCTCCAAGGCTCGACGCCCGCCTCGACGTCTACGGCGTGGCGCAGGGCGTCCTTGGAGAGGTCTTCCGCCGGGAGCTCCAGAGTTTGGCTGCTCGCGACGCCCGCGTCGCTTTTCCGGAGCCCCTGCCGTCTTCCGCGGTCGCCCCCGCCCTCGCCGGATACGACCTCTTGGCAGTCCCTTCACAGTGGCTCGAGACCGGGCCGCTCACCGTCCTCGAGGCGTTCGCCGCCGGCGTGCCTGTGGCCGGCTCGCGTCTGGGCGGCGTCTCGGAGCTCGTCCGGCACGACGTGGACGGGCGGCTCGTGAGCCCGGCGCATTCGCCGGCCGCATGGGCCAAGGAGCTCGAGTTCCTTTCGTCGGAACCGACGCGCTTGGAAGCGCTCCGCGCCGGCGTTCGTCCACCGAAGCGCATGAGCGAAACCGCCGCGGAGATGGTCGCCGTGTACGCCAGCGCAACCGGAGGTCGGTCATGAGCGCGCCGCTGGTAAGCTTCGTCGTGCCGTCCTACAATTATTCCCGCTACCTCGGAGAGTGTCTCGATTCGGTGCTTTCGTTGCGGGGAGGGTTCGACTTGGAGCTCGTCGTGGTGGACGATGGGTCGAGCGACGGAAGCCAGGATGTGATCCGGCGGCGGACAGACCCACGAGTGCGCGCGTATTTTCACAAGCGAAACCTGGGGCACGTGGCGACCATCAACGAGGGGTTCGCGCTCGCGAGAGGGCGGTACGTGGCGCGGATCGATTCCGACGACCGTTATCTGCCGCACTTCCTGGAAACGACCATCGAAAAATTTGAAAAATACCCGGAAGTCGGCATGGTCTATGGCGACGCCCGATTAATCGACTCGGAGGGCCGCGTCACGCAGGAGCGAGGTGACTGGCTGCACGGAGGTCGCGACTGGAAGGGGGACGAATACCTGGATATCCTCAAATGCAATTTCGTCCCCTCTCCGACCGTCATCGCCCGCCGGGAGGTGTGGGAAGGCGCACTTCCGATCCCTGAGGGATTAAGCTTTTCAGACTGGTATCTCTCGCTACGGATCGCGCGCTTTTACGAGTTATATTTTGTCGCCGAGCCCCTGGCCGACTACCGCGTTCACGCGCAGAACCTCCACACGAAGATCTCTATGGACCGGAGCGAGGAGTCGTCGCTCTTCAGGATACTCGACGAACATTTCGCTTCCACGGAAAAAGATTCCGAGCGCGTGACGGCTAAGCGCCGCGCCCGTCCGGGGATTTACGCGGCCCATTACCGCGCGTTGGGCGACAAGTATTTCGGGTTCGGAATGAATTCCGACGCGCGCCGATGCTACCTGCGGTCCTTCGCCCGACGGCCCGCACAAATCCTCGAAGCACCGTTCGCGCGGCGCTTCGCGGCGGCGGCGATTTCACGGCGCGCTTATGAGAAAGCCAAGGCGCTGTGGAGAGGGCGGCCCGCATGAAACCGCGCATCCTTTATCTTCAATATTCGGACCCCGCCGTATATCCGCCGATCGTCCATGGCACGCGCATCCTCGCGGACGCCGGGTGGGACGTGCTGCTGTTTCACGGTCAGTCCCCTCGAAATATTCCGATGCGGCCGAAGGAGGGCGTGAGGCATGTGACGATCCCCGCCTGCGGTCCGGGGTTATTTCAAAAAGCGCACTTCCTCTGGTTCACGGTGAGGGCGGCCCTGCTTTGCGCGTGGACGCACCCTCTCTGGGTTTACGCTTCGGACCCGATGGCCACCCCGGCGGCGCTTCTGTGTCGCCTGACGGGCGCCCGGGTCCTTTATCACGAGCACGACGCACCCGACGCGACCGCCGCACGCTCGGTGTTCGCCAAGTTTTTGTCCGGCTTCCGCCGGACGCTGGCGCGTCGGGCGGATTTTTGCGTTCTGCCGAACGCCGAGCGAGCGCGAATCTTCTCTTCCGAGACCGGTTGCGCCGACCCGCTCGTCGTGTGGAACTGCCCCGAGCGGTACGAAGTCGGTGCCCCCCGAGTCCCGCTAGCCGCGGACTCCTTGAAGGTGTTTTACCACGGTTCGCTGGGGCCCGCATGCGTGCCAATCGCCGTTCTGGACGCCATCGCGTCCCTTCCGGAAGCGGTAACGTTCTGCGCGCTCGGGTACGATACGGGCGGCCGCACCTATTCCGAGGAGCTCAAAAAAAGGTCCCGCGAGCTGGGTATTTCGGCACGCGTCGAAATCTTGGACGCCGCCGCGCGCGAGGAATTTTTGGTGCTGTGCGGGAGGTGCGACGTCGGCTTGAGCCTGATGCCGGTGGACGACGGCAACGTGAACCACCGCCATATGGCCGGCGCTTCGAACAAGGCGTTCGAGTACCTAGGCCGGGGCCTTGCCCTCCTGGTCAGCGACCTGCCCGATTGGCGCCGATCATTCGTAGACGGCGGATACGCAGTCGCCTGCGACCCGCGTTCAGCGGAAAGCGTGGCGACCGCACTCCGCTGGTGTCTCGATCATCCCGCGGAAGTTCGGGTGATGGGGGAGCGAGGCCGCCGCAAAGTTATCGACGATTGGAACTACGAAAACACTTTCGCGCCCGTACTCGCGCGTCTGGAGGCCCGGCGTGATCGTTGAGAGGCGCGCGGACAACCCATATTTCTCGGTCTGCATCCCGCAATACAACCGTACCCCGTTTCTGCTCGAATGCCTGCGGTCGCTCGAGGCCCAGTCGTTCCGCGATTTCGAGGTCTGCGTGTCGGACGACTTCTCGAACGACGGCCGCGATGCGGAAGTACGCGCTTTTTTGGAGTCGTCGTGTCTGTGCTACCGCTACCGCCGACTCGAGAAGAACGTCCGCTATGACGCGAACTTACGCGCGAGCCTCGCTTTGGCACAGGGGAAGTATTGCCTGCTGATGGGCAACGACGACGCCCTGAAGGACGAAGCACTTCAAACCATGCGGGACGAGATCGGGCGATGCGAACGCGGCCCCGGAGCCGCCATTTTCAATTATGAAGAATACGACGGAGGCCGTCCAACGCGCCGTGTGCGCGGCGGAACCTTCCTGGGAGGCGGTCCCCGCACTGCGGTCCGACACTTCAGGGACGTCAGCTTCGTTTCCGGCGTCGTGCTCGAAAGGGAGCCCGCGCAGGCGTTCGCCACGGAAGCGTGGGACGGTAGCGAGATGTACCAAATGTACTTGTTTTCGCGCATCGTCGCCGCCGGCCGGCCGCTGCTTCTTTCGGAGACCGTGGCGGTGCGGAGGGGTATCCGCGTTCCTGGGCAACAGGTCGACAGCTACGCGAGCCGGCCGCGGAGGGCGGTGCGCATCGGCGACGAGGTCACCCTTCCTTTCCACCGGATCGGGGCGCTCGTCATCGCCGCCGTCGCGGCCGAGGTGGACCCCCGGGAAGCGGCGTCTTTGAAACGGAGCGTGCTGTCGCAGTGGATCGGATTCACGTACGGTTTCTGGATCGTGGAATATCGCCGCGTCCAGTCGTGGCGCTACGCAGCCGCTTTCTGCAAAGGCATGCGTCCGTTCGTCACGGTCGTGCCGCACGGCTTGGGACGGGTTTCGGAGCTCGCGCTCCGCGCGTTGTACGTGGCGGTCACGTTCGCGGGGTTAACGGTGCCGCTGGGCGTGTTCGCCGCGGTCAGGCCTTTTTTGCACGCGGCGGCCAGGCGCGCGGGCAGGCCGCGATGAAAATGGTGATCCTGGGTAACCGAGGGGGCACCAACGTGGGGGAATCTTTTCTTTCTGCCGCCGCGAACGGCGGTATCGATGCCCGGTTCGTCGAGGCCCGATCCGCGATGGAGGCGCCCGCGTGGAAGAGGCACTTCTTTTGGAGAATTCTGGGCCGTCGGCCGGTGCGTTTGTCGGAATTCAGCCGCACGTTCGAAGCTTTGTGCGAGGAAGAACGTCCGTCGGTGGTGCTGACGACGGGCATCGCCCCTCTGGACCGCGCCGCGGTCGAGAGCGTCGGCGCGCGCTGCCTCACTTTGAATTATCTGACGGACGACCCGTGGAACCCCGCTCACCGGGCGGCGTGGTTCCTCGACGCCCTGCCCGCGTACCGCCGTGTTTTCTCTCCTCGCCGTACGAACCTGGACGATCTTCGCCGGCTCGGGTGTTCGAACGTGGACTACCTGCCGTTCGCGTACGACCCTTCGTTTTTTTATCCGGAAGCCGCCCCGGCCGCCGTAAGGACGCGTTATGAGGCGGACGTCTTCTTTGCCGGGGGAGCCGACGCCGGCCGCGCGGCGCTTCTCGGAGCCGTCGCGGCCGCCGGGTTCTCGCTGGCGCTTTACGGCGACTATTGGGAGCGCTTCACGGCCACAGCGGGTTTGGGCCGAGGATACGCAGACGCCGTCACGATCCGCCGGGCCGCATCGGCCTCGCGCGTGTGCCTGGGTTTGGTGCGCCGCGACAATCGCGACGGCCACTCAATGAGGAGCTTCGAGGTCCCGGCCTGCGGCGGCTGCTTGCTCGCCGAAGACACGCTGGAGCATCGCGAGATATTGGGGGACGAGGGCGATTGCGCGCTTTATTTCAAGACAGAAGAGCAGATGATCGTGAAGCTGCGCTCTTTATTGTCCGACGCGCCGCTCCGCTCACGCTTGTCCTCGGCGGGCTTAGGGAGGATATCGCGTCCCGGGAACACGTACGCGGCGCGCCTTAAGACGATGGTGTCCGGATGAAAAAAATGGACCGCCCCCTCAAGATCGCGATGGTGGTCCCCGGACGTTTCCATGCGTTTGACATAGCGCGAGAGCTTCTGAAGCAGGGACACGACGTACGCATTTTTACGAGCGACAGAGTTCGTGTCGCGGAAGCGTTCGGCCTCCCGCGTGAACGTGTCCGCAGTTTCGCGGCGTACGGCTTGGCCGCGAGAGTCAGCGTGCGGCTCGGCGGCCTGGGGCGTCTCGCCGAACCCGCGCTGCACCGCACGTTCGGCCGTTGGGCGGCCGCCGCCGTACGGGGCGAGCGATGGGACGTCCTCTATCTTTTTAGCGGAATCGCCGAAGAGGCGCTCCGTGCGCCGCTCCGTGGCGGCGAGTTGCGGGCGATCGTTCGCGGCTCCGCCCACGTTCGCGTTCAGTCCGATATCCTGGAAGAAGAAGAACGGAGAGTCGGGCACCGCATCGACCGTCCGAGCCCGTGGATGATCGCCCGCGAAGAGCGCGAATACGCGCTCGCCGAAGTGATCTTCGTGCTGTCCTCGTTCGCCCGGCGCTCCTTCGTCGGCCTCGGTGTCCCGCTCGAAAAAATTATTTTACAGTCGATGGGAACGGATCTTTCATGTTTTCGTCAGGGAGATCCCGGCGTAGCCGCGCGCCGCGCCAGAATCCTTTCGGGGCGGCCTTTGCGCGTGCTCACGGTCGGAAACTTTTCTTTCCAAAAAGGCGCGCTCGACTACTCGTCGATCGTGCGGCGCGCGGGCGGCCGATACGAATTTCGCTTCGTAGGGTACGTCATGCCCGAAACACGCGCGGTCGCCTCACGGACATCTGCGCATTTCGTGCCCTTCCAAAAGCAATTCGCGTTGCCCGCTCAATACGCCTGGGCGGACGTTTTCCTGTTCCCCACGCTCCAAGACGGTTATGCAGTCGTCCTCGCACAAGCGCTGGCCGCCGGCCTGCCCGTGTTGACGACCACGAACTGTTCGGCCTCGGACATCGTGAAGGAGGGGGAGAGCGGCTGGGTGCTCCCGATCCGCTCGCCCGAGGCGTTCCTCGATCGTCTCTCAAGGTGCGACGCAGACCGCGAAGGGCTGGCGCACATCGCCGGTGGCATCCAATCGTCGTTAGCTCCTCACGATTGGTCGGTCGTTGCACGCGAATTCGCCGCGAGCTGCTGGAATGCGATCGATAACCGTCAGAGGTCGGCCCGATGAGCGAAACCGTCCGTTTCTGGATATTGATCTGGTCGGCGGCTTTCGCTGCGCTGTGCTTATTCTCTCCGACCGCCCGCGGCCAAAGCGTCGGACTCACCCTCGCGTACGCGACCAACCTGTCGGTGAACCATTTTTTCAGCGCGTGCAGCTATATGGCCCCCTCGTATTACCCTGCCTATTCCGAGTTCGTCTTGTCCGGTTTCATCGAAAGCGCGATAGGTATGGTCGCGTTCGCGGTCGGCGCGATCCTCGCGTCGCCGCTCCTCATCGCCGCGTCGAAAAGATCTTGGTCCCAGGCGCCGCCTCGCGTCCCGGACTCGCGGCTGCCTCGAGCGTACATCGTCACGGGTTTCATTTTCTATTTCGTCGTGCTGCCGTTCATCAAAAGCATTCCGAGCGTCGCAACGCTGGGTTTTTCCGGTTGGTCGCTGATGATCCTCGGGCTATGCCTGGCTTCCTGGGACTCTTGGCGAAACCGCCGCAAAGGGATGATCCGGTGGCTTTTGCTGGCTCTCGTTTTCCCGCTCTTCACGATGGTCAACCAAGGCTTCTTGGGTTACGGCGTTTCCGCAATGATCATCATTCTCTCTTTCATATCCACGTTCTACCGACCCAAATGGAAGGTCTATTTCGCTTCAATCCTTGCGGCGTACCTAGGGCTTTCCTTCTTCGTCACGTATTTGCGCGACCGCGACGAGCTTCGCGAGGCCGTATGGTACGAAAAGCGGACACTCGAAGACCGACTGAGAAAAGTCGCCGGTATCCTCACAGATTTCGAATTCTACGACCCGCAGAACGAGACTCACCTGATACGTCTGGACAGCCGATTGAACCAAAACATCCAGGTCGGCCAGGCCGTGGAATACATCGGCTCTGGCTACGAAACGTTCGCCCGGGGCGAAACGCTCCGCCAGGCCGCCGTCGGATTCATCCCGCGAATCATTTGGCCGAACAAGCCCGTCGCCGGCGGAAGCGGCGATTACGTCACCCAGTACACAGGCGTGGAATACGCCGAAGGCACGAGCGTCGGCATGGGGCAGGTCTTCGAGCTCTACATCAACTTCGGGCGTGTCTGCGTCGTCGTCGGTTTCCTGATCTTCGGCGCGGCTGTCGGTTACATCGATGCGGGTGCCGCGCACCGGTTGCGGCTCGGCGACTGGCAGGGAAGTGTGTTTTGGTTGCTGCCGGGCCTCTCGATGCTGCAAGCTGGCGGTTCCTTGATCGAAATCGTCGCCACCTTCGCGTCGTCCATCGTCTTTTGCGTGATCATCAACAAATATGTCCTTCCGAGGATGTCCGGCCGCGAAGTCTCCTTGCGGAAATGGTTGAAAACGATGATCACCCGGAAAGCCTCCCCTTGAACATCCTCCACGTAGTTCCCACCTATCTGCCTGCTACCCGTTACGGCGGCACCATCCAATCGGTGCACGGCCTTTGCCGGGCGCTCGCGGCGAGGGGCCACCGTGTGGACGTGCTTACGACCGACGTGGACGGTTCCGGCGTCTCAGGGGTGCCGCGGGGGGAGAGGGTGGCGATCGATGGCGTGGGCGTCCATTATTTCGCGAGCCCTTTTCCAAGACTGTACTGGTCGCCTGACCTCGCGCGAGCCCTGACCGCTAACGTCTCTTCCTACGACGTGGTACACGCGCACGCCGCGTTCGTTTGGACGACAGCGGCCGCGTGCCGCGCCTCCTCCCGAGCGGGCATCCCGTGCGTCGTCGCGCCCCGAGGCATGCTGGTGAAAGACCTCGTCCGGCGGAAGAGCCACCTCGTGAAATCGGCGTGGATCGCGCTCGTCGAGCGGCGCAACCTCGAACGCGCTTCGGCGGTGCACGTGACCAGCCACTTGGAAGAAAAGGAAATGAGACGTTTCGGATTCCGCCTGCCGCTCGTGCGCCTCGTTCCGAACGGAGTGGACATCGCGTCGGGCCCTCCGCCCACCGCCGCGCCGGCCGTGAAGGCGCTCGCCGGTGCCCGGCCGTTCGTGCTTTTCCTGGGCCGGATCAACTGGAAGAAAGGGATCGACACGCTCGTCCGCGCGATGGCGCTCGTCCCCGCCGCGGACCTCGTGGTCGTCGGAAACGACGAAGAGGGTTATCGCCCGCGCCTCGAGCGACTGGCCGCCGAGCTCGGCCTGCAGAGCCGCGTGCGTTTCGTCGGGCCGTCCTACGGGAACGACAAGCGTTGGCTTTACGCGCACGCGGCGGCGTTCGCGCTGCCTTCGCATTCCGAAAACTTCGGCAATTCGGCTCTCGAGGCGATGGCCGAAGGCTGTCCAGCGGTGTTGACCCCGGGCGTGGGCCTGGCGGAAGAAGTCGAGCGGATGGCCGCGGGGATCGTCGCCGATGGCAACCCCGAAGCCCTGGCCGCGGCCCTGCGTACGATCGTCGCCGACCCGGCCGTCCGCGCGGCCTTATCCGAAGCCGCCCTCCGGCTGGCCGCGTCATACACATGGGATTCGGTAGCCGAACGCATGGAACGCGTCTACCGGGAGGTCGTCCGGTGAGCGTCCACGTCTCGACGATGGTCTTCACCCTGAACGAAGAGATCAATCTGCCCGCGTGCCTTCAGAGCCTTTCTTGGTGCGACGACGTCATCGTGGTCGATTCGTTCAGTTCGGACGGCACGGAACGCGTGAGCCGCGAATACGGCGCGCGATTCGTCCGTCACGCGTTCACGGGTTTCGGGGACCAGAGGAACTGGGCGCTTTCCGAGGCTACAACCAAGCACGAGTGGGTTCTAATCCTCGACGCGGACGAGCGCGTCCCCGAGGATTTGGCCGCTGAGATCGCGCGCGAAACGGCGGCAGCACCCGATTCCGCCGCCGCGTTCATGTTGAAGCGCCGCTTTCACCTGTGGGGAAAATGGCTCAAGCACAGCAGCCTCTACCCGACATGGGTCGTCCGTCTCGTCCGAAAAGGCCGTGTGCGCTACGTGAACCGCGGTCACGCCGAAACCCAGGAGGTGGAAGGCCGCACGCTCGAACTGCGGGCCGATTTGATCGACGAGAACCTGAAAGATCTCGAGGCGTGGTACGAACGGCAGGCCAGATACGCCGAGAAAGAGGCGCTGTATGAGATCTCTCTCGAGAATGCCTCACGGCGCTTACGCGTCGACTCAAGCGATCCCCTCGAGCGACGCGCGGCGCTCAAAGCCGTCGCCGCCCGGCTTCCGCTGCGTCCGCTGCTTTATTTTCTGTATAGTTACGTGTGGCGGTTGGGGGCGCTCGACGGGCCCGAAGGCCTGAGGTTCTGCTTGATGAAAGCCGGGTTCCAGCGGGCGATCGTCCGCGAGAAAAAGCGCATTCACGCGGGAGGCGGGTCGTGAGCGGGAACGGGGTTCCGGAATACGCGTACGGGTCGGCTTCGAACCCCAGCGGCGAGCAAGGGGAGCAGCTGTCGCGCCGCGTGCGGGAGGAATTGAAGCGCCACGCGGGCGTCCGCAGCGTCTGCGAGCTGGGATGCGGCAACGGCGTCCTTTCCGGGGCGCTGGCCGCCGACGGATATCGGGTCGTGGGCTCGGACGCGTCGCCGAGCGGGATCGCCGTGGCGAGCACCGCATACCCCGACGTGAAGTTCGTCCGCGGGGAGATCGGCGCCCAAACGGTCCGCGAGCTGGGCGGCGGGTTCGACGCGGTCGTGGCCGTCGAAGTGATCGAACACCTTTACAGGCCGGCGGACCTCTTCGAAGCGGCTACCTCGCTGCTCGTGGAGGGCGGCAAGCTCGTCGTCACGACGCCGTACCACGGCTATTGGAAAAACCTGGCGATCGCGTTAGCGGGCGGCCATGATGTGCATTACAATCCGCTGTGGGACGGAGGGCACGTGAAATTTTTCAGCGTGAAGACGCTCCGGAAGCTTCTCGAAGAAAGCGGGTTCGACGTGCTCCGTTTTTCGTTCGTGGGCCGCGTGCGGCCTTTCGCGCGGAGCATGGTCTGCACGGCCGAGAAGCGCCGAAGGAGCAGGGCGTGATCGTCCTGGGGATCAACGCCTATCACGGCGACAGTTCCGCGTGCATCCTCCTCGACGGCCGGCTCGTGGCCGCCGCCGAGGAAGAGCGTTTCCGGAGGATCAAACACTGGGCCGGTTTCCCGTCGGAGGCTATCCGGTATTGCTTGGCCGCCGCCGGCGTCGGACCCGGCGGCGTGGATTGCGTCGCGGTCAACCGCGACCCGTCCGCCAACCTGTGGCGCAAGATCGCGTTCGCGGCCACGCGCTTTCCTTCGCCGTCCCAGGTCGCCTCGCGCGCGCGGAACGCGGCGCGGATCGGCGGGATCGAGGAGGCGCTAAAAAAAGAAGTGCCCGGCCCCTGGCGCGCTCAAATACGGCGCGTCGAACATCACCGCGCGCATTTGGCGAGTGCTTTCCTCGTTTCGCCGTTCGAGCGCGCGGCTGTCGTGTCGGTGGACGGCTTCGGCGATTTTGTCAGCACGATGTGGGGCGTCGGGGAAGGCTCCCGACTGCGTGTTCTCGAGGAAGTTCATTTCCCTCATTCGCTCGGCCTCTTTTATCTCGCGCTCACGCAGCATCTGGGTTTTCCGAAGTACGGCGACGAGTACAAAGTGATGGGCCTTGCGCCGTACGGCCGCCCCTCGCGCACGGGCGAACTTCGCCGCGTGTTGCGCCTCGAGCCGCGCGGCCGCTTCCGGCTCGACCTGCGCTATTTTCTCCACCACGCGTCGGGCGTGTCGATGGTTTGGGAGAACGGCGAGCCGTCCATCGGGCGCGCGTTCTCGCCGGAGCTCGAGCGGCTTCTCGGTCCCGCAAGAAAGCCCGACGAGCCGATCGACGAGCGGCATAAGGATCTCGCGGCTTCCGTCCAAGAAGCGTATGAAGAGGCTTTCTTTCACGTCCTGCGCCGCGCGCACGAACGCTCCTGTGCGACCGACCTCGCGCTGGCCGGAGGCTGCGCGATGAACAGCGTCGCCAACGGAAAAGTTTACGCGAACACGCCGTTCAAGCGCCTCTACGCGCA
>CAYSKO010000014.1:0-52311 GCA_964431835.1 uncultured Planctomycetia bacterium | reverse complement strand
ACGCCGCCGCCACCGATTCCGCGGACCGTGCGAAAGCGTTCGCCGCGGCGAACGCGGCGTTCCAGCAGGCCACCGCATGGTCCACGCAGATCAGCACTCCCGACAACAGTCGTCCGCTCGTGAAGGGCGTCGGCACGCGCCAAGCGGCTTTGAACCGCGCCGAATCCGCGGCGCTCTGGAAAGAATTCACCGCCGCCGTGTCCGAGGAGCGCGCCTCGCGCCGCGTGATCCGCGTTCCGGCCGCTATCGCTGACGCCGAGAAGGCGGCCGCGACCGGCGAGCAGTCGTTCAAGCTTCTGGGCCGCGCCGAGGAGATTTTGCTCGGGCTTCCCGACCGCACCGCGACCGACAAAACTCGCATCGCCGAGATCCAACTGGAACGCGCGCAGCGCTCGATCATCTACTTCCGCGTCGCCGGGCAGCTCCTCGAAAAGTTCGCACAGGAAGAACGCGCCCAGCTTAGCCGCGCCGACGAATTGAAGGACGCGACCGACGATCCGTCGAAAGCGGCATTTAAGACGGCGAACGACACGGCTACGCGCGTGCGCGTTTCCATGGAACGCCTGGCGGAAACCATCGGACGCCTTTCGATCACCGACGGCCAGTCGAACGAAGCGCGTCAGCTCGTGCGCCGCATCTTCCCGATCCTCGAGATCCTCGAGATGAACACGAAGCAGGGGAGCCCGGACCGCACGCGCGTGAGCGAGCTCATGCGCGCGATGCCCGCGGGCGCCCGCATGAACCGCGAAGACAGCGGCCCGGTGAATCCTTCAGGCGGTGTTTCGCGCCGCGCGTTCCTCCGCGCGGGAGCCGTCTCCGGCCTCCTCGCTCTTCTTCCGGACGCGGCGAGCCGGGCCCTGGCGCAGTTCGTTCCGCGCGCCTCGCGCGAGAACCGCCTGCCGGCCTGGACCTCGCTCGGTGACGTCTTCAGTTTCATTTCGAACCAGCGCGGACAGAGCCGCGGCGGCCAGCGTGGCCTGCCGGCCACGTTCCACGTCCCGAACGGCGTCACGTTCGCCGACCCCCGCGTCCCCGCGCACCGCCGCATGATCGAAGAAGGTGTCGGCCTGTACGATTCGTCGCTCGCGCTGTGGGGCCTCATGGAATACGAAGAAGAGCAGACGGCGCTAGCCGCCGAACACCAGCGCGCCGGCCGCGCCGCCGAGGCCCGGGCCGCGACCGAACGCGCCCGCGTCGCGCTCGCGGAAGCCGACGAGATCTTCGCGATCTACTCCAGCGGCACGAACGGCACGATGACGATGGATGCGGTTCCGAACGCCGACAACAGCCGCGCGTTCGAGCCGTTCGGCGCCGACCGCCACGGCATGTTCAATTTCACGAAAGCCAGCGGCGAATGGGACGCGGGCTGGCAGGCTTGGAACGTGCACGGCGGCCCGAACGCATGGATGGCGATGGCCTTCGCGCGCCGTATCGACAAATATGGCGGTGCCCGCCGCGCACCCGTCGCGATCGTCACGAAGCTGAACCGCCTCGGCGGCGGCCTCCTCGAGCTCGTCGAGCGCGGCAACGGCGGCCTCCGTTACGGTCCGATGCGTCAGTACAACCCAGCCACGGACCGCAACGACAACGCCGCTTTCGAGTACGTGAACACAGAGAACAACGTCAGCGGGTTCTCGTCGCTTCTGGCGACCTACCACGTGACCGGCGAAGAGCGCTACAAGACGGCCGCCGAGAACATCCTCAAATTCCTAAAGAACGGCCGCGTGTTCGTCGAGGACGCGGAAGGCAAGTGGACCGAGCAGGCCGGCATGCTGAACCCCACGACAAAGACGCTCTACATGGGCGCCAAGTGGAACACGACTCGTAACCGCTGGGAAGTGGAAAAAGAATTCGCAACGGACTCCGCGGGCACGTGGACGATCTCCTCTTTCGGCCCCGAAACGATCGACGCGATCTGGGGTGCCGGAACGTCGGTGGCGATGTGGGAGACGATCCGCGAAAAGACCGGCCGCACGTCCACGTACGAAAAGACCGGCAAACGCACGGGTGAGGTCGCAGGCGTCGACTTCACCGACAAGTACGAAGGCCGTGATATCACGCGCGATATGGCGATGATCTCGACGGAATGGACCGCCGGCGCGATCTTCGCGCTGAAGACCATGGTCGAGCACTACCGCGCCAACCGCGCCGAAGGTGTCGATGACGCCGCGATCGCCCGCCTGGAAGCGGACATCCGCACGATGACAGCTTTCATCGCGCGGAACCCGAACCCGTACGCGCAAGGGCCGGGCCTCGCGAACGCCACCCGCCGCGGCCGCACCGGCTTCGGCTGGATGTCGCCCTTGTCCGAATCCGTTTCCGCAATGGCTTCCATTTACTTCTTTTTCAAGAACGACCCACTTGCGTGGGCCCGCAAAGTGAAGCGCGTGCGCTTCGCGCTGCCCGAGGGCGGCGCGCGGCCTCGCCCCGTCGAGGAGCGTCCAGCACCCAAGGATCGCCCCGAGGAACGTCCGGTCGAACCCGTAGAGCGTCCCGCTCCGGATTTCCGTCCGCGTCCCACGCCGGTCGAGCCCGGCCAACGCCCGGTTGCGACCGAACAGACCCCGGCCGCCGAAAGGAAGTCCTACGTCGGGCCCGTGATCGCGGGCACGGTCGCAGTGGCCGCCGTCGGCGGAGCAGTTCTCGTGGTCCGCAAATATCTCGCCAATAAGGCCGATCGTCTGAAGGCGGTCGCGGCGGCCCAAGCTTCGCTCGACCAGGCGGCGAGCGCCCGCAAACGTCTCCTCCAGCAAGCGAACGCGACCCGCGAGAAGGCGGGTTCCGGCACGCCGAACGTACGCATGGTCCTGCGTATGCCGCTCGCCGATGCGCGCACGATCACTGGCGATTTCACCGACCTCGTGCTCGGCCCGGCCAACCGCGCGCTCGAAGCGCTCGACGGCATCGCCGAAGGCGAAGCGGCGCGCAAGACCGCCGAAAAGTTGCGCGACGACGCCTACACCGATGCGGGAACGGTGTTCGTCCAGGCTGCCGATTTCGCGTACCTTGCCGCCGAACGCCGCGCCGCCGATCTTTCGAAGGGTAGCGGCCGCCCGGCGCCGGGATCGGCGAACGCGGTGACCCTCGTGGCCCTCTATCAAGAAGCGCTCGATTTCTTGAACGGCGCCTACGAGCTTTCCGGCGCGGCGATCACCGCTTCCGTCCCGACGACGCGTAAAGCCACGATCCGCGAGATAGCCGACCTCCTTCGTGACCGCGTCAACGAGCGCATCGCCTCGTTCGCCGGGACCGCGTCACCCGCGTCCTCTCGCACGCCTGTCCGTCCAGCCCCGCGCCGGGCGCGCAGCGAGACCGAATCCGACCCGGCGGAAAAGGTTCGTTGGAGCGCGGCCGAAGCCGTCGATCTTCACGGCATCATCCGCCGCGTGCTTTCCGAAGCGGGGATCAGCGATCTGCGCCTGACGCCGCGCATCATCGCCGCGGTCCAGCGCAGCCGGAACGAAGCCGAGCTCGACGTGAACCTGAGCGGCCCCTCGCTGCCGGAGTTGCAGGGCAAAGAAAAGGCTACGGCGCGCGCGCGGCTGAAGGAAGAAATCATGAACCGCTACGCCGCCGGTGCCCGCTTCGCCAGCGAAGCCCAGCTTCGCGCGAAGCTCCGCCGCGAAGGCGCCACCTACCGGATCGTCAAGGCGCTCGCGGACCGTGCCGAACGCTATGCGGCCGCCGGCCTTTTCACGGCCAATCTTTTCCGCCGCATGGGCGTGATCAATCTCGGCCAGCTGATCCAGCTTTCGTACGAGATACACCGCGCGAACGGCTTCATCCGCGACCAGACGCCGGTCGTGCGCCGCGCCGGGCCGTATAGGGTCTCCCTGCCCGAAGGACTCGAAGCCCGGAAGCGCGAAGGCGCTCCGAAGGTCGAGGCCGCCGGCGCACTCATCCTGCGGCAATTCATCCGCCGCGTCGTCCACGCTCTCTTCCACCCCAAGATCGAAGGCCATCCCGACAACTGCTTCCTCTGCGTCGAGAACATGCCGCTGAACGAAATCCCGGTGCGCTTCGACGGCTCGCTCGTCGTGCCGAACCCGTTCGGCATCATTCTCACCGAAGACGGCCCCGGCTCTGAGGCCTACGTTCACCCGCTCGTGCGCCCGGCCCAGCAGGGGAGCGATCCGCGTATGGTCCGTTCGATGGTCCGCCACGCGATCGAAGGCGGCCGCACGGTGATCTTCAACGGCGACGGCGCGGGTTCCACGATCCCTTACCACCATCACACGCAGTCGTTCGACTACGCTTTCCCAGCGGCAAACCTCGAGCTCGAGACGAACCCCGCGCTTTCGTCGCTCTCGATCCCGCTCGCCGACCTCCGCGTGCGCGGCGGCGGCAACTACACCGCGTTCCGCCGCGTCGAGAATTTCCGCGAGGCCGAATATCCCGCGCTGCAGAATTGGCTCGGTACGAACGGTTTCGCCGGGGTCCGCGCGATCACACTCGCCGATTACGCGAAGCCGATCGCCGTGCTCGAATCCGCCGACCGTTCGGCCGCTTCTGTCGACGCGTTCGTCGCCGCGGCTCAGGGGCTCGTCAACCGCCTCGAAGCGGACCGCGTTCCCGCGAACGATCCGAAACGCCCGGGCGCCACGCGCCCGCGTCTGGCGTACGACCTGATGGTCGTCCCTTACCCGAACGGCACCGTGCGCGCGTACGTGGCGTTCGCGAACCCGGACCGCGAAGCCAGCTTTGGCGGCGCCCACCAGGCGTTCGGTTTCGCGCTCGTGCCCGACGCGTTCGCCGGGAAGTCGCTCGGCGTCCACACCCGCATGAAGGACGCCGCCGGCGACGAAGCGGCTCTGCGCGTCGAAACCGGCGCGTTCATGTCCCAGATGCTTGTCTCGTTCGACGCCTTCTTCGAGCCGGCGTCTGGCGCGCGCGTCTCGCTCGATGCCTACCGTCCGTCCGATCCGTTCTTCTCCCGCCTGAGCGCAGCGCTCGTGGCCGCCGCGGCGTCACCGGCGCTTCTGTCGAAAGGCGTCCGCATCGACGTACTCGACGGCCCGAACCAGCCGTCGCCCGAGCGCACTCTCACGCTCCCGGCGGGCAAAATCGTCGAGGTTTCGAAGGACCTGCTCGACCGCGCAGCGGAACTGTACGACGCTCTCCCGGCGGATCAGAAGCCGCGCATGCTGGATATGATGGTCCGCGGCCTGCAGGCGGCGATGTTGCACGTCGAGACGGCGCCCTCGACCGGACCTCCCGGTCTCGAGGCGTCGCTCGCAAAGACTTTGGACCCGGCGGATTTCCGCGAACTTTCTAAATTACTGACTCTGTTCGACGCCGTTCCTTTCATCGATGCCGACGCGCGCTTGGATCTCGCTCAGGCCTTCCTGCAGAACGCACGTGCGCAGTTCATTTCCTACCTGTTCGCTTTCCTCGGCAATCCGGCCGTCACCGATGCGTACGGCTACCACGTGAGCATCGCGGAGGCGATGACCGCCGGCACGCCGAGCGAGTACGTGAAGCGCGTCGCGCTGTACCACGCGGCCGCGGCGTTGTACGAGGCCCTCTTGCGGAACCCCGGCGGCATCCGCAACCCCGAATCGAATCCGGAGATCGCCCGTGCGCTCGAGGCGGTGGCCGCCGCGTCGCCGTCGGGAGCCGATCCGTACGTGACCGCGACGAACGCGGTTGTCCGCCACCGCTTCCTCGTCCGCGCCGCCGACCTGGTCACCGCGCAGAGCGGCTCCGCCGTCGCCGCGCAGGCCAACACGGTTCTCTCCGACCGTTCGCAGATCCGCGACTGGATTTCAGGCACACAGACGAATGCCGGCGACTCCGTTTATTACCCCGAGAACGACTCGCAGACCACGGCGCTTGCGATGTCGCCCGCGGACGTCGAGGCGAGGCTGCGTGCTCTCGGCCGTGCGGACCTGATCAATCCCGCCGACCTGCAGCCGGTCCCCGGTAACGCCGGTGCGACGGTCGTCAGCGGCCGCCTGCTCACGCGTCTCGGCGAGGACAACCTGAGCCGCGTGCGCCAGGTCGTCAGTGCCGGCGGCATGGGTTCGCGTTACGTCGAGCGCGTGTTCCCCGACGGCTCGGCAATCCCGGTTTGGAACGAAAAGGCGAAGGGTAGCACGAAGCTTCCGCTCGAAATTGGCGGCACGACGATCGAGGTCTCGTTCAACCAGGCGAAGATCTACCAGACGGCCGCGCTGAATCAGGCTAACCGCGCCGCTGGCCGCACGCGTTCGAAAACCGAAAACGTACCTGTTCAGTTCATCACGAGCCAGTTCACGCATAACGACACGGTCGACGACCTCGAGACGATGGGTTATCAGGGGTACTCGGTAGAGGAGTTGCGGCGCTTGCGCGACCAGCGCCGATCCGAGTTCGACGAATTGATCTCGGCGCATGGCATTCTGGCGGATGTCGCCGACCTCTCCGAATCGGTCACTGTGTTCGTCCACCCGGACGAGGACGCGTCTGTGGTCTATCTCGATTTTCTGACGAACGCCGAGAAGCTCGACGCGCGCACCGGTGACTTTTATTCCGCGGTCGACCGCGGCCTAGGCCCGAAGCTCGCCGCCTGGCCGCTCGGCCACGACGCCTCGATGGTCGAGGGCCTGACGACCGGCGTCGACCGCATGCTGAACAAGGCCGGCCGCAATCTCTCGTTCCTCGGTAACATCGACAACCTCGGCGCGACGGTCGACGCGAGGCTCCTCGGCCTGCTTATCCTCTCGGGCAAGCCCCTCGTCGCGGAATCTGCGGTGAAAGACATCGGCCAGAAGGGCGGCGCCCCCACGGCGTTCGTGACCGGCGGCCTGCCGGGCTGGTACGCCGATTTCGCGCGCAGCCTGGGCCTCAACCTTCAGACCATGAACCTCACCGAAGGCTTCGAGGTGCCCGAGACGTTTTTCGACGCGCTCGGGCAAGAAGTGGGAGGGGACAAGGCGCGCCTGAGCGCCCTCATCATGCAGCTCCAGGGCGAATTCAACACGGCGAACTACGTGCGCTCGGACGAGGAGTTCCAGAGGACGGTGCTCGGCGACACCGCGACCGCCGACCGTTTCGCGGCCGCCGCCTCGAAACCCGAAGGCCGCTCACGCGCCTCGATGATCCTCACGTTCCTGCTGCGCCTGGTCAACAACCGCTATGAAGGCGACAAGCAGATCCCGGCCCTCCAGGTCACGACGCTCGCCGGCGCGGTCACCTCGCTCGTTGATACGCAGTTCGTCAAGGTGCCGCGCGCCAAGGGAGGCAGCCGCTTCGAACCGAAGAAGGAATACCTCTCGAACCTGCGCGAGCAACTGGGCTTCGTGCAGCTGCTGATCCAGTACGGCGTCCCCGCATCGACGGACATCCACGCGCTCACACAGCTGCCGATCGGCATCGAGAGCGATCCCGCGATCGTGGGTTCCGCGAAGGGCCCCTCGGTCGTGGCCCGACTGGCCTACCTGAAGGAAGATTTCGCGAAGAAGGACAAGGGCGTGAACGTGCCGAAGACGCTCGCACAGATCGAATCCTCGCTCTCCAAGCTCGTCACCGAGGAGACTGCGAGTCTCCAGCGCATCTCTGCCGTGCCGATGAAGGTGATCGGGGTATCCGGCGCGCGTCTGGCCACGTTCGAGTTCCCGTTCGGCACCGTTTCGATCGGGCCGTCCGAGGACGTCCGCCGCGGCATGCGCCGCCGCGCGATCACGATCGCCGGCCAGGAAGGTCGCGGCGTCTTCGCTACCGGCGAAGTGCGCACGATCGACCTTTCCGACGGCTACAGCTTCGTCACGCGATATTCGAAACCGCTTCAGGCCTTCGACCTCGAGACCTATCTCGACCAGCACAGGCAGGAGTTCCTGCCCGACTTTTTCCGGGACGCGAACGTCGGATACACGCTCCCGGGCTGGATCGAAGCGACGACGGGTCGCACGCTCGATCCTCTGACCGATGGGGAAGCGCCGCCGGCGAAGGGCAAGGTCGTCTATGCGACGAATCTTTCGCAGGGACATCTCTGGGAGGCGAGCACGCTCCACCTTCTTTGGAACGGCAAGGAATCGCAGCTTCTCTCGAAGACCCCGGGCTCACGCGGCATGCGCCAGCGCCACTACGAGTTCCTGAACGACCTCTTCTGGTTCGCGAGCTTCGACAACCGTCCGAACCGCGGAGGCGTGATCCAAATTCCCGTCCGGCAGAGTGTCCTCACGGAGGCCGATCTCCCGATCCGCCGCGGCATGGCCGGACCCCCGCTTCTTCTCAACCACGAGAACCAGATCCAGCAGCTCGTCACGCAGGCTAATCCCTCGCTGCGTGCGCGCGATTTGAGCTGGGACGACCGCTACCAGCGCATCGCGACGAAGGCGTTCGGCTACAACATGGCGGGCGAGCTCGTGATCGTCGAGATCGCCGGATCGTGGTATACCGCCGACGAGAAAGGCCGCATTGTCGCGATCGACGGCGTCCAGGATCCGCTCGCGCCGTATATCCAGCACCAGCGCCCCGAAGGTTCTCTCGAACACTTGCTCGCCGTCCTTGAGTCGCTCGGCGCGCGCGAGCTGCCGAAGGACGAGCGCATCGTCGATGCGCTCCTCGGCGGCACGAGCGGCGACGTCCAGTCCTACGACGTGACGCGCGACTGGCGTTACGCGCCGTCCCGCGGCGGATTCCGCGGATTCCAGCGCGTCGTCGCCCAGCAGCTGCCGGGCCAGCCGTCCGATCTTCTGCCGCGTCGCATCGGTGTCGCCGGCCTCCTATACGACCTAAAAGCGCGTGGCGCCCGCCTCGCGACCGCGAAGACTCCCGCAGACCGCGCCGCGCTCACCGGAGCGGAATGGACGCGCATGGTCCTCCGCCAGATCGAGATCGACACGCTCCTCGGGAACCTCGGAGACAGCGCGCGCTTAAACCCCGCCGAAATCTGGAGCAACGACGACCTTTTCGCGGAACGCGACCGTGCGGATCTGGCCGGGGTGGCCACGGAGATCGAAAAGAAAATCGCCCAGTACAGACTCGAAATCTCAACCGAGGAAACCTTCCACGAACGCATCCGTCTCCTGACGTACGTCGGGGTCGCCTACCAGATGATGGCCGACATCCACGAGCGGATCGAGCCTTCGAAAGTCGCAGACTACGTGAAAGAGATCGATGGCGCCGAGAAGACTAAAGCCGGGAGCATCGCCGCCGAGCAGATCCCGGCGGAACTGCGCCGCATGCAGCCGACCCGCCGCCTTTCCTCGCGCGTCACGGCGACGAGCTCGATCCGCATCGACTTCATCAAGCAATTCGCGCCGGATCTCCAGTACCTTTTCTGGTTCTTCCTGAAGAGCCACGTCATGATCAACATCGCTGCACGCATCATGCCGGAGACGGTCGCGGCGTGGCGCCGTTCGGGCGACGTGATCAACATTGAGCAGCCTCCGGTCCAAGTGGAAGTCGTTCCGACGGCGGACCGTTCGATCCGCCTCGTGATCGACAGCCCCGAATGGCGCCCGACGCCGCTGACGATCGACGCGTCGAACCTGAGCGCGCTGAACGACGTCCTGACCGATCCGGAGCATCCCAACCGCGATTACCGCGTGCTTGTTCTCATGCTCAAGCTCGCCGGCATCCAGCCCCGGCAGGGTTCGCTCGACTGGTTCTTCGACCTTCAGAAGGGCGGCATCGAACTGCGCGTGAAGACCTTGATCCCACAGAAAGCGGGTCTCGGCGGAAGCCAGGTGGTAGGCGTGCTTTCGCTTTGGACGCTGATCTCGGCCTTCGGCAGCGGCCAAGCCAGCGGCATCGTCCAGCCTTCGCCTGAAGAACTTTTCCCGCTCTTCTACTACATCATGGAAGCCGAGAACGGCCTCGGGATCAACGGCGGCGTGCAGGACGCCCTGGGCGGCATGTTCCGCCGCGTGAAGGCGCTGGAGTTCGACGGCCTCGCGCGTCCCAAAGTGACGAGCTTCTCCGCACCCACCGCCAACGCGTTCATCGACAGCATCCAAAAAGACTCCGTGCCGCTGTGGGTGGAAGGGGAGCATTCGGCCGGCAACGTACTGACGAACCTCCGCACGCTTCTTTACAGGCGCGATCCTTACTTCTTGTCCCTCGTGTCCCAGACCAACGAGAACGCGAAGCTCGCGCAGGCGGTTCTGAACGGCGAGAAGCGCTCAGAGGTCGCCGGCTATCCCGAGACCGACATGCTGAAGGACCTCTTCGTCCGCGATAGCTACTATTTCCGCGAGATCCATCAGGTGACGAATCCGCTCATCGACCGCTTGTACGAGGACCCCGTCCTTCAGGAGCTCACCGGGACCGTCGAGGTCACGGTGCTTCGTGAAGGGGAGCTCGTTCAGAAGAAAATCGCCCGTATCTTCGTGCCGGGCGCGGAAGGCAACGTCATCCTCGCGTTCTTGCCTTTCTACCAGGGTGCCCGCCGTCAGGCCGTCATCGACCGGATGCGCACGCTCGGCGGGTTGAAGGAGCCGTTCCATCTTCAGTTTAACGACGAAAATGCGCGTATCACTTTCGAAAGCACGTTCGGCGCCCGTCTGGCCGAAGCGGTGCGCGCGACGGCCGAGCCCGGTTCGCCGCTCGTACGCGCAACGCTCCACGCCGCCGGCGTCGGACCCGGAACGGCCGAAGGCGTGACGCTTGTTCTTCTTACGGCCGCCGCCGAACGCGATCGTCGCCGCCGCGCCGAGACCCGCGTCGAAACGCCTCTTTCGACCATCTCCACGCCTGTCGTTCCTTCTTCCGTGTCCGCCGCGGCGTCCGACGAGGCCGCGCTCGCCTCGGCGCTTTCGGATGCGAGCCGTCTCCTCGCCGACGCCCGGAACGCCGCGCTCGCCACCGCGTCTTCCGCGTCTACGGCCGATATCCGCGCGAAGGCCGCCGAAACGAAACGTTCGTTGTCCCGCGCCGCCGCCGCTTACCGCGAGGCTTCGCGCCGCTTCGAGGCCGCTTCGCCCGAGACCCGCCGCCGACTGCGCGCGACCGCGTCGCTCGCCGCCGCCAACCGCGCCGACTCCGCTTCGGCCGCACGCCGCTTCGTCGACGCCGTTCGAGGGGTCAGCTCCGGTACGTCTTTTGCGGAGCCTTCTTCAAAACTTTTCCAATCCGATAGCGCCGATCTGCCTGTGCCGCACCGCATCAAAGTCGGTCTCGTGGCGGCCTCGCAGCAGGAATTCGCGCGCAAAGAGGCGGTCCTCCGCGGTCTCATGAGCCCTTCGCTCCTGCGCGTGTTCGAGTTCGTGGCCGCTCCGAGCGGCCCCCGGTTCGCCTCGGAAGCGCGTGACGCTTCGTTCGTCGTCGCGCTCGACGCAACGGAAGAGAACCTCTACCAGGCGCTGCCCCAGCTCTTCGATGTTGTGCGCCTGCGCCAGATCCGCCTTGATGCCGAGATCGCCTCCGAGGAAACCGTGTTCCAGTTTGTCGTCGATTACCTGGACGGCAAGGACGTCGACGTCGAGCGCCTCCGGGAGGTGCTCGCCAAGATCGCGGAAGGCCTGCCGCAGCCGGAGCGTTACCGCGCGGTGAAGACCGTGACCGGCATCCAGGTCTGGACCGGCGCTTCGTTCCAGTCCGCTACGCCTCCCGACGCCCGCATGGAGCGTTTCGTGAATCGCATGCTCGACGCGATGACCTCGCCCGAGCCGGTGGCGGTCCTCAAAGACGCCCTCGCGATCGTGACTGCGAACCTCGATCCCCAGTCGACCGATTTCGGCCGCAACGCGCTTCTTTTCATGGACCGCCTCGCCGAGCTCAAGGAAAAACTGCAGGCGGCCGAGAGCGCCATCGCCGCGCCGCCCACCGTCTTGCTCGAAGGCCAAAAGACGTTCGTCCACGACCAGTCGATGCTCGAGCGGGGGGCGGAGTACAGCTCCCAGATCGAGGCGTTCGCCCGCGACGTGAAGGACACCTCTTTCAGCCACGTCGGTCTCGTGCGCGATTGGAAGTCCCTGGGCCCTGAATTCGCCGGCCTCGATCCCGCGAAGGCCGAGGACCGCGAGCGCCTCGACGCCGCCTACCGGCAGGCGCACGAAGCGGCGCGCCGCATGGAGACCCTGATTTTCGCGCCGGACGTGAAGAGCCTCGCGGACGTCCAGACCCGCTTCGAAACCACGGTCGGCCGCCAATTTATCCTTTTGAGCCACGAGACCGACGCGCTCACCACCGAGGGCGTGTCCAAGGAAGAAGGCCGCGTGGCGCTTTCGATGCGCCTCCACGTGAAGGCGCAGAGCTCACGGGACATGGTCCGCGTCGCCGGACACAAGATCGCCTCGCCGTACCGCAAGCTCGTCGCGATCCCGGGCCTCGTCGAAATGCCCGACGGCTCGTTTGTGTGGCTTCCGATGATCAAGGCATTCGAACTCATGAGGATACTCAAGGAAGCGAACGAAATGACCCGCGCCGTCGGCGCGGCCGCATAACGAACATGTTTTTGGGCTGCGCTCCGCGAACCAGACGCCGGCGCTTCGCAAGAAGCATTCGGCTCGACCGATCCCCCGATCGTCCGGAGCGCAGCCTACGTTTTTTCCGGAAAACGCCGCGATGAACCGGCGGGCGATGAAAACCATCGCCGCCGCGCTCGTCGCGGCGCTTCTTTTTCAGGAAGTGGCTCTCGGCGCTTCCGCTTGGCCCACCTACAAGGACGCTCCCCGTCAGTCCGTCGCCGACGCGATCAAAGTCGTGCGCGTTCCCGAATCGCTCGGAATGCCCCGGGCCGCGCGTATCGCCGGAGACCGCACGATCGTCCACATTGAGGACGCCCACGACTCCCTCGAAGCCCAGGAGAAGATCACCGGCATCCTCGAAGTTCTAGCCGCCGACTACGACGTGAAAGCCGTCGCGCTCGAAGGCTCGAGCGGCAGCATCGACACGACCCTTTTCAAGACCTATCCGTACCCGAAGGCCGCCCGGACCGTGGCCGAAGACATGATGAAGAGCGGCCTTCTGAACGCCGGCGAGCTTTTCGCGATGACGACCGAACACCCGGTGGCCGTTTACGGCGCCGAGGACGCTTCGCTTTACAGGGGAAATCTCAAAGCCTATCAGGACCTCCTCGCGGAGAAGGAGCGTCTGTCGGCGGATCTCGAATGGCTCGAAAAAACGTTCGCCGCCCTGGCGGAACGCGTTTACGGTCCGGCCATCCTCGAGGTCCGGAAAAACGGCGTTCTGTCCACAGAGGACGGCCCCGCCTTCACGAAAAAGTGGGAGGCGCTCCGTTCCGCCGCCGACGCCCGCGGCGTCCATTTCCGCGATTATCCGAGCCTCGCCGTTCTCGACGAGGTGACGACGCTCGAAAAAAGGATTAATTTCGAAGCCGCGAACGCGGAGCGCGAAAAGCTCCTCGCGGCGTTCAACGGCCTTCTCAAGCCGGCGGACCGCGAGAAGGTGGTGCTCCACTCCCTGCGGTTCAAGGCGGGGAAGGCGACGGACGCCGACTTCCATCTTTTCCTCACCGACCTGGCGGACCGAAACGGCGTCGACGCGGCCGGGTTCCCAAACCTCGCGCTCTACACGAAATATCTCCTACGATTCCGGGCGATCGACCTGATCGGAATCTTCGACGAGATCGACGCGTACGAAGACCGGATCAAACGGGCGTGGTTCACCGGCGAAGACGAGCGAACGCTCGACTCGCTCGAGCGTTCCGCCCGTACCGTCCTCGAGCTCCTCCGCGGGACCGCGTCCTCGGACGACTGGAGCGTACTTTGCGCCGATCCGGCCTCTTTCGACGTCGAGACCTTCGCGGCGTTGCTCTCGGGACTCGCGGCGCGTCACGGTGGCGGCTACGACGACGCGCGCGTCCGCCGTCTTTTCCGCGCGCTTCCGAAAGCCCGGCGCTTTTACGAGGCGGCCGAAAAGCGCAACGAGGCGCTCGTGCGGAACACCGTCGTGCGCATGGAAAAAGACGGCCGGAACGTAGCCGCGCTCGTCACCGGCGGTTTCCACACCGCCGGCATCCGCGGTCTTCTCGAGCGCCGCGACCTTTCGTACCTCATTGTGATTCCCCGTATCGTGGACCCCTCGAAGAAACGCCCGTACGTTGCGGTCCTCACGCGCCGCGCGGCCGAGATCGGCGGCGCGCTCGACCAGCCTTCTTCGCGTTACCAAATCGCGCGTGGCCCCGCGTTCGACCGAGGCCGCGCCAACGGCTGGGCGGCGTCCGACCTTCGCGTGGCGCTCCGAGGCCTCCACGAAGCGATGCGCCGCCGCTCCGACCGCGCGCCGCGCCTTCGCCAGTGGATGGAAGATTACGCGAAATTGTTCGTTTCGCGCGGCAACCGAAACCGCCTGCTCGAGCCTGCGAACGTGTCCGCCGAGTTGTCTCGGATAGCGGGAGAGGATCTTTCCGTGCCCGCCGAAACCGAAATGCCGTACGCCCCGGCCGCGGCGCGCATGGCCGCGGCGGAAAACCCGGACAAGGTTCCCAGCCTGATCCTTTCTTTCAACTTGAGCGATTTAGGGACGGAGATCCGCGAGGGGAAAGCGGTGCAGGTGGGCGGCGGCCTCGAGAAGATGCGCCGTATGCTTCCTCGGATCGCCGAGACCGGCGCAGGGAAGATCTATCTGTACGGCGGCATGTACGCCAAGAGCGCCGTTTCGAAGAAGGTCCACCAGGTCGATCAGCTTCCCGAAGATCCGGACGTCACGACACAGGTGGTCGACGGAACGACCCGCTATTACATCCACGAAAAACGGACGGTCGTGTCCGTGCGCAACTACGTCACGAAGCGTGCCGAGGTCGAAGGCGTGGACATGCGCGACCGGTTCGGCAATCCGTTCTCGATCTACGGCATGGAGAGGCTCAATCCGGACCTCGCCGCGGATCCCGAAGCGGAGCTCCGCGCGCTGATCGACGAGGCACACGCTCTCGGAATCAAAGTCGTCACCGATTTCATCCCGTGGCTTTCTCCGGACGCGATCGACCAGACGAACTACAAGTGGACTTATTACCGTGAAGTCGCCGGCGCCGACAACGAGGCTTTCCGCGCTTTTCGCGGGGACGCGCCCGCGGTCCGCGCCGCACGCCGCGAATTCCTCCAGGCTCTCCTCAACCGGCCCGAGAACGACGGCCAATGCGCCGTAGTCTTGAAGGAGAACGGAGCCGAGCGCGTCATTCTCGTGCGCCATCTCGGCGGGCTCGGAGGCGCGAACGTCGATCAGGTCGAGCTCGACGTCGAAAACCCGGACGTCCAGGCGTATTACCTCCGCGTGCTGCGGGCCAAAATCGACCGCGGCGAGGACGAAGTGCGTATGGACCTCGCGCAGGTGCTTCTACGCCGGAAGACCCGCGATTCGGAGCCTCTCCTCAAGATCATCGGTGGCGCGAAAGATTACGCGCGCCGGCGCGACCGCTCGATCCGCTTCAACATGGAAGCTTACACGAAATGGGACCGCGACTATCTCTATGACCTCGGCGCGGACCACGTCTATTCCGATACACTCCTCAACGCGTTTTTCGGAATCAGCCGTTTTGGAAATCCCGCCAGCAATTTGAATTCCGTGGTGCTCGGCGCGCTGAATGATTCGCCGGCACCTCTTCTTTACCCGTCCAATTTCGACCAGCTGGCGCTCGCGGCAGTCGGTGGCTCCGCGCGCGCGGCGCTGCTCCTTTCAATGACGATCGCGCGCTTGCGCGGCGTGCCCGTGATGATCGACGGCCGCGACTGGATGCTCCACTGGGGGAACCTCGACGCCCTTTCGGGTGGAGGGAACGACCCCGCGCACGTGCACGCGCATCTTTTCGTGAAGGACAAGGCGGAGCTCGACGCGCGCCGCGATTTCGAGGCCACCCGCCGGTCGTTCGAGTCGGCTCCCGGCCGAGCGATCATGGAAGACCTGAAGAAGCTCGTCCGTGGCGGCGAGACTTGGGTGGGAATCTACGACAACCAGGACACCCGTAGATTTTTCAATCTTGCGTGGCGCGCCCCGAGCGGGGAATGGAACATGATCGTCCTCAATTTCCGTCCTTCGGCGGCCGCGGAAGAAGTCTGGGTGCAGGCGCCGTCGCCTCTTTCTGATTCCGGCGATTTCACGGCCGCGGATCCGGTCGCCGGCGCCTCCGCCGAGCGTGTAGACGTCGATTACGGCGACCGCCTGGTTCCTGCGGTGCGTGTTTCGTTCGCGCCCGGAGAGGAATACAAAATTCTCACGTTCACTGTCGCCCCCGACGCCGCCGTGCCGACGGCGATCGTCGAAACGCGCGCGGGGGCCCGCATGGCCGCCGCCCTCGCGGAATATGCGAAATCCGAGGAAAATCCCTTAGCACCCCTTTTCCGCACGCGTCGTCCTAGCATTTTTGCGCCGGCGGGGCTCGCCGCGCGGACCGGAGCGGTCCTCGATTCCGCTTACACGTCCGAGGAAAGGGCGTTCGAGGAAATGGAGCGCGTTCTGGGTGCGCGCATGGCGCTGCAAATCGCTCCCAAGGATCCGGGGAGCGAGCTTGAACTGCGCCAAGCCACGCTCCGGCTCGTCGAAGACGCGCACGACCGGTGGGCACGCGGAGAATACGCCGCGATCGTCATGTCGGGCGGTGGCGCGGCGCTGACGCGCGCGCTTTTCCGTGCCGCCTGGCGGGAGCGGTACCAGACCGAAACCATGCCCGACGTCTTCGTATTGGGGCACCAGACGAACGACCTCCTCTTCCAGCACGCGCTGCCCGGCTACCAAACGTACGCCGAACTCACGGCTTTCCTGCAAGACGAGGTTCCCGAGGGGTATTTCCGGGAAATCGAAAGGCGGGTCCGCGCCGAACTCGAGGTCACGGGAGTGCCCGGCACGCTCGACGTGTTGAAGGAGCGCGGCGTCCTCTACGTGGACGACATCTACGGCGAACGCAAGCACGCCTCTCTGGAAACGATCTTCGAACGCCTCGGCGTGAGGAATCCGCGCTTCTCATTCTTCTTCGGCCATCCCGCCGACCGTCCCGGTGAGGCGTTGATCGCCTCGGTCGACGAGGCGGCGATGCGTCTCATGGCGTCGAAGGCCTGGGCGATCTCGTTTGCGCAGCGCGTCGACGACACCCATACCCAGGAGGCGCTCGCGCGCCAGGCGCGCGCGATGTTCGACGAAGCCATCCGCGAAAGCGCGCCGTCCACGGAAGAAGAGAGCCTTTCCGCCGGGTTTCTTTCCCGTATGCTGGATGACGAGCTCGCCGGGAAACTCGTAGAGGCCGTGTGGCGCCAAATGTGGCGCGAACCCGCGTCGCGCGCCCGGCTCTCGGCGGAATTCGGCCGCCGCGAGTCCCCGATACGCCTCGCCCGCATTTTTCTTCCGCTCCTCCGCGCCCGGGCGGCCGCGCGCCGCTTCTCGCTCGGCGAGTATCTCGATGCCGTGGCCGCGTCGCCATCCGAAACGGACGCCTTCCGGAAGGAGCTCGAGCGTGCGATCGCGGCGGCTCCCGGAGAAACCCGCTTTTTCAGATCCGACAAATCGTGGCAGCTCGATGCGTTCCTACCGGATCTTCTCGCCCGGAAGTGGGAGAGGGGCGATCGCCGGATCCGCGCCCGGTCTCTCGGCGGATCGTTCGGCCCCGAGGGGTACAGTCTCGCCATGGAGATCCACGAAGAACTTCGAGCGTTTTATTCGAAGCTCGTGGTCGAAGGGCTCCGCGAGAAATTCGAAGACTGGGTTACGCGATGGGACGTCCGTGTAGAGAGTTACGACGTGGCCCTCGCCGGCCTGATTCACGCCGAAGTGGGCGTCTACCCGGAGAAGACCGTCACCGCGGAGGTCGCCGTCGGCGACCGCGGCAAGCGGGCCTACCGCGAGAAATTCTTTGAACGGCACCCCGACGGCTTCGTCGCTTCGCCGCTTCTTCGCCGCTGGATGGATCCCGTTTACACGGATCTTGAAACGGCGGAAGGCCGTACGCTCGCGCACGGGGAACCTTACGACGTGACGATCGCGCTTGGGCTTCTCTCGCACGTGTCGCGTCCAGCGGCCCGCGCTTTGGCGGACCTCATCGCGGGAAGCGACGCGGCCGCCCGCGATCCCCGCTGGGCTGTTTACTCGGTGGACACGGGCATTCTCGGAGTGACGTTGGCCGTACGTGTCGAGCCCGACGGACGGCTTTCGCTCACGTCGGCGCAAGAGGCGCAGCGCCGCAAGCTCATCTCCTACGTCACGAGCGGCACTTGGAACCAGTCTCCGTTCCTGAGCGACTTCGTGCTGGGGCTCGCGGTCACAGGCGGGGAGGACGCGCGGATTCTTTTCGAATCTCTGAGGAACGCGACCACCCCCGAAGTGAAGGCTATGGCGGCCTGGGCCGAATCCCGTGCCGGCCGTCTCGTCCCGGCCGCCGCACTCGGGAAGCAGGTCCTCGGAGCCCGGATGAGCGACGGCGATTTCGTCCTACAGCCCGAAGCCCTCGTCAGTTACCTTTACGCGCACCCGGCCATCCGCGCGGCTTTCCCTACGGGGCAGCCCGTGGGCGACGCGCTTTGGGAGGCCCTCGCCGCCGCGGGCGGAACCGGAATCGGCCTTCCCGAGTTTCGCCGGTTCCTGGCCTCGGCTGACCCGATGGCGGCCGCGGCGACGCGCATTTGGCGTGATCACCGAGAGCTCGTCACGGCTTATTTTGCCCGCGAAGACGCAGGGGGTTTCTTCGCGTCTTCGGCCGAGGAAGTTCTGAGACCCCGTATCAGCGCTTCCCTTTGGCAGATCGTCCTCGGCTATTCCCGCTTCCGAACGCACGCCTCGAAAGAACCCACGGTCGGAGAAGTCGTCGAAGCGCTCGACGCGCTAGCGAACACGGAAAGGCGCTCCTACCCCGAGGCGCGGCTGTGGTCGAGTCTCACGCAGGCCGACTACGCGTTCGACGCGATCCTCGCCGAGGCGGAGAAAAAATTCCGCGAGGCGCTCGAGATAGAGCTTCCCGAAGTGTCTCCCCGGGCATTCACCGACCTTTATCGTGCGTTCGCGGCCGTGCGCGCTTATCCCGAGCTCGACGATCTTCTTTCTTCGATGCCCTCCGGTGCCCGGACGGCGGTGTTCAAAGGGCTCACGTTCGTCGCCCGTCAGCCGTTCGCTTCCACCGTCCGAAAAGGCATCATTATCCGCGACGTGAAAGAATTCAACGCGTCTTCCGTCGCCCGCGGCACACCCGGGGAGGGACAGTCGGTCGTCGATTTCGCGTCTTCCGGCGCGCTCGATAAGTTGGGGGCCGCCCAGGCCGCGATGGACCCGGAACGCGCCGCTCTGGCGATCGACCAGGTCATCGGATGGGTGAGAGCCGGAGCGTCCGATCCCGCCCCTATTTTCTCTTTCGTCGAAATCCCGGCCGACAACGCCGAGGTCTCGGCGCTTTTGGTCCGGCTCAAGGCCGACGCCGGCGAAGACAAGCTCCGAATTCAGCTGGCGTCCGTCGCCGTTTTCAGCCCTTCGGCCTCGGCGGGCGAGAGCGAAGAGCGGCTCGTCCTGGATTTCGCCGTGGAAAAAGGAACGACGGAAGCCCAGTTCCGAAAATTCCTCGGCAACGCGCGTTCGGTCGCGCTCCAGCAGGCTTCGGGTCTTCTCCGGGAGGCGAACGTCACGGTGCGGACCGAATTCGAAAGCCTGGCCCGGCGCGGCGGCGGCAAAGTGGCGTGGTGCGAGCTCCTGCGGCATTGGGCCACGCTCGTGAAGGGGACCGACACGGAGTTCTCCGTTCCCGACGGCAAGGCGGTCAACATCGACGAGTTTTGGAAGGATTTCCTGGACGCGAACACCGCGCTCGTCGAACGCGCGAACGCGATGATCGACGCCGCGCCCGGCGGCAAGCTGCCGATGGCCGATCTCATCAAGATGTCCGCGCTCATCAACGAATTCCGTTTTCCGGCAGGCTGGGACGCGAAGCTCGCCGAACGTCTCGCCGGCTTCGGGGGCGCGGTGATCGTGCGCTCAAGCCAGTACAGCGAAGATTCTTACGAGCGCAACCTCGCGGGAGCGTTTATTTCGGTGAAAGCGGATTCCGCGGCCGCCGCCGGTGTGGCTCTTCGCAAGGTCATGCACGACGCGCTCACGAAGATTCTCGTCAATCAGAATTCGGGGCTCACTCCCAAGCTCGAAGGGCTCGCGAACAGGCTCGACGCGACGGAAGGTCTGGGTTTGGAGGTCGAGCGGTTCGAGAGGCCGGCTTTCTCCGGCACGATCGTCACGCAGACGCATTCAAACGGCGGCTACATCGGAATCGAAGTCGTCACCGGCGAAGCGTCGGAAGCCGTGAAAGCCGGCGCCAACGCCGCGAAATACCTCATCAATCGCGGCCGCCTGGACGTTTCCCCCGAAGGGCGGCGTGTCCACTATTACGCCGCGGCCGGCGCCCCCGCAGGGGTGGACGGTCCGATCAACGCCGATCTTTTGGAGCGTCTCGAGCGCGTTTCTAATTTTTTCCAGAACGCCATGGGCGTCGCCGTCGACGTCGAGTGGGGATGGGTGCCGGGCAAGGGGCTCATGATTTACCAGGTGCGTCCTTACCTGGGTTCCCTTCAGGCGCAGGTCGTCATGGACGAATCCCTCCGAAACGCCGCCCGCGAAGTGACGAAGACTCCATACGCGCTGGGTGCGACGCCGCCGCGCGGCGTGTCCTTGCCGATGGTCACGCTCGGCCGCGGCCGCAACGCGTACGAAATGGCCGAACGCCTCCTTGCGCTCGAGAAGACCCTGCCCGGCGACGCCTACGCCGTGGTCTGCTTCGACGCGGCCTCGGTGATCGAAAGCTATCTGGGTCTCGGCGGCACGAAGTTCCAAGCCTTCTTCGACAAAGACCAGCAGGCCGCGCAGGCGCACAACGTGAACGCGATCGCGCATCTGCAGGACCGCGTCCTCTACGCGAACGGCCGCATGCTCACCGAACTCTTCCGGAACGCGCCGTTCGATTGGAACGAAGCGCACCGGGCGTATGTTTCCGAAGCGCCGATGACGTTCTTCTCGAACGGCGTCGTGATGACGGCGTTCGTCCCGAAGAGCCGCCCGGTCACTGACGCACCCGACGACATCGAGGAAGTCACGACCCGCGTCCCGGCCGCTGCCGAGCCTCAAACGGAGACGCCCCGTCAGGCCGCGGACCGGCGCACTCCGCCCGCCGCGCCTTCCGGGAAGCTGAGCGTGCTCATCGCGGACGACAACGCAGATTCGGCGGATACGCTCGCGCTTCTTCTTCAAAGCCAGTTCGGAAGTCGCGCCGAGTTTCGCGTCGCGAATTCCTGTACACAGGTCGTCACCCTGCTCGCCGAACGGCCGGCCGACGTGGTGATCCGCGACATCGCGATGCCCGGCGACGAAGCCGCGCTCAACGAGGCGCTCAAAAATCTGAAGACCGAATACGGCACCGTCGTCATCGTGATGAGCGGTTTCGCGCAGACCGAGTTCGACGACCCCGGGATGGTTCAGGACAAGCGCTGGATCAAGCCGTTCGATTTCGAGGAGGTGTCGGGGGACGTGGAAGGCATTTTCGACGAAAAACGGCCGGTACAAGCCGAAACTCCGGCCGCGAAAGCTCCCGAAATCGTGACTCGCCGCGCGGAGCCCGAAGCGCCCGCCCCATCGGCCGCCGCGCAGTCCCGCAAGCTCCGCGTCCTCGTTGTCGACGACAACGAGGACGCCGCTTCCAGCCTTACCATGCTTTTGCAGATTTCGCTCGGGCAGCGCTGCGAGGTGGAAGAGCAGTTCAGCTACGCCGGAGCGGTCGCGAGTCTCACCGCGAAGCCCGCGGACGTCGTCATCCGCGACATCGCGCTTCCGGGTGACGGGACGCCGTTCAACGAACTTTTGAAAGCGCAAAAAGCCTCGAACGGCACCACGGTCATGCTGATGAGCGGCTACGCCCAGGTAGAAATGGACGCCCCTGATCTCGTCAAGGACACGCGACTGGTCAAGCCGGTGGACATCGACGAGCTCCTGGGCGTGATGACGCCCATTCTCGACGCGAAGCTGCCTCTCGAAACTCCTGCCACAGAAAAGAAGGAAGCGACAGCCACGACTCCTTCTGAAGGTTCGGCCGCCCGCAAGCTCCGGGTCGTCATCATCGACGACTTCGCCGACGCCGCCGATACGCTCGCCGGCATGCTCGCGCTCCGGTTCGGCGAACGCGCCCAGTTCGAGACGCACCGGGTGCTTACGGAAGCGATCACGTCTCTTCGTAGCGCACCGGCGGACGTGGTGATCCGCGACATCGCGGTCCCGGGTACCGGCTACGACGAGCTGAACGTCCTCCTTCGCGATCAAAAAGAAAGTCACGGCACGAAGATCGTCCTGAACAGCCGCTATTCGCGCACCGAGTTCGACGACCCCGCCATGGTGCGCGACCTCCGGTGGGAATTTCCGAAGCCCGACACCGTCGAGCGCGATTTAAGCGCGCTCTTGGACGCGCGCGAAGCGGAGACCGGAAACACGCGGCCGGCGCTTCCGGGAAGCACGATCGTGGTGCTCGCCTCGATCGACGAATCGACGCGACTGGCCGCGTTCCTCCAGACGGAGCTTCCGGCGGCCGGGGCGGTTTCCGTGCCCGCCGCCCGCGTGGACGAAGCCGCGTCGTCCGGGAAGGTTCGCTCCGCGGTTCTCGACGCTCGCCTTAAGAATTTCGACGCTGTCCGGGCCGCTCTTCGCAAAGCGAATCCCGACGTACGCCTCGTGATTTTGACCGAACGCGCGACCGTCGAGACGCCCGGCGCCAACGAGAGGCTCGTGATCCCCATTTTCCACTACCGCGAAGTCGCCGCCGCGCTCGGGGTTTCCGGAGCGCGCATGGCCGACGAACCTGCGTTCGGTCCGCGCGTCGCCGGGAAAGCTGGCGACGAGCTCCAGCAGATTTACGCCCCGCGCGGCGCGCGTGTGGCGCGCACGACGCGTCTCGACCGCACCTCGAACCTGCGCGCCGCTCTCCGAGCGCGGGGCATCGAGGGCCTTCGCCGGGAAGTCCGATTCGCCGCCAAATCCCAGCTCGACTACTTCGTCTTTTGGCGTACGCTCCACCGCCTTTTCCGCGAAGACGCCGGGCTTTGGTCTCTGTACGTCCAAAAAAGGGACGAAATGATGTCGACCGGAAAGGCGGCGGCGCGCGCGGAGCTGAGCCGCTTTTTCGCCGATTTCTCCTTCGACGCGAACGATCTGCCGATCGTGGCGAATCTCACGGGCGCGAATGCCGCCTCCCCGAACGTTTATTTCGATTACACGCCGAACCGCCGGGCCGAACGAAAGATGATCCTTTCCAACCCGCGCGACCTCTCGTTCGAATCGATGGAACGCGCCGTCGGCGATCTTCTCGAGGACCGGACGGACAACGGTTTTCTCCTCTCGAACCTCCGGCAGGTTACTGGCCGCACTGTCTCGGTGGGGGACTTGGCGGGACCGTCCGACGCGATCCTGATCCAGGAAGGAAACTTCCAGGCGGTCTACCTAGTTGTCGTCCCGCTGCGCCGCGGTCGCGGCCGTCCCGAGCTCGTACCGTTCGTGCTTATGGCCGCCAAGGCGATCGGGCAGAAATCCGACACCGTCCAGCGCGAGTTCGACAATCTCGCGCCGCACCGGGGCAAAAAAGGAATCGTCCAGGTGCTGACGTCCGTCCAGATTCCCGTGAACGGCCTCACCAACGCCGGCCAGGAAGCGCGGGGCCGCATCGCCGCTTATTCGAGCCGCTTCCTGAACAACCACGGCGAAGTGTTCTATTTGCCCCATCAGACAGGCGATCTCTATCCGCGGCACGCCGACGACTTCATGTACGAACAGGACGACCTTCCGCCGACCGAACGCCGGCAGGGGATCGTCTACCTCAACTCTTCGCATCCGGAACGCATCGGTATCTTTCCGCCCGCCCGCGAGCGCGAGTTGATCGGGGCGATGCTGGAGCCGTTCGTCTTTTTTTCAGACGTGGAGCACGGCCGGATGATCGACGGCTTCAACGTGAACGCCGGCGACCTGAATTTTTTCGAAGCTTTCCTGCCTTCGCGCGACGGCGCGTCCGTCCGCCGCGGCGTCGGCCGCGCGGACGACAAGGCGCGATTCACGCTGATTGCCCTTCGCGGCATGCGCCGCACCGATCCCGCTTCCTTCGTGTCGTATTTGTTCACCTTCCTTTATCTTTCTCCGCGGCTCGAAGAGTTGGTCACCGTGGACGGGGAGAACGGCCAGATCCTTTACGAGCTGTACGGTGAGCGCCTGCCCGAATTCGTGATCCTGGGAGTGCTGGACGGCCTGCGCCGAGGGCTCGAGCGCAAGCACGGCGTCCGGCTTGGTCGCGCCTACGCGCGCGAGTGGCTCGAGGCTTATCTCGCCGCCGCCACCGCGCGTCCGGAAATTGAAACGATGGCAAGTTACGTCCAAGAAAGCCGCATCGAGCCGCTCGTGCCCCGCGACACGATCCGCCGCTATATCGAGACGGAGCTCGGAGGCCCGTCGGGCGCACGTCTGTCCGCCGACGAGGCGCGCGACGAGATCGACGCGCGGCGCGCCCGTTTGGAAGGGCTGCTCCAGGCTCTTCCGTTCACGGTGCCTCTGGATTCAAACGTGCCTCCGGCCGAAATCGCCGATCTCGCGGAAGGCGCCGCCTATGAGCTTCGTCGCGACGAAGATGGCCGCGTGCGGAGCGTCGCGTTCGCGCGCGCCCGCTTGGAAGGAATCTCTGAAAGCGATCTCGATACGCTCTGGCTCGAAGCGTACGAAGCCGGCTGGTACGAGGAGCACCTCGTCGCGTACGTCCGCGACGCCTATGCGCGGCTTGAGCGGGAAGGCGCCCCGACCCAGTCCTACGCGCACTATTCTGGCGCGGCCGTTCCCGCTGCCCTCGAAGTGCTCGACGCCGTCGGCTTGGGCGATCTCAAAGGCAAGCGTGTGCTCGATGCGGCGGCGGGCCTGGGAGGTTTTGGTTACGCCGCCGCAAGCCGCGGCGCCGACGTCGTCGCCTTCGACGCGCTCGATCGTTCCGCTCGAGCGGGGGAGTTTGCCCGCCGTCTGTCCGGGCAGGAAAACTTGTCGATCCCGTACGTCGTCGGCCGCCTAAGCCGGCTTTCCGAGGTGCCCGGCACGTTCGACGTGATCGTGATCCAAGATACGATGTACCTTTTCCCGTACGCGCTTCGCGTGAAAATCTTGAAAGACATGATCTCGAAGATCGCGCCGGGAGGCGCCATCATCCTGTTAGACGACGAGACGAAAATCCGCCGCCTGGGATGGATCGATCCCGCCGACACGACCCGCGAGGAGATGCTCCGCCGCCTCACCGGTCTTCCCGAGCTCGAGACGACGATGCAGCGGCTCGAAGGCCCCGCGATGAAATTCGCCCTCGTCATCCGCGATCGTCCCTGGTCGGCCGGAACGGGCGCGCGCATGGCGGACCCCGACAGGGCTCTTTCGCGTTTGGCAGGCGCCGGTGCAGCGCTCCGCCGTGCGCGGCTTTTCGCCGACCGGACCCCGGTCTTTTATCCTTCCGAGATACGCACCCAGATGGACGCGCTCCTGACACGGACGGCCGCGGCCCTCGTCCGCGCGGAAACCGCCGCCACGGCTTGGAAAGCGGAGCCCGAGAACGTGGCGCTCGCGTCCGAACTGCGTTTTGCGGCTTTGGGCGTCGAGACGCGGGCCGCCGCTCTCGTGGCGCTCGCCGAAGCGCTCCTCGTCGTGGCACGCGAGTTTCAGGAGTCGGGCCGGGAACCCGAGGTCGCAGGCTTCTCGGATTTCGACGTATTGATTCTCGCGACGACCTTCCACGAGCTGCTCCGCGCCGCCGAAGAGGCCAGCCCCGCAATTCCGCTGGGTGCGCGCATGGCGGGTACGAACGAGGAACCCGTCGTGTTCGACGAAACCGGCGCGTGGCTCGCCCGCAGCGAGAATCCGAAGATCCGTGAACTCAACGGCGTTTACCGCACGGTCTTCGAAGCCCGAGCCGCCGCGAGTCTCGAGGTGAAGGGCCGCGCGGGTAAGGGCCTCATCGCCAATACGCCGGGCGGGGTGTACGCGCCGACCCACGCGTACGGAATAGAGAGAATTCTGGAAGACCTGCAGCTTCCCGCCGATCGCCGGGCGGTTCTGCTGGATTTAGGCACGGGCATCGGCCTCTCGGCGCTCATGTTCGCGATCCTGCGTCCCGACGTCGCCGAGATCGTCTCAATCGAGATGGACCCCGTTCTCTACGACACGGCCGTCGCGGCTGTGGCGCTCGCGGAAGCGCGCGGGCTCGTCCGGCCCGGCCAGATCCGGCTCCTCTTCGGGGATTTCTTCTCGGAGGAAATGGCGCCCCAGATCGCACGCGCGGACCGCGTCTATTACTACACCGCCGGTTCGCGCGGAGAGCGCCGTCTCGGCCGGCTCCTTTCGGATACGCTCGAGGCGCCCGACGCGCGCATCGTCGCTTACGGCTATGAAGAGAACCCGCTCAGCGACATACGGTTCGGAAAGGTCGGCTACAATCTCGTACCCGCCCATCCCTCGAACGCGGTGTACGCCCGCTCGGGTGCGCCTGCGCCCGCGCGGCCGGATACCGGCGCGCGTCTGGCGTCCGTCGTCCGGACGCCCGTCGTCGTCGGCGTGCCGAACGAAACCGTCGCGCGGCAGGTGAGGGAAGCTCTCGGCTCCCGCGAGGACGTCGCGGTTTTCAACATCCCGCCCGCCGCTCGCCTCGTCGGTCCCGAGGCCGCGCTCGCCGCTCTCGAATCCGAGGCGTCGCGCCGGAACGCCGCGCAGGCGCTCTACGTGGACGAGGACGACTTGAACCGGGAAGCGAAATTCGAATTCCTTCGCCAGATCGACGCAATCGACGCCGCGACGCGCCCCGTGATGGCCGCCGCGTTCGCCGATCTCTTGGCGGGACGCAAACGTCTCGCCGATTTCCGAGTGGAGGAACGCGACGCGCTCGCGGCGGAGATCGCCCGCATTCTCCCGCGCATCGCGCCGAAGGGTCTTTTCGACGACGTCTCACGCGCTCCCGACGCGGAAACCGCGCTCGAGCTTCTTAAGCTACGTCTTTTCCACCCGAGTTTCGGTTACCGCTTCCGCGACCCCGCGGCGTTCGATCCGTCCCGCCCGAAGGCCGTCGCCTGGTCGCTCGCCGCCGTCCTCAAGGACCCTCTTTTCCTGCGTACGCTCGACGACCGCGACGCGAAACTGAAAAGCGCCGACGGCCGCCCGCTCATGCCGCTACGGGATTTCCTGGTTCTTCGCCCCGGCGAAGAGGAACGGCTCGACGAGATGGCCGCCGCCGCCGGGATCGACCCCGAGGCCCTGCGTCGCCGCTTCGGAGGCCGTTTCCTGACCGATGACGGCTCCGGCCTGCGCGGGGCGTTCGAGAAGCTCGCCGCCGTCTACGCTCGGGAGGATGAGCGCGCCTCCGGAATCGAGGCCCGGGACGTCCTTTTCGTCGACAACCGCGAGAAATCCACCCTTTCCAAGGAAGGGGAGGATCTGGGCCTCCTTTATGTGGAAGGCCCCTACGCGATGACCCTCGACAAGGTCGTCGTGGAGATCCTGGCGGCTGGAGAGGCCTCGAAAAAGCTCCTTCTACCCGGCCTTTCCTTCGAAAACGGGGTCTTTATCTTCCAGCCGGCGGTGCCGATCGATTACGCGGCCCGCCTCAAGGACTTCTACCGCACGCTCACCGCGACCGCCTCCGCCGCTTAAACCTCGCTTTTCCCGCAATTGGCGTTAACATCCGCCTCCTTTTTTGTTATAATTAACAAAAATTCCGTTCCCACCAGGCCGTCACGTCTTTTTGTCTAAAGGAAAAAGGAGACCGTATGTCCGACAAGTCCGTTAAACGAGTCCTCGTGCTCGTGGCGCTCACGTGCGCCGCCGCTTTCACTACGTCGGCTTTCGCCGCGACCGCAGCGCCCGCCAAGCAGGGAATGACGCTTTGGGAACTGGTTCTCGCCGGCGGCTTTTTCATCATCGTGCTGGCGCTCCTGTCCGTGGCGCTGGTGGCGCTGACGATTTACCACTTCATGTATATCAAGCCCGAGAAGCTGATCCCGCAGGACATGACCGAGAACCTTCTCTCGCTCATCGAGCGCAAGGAGTACGAAAAAGCCAAAAGCGTCTGCCGTCAGCAGGAGAATCTCGTCTCGGCGATCGCGCTGAAAGGCCTCGAGAAGCAGCCCAAAGGTCCGACCGTCGTGGAAGAAGCCCTGCAGTACGAAGGCCGCATCCGCGTCGAATCGCTCTGGCAGAACCTGACATATCTCGGCGACATCGCCGTCATCGCTCCGATGGTCGGGCTCATCGGCACCATCATGGGCATGATCGACTCGTTCAATTCTTTCCAGGCCGCCACGTTGAACCCGACGGTCCTCACGCAAGGTCTCGCGAAGGCCATGATTAACACCGCGGTAGGCCTCGTGATCGCGGTCCCAGCACTTGTGTTCTACTCTTACTTCCGTGGGCGCATCAGCCGCGTGACCTCCCAAGCGGAGGCCGTCACGGCCGAACTCGCCCAGATGATGGGCGAGAGCCGGTAGGAGGCCCCCGTGTCCCGGCGAAAAATGAACGTTTCGCTCCGCCAGAAGGAGTACGTACGACCGCTCCCGGCCGTACAGCTGATCGCTCTCATCGATATCCTCTTCATCAACCTCTCCTTCTTCATGGCGTTGTCGTTGCATTTCAATTACGAGTCCCAGCTCAATATTTCGGTTCCCGAGGCGAAGTCGGCGCTCGAGTCGCGCTTGGCTCCGGAGGAGATTGTCATCAACGTCAACGGCGACGGTTCGGTCGTCGTGAACCAGAAGAGCCTCTCGATCGAACAGCTCGAGAAACTCCTCAAGCACACCGGTGAACTCTACCCCGGCCAGGCCGTGGTGCTCCGCGCCGATCAGAAGACCTACCACCAGTACGTCGTGCGCGTGCTCGACGTCTGCGCCAAATCGAAGATCTGGAACGTCTCCTTTGCGACGACCAAAGAAGGCTAAGACCTTCCTTTTCGCGCTGGCGATCGGGCTGACGACGGCCTCCGCCCGCGCCGCGGAGAGCGCGGAACCCGCCGGATCGACCACCCTGGAATTCGCCAACGGCCTTTACGCGCGCAAGATGTACGGGCCGGCCATCGACGAATACGCGAAGTTCATCGAGTCGAGTCCCGCGTCTCCGGAGCTCGCTTCCGCCCGCTTCCGGTACGCCGATTCGTTTTATTTCACGAAGAACTACAAGTCGGCTATCTCCTATTTCGAAGGGTTCCTCAAAAACCACCCCGCGGACAAGCGCGCGGTGCTGGCGCGGTTCCGTATAGGCACCTCGCAGTACAAACTCGGGCAGGCTGACGCTGCGGCCGCGACGTTCGTGCAGGTCTCTAAGGAAGCCAAGGACCCGAGCCTGCGGAGCGCTTCGCTTTTCTACCTCGCCAAGAGTCACGAGGCGGCCGGACGTCCCGAGAAAACTGCCGCCCTTTACCAGCAGCTGATCAAGGGCTATCCCCAGAGCGAGTACGCCTCCTACGCGGCGGTCGCACTTGGCGACGCGCTTCTGGCGCGCAAAGAATACCGGCCGGCTTTCGAGGCTTACCGGTTCGCGGGCGAAAAATCAGCTCCGGCCGAGATCGCGCGCCAAGCCCGGTTCCGCGCGGCGGAAATCCTGTTCGAAATCGGCGAATTCAAGGAAGCGCGTGTGTGGTACGAGAAACTCGCATTCGACGCGCCGCCCGAGCGCGAGGAAAATCGCCGCACCGCCATGGAGCTGCGCGCCAAAGCGGTGCTCGGACTTTTTCACTGCGATTATCGCCTGAATGACGCCGATTCCGCGCGTGCCCGCCTGTCCGGCAAAGCTGCCGAGATCGCGCGCACGCCGTACGAGCCGGAAATCCTTTTCATCGTCGGTTCGCTCGAGGAATCCGCCAAGCGTGGCGAGGAGGCGATCGAGCTATTCGACCGCACTGCGACGCACCCCGGCGCGGACGACGACCTCCGCGCAAGAGCGACGGTCCGTAAATCCGAAATTTTCGCCAAAAGCGACCGCAAGGACGCGGCGCTGGTCGAGGTCGAAAAGCTTTTCGGCAAGGGCACGGCCGCCGAGTCACGCGCGTATTACGAGAAGGGAAATCTCTTCGACGCGATGGGGCGGCACGCGGAGGCTCTGGCGAGCTACACGGCCGTCATGGAGCGTCATCCGGACACCGATTTCGCTAAGGCTGCGCTGTATCAGTCCGCGCTCGTGCGCCGGAAGCTCGCGCAGCCGGCCGAAGCGCGGGCGGCGTTCGAGCGCTACGCGAACAAATACCCGGACGACGAGAATGCGGAGAACGCGCTCCTGGAAGTGATGCAGATCGATCTCGACTCGAAGGATTTCGAACGGGCCGCCGCGATCGCCGCGGACTTCGTCGGTACCCGCCCGTCGAGCAAGTACCGGGACGCCGCGCTCTATAAGCGGGGTATCGCCCTTACCGGGCTCAAGCGCTTCCCCGACGCCGCCGTGCAGTTCGAAAAGACGCTGGCCGTCGCGGAGACGAAGCTCCGCGCCGAAGCGCTCTTTGGAGCCGCCGCCGCGTACGACGCCGCGGAGGACTCACAGAAGGCGATCCCTCTCTACGAGGAGCTCGCGCAGAAGCACGAAGGCCATCCGCTTGCCAACGAAGCCCTGTCGCATCTGGGTTACCTTTATTTCAAGATGGAACGGCACGCGGACGCGGCGGCCCTTTACGAGCGGATCCTGGAATTCATGCCGGACGTGAAAATCCGCGCCGAAGAGGTATTCTGGCTCATCCAGTACGAGATCGACCGCGCGCAGTACGCGACGATCCAGAAACTCATCCCGTCGTTGCCCCAGCGTTTTCCGGAGCGTGATTTCGGGCACGAAATCAATTTCTTCCTTGGAGAGAGTTTCATGGGCCAGAAGGAGTATCCGCGCGCCATCGCGCACTATTCCGAGGCGCTCCAGGTCAAGCCGGAAGGTCTTTACGCGCCGCACAGCCATCTCGGCATGGGCATCGCTTCGGCCGCGCAGGGCGAACGCGACGCGGCTGAAAAATTCTTCAGGGAAACCCTCCGGTACGACTTCGAGGTGAAGATCGTGATGCGCGCACGTTTCGAGATCGCAAACCTGCGCCTGGCGGCGGCGGATTACGCGGAGGCTGCGAAGGCCTTTATGCTCGTCGCGATCCTGTACGAGGATCCCAAGTACGTGCCCCTTTCCCTTTTTAAGGCAGGCGAATGTTTCTCGCGTCTTCAGCGCGCCGAAGAAGCCGAGAACGCCTTCACCGAACTCGAGTCCCGCTATCCCCGTCATCCCCTTTTGAAAAAAGCCGAACGTTTGAGGCAAAGGAGCGCAGCCCGTGTCTGATTTTCCCCGCGAACGCCGTTGGGTGAAGCCGCTCGCCGGCTCGCTCGCTTTCCACGTGCTGGCCATGGCCGGCCTCTATTTCTACAAGACGAATGATAAGCCGGTAAAAGAAGAGGTGACTCGCCCGTTTCGCATGAAGGGCGTCGCCAACCTGCCTTCCATCCCCGGAGAGCCCGGCGGCGGCGTCAGGCGCCCCGGAAAAAACCTTCTTTTCACGAAGCCCGGCGCGAGCGCCGCGCCGAAGGACGTTCCGGTCGCCGCGGTCGTCGCCTCGGACGCGACCCGTCCCAGTGAAGCCGTTATTCCCAAGAAGCCCGACCTCGACGGGTCGAGCCTCGCCGAACGCGATTTCGAAACCATCCTCTCTAAGACCGACGAACGCCAATTGAAGGACAAGGTACGCTCGAGCCGCCAGTCCACGTCCGGTTCTTCTCTCGAGAAAATTCTCACGCAGGGGGGCACGCTCAGCCTCCCGGGCGTCGTTCAGTCGCTCGGAAAGGCGTTTTCGGGCGGAAGCCCGTCGTCGAACCTCGACATCGATCCTGAAGAGGGGATGCCCGGATTCACGCCGGTGGGCACGGGCGGAGGTGGGGGCGGAGGGACCGGCGGCGGAAGCCCGGGCGGCGATCCGGACGGCATTCCGGGCGTAGGCGAAGGACAAGCCGTGACGCGCTACGAAGCGCTCGACGATTTCCTCGACATCCAGCTCTTCAAATACGCCGACCCGGCCGACGGGAAGAAATACTTCCTCGTGAAGATCTTCGCGAAGAAGAACGCGCGTTTGACGGTGATGCCCAAGGAGATGATCTTCGCGATCGACTGCTCACTCTCCATCATGGCCGACCGTTTGGACGAATTCAAAAAGGGCATCCGCGAGTGCCTGCAGGACCTGAACCAAGGCGACGTGTTCAACGTGGTTGCGTTCCAGGACACGCCGATCTTCTTCCGGCCGAAGTCAATCCCGGCGACGGAAGAGTCGATCGCCGAGGCGGAAAAATTCGTGGCCGGGCTTCGGTCGAACATGCGCACCGACGTCAACGGCGCGATCGAATCGATCGTGAAAATGCCGGCGGCGCGCATGCCCTCGAACATCATCCTCATCTCGGACGGCCGTCCCACGCACGGCGTCGTCGACGACCGCGAGCTTCTTTCGGCCGTCACGAAGCTGAACCGAGGCAAGCGTCCCATCTTCGCTTTCTCGGGCGGCCGCCGCGTGAACCGTTACTTCCTCGACTTCGTCGCGTATCAAAACCGCGCGTGGGCCGAGTATATCAAGCGTTCCACGCAGATCGCCCAAGGCCTCGACGAGTTCAACGAGAAGATCAAGGATCCCATTTTTCTGAACCTCCGCTACGAGCTCACCGGCGCCAACGAAGCGGATACGTTCCCGAAATCCCTGCCGGATTTTTACCGCGGCGCGGAGTTCACCGTGTACGGCACGTACGAGAACGAGGGTGACCTCTCCATGCAGCTTCTCGGCGACGTCGGAGGCCAGACCAAACAGCTCGTTTTCACGCGGTCGCTCAAGGAAGCCGAGCAGGGTGGCGACGACATCTTGAAGGGCTGGGCTTTCAACAAGGTTTATCACCTGATCAGCCGATTGAACGTGGAAAAAGGAAACCCTGCGCTCCGGGCCGAGATGGACCGCCTCTCGAAGCGTTACGGCATCACGACGCCGTATTCGCCCGAGCTGGCGCGCATGGACTGACCCGCTGAAAATCCTCCATTTCACGACGCACCTGAACATCGGCGGCATCACGAGCCACGTGGCCGTCGCCGCGCGCGAGATGGTCCGCCGCGGGCACGAGGTCTGCGTCGCATCCGCCGGCGGCGCGCTCTCGGTCGACTTCGCCGAGGCCGGCATCCGGACCGCGGATTTCGGCGTCCGCACCAAAAGCGAACTCCACCCCAAAATCTTCCTCGCCCTTCCCGAGATCATCTGGTTCGTCCGCCGCGAGGGCTTCGATCTCGTGCACGCGCACACGCGCGTCGCGCAGGTGATCGCGAAACTTCTTTTCATCGCAACCGGCGTTCCACACATGAGCACCGCGCACGGTTTTTACAAGGCGCGCCTCGGCCGCCGCCTCCTCGACGCGTGGGGACACCGCGTGGTCGCCGTCAGCGAACTCGTGGCCGAAGACCTGGTCTCCACCCACCGTTTGGACGCCTCGCGCGTGCGGGCAATCCCCAACGCCGTCGACGCGGCCGCGCTGGAACGCCGTTTGGCCGCCCGCGACCCCCGCTCCGAACGACTTTCCCGCAGAATTCCTTCGGACGCCCTCGTCGTCGGTTCGGTGTCGCGCCTCGTGAAGGACAAGGGCCACGCGTTCATGATCGAGGCGGTCGCACGCCTGACGGAACGTTTTCCGAAGATTCATCTCGTCGTCTTGGGGGACGGCCCGGAGCGGTCGATCTTGGAGAAGCTCGCCGCCGAGCGTCTGCCCGGCCGCTCGTCGATCCTGCGCGGCGAAAAAGACGTCTCGGGCGTGCTTTCGACCCTCGACGTCTTCGTTCATCCGGCCACGTACCGCGAGGGATTCGGTCTTTCGATCGTCGAGGCGATGGCGGTCCGAAAGCCCGTGGTCGCGACGGACATCTGGGCCGTGAACACGATCTTGAAAGACGGTGTCGATTCGCGGCTCGTCGCGCCGTCGGACGCCGCCGCGCTTGCGGAGGCGATCGGCACCCTCCTGGACGACCCCGCCGAAGCCAAACGTCTCGGCGAAGCGGGCCGGGCGTTGGCAATGCGGATTTCGTCGGTCGAGAAGATGGGCGACGCCCTCGAAGCCGTTTACGCGGAAGTCGCGGCCACGGGAAATAAAAAAAAGGCGAAGAGCGTATGACCGCCCCCCGACTCGCCGGCATGACGGTCGTGTCGTTCGAAAGCCGCTTCGCAAAGACCGTGGCCGACCTCGTCTCGGTGCAGGGCGGCCGCACGCTTCAGGCGCCGTCGATGAAGGAAGTTCCGCTTTCGGAAAACCGCCCCGCGCTCGCGTTCGGCGAGCGGCTCTTAAAAGGAGATATCCACGCACTTGTTCTCCTGACGGGGGTCGGCACGAAGGCCCTTCTCTCGGTCCTTGAGACGGTCCATCCCCGCGCGGACGTCCTGGCGGCTTTCGCGCGTATTCCTCTGGTGGCCCGCGGTCCGAAACCCGTGCGCGTTCTCGCCGAGTGGGGACTCCAGTCCGCCGTCATGGTGCCGGAACCCAATACCTGGAAAGAGATCGTCGCGACGCTCGACGCCGCGAAAGAGACGCTGCCTCTCCAGGGCCGCACGGTCGCGGTTCAGGAATACGGCGTCGAGAACCCGGAACTCGCTGCGGCCCTCGAAGAGCGTGGCGCGTCGGTCGTGCGCGTGCCCGTCTACAGATGGGCGCTGCCCGACGACACCCGGCCGCTCGAAGAGGCCGTGCGGGCGATCGCCGAAGGCCGCGTGCACGCGGCGGTTTTCACGACGTCCGTCCAGATCGTTCATGCGCTCGAGATCGCGCGCCGCCTCGGCCTCGAAGAGGCGTTTCGAGCGGGCCTGGCCCGCACGGTCGTGGGCTCCGTCGGCCCGGATTGCTCGAAGACCCTCCGCGAAACCGGAGTCCGCGTCGATGTCGAACCCGAATCGCCGAAGATGGGCCCACTGGTCCTTGCGCTCGCCGAAAACGGGCCCCGGATCCTCGCTGCCCTTCAAAAGGGGACGCCTTGACTCCCGCCGCCGCTTCCGCGCCCGTTCTCACGCAAGCGCTCCGCGAGAGCGCGTTCATGAAAGCCTGCCGCGGTGAACGAACGCCCTATACGCCAGTTTGGCTCATGCGTCAGGCGGGTCGGTACATGAAGGAATACCGCGCCATCCGCGAGAAAAATGCGTTTCTCAAAATCTGCAAGACCAAGGAGCTCGTCGCGGAGATCACGGTCGTCGCGCGCCGGAAACTCGGCGTGGACGCCGCGATCCTTTTCGCCGACATCCTCCTCATCGTCGAAGCGCTGGGTCTTCCGCTGGATTTCCCCAAGGCGGACGGTCCTTTGATCGCCAAACCCGTTCGCACGGCCGCGGACGTCGACGCGCTTCTGGAGGCCGACCCCGAAGAAACGCTCGGGTACGTTTTCGACGCGGTCCGGCTCACGCGCGCCGAGCTCGAAAAGGACGTGCCGCTCATCGGCTTTGCGGGCGCTCCGTTCACGATCGCGGCCTATCTCATCGAAGGCGGTTCGTCGAAGGATTTCGAAAAGACAAAGCGCTTCTTGTATGAGGATCCGGGCCGCTGGGAAAAGCTGCTCGCGAAAATTTCCCGAGTCACGGCGCGTTACCTGACCGGCCAGGTCCATGCCGGCGTCCAGGCGGTGCAGCTTTTCGACAGCTGGGCCGGCTGTCTCGAGCCCTCCGAATACCGCGAGCACGTGATGCCCCACACCGCCGCCGTGTTCGCCGCGATCCCCGCGGGAGTACCGACGATCCATTTCGGTACCGGCACCGCGCCGTTCCTTGAGAGCTTCGCGGCGGCCGGCTCCACCGTGGTCGGCGTCGATCACCGCATCCGGCTAGACGAAGCATGGCAGCGGATCGGCTACGACCGTCCGATCCAGGGGAACATGGATCCGCTCGTTCTTTGTTCGTCTCTCGAGAACGTGAAGAACCACGCGGCCATGATCCTCGACCAGGCGCGCGGCCGCGCGGGCCACATTTTCAATCTCGGTCACGGCATCCTTCCCGACACGCCGGTTGAGAACGCCGCCGCGCTCGTCGAGACCGTCCACGAGACGAGCCGCGGCATCCAGGAATTTCTGGGTTAAGGAATGGAGCGGACCGGCGTTTTTCTCGCAGGCTTCGGCGGCCCCGCATCTTCGCAAGACGTGATCCCTTTCCTCGAAAGCGTCCTCGCGGGCGCGCGCGTGTCTCCCGGGCGCATGGCCGAGGTGGCCGAGCATTATTACGAGGTCGGTGGCGGTTCTCCGTACAACCGGAACGTCTTCCTTCAGCGCGCGGCTCTCGAGGCGTGGTTGGCCGCAAAGGGCAGGGCCACGACCGTCGTCGCCGGATTCCGGCACGCGGGCCCCACGTTCGAGGACGCGCTCTCGGCGCTGGCGGACGCAGGCGTGCGCCGCGCGGTCGCGTTCGTCCTGTCGCCGCTACGTTCTCCGGCGAGTTTCGGCAAGTACGTAGCACGCCTCGACGCGGCGCTCGCTTCCATCGGACTTCCGATCACGTTCGAATACGCGCCCGCTTTCCACGAAGACCCCTATTTCATCCAGGCCCAGACCGAGCGCGCCGTGAACGCACTCGAAGGGTTTCCGCTCGAGCACACCCACGTTCTTTTTTCCGCCCACTCGATCCCGGTTTCGATGTCGGACGAAAGCGGATACGCCTCGCAGTTCGAGCGCCTGGCCTATCTCGTGGCCGAGCGGATGGGTGCATCCTCCTGGAGCGTGGCCTATCAGAGCCGTAGTGGCCGTCCCGAGGACCCTTGGCTCGGACCGGACGTCTCCGAGGCGATCCACGGAATCGACCGCGTGCGCACGCCGAACGTTCTCGTCGTGCCGGCGGGATTCGTCTGCGAAAACGTGGAGATCCTGTTCGATCTCGACGTCGAGGCGCAGCGAGCCGCCGCAAAAAGCGGGCTTCGTTACCTGCGCTCCCGCACGGTCGACGACCATCCGCTTTTCATCGAGGCCGCGGGGCGCCTGATTCTCTGGAGCAGCGACTCCGCATGATTCGTCCGCGCGTCGCGGTGCTGGGCGCGGGGCTTTCCGGTCTCGCAGCCGCGCACCGGCTCCGGGAGCTCGCGGGGGAATCGATCGAGCTCGCCGTGTTCGAGCGTTCCGATCGCGCGGGCGGCGTCCTCCGTACGCGCTCCCGGGACGGGTTCTTGCTCGAGGACGGTCCCGATTCCTTTCTTTCCGAAAAACCTGCGGGCCTCGGGCTCTGCCAAAGGCTCGGGCTCGAATCCGAACTCATCGGCACGCGCGCCGAAAACCGCCGCAGCTTCATCCTGCGCGGTGGCCGCCTCCATCCGGTTCCCGAAGGCTTTTATCTCGTGGCGCCCGTGCGTCCGCTCCCTTTTCTTAAAAGTGCTCTCTTTTCTCCGACGGGCAAGCTGCGCGCGCTCGCCGAGCCGTTTGTGCCGCCGCGCGCAGACGACGGCGACGAGAGCGTGGCCGCGTTCATCCGCCGCCGCTTCGGAAAAGAGTCGCTCGAACGCGCCGGACAGCCGATGCTCGCCGGCATCCACACAGGCGACCCGGAATACCTCGGGATGGACGCCGTTTTTCCGCGTTTTCGCGAGCTCGAACGCCGCTACGGGAGCGTGACGCGGGGCCTGCGCGCGTCGGGTGCGGAAGCCGCTAAAGCGAGCGGCCCGCGTTATACTCTTTTCCTCTCGTTCCGCGAAGGCATGGAGACTCTCGCGCGCGCGCTCGTAGCGCGGCTGCCCGAAGGCGCGTTTCGTCCTTCGACTCCGGTCCTTGCGCTTGAGCGGGAAGGCGGCCGCTGGAGCGTGCGCTCCGCGCGGGGCGTCGAAACGTTCGACCGCGTCCTCGTCGCGCTACCCGCCGGCGCGGCCGCGGAAATGCTCGGGGCCCTTTCGCCGGAGCTCGGCTTGCTCCTGGGCGGGATCCGCCACGAATCCGTGGCGACTGTGAACCTCGCTTATCCGCGAAGCGCGATCGCGCGGCCGCTCGATGGTTTCGGCTTCGTGGTTCCGCGCACTGAAAATCACCCGCTCGTGGCCTGTTCGTTCGTCTCGCGCAAGTTCGAGGGCCGCGCGCCCGAAGGCACCGAGCTTCTGCGCGCTTTCGTGGGGGGTGCGTTCGGCGCGGCGCGTCTCGACGTTTCCGACGACGTGCTCGCGCGCTCCGTCCGCGAGGCGCTCGTGCCGCTTCTAGGGATCTCCGGAGAACCGCTTTTCGAATCCGTCGCGCGTTACCCGCGCGCGATGCCTCAGGGCGGCGTGGGCCACCGCGCGCTCGCACGCTCCGTGCGCACGGAAGAGACGCGGCTCGGCTTTTTTTTGGCGGGAAATTACCTGCGCGGCGTCGGAATCCCGGACTGCGTGGCGGACGCCGAGGAGCGCGCGGAAGCTCTTGCCACCTCCCTCGCGCTCAGTGGCTAAAAAGGGGAGCTGTGGTAAAATGGCCTTACGAGGTGACCAATGAAACTGTACTGCTTTCCCCGATCCGGCAATTCGCGTGAAGTGAAGCTCGTCCTGGCGGAAAAACAGATCCCGTTCGATGCCGTGAATGTGCACGCCCCCGATTTCGACAAGAACGACCCCGAATTCAAGAAGGCGAGCCCTCAAGGGAAAGTCCCCGCGATCATCGACGGCGACGTCCATATGTCCGAGGCTTATAACATCAACGAGTACCTCGACAAGAAGTTCCCGCGCCCTGCGCTCCTGCCGGCGGGCCAGGAACAGAAGATCCGCGAGTGGGTCGCCGTGTACGACAAGAAACTCGTTCTCAAGATCGGCCTTCTCGTCATCGAATGCCTCCTGAAGCCGAAGGACCAACAGAAGGAAGAGACGAAAGAGAGGCTGCGCGGGGAGATCCGCGAGGCCCTCGGCGACCTGGACAAGATGGTCGCCTCAAACGAATACCTCTTCGGCTCCTATTCTCTCGGGGACGTGGCGGTCACTCCGCACATCGCCGCCCTCCCGATCCTGGGAATGACGATTCCGGCCGAGTACACACACCTCCTGGCCTGGTTCGACCGCATCAAGGCCCGCCCGAGCTTTCAGCAGTCGCTCCTGTAGGTTCCGGCCGTGGTAAAATGAGACCATGGCCAAAAGACTTCTCCTCGTAGACGACGAAAAAGGCTTCACGATGGCGCTCCGGCGGAAACTCGAGTTCTCCGGATACGAAATCGAGGAAGCGCAAGGGGGCGCCGACGCCCTGCGCCGTCTTCTCACGCGTCCCTTCGACCTGGTCCTCCTGGATTACATGATGCCGGATCTCCGCGGCAACAAGGTTTGCGAGGTGATCCGCCAGGAAGAACGGCTCAAGGACCTCCCGATCATCATCGTCACCGCCTACCACGATCAAAGCGAAGAATCCCTCAAGGGCTACGGCGCCACGGAAGTGATCTACAAGCCCGTGGGCACCGACGACCTCCTCGCCCGTATCGAAAAATACCTGGGCGGCAAATGAGGCTCGGCCGGGACGGTCTCTTCGCCACCGGAGGAGCGCTGCTCGTCGTGGCGCTCGCCTTTCTTTTGCTGCGCGAAAATGACGGACGCGTGCGAGCGGAGGCGAAGGTCCGCGATCAAGCCCTGCGTCTCGAGAGATTCACGAACGAGCAGGGCCGCACGATCTCCTCGCTCGAAACGGAGAACTCGGATCTCGAGCTAAGGTTGAAAGAAACGATCCTGCGCTACGAGGAACAGATCGGCGTCCAGGCCGCCGACGTGCAGAGGATCTCGGCCGATCTCGATCAGACGCGCCTCGGTTTCGAGAACGAGGTGAAGTCGCACGAGACCACGGCCAAGGAACGCGACGCGCGCATCGCGACGCTCGACTCGGAGAAGCGCAGAGCGGCGGAAATTCACGCGGGCGCTCTCAAGAAGAAAAACGACGAACTCGCGGACTTCGCGGCGCAAGTTCAGCAAGCGTCGACGCGCTACGAGAAGCTGCTCGCCAAGAACCGCGCGCTCGAATCCGACCTCGTCGATTCCGAGAACCGCGCCGAACGCTTCCGGACGGATTTAAAAAAACTCGAACTCGAGAACGCCTACCTGACCCGCGCCGCAGCCTCGCGCGCCGCCGCGGAGGCCGAAGAAGAGCCGGAGCCCGAGCCTGAGCCCCAATCCGGCGATTGAAGCATCTCGCCCGTGGCCATGAGAAAACCGTCTCCCCAGCCTGTGACCGTTCACCGTAACCTCGAGATCGAGATCACGAAGCTCGCGTTCGGCGGCGAAGGCATCGGCGTCGTCGAAGGGAAAACCTGCTTCGTCGAGGGCGCCCTGCCGGGGGAAACCGTCATCGCGAAGGTCCTCCAGGATAAAAAGAATTTCATGCGGGCGCGCACACTCCGCGTCCTGACCGCCTCTCCTGGCCGCGTCGTGCCGCCGTGCGTGTACGTGGATATGTGCGGCGGCTGCCAGTACCAGCACGTCGCTTACGCGGACGAACTCCGTATGAAGGAGGCGCAGGTGCGCGAGGCCGTGATGCGCGGGCTCGGCCTTCCGGGAGACGTCGTGCGGGCGATCCGCCGCGGCTCGAAAGAGTACCGTTACCGCAACAGTGTCACGCTCCACCCCACGCAGAAGGAAGGCCCCCAGACGCTCGGCTTCGTCGCCCGGGACAACCGCACGCGCCTGGCCGTGGCCGACTGCCTTCTCGTCGACGAGCGCCTCACGCCGGTGTTTCGCACGCGCTTCCGGCCAAAAAAAGGCGCCGATCGGCTTTCGTTCAAGCTCGGCGACAAAGGCGAGATCGTAACCGACCAGGAAGAAAGCTACGTGCGCATCCAGGTCGGCGGGCGCTCGCTCCTTGCGAGTTCCCGCGGATTTTTTCAGAACAACCTCGAAGTGACGGGTCTCATCGCGGCGGAAGTTGCCCGCTGGACCGCCGAGACTCGCCCGGACCGCTTCTTCGATCTTTTCGCCGGAGTCGGCACATTCACGTTCCTGGCGGCCCGCGAAGTACCGAACGTCTTCTGTGTCGAGGAGAGTCCTGAGAGCCTGAAAGCGCTCCGCATGAACCGTTCGGAGCAGGGGATGAACGCGGTCGAGATCGTCGAAGGCCGCGTCGAAAAAGCGTTTCCGCTGGTTTTCGAGCGCGAAAAAAAAGGCCGCGTGATGCTCTGCCTCGATCCCCCGCGGGGAGGACTCGAGCGTGACCTTGCGGAGTTCATCGGCGCGAAAGCCGGCGTCGCGGGAATCGCCTACGTCTCGTGCGATTTGGCCACGCTTGTGCGCGACTTGCGTATCCTCCTGGCAAACGACCGCTACGAAGTACGCGAGATCGTCCCGTTCGACATGTTTCCCCGCACCAAGCACGTCGAGATCGCGGTGTACCTCGCCGGCCGAAACCCCAGCGACGGGCCCGCCTGACCCCCGTTTTTTTCCTTTCGGGTCGTTTACAAACGCCCCAACGCATGCTATAATTTAACTAAATTTAAGCATTACCTATCAATAATAACTAGAGAGGGCACCGCCATGGAGCTCCTAAAGGGCAAGGAAAACGCCGAAAAGGCCAAGTCGCTCGACGTCGCCGAAGAGGCCCGCGAGCAGACCTGGAAATATCCGAGCTTCGTGGGCGACCTTTTCACCGGCCGCGTCCGCTGGGATCTTCTCTTCCCGTACCCTGAGCCATCGGACGAGGACCGGAAGATCGGCGACGCTTTCTGCGCCAAGCTCGACACGTTCCTTCGGGAGAAGGTCGACGCGGACGCGATCGACCGCACCGGCCTCATTCCGCCGGACGTGATGCAGGGCCTGGCCGGGCTCGGCTGCTTCGGCCTCAAAATCCCGAAAGAGTACGGCGGCTTGGGCTTTTCGCAGGTGAATTACAACCGCGCGCTCGGCCTCGTGGCGAGCCACTGCGGTTCGACGGCGGTGCTTTTGTCGGCGCACCAGTCGATCGGCGTTCCCCAGCCACTCAAATTGTTCGGAACGGATGCGCAGAAGAAAAAATACCTACCGATGTTCGCAAAAGGCGCGGTCTCCGCGTTCGCTCTAACCGAGCCCGAAGTCGGTTCCGACCCAGCTAAAATGTCGACGACCGCGACTCCCACGGCCGACGGCAAGCACTACGTGATCAACGGCAAAAAACTCTGGTGCACGAACGGCCCGATCGCCGACGTCCTCGTCGTCATGGCGAAGACGCCGCCGAAGGTCGTGAACGGCAAGGAAAAGACCCAGATCACAGCGTTCATCGTGGAAAAGGGCACGCCCGGTTTCAGCGTACTTCACCGCTGCTCGTTCATGGGTCTCCACGGCATCCAGAACGGCCTCCTCGAATTCAAGGACGTGAAGGTTCCGGCCGAGAACATTCTTTGGGGCCCGGGCCAAGGTCTTAAATTGGCGCTGATCACGCTGAATACCGGACGCATGACGGTTCCCGCCGCGTGCACGGCGATGGCCAAGAAATCGATCGAGATCGTGCGGAAATGGGCGAACGTGCGCGTGCAGTGGGGCGCGCCGGTCGGCCAGCACGAGGCGGTGACTTCGAAAATCTCGCGGATGGCCGCGATGACTTATGCGATGGACGCGGTCACGTGGCTTTCGTCCTCGCTCGTCGACGAACACAAGGTGGACGTGCGCCTGGAAGCCGCGATGGCGAAGCTCTTCTGCACCGAAGCGTCGTGGCGCATCGCCGACGACACGGTCCAGATCCGCGGCGGCCGCGGCTACGAGACCGCCGATTCGCTGAAGGCCCGCGGGGAGGAGCCGATTCCCGCCGAACGCGTGCTCCGGGACGCGCGCATCAACCTCATCATCGAAGGAACGAGCGAGATCATGCGGCTTTTCATCGCCCGCGAGGCGATGGATCCGCACCTGCGGCGCATCCTGCCGCTCATGAGCGGGAAGACGCCGCTCGGGGAGAAGTTGAAGAAGGGGATCGGCACGGTCGCGCATTACGCGCTCTGGTTCCCGCCGCTTTTTCTTCCGTCCTTCGGCGGCCGGCCGGACACGCACGCGCGCCTTAAATCCCACCTGGGTTTCATCTCCCGCACCTCGAAGAAGCTTGCCCGCGACCTTTTCGTCTCGATGGCCGTCCATCAACAGGGCCTTGAAAAGCGCCAGCAGATCCTCGCGCGGTTCGTGAACGTGGGGACCGAGCTTTTCGCGATGGCGGCGGCCGTCTCGCGCGCCGGGGCCAAGAGCGCGCCGGAAGGGGCCGTCGAGCTCGCCGATCTCTTCTGCCGCGACGCCCAGCGCCGTATCCGCGCGGAGTTTGACTCGCAGCGCGACAATGATGATAGAATGCATTATAAGGTCGGCCGCGCTGTGCTCGACGGCAAACACGCTTGGCTGGAGACCGACATTTTGAAGGGCTAGTTCATGGCTAAAACGGCGCTCGTCATCCTGGCGGACGGCTTCGAGGAAATCGAGGCGGTCACCCCGATCGACATCCTGCGCCGTGCCGGCGTCCAAGTCACCGTCGCCGGGCTCGACAAGGACGTCGTGACCGGCTCGAACGGCATCCGCGTTCAAGCCGACCTCGTCCTCGACCGCTACGAGGGCCTTCCCGACGCGGTCGTCCTTCCTGGGGGCGCTCAAGGCGCTTCCAACCTCTCGAATTCCCTGCACGTCAAAAATCTTCTGACGCGCATGCGCAACGCCGATCGCCTGATCGCCGCGATCTGCGCCGCCCCCGCTCTGGTGCTTGCACGGAACGGCTTCCTGGACGGTAAGACCGCGACCTGCTACCCGGGCTACGAGAAAAACTTCGCCGCCTCGATCACCTTCAGCGCAGACCGCGTGGTCTCGGACGGCCAGCTTCTCACTTCGCGCGGGCCCGGCACCGCGCTCGAGTTCTCGCTCGAGCTCGTCCGCCGTCTTGCGGGCTCCGCGACGGCCGATGCCATCCTCCTCAAAACGTTGGCGAAGGTTTAGGATGGGCCAACTCGAGAACGTCTTTTCTTGGTCCAAGACCCGCGACGAAAAATTCAGGGAATGCCCGCGCAAATATTTTTACGACACGTACGCTTCGTGGGGCGGGTGGGATACGTCGGCGCCCAAAGAGATGCGGATGGCGTACGTGCTCAAAAATTTGAAGAACCGCTGGGCGTGGAAAGGTGAGACCGTCCACCACGTGATCGAGGACGTGATGAAGTCGCTCCGCGCCGGCCGCCCGGTGCCGCTCGAGGACGCGCTCGCGCTCCTGACCGAACGCATGCGGAAGGACTACCGTGCGTCGAAGGCGAAGAAGAATTGGGAAGACCCCAAGCGCAACGTCGGTCTTTTCGAGCACGAGTACGAGAAGCCCATCGGCGACCCGGTGTGGAAACGGATCCACGAGGAGTCGTCCGATTGCCTGCGGAACTTTTACCGTTCGCATTTCTTCGGCGAGCTCGTCGTGGACGACAAAGCATCGTGGGCCGTGATCGAGGATCTGGAGGATTTCACGTTCGACGGCGCGAAGGTCTTCGTGAAACTCGACTTCGCGCGCATGAAGGACGGCAAGGTCGAGATCTACGACTGGAAAACCGGGAAGAACGATCCCTCCGCCGCGACGGTCCAGATGGGCGCGTACGCGATCTACGCAATGGGGAAGTGGAAGCTTCCAGTCACGCACGTCCGCGCTTTCCTCGTGAATCTCAGCACGCCGTTCGCGGTGCCCGAGGAGCAGAAAATCGACGCCGAGCTTATCGCGCGCGCCGAGGCGGTCATGCGCGAATCGATCGCCGGCATGCGCGGGCTTCTCGCCGATGCGGCGAAGAACACGCCCAAGGCCCCCGCCGAATTCGCCTACGCGCGCGACCCGCGTACCTGCGAGTACTGCAACTTCCACAAAATGTGCGAGCGATTCGCGGGCTTGATTTAACCCCTGTCCTTTGTTAGGCTTGGATTAGGTTTCTCCCCCACCCGCCTCCGCAGAGCCGGTGATTTTTTTGTAAGTCGTATTTAATAAAGAGGTTATGACAGAACCCATTTCCAGGCCGTTCAAGGTGGCGTACCGGCTGGATTGCATGTGGCAGCTTTGCCCGGTTCCCATTCTGATGACCGAGGAAAAGATCCGAGACCTCGCCGCCGGCGAGGTGCTGGAAGTCGTTTACACCGACCGCGGGGTGCGTGGCGACCTGGGTGCCTGGTGCCGCGTCACTGGCCACGAGCTTCTCGCCGTCGAAGAGGGGAAACTCTCGAGCGCGGCGTACGTCCGAAAGAAATGAGGATTCGAATCGCATGGTCGACATGAAAACGTCCGCAGGCCTGAGAGACTCCATCCTGGCCATCCGGAAAGCGAAAAAAATCGCGATCGCGTCGCACGTCAATCCCGACGGGGACACGATCGGCTGCCAGCTTGCGCTGGGCCTCGCCCTTCTGCATCTCGAGAAGACCGTGATCTTCCTGAATCCCGACGGCGTCCCGACCCGCTACCAGTTCCTGCCGGGGAGCGAACTCATCCAGACGGAGACCTCCGAAACGCCGGACCTTTCGATCGCGGTCGACTGTGGCAGTATCGCGCAGCTGGGTTCCTGCAAGGCCGCGTTCCAGCGCGCGAAAACGACGATCCAGATCGACCACCACGATTTCGGCGATCCGTTCGGCAAGATCATGCTTCTCGACGAGCAGGCTTCGGCCGTCGGCGAAATCGTCTTCGACCTGATCCGCGGATTGAAGGTGGGGATCACCCAGCAGATGGCCACTTGCCTCCTCACCTCCATCGTCGTCGACACCGGCGCGTTCCGCTTCTCCAACATCCGTCCCAAGACTTTCGAGATCTGCGGCAAGCTCGTGAAAGTCGGCGTGGATCTCCAGCGCCTCATCGAAGAGTCCTATTGGAAGAAAACGCGCTCGATGGCGCGTCTGTCCGGTTACTGCACCTACCGGGCCGAATTCTCGCCGGACGGCGCGGTGGCCTGGACGAGCGTCTACCAGAAGGATTTCAAGCGTTTCTCGGCCAAGCTTTCGGACGTGGACGCGGTCGCGGACGAGCTTCGCTCGGTCGAGGGCGTCCGGGTCGCGGCGGTATTCCGGGAGACGGACAGAAACAGTTTCCGCGTGAGTCTGCGCTCGAAGAACGGCATCAACGTCGCGCTGATCGCCCGCAAATTCGGCGGTGGCGGACACCATAACTCGGCCGGCTGCAGCATCCGGGGCACCGAGGCCGAAAAGGGCAAGCTCCTCGCGGAGCTCGCGCGGCTTTCCTAGTGCGCGCCGTCGTCGTCGGCGCCGGTTTCGCCGGGCTCTCGACCGCGTACCACCTAGCGCGCGCCGGGGTCCGGGACGTGACGATTCTCGAGCGCGACGCCGAACCCGCGTCGCACGCTTCCGGGAGAAACGCCGGCATGATCCGGCAGGCGGTCGAAGATCCCGTGATCGCCGCGCTCGCGCACGAAGGCCGCCGGTCGCTCGAGCGCGCCGCCCGGAACGGCTGGAAAAAACTTTTCACGGGTAAGGGGGGCTCGCTTCTCACCGCCGCGCCCGGCGACGGAGCGCTCCTCGACCGCATCGAGCGCGTCGCGCGCAAGGCGGGCACCGCGGTCCGCCGTGTCGGCCCCGAAGCGGCCGGCCGCATCGCGCCGCTCGCCGAGGGCGCGCGGATCGAGGGCGCGCTCCACTGCCCATCGGACGGCTTGATCGACATCGGCGTCCTCCGGGACGGATTCGTCAAGGATCTTAAGAGACGCGGCGTGCGCACGTTGTACCGGCGCCCGATCGAAACGATCCGCCGCCGCGGCGGCGCCTTCGAAGTGACCGCCGGCGGGCGCACGTTTCCGGCCGACGCGGTCGTGAACGCCGCCGGAGCGTGGGCCTCGGAGGTCGCGCGGACGGCGCGCGCCTCGGCCGTACCGATGAAGGCGTACCGGCGCCATCTGTATCTCGCGGAACTTTCACGGCCGGTGGACCAGAACTGGCCGTTCGTGTGGGACCTGTCGCGGGAGCTTTACTTTCGCCCGGCGGGGAACCGGCTCCTCATGAGCCCTTGCGATAAGAAGCTTTTCCGGCTGGCGGGAGCGCCGCCGGCGCGTTCGGAACGTCCGGACGCGCAAATGACGCGGACGTTGGACCGCAAAGTGCGCGCGTTCTCGTGCCGTTTTCCCGGCTACCGGCCGAGCGAGGCGAAGGCGGCCCTCCGCACGATGACGCCGGACGGACGGTTCGTGATCGGCGAAGATCCCCGGCTCCGGGGATTCTTCTGGGTCGCCGCACTCGGCGGCCACGGAGTGACGGTGTGTTTCCCGGCGGGGCGGCTCGCGGCGGAGGCGGTCCTCGGAAAGACCAAGGGACCTCTCGCGCGGGCGTTCTCGCCGGCGCGGTTCGCGAAGTGAAGGAGACGATGCTCCCTAAAGTCGATTACCACATGCACACGCCGCTCTGCGGCCACGCGGTCGGCCAGCCCGACGAATACGTCGCCCAGGCGCGCCGCGTCGGGCTCGACGAGGTCGGTTTCTCCGACCACGCGCCGCTCGTCGCCTACCACGACCCCAAGTACTCGATGTATCCCTCCCAGCTTCCTCTTTACCACGCGATGGTGGAGGAGGCGCAGAAGCGCAATCCCGATTTCACCATCAAACTCGGCATCGAAGCGGACTACATCCCGGGCTTCGAGGAGAAAACTCGCGCGATTCTAGACGCGTTCCCTTACGACTTCGTCCTGGGCTCGATCCACTTCATCGACAACTGGGCGTTCGACGATCCGGATGAGCACGTGAAGTGGAAGGAAAAGAACATCGACCGCGTCTACCGCGATTACTACGATCTCCTGCGCCGCTCGGCCCGCTCGCGGCTCTTCGACATCATCGGCCACTGCGACCTCGTGAAGAAATTCGGCCATCGTCCCGCGGCGGATATGACCCCCGAGATCGAGGAGACCGCTCGCGCGTTCAAGGAAGCGGACGTGACGGTGGAGGTGAACACCTCCGGCCTCCGGAAGCCCGTGAAGGAAATCTACCCGTCGCTCGATTGCCTCAAGATCTACCGCGCCGCCGGTGTACCGATCACTTTTTCATCGGATTCGCACGACCCGGCCGACGTCGGGCGCGACTACGACAAGGCCGCGGACCTCGCGCGCGAAGCGGGCTATAAGAGCTACCGCGTGTTCAAGAAGCGCAGAGTCGAGAAAGAGTTGCCGTTATGAGCTTACGCGGGACGGGGGAACATCTTTCTCTTCTACGGGACTCCGAATCCGTCGTCCCTCGTACGAAGAGAAAGACGTTCCCCCGTCCCGCTAATGGGGTCAAGGAGGCAGGCAAGTGATTCGCGTAAAAGGAATCGATCACGCGGCGATCAATTGCCGGGACCTGGCGGTTTCGCTGAAATTCTACACGGAAGTACTCGGGTTGCGCGTGAGCCCGCGCGAGAACCAGAAGCCGGGGATCGAGCAGTTCCTGGACTGCGGAACCTCGCTCATCGGCCTCATCCAAGGCGACCCTAACGGTCCGGTGCACGCGCTCGCGGACGGCGGGCTCGGCGGGAACCATGTTTCGTTCCGCGTGGACACGAAGGATTTCGACGCCGCCGTCGAAACGCTGCAAAACGCCGGAGTGAACGTCACTTTTTCCAAGAAACGCGAAAAATCCTGGTCCTGCTATTTCCTCGATCCGGACGGCAACAAGCTCGAAATCACGGCCTGGCCGCTCGAAGACAACTAAGGAGAGACGATGCCCGTTCCCATGGAAGGACAGAAAGCCCCCGACTTTAAACTGCCGGATGCGAGCGGGAAAACCGTGTCGCTGAAGGACCTGAAAGACAAAACCGTGATCCTTTATTTCTACCCGAAGGATGACACCCCAGGCTGCACCGTCCAAGCCTGCGGTTTCCGCGACGAATACAAACAGTTCACGAAGAAGGGCGCCGTGATCGTCGGTGTGAGCCCGGACGACGCGAAGGCTCATACGAAGTTTGTCGAGAAGTTCAAGCTCCCGTTCGTCCTTCTTTCGGACACGGAAAAGAAAACCGTTCAAGACTACGGCGTCTGGGTGGAGAAGTCGATGTACGGCAAGAAGTACATGGGTGTCGCCCGCACGACCTTCCTCATTAAAGACGGGAAGATCGCGAAAGTGTACGAGAAGGTGAAGCCCGAAGAGCATGCGGGCGAGATCCTGGAGTTTCTCTCGCAGGCTTAAAAAATGCCTAAACTGACGTTCGTGGGTATCCGTTCGATCGAAGTGGAGGACGGGACGACCGTCCTCGAGGCCGCGCTCGAGCACGGCGTGCCGCTTTTTCACACCTGCGGCGGAAACGCCTCCTGCAGCACCTGCCGCGTGCGCGTGCTCGAGGGCGCGGCGAACATCTCCGAAATCCGCACCTCCGAGGCGCAGGTGCTCGATTCTTTCGACTTGAAGCCGCCGCACCGCCTGGGCTGTCAGTGCGAAATCCGAGGTGACGTCGCGGTCGAAATCCCCGGGCGGGAACGCGCTCCGCGCCCCAACAAAACGCCTCCGCTTCCTGAATGAAGTCCGATTCCGGAGGCTTCCGCGCCGGAGTCCTCTCGGCCGGACTCTCCCTTTTCCTCAACGTTGCCGCTTTTTACGGCGTGGACCACGCCGCTTCGGGCCGTGGTTTCCGACTCGCCTCCGACCTCCAGAAAAAGAACGCCGAGTCCGCGCTCGAATTTGAATTCGTCGAAGCCCCGCCCAAGGCCTACCCGCAGGCACCGTCCGCGGAAACCAAAAAGATCGCAGAGCGCGACGCGCTCGCGCAGAACGCCGTTCCGAATCCGGACGGAGGGAACGCGCCGAAAGCCGCCCCCGGCCTGACCGACCAGCTCGCGCAAAATCCCTTCGCCCGCCCCGCTTCCTCGCCCGCGCCCGCGGCGAAGGGCTCGAAAGCGGCGGAAGGCGGAAAGGAATCGAAGGCGGACCCCTCACAAGCGCCGCCCGCCGCCGAAGCGAAAGACGCCATTCCCGCTCAGAAGGCGGCCGCGCCCGTGCCCGTACCCACCGTGCGTCCGGCACCGGCCGAACCTGGTCCCGGAGAGACTCCGGCCGCCGAGGACGTTCTCCGTATTCCGGAGCGCGCGCCTCAGGCTCCGGCGGCGGTTCCGGCTTCGGTGCCAGGTTCGTCCGCGCAGGCTCCGTCCGATCCGCGCCAGGCACTCCCGGCGCTCACGGGCCGCGACAAGATTCTCACGCAGGAGATGGCACGCCAGCGTTCGCCGGGCGCCAAGCTGTACGGCGCGACCTCGTTCGAAGCTACGGGCTCTGGAATGGGGGAGTACATGAAGAACCTGAAGGAAAAAGTCTGGCTCGCGTGGTTCCCGTATCTCGCGTTCAGCTACCCCGCCGATTACAAGGCCGCCGGCTGCGTTCTCCGTTTCACGCTCGACACCGAAGGCCGCATCCGGATCGTCCAGATCTTCGAAAGCCACGGCAGCTCGGTCTTCTCGACGTTCTGCGTCGAAGCTATCCAGAAAGCCGCCCCCTTTGGCCCGCTCCCCCAGGAAATCCTCGCCCTCGTCGGCAAAGACGAGCTCGAGCTATTCTTCGGGTTCCACTACCAGTAGGTGCGGCGCCGATGGGACGCCGCAGAGGCGTCAGACGCGCACGGCGACCGTCATGCGGTTCGCAAAAGGTGCTGTGAGGGGAGGGTACACGCGGAAACCGTGCGGTTCCAGGTCGCCCCGCAAGTGGTCGTGGGTGTAGCCTTCGTGGAGCTCGATGACGATACGCTTCACACGCTGCAACGCGCCGGCATCCTTGAAAAGATCCTTTTCCGCCCCCTCGATATCTACCTTGAGCAGGTCCACTTCGGGGAAGCCGGCGGCTTCCAGCACGTTCGCTAGGGAATAGACTTCCACCTGCAACGTTCCGCCGTCTTTCAGGGAGCCTCCCCAAGCGGCGGCATCGCCGTCGAAATTCATACGTCCGCGCGTTCCCCCGGCGGCTCCCCGTAGGATCCGAGCGCGGACGTCCTTCAGGTTCTTCTCCAGGACTTGCAGATTCGCCGGATGCGGTTCGACGCAAAAAAATTCCGAGGAAGGGAACGCGTGGTGGTAATAAAGCGACGTGACCCCGACGTTCGCTCCCAGGTCCACGATTCGAAGGCCCGTCCGGCCTTTCCAGTCCGGAAGAGCGTACTCGCCGTCTAAAAAAACTTCGTAGAAGACGAAGAGGTCGCCGCCGACGGTCCGGAGCCACACGTCGGAAGGCGCGGAGCCCAAGCGAAGACGGTGACGGACGGGACGGGAGGAGCGGGTTTTGCCGGGGAGGATTTGGGAGTCGTGGAACGCGAGGGTGTCGATGGGGAAGCGGACTTTCGAAAAACCTTCGGCGGAGCGGACTGCGAATGCGAATTCTTCGACGTAGCGCCGGAGGCGGGAACTCATCTGTAGATTTCGTGTCCCGCCTTTTTGAATTCTTCGGACTTTTCCGACAGACCTTTTTCGAGCGCGTTCTTTTCGTCGAGTTTCAGCTTTTCGGCGTAGTCGCGGACATCCTGCGTGACCTTCATCGAGCAGAACTGCGGGCCGCACATCGAGCAGAAGTGCGCGACCTTCGCCGCGTCCTGGGGAAGCGTCTCGTCGTGGAACGAACGCGCGGTGGTTGGGTCGAGCGAAAGGTTGAACTGGTCTTCCCAGCGGAATTCGAAACGCGCTTTCGATAGCGCGTCGTCGCGGAGCTGGGCGCCCGGATGGCCCTTCGCGAGGTCGGCCGCGTGGGCCGCGATCTTGTAGGTGATGACGCCGACCTTGACGTCGTCGCGGTCGGGGAGGCCGAGATGCTCCTTGGGGGTCACGTAACAGAGCATGGCGCAGCCAAACCAGCCGATCATGGCCGCGCCAATGCCGGAGGTGATGTGGTCATAGCCCGGCGCGATGTCGGTGGTGAGCGGGCCAAGTGTGTAGAAGGGCGCCTCGCCGCAGGCGGCGAGCTGTTTGGTCATGTTGACCTTGATCTTGTGCATCGGGACATGGCCGGGTCCCTCGATCATCACCTGACAGCCCTTGTCCCATGCGACTTTGGTGAGTTCGCCGAGCGTGTCGAGTTCGGCGAACTGGGCCGCGTCGTTGGCGTCGGCGATGGAGCCGGGGCGCAGGCCGTCTCCCAGCGAGAACGACACATCGTACTTCGCCATGATGTCGCAAATGTCGCCAAAGCGCTCGTAGAGGAAGCTCTCCTTGTGGCGGGAGAGCATCCAGCGCGCCATGATCGAGCCGCCGCGCGAGACGATGCCGGTGACGCGTTTGGCGGTGAGGTGGATGTAGGACAGGCGCACGCCGGCGTGGATGGTGAAATAATCGACGCCCTGTTCGCATTGCTCGACCAGCGTGTCGCGGTAGACCTCCCAGTCGAGCTTGTCGGGGTCGCCGCCGACCTTCTCCAGCGCCTGGTAGATGGGCACGGTGCCGATCGGTACGGGCGCGTTGCGGATGATCCATTCGCGGATGTTGTGGATGTTGCGGCCCGTGGAGAGGTCCATCACCGTGTCGGCGCCCCAGCGTATGGCCCAGACCATCTTCTCGATTTCTTCGTCCACCGAGGAGGTGACCGCCGAATTGCCGATATTGGCGTTGATCTTCACGAGGAAGTTGCGGCCGATGATCATC
>CAYSKO010000013.1:0-52515 GCA_964431835.1 uncultured Planctomycetia bacterium | reverse complement strand
ACCCCGAACCCGTAAACCGATCCGCCGTTCGCGGTTGACGGCGTTTCCCGCCCGAAGTATACTCTCCCGAAAAGGAGACGCCATGCTCGACCGCATTCTCGCCGCACGCGAAGCCGTTCTCTCCGGAAGTGACATCACGCGCGAGCAGGCCCTCGAACTGACCCGCATTCCCGAGATTCTCATCCCGTACCTTGCCGCCGCCGCGAACGAAGTTCGCGAAAAATTCGTGGGGAACGAGGTCGAGTCGTGCGCGCTCTCGAACATCAAGAGCGGCGCCTGCAGCGAGGACTGCAAGTTCTGCGCGCAGTCCGGCCATTACAAGACAGACGCACCGGTGTACCCGCAGGTTTCCGTCGAGGAGATCGTTTCGCAGGCGAAAGCCGCCGAGGCGATGGGTGCGACCGAGTTCTGCATGGTATCGAGCGGCTGGGGCGCGACGAACGAGCGCGAATTCGCGACCGTTCTCGAAGCTGTGCGCCGCGTGAAGACCGAGACGAAGATGTTCGTCGACGCCTCTCTCGGATTCCTGACGGGCGAGCAGATGGCGCAGCTTAAAGAGGCCGGCCTCTTCCGCAACAACCACAACCTCGAGGCCGCGAAGGGCTATTTCGACAAGATCTGCACGACCCACACCCACGAGCAGCGCACGACCCACGTCGAGATGGTGCGCCATTACGGCATCCATCCGTGCTCGGGTGGCATCCTGGGAATGGGGGAGACCCCGGAGAACCGGATCGATCTCGCGTACGAACTGAAGGCTCTCGGCTCGGACTGCGTTCCCATCAACATTCTGAACCCCCGCCGCGGCACGCCGCTCGGGGACGTCGAGCCGCTGAAGCCTCTCGAGATCATGAAGTACATCGCTATCTTCCGTTTGATCCTTCCAAAGAGCACGATCAAGATCGCCGGTGGCCGCGAGGTGAACCTGCGCGACCTCCAGGCGAACGCGATGATGGCCGGCGCGAACGGCTTGATCCTGGGCAATTACTTGACGACGATGGGCCGTAGCCCGGCCCGCGACATCCAGATGCTCGAGGACGCGGGCTTCCGTGTCGTTCCAGCACCCGGATCCGTCCCGACCGCCGTTTCGGCCTCGGCCGCCCCCGCCGCCTCCGCCGCGTGCGGAACGGGCGGCTGCTGCGGTTGATCGAGCGCGAACTCGCCGCCGAGCTCGACGCGCTCGCGGCGCAGGGTCTGCGCCGGTCCCTTTTGCCGGTGGACGCCCGCCGCGCAGCTTCCGTCCGCGCCGGTAAGCGCACCCTAGTCGATTTCGCCTCGAACGACTATCTCGGCCTCGCCACCGATCCGTCGATGGCCTCGGCCGCATGCGCCGCGGCATCGAAATGGGGAAGCGGCAGCGCCGCCTCCCGCCTCCTTTCCGGCAGCTTGTCGCTCCACTCGGACCTCGAAGCGAAACTCGCGCGTCTGAAGGGCGAAGAAGCCGCCCTCGTCTTTTCATCGGGTTATCTCGCCAATCTCGGCGCGATTACGGCACTGGCCAGCGAGCGCGACGTCGTCCTCGTCGACCGCCTGAATCACGCGAGCCTCATCGACGCGGCGCGGCTTTCCCGGGCCAAGTTCTGGGTTTATCCTCACCTCGACGTCGCGGCCGCATCGCGGCTTTTGGACCGGGCGGCATCTTTCCGGCGGCGTTTCGTCGTAACCGACTCCTATTTCAGTATGGACGGCCACGTCGCTCCGCTCGCGGACCTCGCTGAACTTTGCGCGAAGAAGAAGGCGTCGCTCGTCGTCGACGAAGCGCACGCGACGGGTGTATTCGGCGAAAAGGGCGGCGGGCTCGTGGAAGAGGCGGGTCTCGAAGGGAGGGTCGACGTGACGATTGGGACGCTCTCGAAGGCCCTTGGAAGCGTCGGGGGATTCGTCGCCGGAAGCGGGGTCTTGAAAGAGTACCTCGTGAACAGCTGCCGCCCGTTCATTTACACGACCGCCCCCGCTCCGGCCGCTTCGGCCGCGGCGGCGAGGGCGGTCGACATCGTCCGCGCGAAGCCCGCGCTCCGCCGGAAGCTCCATGCGAACGCGGCCGCCTTGCGCGAACGCCTCCTTTCCTCGGGCCACGATTTGATGGGCTCGGCCGGTCCGATCGTGCCGGTACGCGCTCCGGGAACGGCCGCGGCCGTCGCCTGGCGCGACCGGCTTTTCGCCGAAGGTTTTTACGTACCGGCCATCCGGCCGCCGTCCGTTCCCAAGGGAACGGACCGCCTGCGGATCTCGGTCAGCGCGGCGCACACGCCTGTGCAAATAGAACGCCTCGCAGCGCTCTTGGCAAAACTGAAGGAGAAAAAATGAGAAACGCCGCGCGACTCGAGGCGATGGACAAGAAATACGTCTGGCATCCGTTCACGCAGATGCACGATTGGAACGGCGATTCCGTCGTAGTGATCGAGCGGGGAGAGGGGAACTGGCTCGTCGACACGCGCGGCCAGCGGTACCTAGACGGGGTGTCGTCGCTGTGGTGCAACGTGCACGGACACCGCGTCCCGCGGATCGACCGCGCGGTGAAGGCTCAGCTAGGAAAAATTGCGCACTCCACTTTTCTCGGGCTTTCGAACGTTCCGGCGATCGAGCTTTCGAAGAAGCTCGTTAATCTCGCGCCCCCCGGTCTCACGAAGGTTTTTTACGCCGATTCGGGTTCAGCCTGCGTCGAAATCGCGCTCAAGATGGCCTTCCAGTACTGGCGCCAGAAAGGGAAGCCCGAGAAAAAACTTTTCGTGAAGCTCAAGAACGCCTATCACGGCGACACGCTCGGGGCGGCATCCGTCGGCGGCATTCCGCTCTTCCACGAGATTTTCGGCCCACTTTTTTTCCCGACGATCGTGCTCGACGCGCCCTACGCTTACCGCGACCGCTTCCGGGGAACCGAGTCCGAGTACGCGGATCACTGCGCCGCGAAAGCCGAGGTGATCCTGAAAAAGCGCTCGGGGAAAATCGCGGCGCTCGTGGTCGAGCCCCTCATGCAGGGCGCGGCGGGGATGCTCGTTCAGCCCCGCGGGTATCTCAAACGCCTCCGCGCGCTCACAAAAAAATACGGCGTTCTTCTCATCGTGGACGAAGTTGCGACGGGCTTCGGCCGCACCGGGAAGATGTTCGCCTGCGAGCACGAGAAGGTCTCGCCGGATTTCTTGTGCGTCGCCAAAGGGATCACCGGCGGTTACCTGCCTCTCTCGGCGACGCTCACGACCGACGAAATCTACTCGGCTTTCCTCGGGGAGTACGCGGAGTTCAAGGCGTTCTTCCACGGGCACACGTACACGGCTAATCCACTCGCGGCAGCGGCGGGGCTTGCGAACCTGGAAGTCTTCGAGAAACAAAACACCCTTAAGAAACTCGAGCCCAAGATCGCGCTTCTTTCTCTGGAACTCGCGAAGATCGCCGCGCACCCCAACGTCGGCGACGTTCGCCGGGCGGGGTTCATGGCGGGCATCGAGCTCGTGAAGAACAAGAAGACGAAAGAGCCCTTTGCGGCCTCCGAGAAGCGCGCGATGCGTGTCTGCCTAGAAGCGCGAAAAAAAGGCGTGATGATCCGGCCTTTAGGGAATGTGGTTGTTCTTTTTCCACCGCTTTCCATCAAGGAATCCGAAATCCGCCTCCTTTGCCGCGCGATCCGCGAAGGGATCGAGAAGGCCATCCGATGAAGGTCGTTTTCGTCGCAGGCACCGACACGGGCGTCGGGAAAACCATGGTCGCCGGCGGCATCGCCGCTGCGCTGCGCTTAAAGGGAATAGACGTGGGGGTGATGAAACCCGTCTCCTGCGGCGGGCGAGAGGACGCGGAATTCCTGATCCGCTGCGCGGGCGTATCGGATCCCATCGACCTCGTGAACCCGATCGCGCTCCGCGAGCCCCTTTCCCCGAACGTCGCCGCGGCGGCCGAGGGGCGAAAAATAGACTTGGGTGCGTTCCGGAAGGCGTTCAAGGAACTTTCCCGCCGGCACGAGGTTGTGGTGGTCGAAGGCTGCGGCGGCCTTCTGGTCCCAGTGACAGATTCCTATTGGGCGATCGATCTCATCCGCGACTGCCGTGCGAAGACCGTGCTCGTCTCGCGCTCCGGCCTCGGCGCGATCAACCATTCGCTCCTCAGTCTCGAAGCGCTCCGGTCCCGGCGGCTTCCGGTAGTGGGCGTCGTGTTCAACCGCCTGACCGGCGGGCCGGCGAGCGTCCCCGAACGCACAAATCCCGAGGTGGTCGCGCGTCTCGGAAAAACTCTTTCGCTCGGCGTTTTTCCCTACATGAAGTCGTGCGGGGAGAACTGCGTAGGCAAAGCGGTCCTGAAACATATAGACCTGAAAAAAATACTGTGTTAAAAATGGTGGCATGACCGTCTTGGAAGCCGATACGCTCAAAAAAACTCCGCTTTACGACCGCCATCTCGCTCTCCGGGGCAGGATCGTGAACTTCGGCGGTTGGGCCCTGCCGGTGCAGTACCCGGAAGGCATTCTCCGCGAGCACAAACACGTCCGCGACGCCTGCGGCATCTTCGACGTCTCCCATCTCGGGGAAATCCGCGTCAAGGGGCCGGGCGCCTTCCGCTTTCTCCAGTTCCGTCTCACCAACGACCTCGCGCGTCTTGGCGACGGCCGCATGCAGTACCATCTTCTTTGTGACGAGTCCGGGCGCACGCTCGACGACGTGCTCGTCTACCGCGAGGGTGCCGACGATTTCTATCTCATCGTGAACGCCGCGAGCATCGACCGCGACATGGAAGCGATCCTGCAGTACGCTCCGGAGTCCGTCCGCGTCGAGAACCAGAGCGACGAAACCGCGTGCGTGGCGGTCCAGGGGCCGCTCGCCGAGAGCGCGCTCGAGAAGCTCTTCGGATGGGACGTGAAGACGCTCAGGTACTATTCCTTCCGCGCGCACGACTTGGGCGGCCGTCCGGTGTGGGTGTCCAGGAGCGGCTATACGGGAGAAGACGGTTTCGAAATTTTCACTCCGAACGCCCTCATCGGCGGCGTTTGGGACCGGCTCGCGAACGACGGGCAGGCGCTGGGCGTAAAGCCCGCGGGTCTCGGAGCGCGCGATACGCTCCGCCTCGAAGCCGGGAACGCGCTCTACGGCCACGACCTCGACCCAACGACCACGCCGATCGAAGCGGGCCTCACGTTCGCCGTCGCGTTCGGCAAAGACGGCGGTTTCGTCGGCCGCGACCGGCTTCTCGGACAAAAAGAGGAAGGCCCTTCCAGGCGTCTCGTCGCGTTCCGCATGGACGGCCGGGAGATTCCCCGTGAGGGTTACGGTATTTTTCATGAGGGCCGGAAGGTGGGGGCCGTCACGAGCGGTTCGTTCGGCCCGACGGCCGGCGCCGGCATCGGGCTCGGGTACGTGCAGAGGGGGCACGACGCGCTCGGCAATAAGATCGAGATCGAGGTCCGGGGCGAACGCTCGGCCGCCGAGATCGTAAAGCGCCCTTTCGTCGAGCTTAAACACAAGAAAGGCTGAAGAATGGACACCTCGAAACTTCGCTACACGCAAACGCACGAATGGGTGAGCCTGGAAGGCAAGATCGCCAAGATCGGGATCACCGACCACGCGCAGAAGGAAATCTCGGACGTCGTCTTCATCGAGCTTCCGAAGCAAGGCCGCGCGGTCAAGGCGAAGGACAGCGCGATGATCATCGAGTCCGTGAAGGCGGCGTTCGACATCTACGCGCCGGTCTCCGGCACGATCGTCGAAACAAACGAAGCGCTCAAGAAAAAGCCCGAGCTCGTGAACCAGTCACCGCTCGGCGAGGGCTGGCTCTTCAAGATCGAAGTCGCGGACCCCAAGGAAGTCGAAGCGCTCCTGACGCTCGCGCAGTACGACTCCGTGAAGGACGCGGCCCACTAAAGGAAGCATGCGTTACATCTCGAACACCGACAACGACCGGAAGGAAATGCTCGAGGCCATCGGCGTCCGCTCTTTCGAAGAGCTGATCGAGAAGATCCCGGCTTCGCTCCAAAATTTCCAGCTCGACATCCCGGCAGGTCTCTCCGAACCCGAGCTCATGCACGATTTAGGCGCCACAGGACGCATGAACAAGCACGCGGCCGACCACGCCTCTTACCTGGGCGGCGGCGTGTACGACCATTACGTGCCGACGGTCGTCTCGCACTTGGCGCACCGCGGCGAATTCATCACCTCCTACACGCCTTACCAGGGCGAGGCGAGCCAGGGAACGCTTCAGGCCGTCTACGAATACCAGACGATGATCTGCGAGCTGACCGGCATGGAATTCTCGAACGCGTCGATGTACGACGGCGCCTCCTCTCTCGCCGAAGCGGCACTTCTTGCCATCCGCGCGACCGGCAAGCGGCGCATCGTGCTACCGGCCACGCTGCACCCGGAATACAAGGCGGTCGTGCGCACGTATCTTTCCTGCCTCGACGCCGAAATCGTCGAGGCTCCGGCCGTGGATTGGGCGCTCGACGGCAAAAAACTCGCCGCTTTGGTCACGTCCGAGACGGCGGCCGTGGTGCTCCAGCAGCCTAATTTCTTCGGCGTGATCGAAGACGCGCGCGCGGTCTCCGACGCCGCGAAAAAGGCGGGCGCTCTTTTCATCGCCTGCGTGAATCCCGTCTCGCTCGGCCTGCTCGAGCCGCCCGGAGAATACGGGGCCGACATCGCGGTCGGCGAGGGCCAGCCGCTTGGAAACCCGGTGTCGTTCGGCGGCCCGCACTTCGGCTTCTTCACGGTGAACGAGGAGCTTCTCCGCAAAATCCCGGGCCGTATCGCCGGCATGACGGTCGACAAGGCCGGCCGCCGTTCGTTCGTCCTCACGCTCCAGGCGCGCGAACAGCACATCCGCCGCGAGAAAGCGACGTCCAACATCTGCACGAACCATTCGCTTTGCGCCCTGAAATCCGCGATCTATCTTTCGCTTTTGGGCCCGGAAGGCTTGCGGCGCCTGGCGCTCCTCAATCTCCAAAACGCGCACGAAACGCACGACCGGCTCCTCGCCGTAAAAGGCGTCCGCGCGCTCACGACGCGTCCGTTCTTCAATGAGTTCGCGATCGAGATCGACAAGGACCCGGTGAAGCTCAAGGAAAGCCTCCTCAAGAACCGCGTGCTGGGCCCTCTGGCACTCCGCCGATTTTTCCCGGAGATGAAAAATGCCTACCTCGTGGCGGTCACAGAGAACCGCACGAAGGATCACTTGGAACGTCTCGTGGAAGCGGTGGAGCGGGCATGAGCGAACTCATCTTCGAACGCAACTCTCGCAGCGACGTGACGCGCCTACCCGCTCTCACGACCGACGAAAAGACGCTTCTTTCGAAGCTTCCGGCCGCGGTGCTCCGCAAGAGCACCCCCGCGCTTCCGACGGTCTCCGAGCTCGATGTCGTGCGCCACTTCACGAACCTGTCGCGTAAGAACTTCAACGTCGACTCCAATTTCTACCCGCTCGGCTCGTGCACGATGAAATATAATCCCAAGGTGCTCGACACGATCGCGTCGATGACTCCGTACGCCCATTCGCACCCGTATCAGGACGAATCCGAGTGCCAGGGCGCGCTGAAAGTGCTCTTCGAAACTCAGCGTTTCCTCTCCGAGGTTGCCGGGATGGACGAATTCACCCTTCAGCCGGCCGCCGGCGCGCACGGCGAGCTCACCGGGCTTCTCATCGCCCACGCCTACCACCGCGCGAAGGGGAGAACGAAGACCAAGGTGCTCATCCCAGACTCCGCGCACGGAACGAACCCCGCCACGGCCGCGCTTTGTGGCTACGAGGTCGTCACCGTGAAGACGGACGCCAACGGCCACGTCGATCTTGCGGACCTGCGCTCGAAGCTCGACGCGGGCGTCGCAGCGTTCATGATGACCAATCCAAGCACGCTCGGTCTTTTCGAAGAGGACATTCTCGAAATCGCTAAGGCCGTTCACGCGGTCCAGGGCCTCGTTTACTACGACGGCGCGAACATGAACGCCCTCCTCGGTATCTGCCGTCCCGGGGACATGGGTTTCGACATCGTCCACATCAACCTGCACAAGACGTTCGCCGTGCCGCACGGTTCGGGCGGCCCCGGCTCGGGTCCGGTGGGCGTGAAAAAAGAGCTGATCCCGTTCCTGCCATCGCCGCGCATCATGAAGGACGGGGACAAATACCGCCTCGAGGACGCAGCCCAGTCCATTGGCAAGCTCCGCACTTTCTACGGCAACTTCGGCGCGATCATCCGCTCGTACGCCTACATCAAAGCCCTAGGCCGCGAGGGCCTGCGCGAAGTCTCGGAGCACGCGATCTTGAACGCGAACTACCTGCTCGCGAAACTGAAAGACACGTTCGACGTTCCGTACTCGCACCGCTGCATGCACGAGTTCGTGATGTCGGCCCGCCGCCAAAAAAAGCGTGGCGTGAGGGCGCTCGACATCGCCAAGCGCCTCCTCGATTACGGCATCCACGCGCCAACCGTTTATTTCCCGCTGATCGTCGAAGAGGCGATGATGGTCGAGCCGACCGAGACCGAATCGAAGGAGACGCTCGACGAGTTCGTGCGGGTGCTCCTCGAGATCGACAAAGAGATCACAGAGAATCCCCAGAAGGTGCTCGACGCGCCGCACACGATGCCGGTCTCGCGCATCGACGAAGTCCGTGCCGCGCGCGAACCGAACCTGCGCTGGAAAAAGAAATCTCCTCCCAAGGCCGTTGAATCGAACGATCCGGTTCATACTCGATAGCGCGCGCCCGGTCGCCGCAAACATGGCGGTCGACGAAGCGCTGTTCGAGTCCTGCGTCTCCGGCGCCTCCGCCGTCCCGGTTTTACGCGTTTACTTCTGGTCCGAACCTTGCTGCACCGTCGGTTATTTCCAAGACGCCGCACGCGCGGCGGCAGCGCTCGGCGTGCCGGTCGCGCGCCGCTCGACCGGAGGCGGTCTCGTTCGCCACGGTTCGGATCTGACGTTCTCGCTGTCGCTCCCCAAGGCTAATCCGTTCGTAGGTTCGGACGTGAAGGAATCTTACCTCAAGGTCAACGCGGCGCTGATCCGCGGCTTTCGAGCATTGCACCCGGAAATCGATTACTCGCCGTGCAAGGACGTGCCTTCGGGCCGCGCGTCGAACGAGCGCGTGTGCTTCGAAAGCCCCGTGTGCTCGGATTTGATGCTGGGAGGGAAAAAGGTGGTCGGTGCGAGCCAGCGCCGCCGCGAAGGCGCAATTCTCCACCAGTCGGCGGTTTTTCTACCGGATACCACCAAAAAGACGATCGCGGCGTTAAGAAAAGGATTCGAAGAGGAGTGGAGTGCGGTCTTCGATGAATCGAAGCTAGGGGCGGAAGAGATCGAGCGTGCGGTCGGGATCGCGCGCGAGCGGTACGGAGCGCCGGAATGGGCGGCGCCGACCGTTCAGGACGCGCGCGCGCTTTTCTTGGAGTCTTCTTTTAGGCGGTAGCAGTCCTGACAATTGTACAACGCCTTCGCGAGCGTACGGTCGTAGCCCGCATCGACGACGACGCGCTTTACTTCTTGAACCGTTTTTCCGCAGGTGTCGCACTTCATGTCCTTGAGTATAACGGGGGCGTCCGCGCGCGTCAACGCGTCAAGAGCTGAAAAACGCTCGATAGTGCTTGACATTGATGGCGGTCGAAGTAAACTTAAATGTATCGGCGCATTTCGCGCCTTTTTTTCTGCGACGATTTTTACGGAGGGAAGACGAGAAGATGCCAGCGAGTCCGGCGAACGGTCAGAAGATTTCGACGCTTCAAAACCATCTCGACATGGGGCAGCAGCTCCTCGTTCCCAAAAAGATGTTCTTCACGAAGGGCGTCGGCTCCCACAAGCACGAGCTCCGTTCGTTCGAAATCGCGCTCCGTGACGCCGGTATCGAGAAGTGCAACATCGTTCACGTCTCCTCGATCTACCCGCCGAACTGCGAACTCATCTCTCGCACGGAAGGCCAGAAGTACATCTTCCCCGGCATGATTACGTTCGCGGTCACCGCGCGCACTTCGTCGAACGAAGCGCGCCGCCTGCTGTCGGCCTCGATAGGCTGCGCGATCCCGTCGGACAAGAGCAAATACGGCTACCTCAGCGAATACTACGCGTTCGGTCAGACCGAGAAGGAAACCGGCGACACCGCCGAGGACCTCGCGGCCGCCATGCTCGCCTCGACGCTCGGCATCGACATCGACGAAGACAAGAGCTGGGACGAGAAGGAAGAGATCTTCCGTATTTCGGACGAAATCGTCAAAACGACCAACGTCACGCAGTCCGCCATGGTCGAAAAGGGCGGATACACGACGGTCGTCGCCGCCGGCGTCTTTATTTTCTAAAAGAATTCCCTATACGCAGTCCCGAATAAAGGGCGAGGGGTCCCGGTTAAAAACGGGCCCTAAGCCCTTTTTTCCGTTGTGTTTAAAGCACACCGGGGCTATAATTCTCTTGCCGAGGCCGATCTCTCCATGAAGAAAGCCAAACCCAGCGCCAAAAAAGGAAAGACCGCGTCTCCCGCGGGCTCCAAACCTTTGAAAAAGTTCGTGAAAAAGCTTAAAAGCGTCGCCGAAAAGCTGGTCCGCAGGCCTTCTCGTCCGAAGGAGGCGGCCCCGGCCAAGTCGCTTTCAAAGCCCGTTTCTTCCAAGCCCGCCGCGGCTTCCAAAAACGCTCCTTCGAAACCCGTGCCGAAAGCCGTCGCCAAATCCGTCTCGAAGGCCGCCCCTAAAGCGCGCGCCCGCTCCCAAAAGGTGATACCGCCCGTCGCGTCCATCCGTGAGGGGGTTCCGATGATTAAGTCGCCTCTTCCGGAAGATGACACCGCAATCGTCGCCGAGGTCCCGTCGGCTCCCGCCGAGCAAGAGGAGAGCCGCTTCGAGCTTCCGTCTCATTACGGCGACGACAAGATCGTCCTTCTCGTCCGCGACCCCTGGTGGATTTACGCGTATTGGGAAGTGAGCGGCGGCAGGGAAGCGGAAGTCACCTGCCGCATCACCGAAAGCGGAGCCCAGCGTTCGAAGACCATTCTTCGCGTGTACGACGTCACGGGTTCGTCGGTCGAGGCCCCGCGCTCGTCATTCGACATCGAAGTGGCTTTCCTCGTCGGAAATTGGTACGTCGACGTCGGTATTCCGGACCGCGACTGGGTCGCTGAGCTCGGCTTCCGCGCTTCGGACGGCTGTTTCCACGCGCTCGTTCGCTCGAACGTGGTCCGAACGCCCCGCTTCGGAGTCTCGGACGTCGTCGACGAGGAATGGATGTTCCCGGACGAGACCTATTGGAAAGTGTTCGGCCTTTCGGGCGGCCTCGCGGACCGCAGGAGCTCGCTCGATGTGAAGGAAATCCTTCAGAAGTATCTTCGCAGCATCGTTTCTTCGGAAGGCATGTCGAACTACATGCAAAACAACAAAATGCTGCGCAATGAATCCCGCGTGGACGTAAGCGCCAAAATTTCGGAACGCCCCTAAGGCCGCCATGGAAAAAGGCTATCTCGCGATCGTCCTGCACGCCCACCTACCGTACGTACGCCACCCGGAGCACGAGCGCTTCCTCGAAGAGGAGTGGTTCTACGAAGCAATCACCGAGACGTATATCCCGCTGATCAAGGCTTTCCGTGCCCTTTCCCGCGACGGGGTCGATTTCCGCATCACGATGTCGCTGACTCCGACGCTTCTTTCCATGATGACGGACAAGCTCCTGCAGGATCGTTACGTCAAGCACCTGGATCGCCTCATCGAGCTGACCGAACGCGAGATCGACCGCCTCCGCGACGACGCGCCTTTCCGGCGCCTGGCCGTGATGTACCAGCACCTTTTCACCGAAGCTCGCCAGATCTTCAACGACTACGGCCGCGATCTTTCGAAGGGCTTCAAAGAATTCCAGGATGCCGGTAAGCTCGAGATCATGACTTGCGGCGCGACCCACGGCTTCCTCCCGAACATGGAAGTGGACCGCGCGGCGGTCCGCGCGCAGATCCGCGTCGCCGCAAAGACCCACGAGCGCGTACTCGGCCGGCGCCCGCGCGGCATCTGGCTTCCGGAGTGCGGTTTCTTCCCTGGCTTGGACGAGATTCTCAAGGATGAGGGGATCCGCTTCTTCATTATCGACACGCACGCGATCCTCTTTGGGACCCCTCGCCCGAAGTACGGTGTGTTCGCTCCCGTTTACTGTAAATCGGGCGTGGCCGCGTTCGGACGCGACATCGAGTCGTCGAAGAGCGTCTGGAGCGCCGAAGAAGGTTACCCTGGAGACGGCGCCTACCGCGAATTCTATCGCGACGTCGGCTTCGATCTGGATTACGACTACATTCGTCCTTACTTGAACGGGGACGGCAGCCGGATCCACACCGGCGTGAAGTACTACAAGATCACAGGCGCCACGATGAATAAAGAGGCTTATTCGCCGGAAGACGCGACCCGCAAAGCCGGCGAGCACGCCGCGAACTTCATGTACAACCGCGAGAAGCAGATCGAGTACCTGGCGGGTCTCATGGGCCGGCCGCCGCTGGTCGTCTCGCCGTACGACGCCGAGCTTTACGGCCATTGGTGGTTCGAAGGACCGCAGTGGATCGAATCCCTTTTCCGGAAGATCCATCACGACCAGGGGACGTTCAAGACGACGACGCCCATCGAGTACTTGGAACGTTTCCCAGGAAACCAGGTCGTCACGCCGACTTTGTCGAGCTGGGGCAACAACGGCTACGCCGAGGTGTGGCTCAATTCGACCAACGACTGGATCTACCGCCATCTCCACAAGGCCGCCGAGCGTATGATCCAGGCCGCCAAGCGCCACCCGAACGCCGAAGGCGTCGAGCGCCGGGCACTCAACCAGATGGCGCGCGAACTGCTCCTGGCGCAATCGAGCGACTGGGCGTTCATCATGAAGACCGGAACCCACACGCAGTATGCCGTGAAACGCACAAAAAATCACCTCGAGCGCTTCACCCGGCTCTGGGAAGGCCTCGAAAATAATTCCGTGGACACGGATTATCTCGGCGGAATAGAATCGACGGACAATCTTTTTCCGGACATCGATTACTCGGTTTACGCGTCCTAAAATAGCTAAAAGGAGACGTTCCAAAATGTCGAAAAAAGCGCTTACGGTTTGGGTCTTTTGCGGTTTCATCCTCGCGGGTTGCGCGACCACCGGAAGCGGCGGCAGGAGTTCCCAGGCGGACATCGACACGCTGAATCAGCGTGTCGCCGCGCTTCAGGGCCAGCTTTCCGAAAAGGACGCCGAAATCGCCAAGATGCAGAACCAGATGCGCGAAGACACCGTCGCGATGCAGCAAGTCGAGAGCGATAAGCGCGCGCTCGCGGAGAAGCTCGACGCCGCGACAGCCGAGCTCAATTCCTCCAAGAAATCCTCCCGGTCCTCCTCCTCGGACCTCAAGTAGCGTGCCGACGCGCGCCGAAAAAGATTCTCTCGGCACGCGCCAGATCCCGGACGACGCTTATTACGGGATACAAACGGACCGCGCGGTCGAAAACTTCCCGGTCAGCGGGCTCCGCGCGCACCCGCGCTTCATCGATGCGTACGTCCTTATCAAGAAAGCCGCAGCCGCCGCCAACGAGTGCGCCGGCGAGCTTCCGAAGGAGTCGGCCCGCGCGCTGATCCAGGCCTGCGACGAGATCCTGTCTGGCAAATGGCGCGAGCAGTTTCCGGTCGACGTCTTCCAGATGGGCGCTGGCACCGCGTTCAACATGAACGTGAACGAGGTGCTCTCGAACCGGGCCAACGAAATCCTCGGCGGTCGGAAGGGCGAGTACAAGCCCGTCAACCCGAACGACCACGCGAACATGGGCCAGTCGACGAACGACACGTTCCCCACGGCCTGCCGCATAGCAATCCTTCTCATTCTCCGCGAGCAGCTCTACGGCCCGCTCGAACAACTCGAAAAGTCTCTCGCTCGGAAAGGGAAGGAGTTCGACCACATCCTGAAGTCGGCGCGTACGCACCTGCAGGACGCGGTTCCGATCCGCCTTGGCCAGGAGTTCACCGCGTACGCCGAAGCCGTGCGTCGCTCGCGCCTGGCGATCCAGAACGCCGAGAAATCCTGCCTCGAGCTCGGCATTGGCGGGAGCGCGGCCGGCACCGGTCTCAATACCGCGAAAGGTTACCGCGAAGAGATCATCCGCGAGCTCTCGAAGCTGACCGGCCTCGAGTTCAAACCTGCCGCCGACATGCGCGAGGCCATGCAGAGCCAGCGCCCGCTCGCCGAAGTTTCGGCCGCGATGCGAAACGCCGCGCTCGAGATCACCCGCGTGGTCAACGACCTGCGCCTTCTCTCGTCAGGCCCTACGACGGGCCTCGCGGAAATTCTTCTTCCCGCCGCGGCGCCCGGCTCTTCGATTATGCCGGGCAAGGTGAACCCGTCGATCCTCGAGATGGTGAACATGGTGATGTTCCAGGTGATCGGATCCGATTCCGTGGTCGCATACGCGGTACAGGCCGGCCAGCTCGAGCTCAACGTCATGATGCCGGTCATGGCCTACAATCTGAACTTCTCCGCCATGATCTTCGGCAACTCTATGCGGATCCTCTCGGAGAAGTGTATCGACGGCATTCAAGCCGACGAGAAGCGCTGCCGTTTTTACGCGGAAGGCAGCATGGGGCTTGCGACCGCGCTGAACGCCTCGATCGGATACGCGCAAGCCGCTGAAGTCTGCAAAGCCGCCGTTAAGGAGGGGAAGACCATCGTTCAGATCATCCGGGAGAAGGGGATCCTCGACGACAAGGGAATTCTTGAAGTGATGGATCCGGTGCGAATGACCGAGCCCGGCATTCCGGGAAAATCCCGATGACCGCCCCCGTTTCCCTGACGCCCTGGTACCTGACCAAGAAAGCGATCCTCGTTTTTCTCACTCTTTTCGGGCCGCTCGCACTTCCGCTGGTGTGGCTCAGCCCGCGCTTCGACCGCCGGTGGAAGGTGATCACCACGATCGTAACGCTCGTTCTCGCCGTCGTTTTCGGGATGCTGACCGCGAGACTGGTCGAGATCGTCCAGGCGCGGCTGGCCGTTTAAGGTTGATTTCGGAATGTCCCGGTGGCAGAATAACCGGGCGTCCGAACGTGAAGCAAACATTGGAGTTATCGAAAGTGACCGTCAAAGAACAGAGCGAATTCTCGAAGGGCCTTGAAGACGTCGTCGCAGCGGAAAGCTCGATCTGCGCGATCGACGGCAAAGCCTCGAAACTTTTTTACCGCGGGTACGAGATCCACGACCTGGCGGAACTCTCGAATTTCGAGGAAACCGCCTACCTTCTCCTTTTCGGCGCGCTGCCGATGAAGGAACAGCTCTCCGCTTTCCGCGCGCGTCTGGCCGCCGAACGCAAGGCGCCTTCCGAAGTTTTCGATTTCTTCGCCCGCTTGCCCAAAGGCGCCAATTCGATGGCGGCGCTTCGCACGGCGATGTCACTCCTTTCTTTCTACGACCGTGAGGCCGACGACAAATCCCGCGAGGCGAACGAGCGCAAGGCGTTCCGTTTGATCGCGCGTACGCCGGCCGTCGTCGCCGGTTTCGAACGTATCCGCCGCGGCGAGAAGCCCGTGGATCCGAGCGCCGATCCGAACGTTTCGATCGCCGCTGACTTCCTGCGCATGATGAAAGGGAAGGACGCGTCGCCAGTCGAGGCCAAGATGCTGGACAAATATTTCGTCCTTCTCGCCGAGCACGACCTGAATGCCTCTACATTCGCCGCGGTGATCACCGTCGCGACGCTGTCGGACATGTATTCGGGCGTCACGTCGGCCGTCGGGACCTTAAAGGGCGAGCTTCATGGTTACGCCAATAGCCGCGCGATGGAAACGATCCTCGAGATCGCGGACGCGGCGAACGTCGACGCGTACGTCGATCGCGCGATTTCCGAGAAGAAAAAGCTCATGGGTTTCGGACACCGCGTCTACAAAGGACCGGATCCGCGCGCGTACGACCTCCGGATCATGGCGCGAACGCTCGCCGAGTCCAATCGCGAACAGGCGAAATGGTTCGCGATCTCGGAGAAGCTCGAAAAAGCAGTTTACGACCGCAAGAAGCTCAGCCCCAACGTCGACTTTTATTCCGCTTCGGTGCTCTATACGGTTGGTATTCCGGTCGATCTTTTCACTCCGATGTTCGCAATCAGCCGCATGGCCGGCTGGACCGCGCACATGATCGAGCAACTTTCCGACAACCGTCTCATCCGGCCGGTGTCTCATTACGTGGGGCGGGCCGATCTGCGCTACGTGCCCATCGAGGAACGCCGCTAAAGGCGGCGTCACATCATGGCTGACGAATCCAAACAGGACCTTTTCCTCAAGCGCGCCCAAATCCTCATCGCGATCCTTGCCGGCGTGACCACACTCGCCGTAGGCGTTTACAACATTAAAAAATCGTATTTTTCGGGCGGCCGCGGGGAAATACGCTTCACCGTCGTCTCCGACGCGGGCGGGCAGGTTTCCGGCGCGCGCGTCCAGATGTCCACGACCGACGGAGCGCTGATCCACACGGGAACGACCGACGGCGCGGGCAACTACTCGCGCGAGGACCTCGAGGCGGACAGCTACATCCTAAAAGTCTTGCGCTCCGGCTTCGAGCCCGAAGCGGTCACGGTGCGCGTGAACCCCAAGCGGACTTCGGAGATCGAGATGTCTCTCCGGCCTTCGCATGCCGGCGCTCCGGCCACGGCGGCCACGCCCGCGCGGGGAGGAAAGATTCAGTCCGTCCTGGAGGATTCGGCGGCGTCCTGGATCCAGGAAACGCTCGGCAAGAAAAAGCAGGAAACCACACAATAATTTTTCGCACGGCCGGAAGGCGCGTGCGCGTTACGCGGAAGTGGCGGAATTGGCATACGCGCTAGTCTCAGAAGCTAGTGCCTCACGGCTTGTGGGTTCAAATCCCACCTTCCGCACGAAATCGAAAAGCCGTCCGGGTACTCCGGACGGCTTCTTTTTCACCGCCAGCTGAGCGTCTGAGGCTTTCCTCGCTCCGCCCGGCCCGTTTACTTCGGGTCGGGCTTTTGTTATAAAGGGACGGTGACCGACTCCCCGAAAGGAACCGCCCAGTGAAGAAGTTGACCTATCCGCTCGCGGTGGCCGCTGTTTTTTCCCTCCTTTTTTGGTGTTTACCTTCTTACTACCGTACTTCCGAAGCGCTCCAGAAGGTGAGTCTCGGCACGCGCGATATGTTCTTCAAGATCCGCCGCGTGGCCTCGGATCTGCCGCCCCGCGCCCGGGAAATCGTGATCGTCTCCATCGACGAGGAATCGTGTGCGCGCTTGGACGCGCGTTGGCCGTGGCCGCGCCGGGCGTTCGCGTCGATGATCCGGCATCTCGACGACAAAGGCGCACGCGTGATCGGACTGAACGTGTCTTTCACCGGCCGCGAAGACGGAGACGACGCCTCGAGCCGCGCGCTCGCCCGCGCGCTCGCCGACCACGGCAACGCGGTGATCGGCGCCACGTTCGACACGGCCGGGAATCTGGTGAAGCCGAGCCCGCTCGTGTCGGAGTCCGCGCGGTACGGCTATCTGGAAAAGATCGTCGATCCCGATTTCACGATCCGGCGCTCGTACCTCTTGCGGCCGTACGCGCTCCGTCACGTCGGGGCGTCGCCCGTGCAGTCCGATGAAAATTTCGAAAGTTCCTTTCCGCTCGAAATACTCGCCGCATACGCAGGCAAGGAGGCGGGTCGCCCGCGTTTCGACTCGGATCTGGGGCTTTTGGCCGTCGGCCGCCCGCGCGTGGGCGTCACACTCGATGCGGACGGCAGCTACCCGCTCAATTACCTCGCCGCCGAGGCGGATTTCGCGCGCATCCCGGCTTGGCGTGTGGTGGAAGGGAGGATCGGGCAAGACGAGGTGAAAGGCAAAACGGTCCTCGTCGGGCTCACGTCCTCGGTTCTCTCCGACACGCACCCCACGCCGCTCGGAATCATGCCGGGCATTGTCATCCACGCCAACGAGTTTCTCGCAATCTCGAGCGGCCGCGTTCTGCGCTTCATTCCGGACGTGGTGACGTTTTTCGTTTCCTGGATCGCGGGCCTGTGCGTGCTGGCGCTTTTCCTCTCGGGGCGATTTTGGCTCGGAGCACTCGGTTTCGTCCTAGCCTCTGCAGGTCTTTTTCTCGGGGCTCAGCAGGGTTTCGCGCGGGACTTCGTAATGGAGCCGTTCGTCCTGCTTCTCGGCCCGCTTTTAGCCGCTCCGGCCGGTCTTCTTGCGAACATGCTCACTCTTTTCATGGAGAACAAAGGGCTCGAGACGCGCGCCATCCACGACAAGATGACAGGCCTCTATAAGTACGAATACCTGCGGGAATGCCTCGAGGAGGAATGGCGCCGGTGCAAGAGAGGGAATTTGCCACTTTCGATCGTGATGACGGACTTGGACCGCTTCAAGCGCATCAACGACGCGCTCGGGCACGAAGCGGGAAACGACATGATCCGGAAAGTGGGTGGGGTGATCAAGGAAAGCGCGCGGCGATACGACATCGTTTCGCGGTACGGCGGCGACGAGTTCGTGATCCTTTTGTGGCATGCCACGCTCACCGAAGCGAAGGCCTACCGCGAGCGGCTGCGGGAGATGTATCACGCGATGGCCGCGCAGCTCGAGGATCCGGTTCTTAAGGATTCTTCGATCAGCATCGGCGTCGCGTCGTTTGATCCGGGGGTCAACGCCGGCTACCCACCCGATCCACAGCGCCTCATCGAGGATGCGGACAAAGATCTCTTCCTCGACAAACGTTCCCGGCAGAAGCCTACTCAGTAGGCCGCGTCGGGGTCCTGGAGACGGCGGAAACCCGCCGCGGCGAGTTCGTTCTCGGGATCGATGTCGAGCGCCGAAAGAAAAGTGGTCTTCGCGCGGTCGGGGTCTCCCAGAATCAGGTAGGCATGGCCCATGTTCGCGTAGGCTGTCGCGTCGTCCGGTTCGAGCAGGATCGCATCCTCATAGGCGCGGATCGCGCCTCGGAAATCGTTTACGGCGATACATTCCTCGGCCCGTGCATGGAGCTCGTCGAGTACGGAAGCGTCCTCGACCGGCTCGGTGAAAGACGGCGCAGCAGAGGCCCCGGAGGCGGTCAGGAGCGAAAAGGTGAAGAGGAGAGCCGGAAGGCGCATGGCAGGATTATATGTTAAGATGGCCTCGTGAGCAAGAAGCGACCCTCTAAAAACGAGCCCGAAAAGGAAAATACCGCCGAATCGGTCATCACGACGAACCGCGAAGCGGGACGGGATTATTTCATCATCGAATCAATCGAAGCCGGCATCATGCTGGTCGGCTGCGAAGTGAAGTCGCTCCGCGAAGGCGGCGCGAACTTAAGTGGGGCGTTCGCCCGTTTCGACAAGGAGGAGCTATACCTCTACAGCCTTCATATTTCCCCGTACACGATGGGGAACCGCGAGAACCCCGATCCGCTCCGAGTCCGGAAACTCCTCCTTCACCGCAACCAGCTCGAAAAGCTCCGCGCCCGTGTCCAAGAAAAGGGCCTCACGCTCGTGCCTCTCAAGATGTACTTCACCCGGGGGATCGCCAAGATCCATCTCGGTCTGTGTCGCGGCAAGGTGCACGGCGACCGCCGGCAGGACGTGAAGAAGAAGGATATCCACCGCGAGATCGACCGCGCGATGAAGAGCCGGAACCGCAAGTAAGCCCCCGTCTGGCAACCCCTCTTTATGTTATAATAAAGGCCGGGGGCGAAAGGTATCGATCTAGCTCTTTGATTCGGTAGTCGCATGCAGAGGTTGTCGGGAGGCCTCTTTAAACACCTGGCACAAATCAAACGCTAAAACGAATAACATCGTGTCGGTGCCCTTCATGGCGCCGATGGCGTTCCGTCTCGCCGCCTAAAAGCGACGAGCCGTCCACTCACCTACGCTCACGGGGTGAGATCGGGCGTCGATAGTGAGCTGGATGGACTCGCAAGTCTCGGGCGAGTCCGTCGAGACTGACAGGAGGCTTACTTCGGGAGTTGCTGCCTGGTCGGGCACCTGAAGGACATCCATGATCGGGCTAAGCATGTAGAGGCTTCGAACCTCGAAGGTTAGAGACGCGAGTTCAATTCTCGCCGCCTCCACCATATTGAAAGTAAACCAGAGGACATGGTGGAAGAATGTTACGAATACAGGGACTGCGCGCTCGTACCGGCGTAGTCCCTGTATTTTTTTTCATTCCCAAATGGGTGGTCGCGCATGTCTGATCTTGCGATCTTAGCCAGTCCCATCATAGAAAAAGGAGTATTCGTAAGTGCCGCGCTTCTCTCGGCCGCGCTTATCGGTCATGTTCCGACGGTTCTCATGCTCAGATTGTCCGGCAATTCAAAGCGGGACCGCAGTGGCGTTTGGATCGGATTTATCGAACGTGCTCTGATCGCATTATTTGTCCTGCTTGGCTACACGGCCGAAACAGTGTTTATTTTTGCGACCAAGACAGCGGTAATTGGTTATCGAATTCCAGCCGAACCAGGCAAACAAAAAAAGGCCGTCGAGTACATGCTGATCGGCACCATGGCGAGTTACCTTTCGGCAGTCCTTATAGGTCTTGTCGCGAAGGAGTTTTTAAAATGACCAACGACCCGTTCAATTTTTTTAATTTACCGTTGTTGAAACACACGCCTAAGCTCGACTATCTAACACTTCTTAATATTTTGGGTCAACCTGCGCCGCCGCCAAGAAAGACGCTTTTAACTGGCCTTCTTGAAAAGGAAGCACCAGCACCCTCTAAGCGGTACTCTTCGGAAGAGATCGCTGACGAAATCCGAAAAATTTTAAGAGATAAGTGGGAAACAAGGGACGGCGAAAAAATTCCTGAAGCGGAAGATCTAAAGTTGAGCAACGATGGCGTTAAGTTGGATGGAACGGTTCTGTACGCTGATCTGGTCGACTCAACAGGGATGGTTGAGAGCAAAACGCCAGAATTTGCTGCCGAAGTCTACAAGGCTTTTTTGATCGGTGCCTGTCGAGTGATTCGGAATAACGGTGGCGAGATCATTGCTTTTGACGGCGATCGAGTTATGGCGGCTTACATCGGGAAGTCAAAAAATACCTCTGCCGCGAAAAGCGCCCTGCAGATCAACCGAGTTGTCGTCGATGCCAACGCCTCTTTGAAAGTTGCATATCCCGACACGGCTTTTACCATCCGTCACGTGGTCGGTATCGACACGAGCAGCCTTTTCGTTGCGAAAACCGGAGTCCGAAATTCCAATGACTTAGTGTGGGTCGGGCGTGCGGCCAATCGTGCGGCCAAACTCTGCACTATCAGAGAAGAAAACTACGCCACTTATATCACCCCGGAAGTCTTTAACGTTCTTGCAGAGGAAGCCAAGTTAGACGCCACAACAAAGGCTCTTATGTGGGAGTCTCACGCCTGGACTGGCATGAACAATATTCCGGTCTACCGCTCGAGCTGGTATTGGGGAACGTTTTAAACTGCTTCCCGGCAGCAGATAAAATTTTAATCTTTGAACTGCAGAAGTTTCCAGGCGGGGATTTTGAAAGCTTTGGCTAGTTTTTCAATCGTATCAATTTTTACGGCAGTAGGTTTTTTCGACTCTAACATCTGATAATACCGAGCACTCACCCCTATAAGCTCCGCAATATTTTCTTGCGTGAGTTTTGCCCTCAGTCTTTCCCCTCTCAGCTTCGCGGCTAATTGAAGTCGAATTTTTGGTATGTTCATATGTCAATTATCACGGCATAATTTAAAATTGACCACGAAGTGCTACTTCGTGTTATCTGTTGATATTCCTAGGCCAAGCGGTTAAAATAACCTCAAAACGGGGGATCGAATGGGCGGGTTTATACTCTTTGTATTTCTAGTCCTGATTTATTTATTGCCAAGCATAGTCGCATTTATGCGAGACACATCTCGTAAAGGGGCGATCATTGCTCTTAACCTGCTTCTAGGCTGGACTTTTATAGGATGGGTTGTGGCTCTTGTTTGGGCGCTTGCCGAAACTGGATACGCCAAGAATGACGGTGGCTATGCTAGGAACGGCGAATCTAGGTCGTCTGGTTTGTCTGTAAATTTAACGAGATTTTGTAAGAAATGCTCTCAGAGTTTTGACGAGCACATGATGTATTGTCCGAATTGCGAAGAGGCTTTAACTCTAAAATAATATCGGAAGGGGTGCCATGAAGAAACTATGGATCTTACCGTCTTTGATTGTCTTGATAAGCGGCTGCGCAACAGTTGGAGATTTTGCCTCAAGGAACGTCACCAACAGAGAGGATAAGCGATTACTGGCGGTTACAAATCACCCGGAGTGGCCTGATCCAATTAAGAAGGCCATAACAGAAGGGACGATAATAGTCGGCATGACGCAAGAGCAGACAATTACATCCATAGCCAAGCCCTACAAGATAAATAAAACAGTCGGAGCCTGGGGTGTTCATGAACAGTGGCTATATTATGGCGATCTTTACGTGTATTTTGAAAATGGAGCCCTTACTTCCTATCAGGTAGAACGCGCCTAATACAAAAGAATTTAACTCTTAGATTGCTGGTGATTTATCGGACGCCGAAAAAAGATACAAAACGTTAATTTAATAGCGTTATTTTTAACAGCCATTTACGCCCTTCTTTTGTTTGTTGCGAAGGCCCTCACTTTTATTTTCTCAAATAAAAAAATAAAGACTTTTAACTTTGTTGGCGTTGAAGATCAAGAAAATTGTGAGGATTGCAAGCAGGCCCTTCAAGGCAACCCTTGGAAAGAAAGAGATTTTCCTATTCCTGGTCAATTGGAATGTGGCGATCAATGCCGTCATGCTATTCAAGTACAGGAAGTAGAAGCTAATCTACTGAGCTGGATTAAATGGAAATTTGAATAATAGCAAAATTTTAAAAAAGACTTGCAAAATAATTTTTTCTTTAGTAAACTTAAAGTAGCTCATTAAAATGAATTAATTTTGTATCGCTCCCGGGCCCCGGATAGGGACTGGAACCAGCGCCGTTTAAAAGCGGCGCCATGGCGCGACAACGCAGCATGGGACATGTGCAAATGGACCCATGACGTAAAGCTGGATTAGATACATACGAACTCAAGGAGTTTAGTATGTCTACTGATCCAGTTTTTTTATTTAAATCTTATCTCAATGGCGAAGCAGTTCGAGTTCTAATTCGACAAAAAAAGCTTCGTCAAAATCAAGTTGCCCGCCGTCTTCGAATATCTGCCCCTCAGTTTTATCAGCTGCTAGAAGGTAAATATTTAGTCTCTCCAGAAACAGTCGCTGCGTTAAGCATTATTCTTGAGGCCCCCTCTTCGGCAATTGTAAAAAAAGAGGGCTGCCATGCATCGTGATCATGTTGTCGAGGTTCTCGAAACCGAGGCTAATGAGACGATTGGCATCGATGAAATCCAAGAAATTGAAAGTCTGTTCGCTGATATGCTTTTTGAGGTGTGGCTTAAAAACATAAGCACATCGCAGCCACCGGTTATAAAAACTGAGGTGGTCAAGTGAGCTTTGCGGACTTTCCTAAAGATATTCAGGAGGATCTGCTAAAAAGTGGTCTTAATGAGCGCATAGTCGCTGAGAATGGTTTGCGCGTGGTTCCTCCGGACGAGTTTACAAAAATTGAGCCTTATCATGTAAACAAGATCCGCTGCATACTCGAGTTTCCATATCATCACCTAAGCGAGTGCGAGCCGTTTTCGCGCGTACGTCTTTATCCCCCCGTTCTGATGAAAGATGGTAAATATAAAAAATATTCTCAACCCATCGGCACCGCGAATCATTTGTACATCCCAAAATCCGTCTCGACCGATCTTTTGCAGGACGTATCCGTGACAATCATAATCGGCGAAGGAGAGAAAAAAGTTTTGAAGGCATGGCAAGAAGGGCTTGGTGTGGTTATTGGAGTTTCTGGTGTATGGTCCTGGCTGAAGGCAGGCATTGCGATAGCTGACATGGATCTTATCGCGTGGGCTGGTCGTGCATGTATTATCTGCTTTGACTCTGATACCTGGCTGCCTGGTAAAGAAGATTTGAGAAAGGCGCTTTACGCCCTCGGTAAGGAACTTGAAGCACGCGGCGCTATCGTTGAATTCGTGTTACTTCCGGATGGCTTTGATGGCGAAAAGATCGGACTAGACGATTTTCTTCTAACACGGCCGATCGAAGCGTTTTTTTCGCTTCCCAGGACAAACACTTCCGATAGGAAACACTTCAAGGGCATACGGGCTTGGTGGAGTGAATGGAAGAAAGACCACTCATCAAAAAAAGGTGTGGATTTCTACGAACTTGTTGCACGACATATCCTCGATACCAATATCCAGACGCCAATTATCTATATTCCCAACGATGGGTTCTATCGCTATGACAAGGGCGGATTCTACCGCGCACTCTCAAGAGAGATGCTTTCCGTTGAGATCCGATGCGGTATTCGTTCTTATCAGAAGGCGACTGGCCTTCTCGATGGCAAGCCAATAGAGGCGAAGCGTGCGTTGCGAGCTGAGATCGAAGATGCAATTCGCGACGTTCTATTGAGGATTCAACCGAACAGCCAACTCAATAAATCCAAGGACATCCTCAACGTCGAGAATGGTCTGTTTGATCTTTCGACAATGAAGCTGTCGCCCCATAGCCCGGACGCGCACTTTACAATGCAGTTCAACGCGAAATACGATGTCACGGCTGAATGCCCACTCTGGAAGAATACTTTGAGTGATATTTTCACAAACGATGACGAAAAGGTGCGTGGCGAGAAAATTGAGATCCTGCGCCGTTTTTTTGGTCTGTGTCTCATACCCGACCAATCTTTTCAGAAGATCCTCGTCCTGATTGGTGAAGGTGCGAATGGGAAAAGCCTCGCCTTAGGCGTTCTCATGGGGATACTTGGTCACGACAACTATTCGAGCGTTGCAATCGACCAGCTCGTGAATCCTTTTTACCTTTCCGAGTTGCAGAACAAACTTGTTAACATCTCATCTGAAATCAACGCAAAGAACGCAGTCGCTGACGCGCTCGTAAAGAAGCTCTCCGGTGAAGATTCAATCACTGCAGACCGTAAGTTCCAACACCCCGTGAAGTTTTTTTCGATCGCGCGGCTTATTTTTTCAATGAATGAGATCCCACTTATCGAGGATCGCACGCACGCTTTCTATCGCCGAATCCTTGTCGTCGAGTTTACGCGCACGTTCCAAGAGAAGGAGCAGCAGCGTGATCTACGTGAACGGCTTCTGATCGAGCGCGATGGGATCTTTCTCTGGATGCTGAGCGGTCTCTTGGATCTGCGCAAGGATGGCCGGTTCCCGGACTCGGAGGTGCTCCGTGCGGCAGTCATGAAGTTCAAACGTGAAAATAATACGGTCATGGCTTTCGCTGAACAGTGGCTGGAAGAGGCCGAGCTTGGCCTGCTCACGAAGGGCGCTGTTTACGCGGCTTATAAGGAATGGTGTGAGCAGAACGGCAAAAGACCATTTGCCTCAAATAAGTTTTCGTCTCTCCTTAGGAAAGCCGTTCCAGGCTTCGGATCTAAAGACGACCGCGATGGTGGCATCCGCGTCTGGAACGGCATCTCGTTTTCGGGAGAGGTTGATCAGGAGATGATTATGCGGTTTTCACGATCCGGGAGCGTCGGATGAGGAGCACTGGTTGTGTCGCACTTGACGCACTTTCTCTTTATACCCTTATGGAAGATTATTTTATTAATTAATGAAAAATATAGAAATGAAAAAGGAAAAGCGCGTCAAGTGCGTCAAGCCCGGCGCGAGAAATGAAAGGAATGAAAGGTTGCCTCAGAGGGAGAAATGTACGACAAAGACGCCGTTATCCCAAAAATCCTCGAAGCGTTGTTGGCCGGTGCCGCGGAAGTATCGGCAGCCCAAAGCGCAGGAATAGACTATTCGACCCTGTACCGTTGGAAGCGTGAGGTTCCCGGCTTTGCCGACCGCGTTCGGCGGACGAAGCAGTCAAGGATCGTCCTGGTCGAGGACGCGCTATACAAAGCGGCTTTAAAGGGCGATTGGCGTGCCGCGCTTGCTTATCTTGAGAAACATGACCAATTCTGGAGGGATCGCGCAAAGGAACTCGCCCCAAGGCAAAATACGCTGGTCGTGGGTGGTTCTGCAGCCAGTTTCATCGAAATGCTTTCGCCGATACAGCGTGAAAAACTGTGTCTGGCTCTGAGATCCGCCGGTCTTCTGTCAGTGGCAGGATAGCGTAGTTTGCGGTCTTTTTGTAAGTGACAACGGCTTAAAGGATTAGCGAAAAAGGTGACGATACGGGCTGGCGTGTTGATGAAGGTAAAACGTCCCATATGACGCATTTATTAGTTGCGCTAAAGCAACCACGGATCAATAATAAAGGCATGGCTGACATTAACAACTATTTGACGGTTCCCGAATTTGCAAAAAGCGCCGGTGTAACAGATCAGGCGGTCCGAAAAGCTATAACCGAGAAACGTATAAAAGCCGAAATGGTCGGCCGGCAATGGCTCATAAAAAAGAGTGAGCTTAAGCTGTATCGGAGCAGAGCATGAGCAAATCAGAAATTAAGTATTCGACCGACCTGAAGGAATGGCTGGTGGAGTTGCGAAAAGAAGTTATCGGGTTATTTCACAATCTCTATCTTTTTAAATTCACGCGCGACACCGTCCTCCTGCCAAACAAGGATAAGGGTCTGGACACTACTTACCTGCTTTGGATTTTGAACTCATCCACGACTGACATGGTCGTGACCGTTGGCCGCTTCTGCGATGTGTGCGGTGATTCAAAAAGCATGGTTAAGTTCTTACATGCTCTCAAGAAGAAAGATGGTGGTCGCGCATTCAAGGTAGTCGACATCGACAAAGATATTTCTCGTCTAACATCTGAAGCGCCGTGCTCAAAAATTATTCAGTTTCGAAACGATTATGTTGCTCATACGGCTAAGGCTCCGAGACCAAACCCAACGTATGACGAGTTGTTCAAAGCGTTTGAAGTCATCAGCGACGTTATGAAGAAATATCAGGTAGTTATTTTAGGGCATTACACCGGCGACTTTACTCCGACAATTCAGGGTAATTGGCAGACGATTCTCACCAAGCCGTGGGTTACGCCGCGCATTCAAAGGACGTCCTTATGAACGCAACAATTAAAGCAATAGCATACTGCCGAAAGTCTACATCCGGAACCGATCAAGACGGTGTCGAGCGGCAAGAGGGCTCTTTTGACCGTCAGAAGACCTCTATAACCGATTATGCCAAGCGCAGGGGCATCCAAATCCTGAAATGGTATGAAGAACCTGTTTCAGGCAAATCCATCCGCAAGCGTAAGGTTTTTAAACAAATGGTTCGTGATGCCACGTCCCCAGGCTGTCAATTCAAAGCGATTATTTTCGACGCTTACGATCGCTTCATGCGCAACATTACTGAGGCTGGACGATATGAAGCTGAGCTAGAAGACGCGGGTGTGGACCTTCACTTTACGAATCTGAAGAACGATGGCGGCATGGGCGACAAGATTTACAAGCAGGTCGCTAATGTGATGGCCGAGGAGTACTCGCGCGAACTTGCGCGCAAGACAATCCAGGGTATGTACCGGAAGGCAAAAGCCGGTAGCTGGCTTGGTGGCATCGCGCCGTACGGTTATCGCGCGGTGCGTAACGGAGGTTTTATCGCGCTCGAGATTCATAAAAAAGAAGCAGCCATTGTGCGCGAGATCTTCACGCTTGCAGAAAAAGGTTGGGGGCATAAACGTATCGCTACGCACCTCAATAAAAAAGGCATACCTCCGTCTGAAGCAGCGCAAAAAAGAAATGAGCTTAGTCAGAATCAGAACGTCGACGGTCGTTGGCCGGCCGGCACTATTGCGGCCATGCTTCGGAATCCTGTGTATAAGGGCATCTACCGCTGGAATAAAAAAGCGCGAGTGGATTGTTTTGACTGGAAGCTCGAAGGTCAGGGCACGATAGAGATCGGTAAAATCCGTTCAGGGCTTGAAGAGTTTAAGCATTCCGAAGGCGTATATGTCGACAGAACCAAGCCCGCAGAGGAGTGGGTGGTTAAAGAGAATGCCGTCCCTGTGATTATAGACCCCGAAACCTTTGACAGGCTCCAGAGCCGGTATCAAAAGCGTGGCACATGGAAGCGCGGCAATCACGCAAAATACTTGATGGCTGGTGGTCTTAAATGTGTTTCTTGCGGAAACCGCTGTTTTGGCCACCGTTATAATAAAACTTTGAAAGCGACTGGCGAGCTTGCATTTTATGAGTATTACCGCTGTAGCGGCGACGTAAGCAGGGGCACGCACGCGCGTTCGGCGCAACCAATGATTAAACGCCAGGCGATCGATGATGTAGTCATTGCCGGTATCCTGAAGCGCGCTTCGAAGTTCGTCGATTTCTCGCACGTTCGAACCCTCTTCAAAAACCGTGTTCAAGAATATCTCGACTCGACGCCGGACCGTCTCCGCGAAGTTGAAAAGACTCTGACAAAACTTCGGCAGGAGATCGAAAAATTAGCCGAAGCGTATTCCAAGTTTGATCGACAGATACCTGAAGAGCGTGTGCGGGAGCTAAATGCCCACAAGCGGGCTCTCGAAAAAGAGTATGCAGAGCTTGTGGTCGCTGGCAATGGCCGTACAGTGTTTAATGCCGAAAAAGAGGCTGAGCAGTTTCTTGTCCAAACCCGCGATGCCAGGACGATACTCGAGTCAGGCAATTCACATGACCGCATCCGTCTTCGTGAGCGTTTTTTACATTCAGCCGAAATAGATTGGAAGCCTACCGGCCCAATGGTAAAATTGTCTTGGAGACGAATACCACTAGTTTACTGCGCCGAAGAAACGGCCCGCCTCCACCAATTACCCTTTAAGTGCAAGACCCACAAGGTCTTGTACTTTTTTTTCTTTGGCGGGGGGTGACTCATTTAAATGCGGAATAAGTAAATAGAATATAGCAATACTTACTATTGTTTGCTTTTTTATGTTTTTTAATGTATCCTAGCTCCAGGTCAAAAATACCGGGGGATTGGACCTATGGGTGATTTCGTTTGGAACAGCCGCAAGCTTTTAAGAGTTCAGTTCGAGTCGCAGGCCTCGTTTCGTCTGAATCGATCCTCGAAGAAAGACGTCCGTTTGAAGGAAAAGACCGTCACGTCGAAGCTTCTCGATCTTTCGGCCGGCGGCTGCGGGCTCGAAAGCTCGAGTTTTCTGCCCGTAGGCGTGAAGCTCAACATCTTCCTCGACCGCGCGCTTCTTTTGCCGCCGGAGGAGCGGACGAAGAAGTCTCATCCCTCGAAGATCATGGGTGTCGTGCGGACGTCTCGCCAGGTGTCGAACCGGCGCTACCGTCTCGGTATCCAGTTTGAGAAAATTTCGGCCGAGGACACGGCGCTCATCCGTTCGGTGATCGAGAAGCAGGAGCGCCGGGAAGACAAGCGAATCATCTTCCCGCAGTGATCTGATGAAAGCCCACGACGAGAAACTGAAAACGGAGCTCGTGACGCGCGGACTGCTCACCGAAGAGCAGTCGAAGCGCGCGGTCGCCGAAAGCGTGCGCACGAAGGCACCTTTCAAGGACGGAGTTCTCCGGCTCGGCCTCGCCCAAGAGGACGACGTGCTCGTGGCCGAAGCGGACGTGCTGGGCGTCACGTTCCTCGATCTCGAGGAATACCTGATCGACGACGCGGTCGTGAAACTCGTCCCCGAAAAGATCGCGCGGACCTACATGATCATGCCCGTCTTCCGTGTCGCCCACACCCTCACCATCGCCACCGCCGAACCGCTCAATATCCTCGCGCTCGACGAAGTCCGTTCGGCCGCGGGTTGCGACGTCGAAGTCGTCATGAGCACCCGCGACACCATTAAGAGAGCGATCGACCAGTCGTACGGCGTCGGCGGGAATCTCGCCGAGGTCACAAAGAGCATTGAAGGCGCGCCGGAAGCGCAGACGATTGACGACGTACAGCCCACGATGGAAGACATCGGGAAGGCCGCGGGCGAGGCGCCGGTCATCAAGCTCGTCAACCTCCTTATCATGAAAGCGCTCGACGAGAAGGCGAGCGACATCCACATCGAACCCGAAGAAGACATTCTCCGCATCCGTAACCGCGTGGACGGCGTGATGCACGAGTCGTCGCGGCTACCGAAGAAGTTTCACCTGGCCGTCGCCTCGCGCGTGAAGATCATGTCCAAACTCGACATCGCGGAGACCCGCAAACCGCAGGACGGCAAGATCCGTCTACGCATCCAAGACCGCGAGCTCGACATCCGCGTTTCGACCTTCCCGACGATGCACGGGGAAAACATCGTCATGCGTCTCCTTGAGCAGTCTAAGGTCGTGCTCGGCCTCGCCGATCTAGGCTTCGAAAGCGACGTCATGAAACGCTTCGACGTGCTGATCCGTAAACCCTACGGGATGATCCTCGTCACCGGTCCCACCGGCGCCGGTAAAACCACCACCCTTTACTCTGCCATCAACACGATCAACACGATGGAAAAGAACATCATCACTATCGAGGACCCGGTCGAATACCAACTTTCGCTCGTACGTCAGACTCAGGTGAACCCCAAGGCGGGCCTCACGTTCGCCAATGGGCTCCGGAGCATTCTACGTCAGGATCCAGACGTGATCCTCGTCGGCGAAATCCGCGACGCGGAAACGGCGGACGTCGCGGTCCAGGCCGCGCTCACGGGCCATCTGGTTTTCTCGACGATTCACACCAACGATTCGGCGGGCGCCGTCGCGCGTCTGGTCGACATGGAAGTCGAACCGTTCCTCATCTCGAGCGCCGTCATCGGGGTGCTGGGACAGCGCCTCGTTCGCACGATCTGTCAGAAGTGTAAGGAGCCGTACAAAGTCGATCCCGACTCGGCGCAGAAACTGGGCGTAAAGCCCGAAGCCACTTTTTACCGCGGCAAAGGCTGCAGCACGTGCAAAAACACGGGGCACGACCGCCGCGTCGGCATCTACGAGCTTCTCGTGGTCGACGAACTCGTCCGAAAGCTCGTCATCGCGCGCGCTCCGGCATCCGAGATCAAGGCTCAGGCCGTCAAGGCGGGGATGATCTCGATGCGCGCCGACGGTATCCGAAAAGCCGAGAAAGGTATTACGACGCTCGAAGAAGTCTTGAAGGCGACGCTGGAGGAGGATTGAGCTTGAGCGCTCCGGAGCGAAGAGAGCGGGGTTTCGGGCTGATCATCCTGATTTTTTTGATCGCGTTCGCGACAATCGCCCTCGGCGGCATCTCGGCGATGTACCTGATCGCGGGCCGCCAGACCCAACAACGGATGGACCGTCTCCACGCCTATCACGTCGCGCAAGCGGGAGTCCTCCAGGCACTCCACAATTTTCAAATCTCGAACGCCGCCAAGCTGAACCGCCGCTACGCGACGATCGGCCCGACTTCGATCCCCGGCACGCAGCGCGCCTACAAGGCGGGCGTGCAGGCGAATTTCGCCTATTTCACGTTCAACGAGACGATGCTGGGCGCGCCGGCGAACCGGCGGACGCAGTGGGCGCTGGTCGGTACCCGGCCCCAACTGAGGCGCTGGCGCATCCGGAACATCAGTACGGCCGCGACTCTGACGGTCCGCGCGGTGCGCGTTTCCTGGACGGCGAATCCGCCGGCGTCTTTGGGGTCCCTGCGGACGATCCGCCTGAACAACGTTCTCGTCCTGAACAACCCGGGCGGGGTGGGCAACGGCGTCGAGACAGCGGTGACGTTGACGAGTCTGGCGGCCAACGGCATCTGGGGAGGGACGACCAATCCCGGGGACGAGGCATCCAATATCAACACGTTCCTCGAATGGAACGGAAACGGCGCGCTGCCTACGACGGCGACGGTGAACGTCGAATGGGTTTTCAACGACGACGTCGCCACGCGCGATTCCCGCACGCACAACGTGCTTTATTGGAACGGCACGCCGGCCGTGGCACCCACGCCGCTGCGGACCTTCAGCGTGACGTCCTCGGGGGGCACGAACGTCGCGGGAGTTTTCAGGATTATGCAGACTCTTCGGGCGACCGTTTCGGCCGTGGGCGCGGCGCGCATGGAAATCATCGGTTTGGACACGATCGAGAAGGGGGTTCCGTGAACCGCCGCGGGTTTACGCTCATCGAAATGGTGATGATCATCGCCGTGGGCTCGATCGTCGTCGGTGGCATGGTCCTTTTTTCCGCCCAGCACGCGCGGCAGTCCGTTCAGATGCGCGATCAGGTCGTGTCGATCTATCTCGCCCAACGCTACATGGCGGAGTCGAACAACGTCGCTTTCGCGGCGCTCCCACCGGCGACCACTAATTTTGCAGCAGATGCCGCTTTCGGAGGGTTTCGCGCGCGGCGCATCGTGACGGCCCTCGCCACTTCCGGCACGAACGTGCTGCGCCAGGTCGAAATCCAGGTCGCGCGGACCGCCGACGCCGCTTTCGCAGCTCCGGTGGCGCGTCTCTGGACTTACCGGCAGAGCAACGTGACTTACGGGACGGGGACGTGAACACGGACCGGCGCGGCTTCACGCTTATCGAGCTTCTCGTCGTCGTCGCGATATCGGGCGTCCTGGCCACGGCTTTCATCGGGCTTCTGATTCCGCAGTTCGCCAACGTGATGTACCTGCCCAACAGGCAAAACGTGCAGTCGCAAGGAGCTGATCTCATGGACACGATCATCGACGGCGACCGGTTTGCGCGAGGCCTTCGCTATGCGACGCCGTCACCGCGTTACGCCGCCGTTTCTCCGATCACGGCCGCGACGTCCGCGTCGTTGACCTACACCTATTTCGACGCGCCCGCCACGCTTCGGACCGTCACGCTGACCTACGACCCGGTGACGCTTCTCGTCCGGCGCACGGTGAGTGGAGGGCCCGCGAATCAGGTCATCCCCGTCAACATGGCGGCGAACTCGGACGTCGACGTGATCCGGACCGAGAACAACAGCGCGGCGGCGCTCGCGTTCTTCCGTTACTTCAACATCGCAGGCACCGAATTCGTTCCCGCTGCAGCTACGCTCGGCAACATTCACCGCGTTCAGATCGCGTACCGCGCGCAGTCGGGCGCAGGCGAGATCGCCCGGTATCAGGGTCAGATGCCGTTCAAATCGGCGGTCGAGATCAAGGATCTGCGGGAACTTTCGGTGACGATATGAAAGGGGAAACCGATGGCGAATTTCAGGTATAAAGCGAGGGACCGCCAGGGCCGCGCGGTGTCGGGCGTCCTCGAAGCGCCTTCCGAGCGGGGGGCGTCGGAGGAACTCGCGAAACAGGGCTTTATCCCGATCACCGTCGAGAGGTCTTCGTCTTCTGCCGGGACCGATTTTTCGGTGGCTCGGCTTTTCGGTCCCGAAGTGAAGCTCCAGGAGAGAAACATTTTCACGCGTCAGCTCTGGACCCTCCAAAAAGCGGGCGTCCCGCTCGTGAACAGCTTGAACTCCCTGAGGGAGCAGACCAAAAGCAAGGCGTTCAAGCGCATCCTCGCGCAGCTCGTGCGTGACCTGGAATCGGGCGACGCGTTCTCTACGACGCTTTCCCGGCACCCGGAAACGTTCGACCTGCTCTTCGTGAACATGGTGAGGGCCGGCGAAGCCTCGGGTAAACTCGACGAGGTGCTTTACCACCTGGCCGAAATGGGGGAGTTCGAGGCCGAAACGCGCGAGCGCGTGAAAACGGCGACCCGCTACCCCATGATCACGTTCGCGAGCCTCATCATCGCTTTCTTCGGCATGGTCACTTTCGTCATTCCGCGCTTCAGTGGGCTATACACCCAGTTTTCGAGCGACCTACCGTTGCCGACCCGGATTCTCCTGGGCATCAACCACGCGATTCGCCATGAATGGATATTGCTCATTCTGGGCACAGCCGCCGCCGTCTTCGCGTTCCGATATCTTGTGAACACGCCGGCGGGACGGTATCGCTGGGACTACGTGACACTCAAAGTTCCGGTGTTTGGGCCGCTGATGTTCAACATCATGATGAGCCGCTTCACGCGCGTGCTGGGAGAGCTCCTGGCCAGCGGCGTGCCGATTATGCAGTCGCTTCAACTGGTGGCCGACACCGTTCGAAACTCCGTCATCCGGAAAGCGGTGATCGGCATCCAAGAGAGCGTGAACGAGGGAAGGGGCATGTCGGACCCGATGCGGCGGTGCGGGCTCTTTACGCCGATGGTCTACCAGATGGTGGCCGTCGGCGAGCAAAGCGGTAAGACTGAGGAGCTCCTACGGTACGTGGCCGACTATTATCAGGAGCAGGCCCGGTACATGATGAAGAACCTGACGACGTTGATTGAGCCAATGCTCATTTTCGTGATAGGCGGGCTCGTGACCTTGCTGGCTTTAGGTGTCTTTTTACCGCTTTGGAATATGATAAACGTCGTCCAATCTTAAAGGGGGAATTGACAAGTTTAGTCAACTCCATGTATACTTCAATCAAAGTAAGTCTTTATTAAATTTTTTAAATAAGGAGTCGCGATGAAGAAAACAGGCCAGCAGGGCTTCACCCTTATCGAATTGATCATGGTCGTCGCGATCATCGGCATTCTCGCCGCGATCGCGTTGCCGAAATTCGTCGATCTTTCGCGGAACGCGAAAGAAGCCTCGGCGCGCGGCGGATTAGGCGCCCTGCGTTCTGTGCTCGCGATCGAGTACGCGAAAAGCGCCACGGCCGGTGCGGCTGCGACTTTCCCGGCCGCCGTCAACGCCACGATGTTCGCGGACAACCAGTTGCCGCTCAACTCGGTCACGTCCATCCGTGCCGTCGAAGCGGTGGCCGCGGCTCCCACGGGCACGGGTTTCGACGCGCCCGCGAAGGCCTACTGGTACATCACGTCGAGTGGCCAGGCCGGCGCTTACGTCGACAGCACCGTGAGTTCTCCGACCGTTTCCAGCTGGTAAAAGGTCATTTACCGCGACTTCTCGAAGACTAGGGGGAGAAATCTTCTCCCCCTAGTCTTTTTTTGTTATCTCGCGATGTTCTCCGTCGCGTTCGCCCAAGTCCTTTTCGGCGGTCACTCCTTCATCAAGCGCGACATCCACCGTTATTATTACCCTGTGTGGCACTACGCGCATGAAGAGCTTTCGCGCGGATCCTTCCCGCTCTGGAATCCGTTCACGGATTTCGGCGTCCCTTTTTTCGCGAACGTGCAGTCCTGCGTTCTTTATCCCGGGTCGTTCATTTATTTCTTAGGCGATTACACGACGGCGTTCAACTGGCAGATCCTCCTGCATCTCGCGGCCGCAGCTTTTTTCACGTACGTCTGGCTGCGCTCGTGCGGATCGTCGTTCGCGGCTGCTTTTATCGGCGGCGCCGCGTACGGCGCGAGCGGTTACATGCTCTCCTCCGTTAATTTGACGATCGCCCTGCAGGCATGCGCGTGGTTCCCGCTGGTCCTTTGGGCGTACCGCCGTTCGATGCGACGCGGGGGAATCCTTCCCCGCGCGTTGGCGGCGGCCGTCCTCCTCGTCCAATATCTGGCAGGAGATCCCGCCGTTTGCTTCGCGACATTCCTTGTCTTGGGGTTCTACGCGGTCTTGCGGTCGGTCGAGGGGAGCGTCGCCGCCGGACGTTTGAGCATACGCCCGCTTGCGCACTTGGCGGGCGTGGCGGCGATTTTTGCGGGACTCGGTGCTTTCCAGCTCTTTCTCTTCGCGGAATTATTGTCCCAGTCGACGCGGGCGGGGATGGGGTACGGCGAGTCGACGATGTGGAGCATGCCTTTGCGCGACCTCGCGGGAGTCGCTGTTCCGTTTTTCGGAGATTTGAGCATCGGTCTCTTCAGTTACTGGGCCCGACAGAGCTGGCTCGAAAACTATTACATGGGCGCATCGGTCCTGGTGCTCGCGGCGCTCGGGTCACGACTTATCAGGGAGCGCACCGTGTCTCTTCATGTGGGACTCGCGCTCCTCGGACTCGCTCTCGCGCTGGGAAAGAACGCTCCGCTTTATCCCATTCTCCGTGAAGTGATGCCTTTTTTCTCCTTCATCAGGTATCCCGTCCGGTTTTTCTTCCTCTTTTCTTTCGCGGCCGCGTGTCTGGCGGCGTTCGGCGTCGACAGTATCCTTTCGCGGTCCGGGAACCCCCGGCGGCTCCCGCTCAGGACCTTCGTTTTGTTTCTTCTTTCCTGCGCGGCGATCGTGACATCCCTTTACGCCGGGCCTATCTCCGATGCGCTGGCGTCCGCCCTTCAGGCGGCTGGCTGGTGCCGGACGCGCCCGCCCGAGGCCGTTTCCGCTTTCATCGAGCCGGCGGTGACGAACCTGGGCAGATCGTGCCTCTTCGCCGCTCTCGCTTTCGCCGCGTATCTCTCTTCCGTGCACGTGAGACCGCGTGCGGCGGTTCTAGGCGTCTTCCTCGCAGTGGTCGTAGGTGCGGATCTCTTCGCAGCCAATGCGTTCGAACCCACCGTCGAGCGGGCACGTCTCTATCCGGAGCCGCCCGCTTTGAAAGTTTTAAAAAAAGACGAGGGAGTCTTCCGCGTCCTTTCCTCGCCCTCTTCCGTGCAACGGCAGTGGTTTCCGACGCGCGACGATTTCGAAGAGATTCACGCTGAGCTCTCCCTCCTCATGGCTCCGAATTCGCTCTTGCTGCACCGCATTTCGAACGCGATCGGTTACGATTCGATTTTTTTGAAACGTGTGGCCGCCATCCAGCGCGAGATAATCAATTTGAAGATTTTTCCCGAAGGGTCTCCGCGAACGACGAATCGCCCCGACCGTTTCCAGCTTCTGGATTGGATCGGCGTCAAATACGTTGCGTCCGGCCATAATGACATCGGACGGAAATTCAAGGCCGTGTCCACGAGCGAGTACGGCACGCTTTTCAGGAACGAGAGCGTCCTCCCGTCTGCGTACCTCGTGGCGGAGGCAAGGCGGTCGAGCGGACCAAAGGCTCTTCTCTGGAGGCTGTCACATCATTACGACGGCCGCGACTGGATCTACTTGGAAGAAGAGCCGGAGACGGTTCCTTCGGCACCCTCGGGCCCGAACTCCGTCAGTATCACCTCCTACGCGCCGGGGAAGGTCGTAATGACGGCGGAGGTCTCGGACCGCCCCTGGCTTTTCTTTCCTGATTCCTATTATCCGGGATGGCAGGTTCGTATCGATGGCCGAAAGGTGAAGCTTTACCGCGCCAACTACGCTTTCCGCGCGGTACGTGTTCCCCCGGGGCTTCACCGCGTCGAATGGTCGTACGAACCGCCGCTTTTTTACGCGGGGGTCGCCGTGTCGTTTTTGACGGCGCTCGGCGTCGGTCTTGCGGCCCTGCACGGTTCTAAGCCCTTGGTTTCAAGGCGGTTGAGGATTGCGTTATGAAGAGGCTTGTTCTAGAATGAACCCCATGAAGAAAGCCGCTCCGGCCAACGAGGCGCTCGTCTTCGATTTCAAGCGCGGCCAAATTCTGATCCTTTGGATCGACGCTTCGGGCGGAGCGCCTGCCGTTCGGGGCGCTCTCCGCGTTCCCGTCGACGGTCTCGGCGACGAGTCGGCCGCGCGCGTCAAAAAAGCCCTCTATGCCTGGGAATTTCCGGCGGCGCCCCGCGCCATCCTCACCTGGGAAGAAGGGATCCTCTTCCGCCAGTTCTCTCTCCCTGACATGCCGGAGGCGGACCTCCGTAAAGCGTTCCTTTGGGAGATGAGCCAGAAATACTCCGTCAGCGGCGAGGATCACTCAGTCGCCTACGAACAAGTGGCCGACGGCGAGGGCGACGAAGGCGGCCGCGAACGCTTCTACAGCATTTTTTACGCCGAGAAAAAAACGGTCGCCGAACGCATCCGCTTCGTGAAGGGGCTCGGTTTCTCCGTCGCGGCCGTTGTGCCGGGACAAGCCGCACTCGCGGCGCTCGCCAAAAAAGCCGTCTCGAATCCCGCTTTCGATACCCTCGTTTTCGACGGCGGTTTTACGACCGCGCGAGTCCTCATTGTGCGTGACGGTAAGAACATGCTTTCGCGCACGGTGCCGATCGGGGGCCAGTTCTTCACCGAGGCCCTGACCCAGCCTTTCATGCGAGCCACCGACAAGGTGAAATTCAGTTCCGAAGAGGCCGAAGCGTTCAAGCTTCGCGAAGGCGTTAGCGACCCCCAGGCTTCCCATATCCCGCTCCTGCGCCCGTATCTCGAGAAGATGGTCGCCGAAATCAAACGATCGGCCGATTATTACGAAAGCCAGAAATTCTCCCGTCCTATCGGCGCGGTTCTTTTTACCGGTGGCGCGACCGGGCTGAAGGGGCTCGACGGTTTCATGGGCCGTTTTTTGGGGATGCCCGTGACCGTGCCTGACCGGGGGCTCTTCGTTGCGCCGGCCGCGTTGCCGGGGACCCGTGAAGCGGTGTTCGCGGACTTCCCGGCGATGGCATCGGCGATCGGCGCGGCACTCACCGTCGGCGGGCCCATGGACCTCCTTCCGGTCGAATACAAGGAATCTAAACGCACGAAGGCCCGCCGCGCTTCGCTGCGCGTGACGCTCACGATCGCGGCGGCGTGCCTCGCGCTTCTGGACGCCTGGACTTTCTCCGAGCTCGCGGCCACGCGCGCGAAACTCGCCGCATCCGAAGGGGAATGGCGTGAGATTGAACGGCTCAAGACCCTCCTCGCCGACCTTTCTACACAGCAGAAATTCGTCCGTTCGGCTCTGAAAGGGGACGTTTCCCACCCCTCGCTTCTCAAATACTTGAGCATCGTCACGCCGCCTTTGGTCCATCTTGAGGGGGTCGATTTCGACCGCGACGATGGCCTGCTCCTTATCCGGGGTACGGTCGCCGCGGCCGAGGGAAGCGACGTGAAAGTGCTCGCCCGCTTCATCTCGGATCTCATGGCTTCGCCGTTCTTCGCGGACGTGACCCTGACGGACAGCAGTCGGCCCGAGGGTTCCGCGAAATCGAAATTCGAGATCCGCTGCGTGATCTCGGGAGTCGCCTGATGAAGCTGACCGGCTTCCGCAATCCTATTTCCGATCCCGCGCGCCGACGCGTTCTCATGGGCCGTGCCGCCGCGGTGCTGTGCGTAGCTATGTTCGCTTTCGTCTATCTCCAGCTCGCTTCCCGGCGGATGGCGGCACAAGAGTCGCTCACTTCGCGCACAGCGGACATCCGCTCCGCGCGAACGGGCGGCATCGACGCGCTGAACGCTCAGGAATTGGGCGGTCTGCAAAAAGGTGCCGCGGATTTTCGAAGCGGTTTCACGCGTTTGGCCGAAATCCCGTCCCTTCTCGACGCGCTTTCGGACGAAGCGCGGAAGAACGACGTCCGCATGCTCGCGATCCGTTCCGAGACCCCCCAGCAGGTCGCGGGAGACGCTGGCACTCCGCTCGAGATCGGCGGCCGGAAACTCGAGCGGCTGCCGATAGCCATGCGTCTTCAGGGTGGCACGCGGGCGATCGGAAATTTCCTGAACTCAGTGTCGCGCTCCTCGAAGCGTCTCTTCGTCGTGGAGCGCTGGCACATGAACGCGACGACGCCTCCGGCACCCGCCGGCGTCGTGTGCGAGTTGACCGTCAGTTTCTTCTCGAGCGGGGAAGTTGATGGATAAATCCAAGCGGGACCTCGTCATCGCGATTGGGCTCGTCGGTACTTTCCTGGTCTTGGCGGGCCGAGGCTTTTTGCCCAAAAACGGCGCGTCGGCCCCCGGATCGAGCGCGGCGGTGGCGGTGCCGTCGGATCTTTCTTTCCTCGTCGCGGCCCGGCGGAATCAAAAGGCCATCGGCGCTCAGGAATCGATCTGGGCACGCGAATGGGGCCGCGATCCTTTCCTGCCGCAGGGCGCGGAGGTCTCGACGAGCGGAAACGCCAATCTCACTTTGAGCGGCATCGTCTGGGACGACCGCACGCCTTTGGCGATGGTGAACGAAAAAGTACTCAAAGTCGGCGACGTGATTGAGGGGTACCGGATCATCGAGATCCGACCGAGCTCGATCGTGCTTTGGTCGCCGGCGGGAAAAACCGTGGAGCTCGAGCTCTTCCAATCCCTTTGAAAAAAATAATCATCTGCATCGTCGCTTACGACGCCGAATCGACGATTAGAAACGTACTCGACCGTATTCCGCGCGAAGTGAAAGAAAAGGTCGCCGAGTTCGTCGTTTTCGACGACGAAAGCCGGGACGGTACCGTCCGCGTCGCGGAGGCGTGGCGCTCGGAGAACCCGCAGTACTCCAACTTTCACGTTTACCGTAACCCGCACAATCTGGGTTACGGAGGCAACCAGAAGCGGTGTTACCGCTACTGCATCGAGAAGGGATACGACGTCGTCGTCCTCCTGCATGGCGACGGGCAGTACGCTCCGGAGGTTCTCCCTGAACTTCTGGCTCCCCTCGAGCAGGACGATGCCGACGCGGTCTTCGGCTCCCGCATGATGGTGAAGGGCGCCGCGCTGAAGGGCGGCATGCCGCTCTACAAATACGTCGGAAATAAGATCCTTACGTTCTTCGAGAATCGCATGCTCGGCATGGACCTCTCGGAGTTCCATTCGGGTTACCGCCTTTACAGCGTGCAGGCGCTCGCCCGCGTCCCGTTCGAAAAGAACACCAACGATTTCCATTTCGACACGGAGATCATCGTCCAGTTCCGTGCGAAAGGCCTCCGCATCAAGGAGCTGGCCATCCCGACGTATTACGGCGACGAGATTTGCCACGTCAACGGGCTCAAATACGCGTTCGACGTCGCGCGGTCGGTGATTCAGTACAAGCTGCACGAAAATGGCGTGCGGAATTATCCCAAATACGAGATCGGGCGAAGGCCGGAGCCGGTTTATTCGTTCAAGAAAGACCGTCATTCGAGTCATGGCCAGGTGATCGCGATGACGCCCTCAAAGGGACTCGCCATCCTCGATCTCGGGTGCGGCCCGGGGGAGCTCGCGCGTCAGCTGAAAAAAGAGGGGAACCGCGTCGTCGGAATAGACCGCCGGAAGCCCGAGGGCGAGCCTCCTTGCGAAATCATTCAGCGGGACATCGAAGACGGGATTGACCTCCCTGTGGGCCGGGAATTCGACCGCGTGCTTTTTCTGGACGTTCTCGAGCACCTAAAGGAACCGGACCGCGCCCTCCGCGAGGCGCGGCGCTACATGAAAGAAGGGGGGCGGCTCGTCGTGTCCTTGCCGAACGTCGCGCACTGGTCGGTGCGGTTCTCGCTTCTTTTCGGTCGTTTCCATTACGGGCAAAAAGGCATTCTCGACAAAACGCATCTTCATTTCTACACGCTTTCGACGGCGCGCCAGCTCCTGCGGGAGGCGAACTATAGGGTTCTCGAGACGCGCACCACGCCTCTTCCTCTCATCGACACGTTCCCGGCGTTCCGCTCTCCGTTCCTGCGCTGGATCCACTGGATCGACGTGGTCCTCTCGCGGGTTCTACGCGGCCTTTTCGCTTACCAGTTTATCTTCACTGCCGAGGACACTTTTGACGCCGATTACGATCGCGGAAATAAGTCGATTTCCGCGGCCGATGCGCTACAATAGGTTCCTCATGGAAAAGCCTAAGCCCAAAGATGACAATCTGGTTTGGATCGATCTCGAGATGACGGGTCTCGATCCCCAGAAATGCACGATCCTCGAGATCGGCGCGATTGTCACCAATAGCGAGCTCGAGATCCTTTCGGTCGGTCCGTCGATCGCCGTCCATCATTCCGAGAAAATTTTGAAGGGCATGGAGCTATGGAGCCGCCAGCATCACGGCAAATCCGGTCTCACGGAAGCTTGCCGCCGTTCGACCACCACGCTCAAGAAGGCCGAAGCCGAAGTGCTTAAGTTTGTGAAGAGCTACTGCACGAAGGGGGCCGCCCCGCTTTGCGGCAACACGATCTGGCAGGACCGCCGCTTTCTCGTGAAGTACATGCCGAAACTCGAATCCTATCTGCATTACCGGGTGATCGACGTGAGCTCCGTAAAGGAGCTCGTGAGCCGGTGGTACCCTCCGACGTACAAAATGCCCCGACTCAAGAAGCAGACTCACCGCGCCACCGACGACATCCTCGAATCCATCGAAGAGCTGCGCTACTACCGCGGCAAGGTCTTCCAGAAGGCGAAGTGATCCCGTTCCCGGTCTCTCCCGGCAAGGCGGAGGACCTGGTGCGTCGCATGGAACGGCTCGGCATCCGCGAGTCCGACCTCGAAGAAAAATTCATCCGCTCCTCCGGTCCCGGGGGACAAAACGTCAATAAAGTTTCCACGTGCGTCACGCTCCTGCACCGTCCCAGCGGAACCGAGGTGCGCTGTCAGCGCGAGCGTTCGCAGGCGCTCAATCGTTTTTTAGCGCGAAGAATCCTGGTCGAGAAAATGGAAGCGGCCAAGCACGGAGCGGCGAGCGAGGAGAGGCAGCGGATCGAGAAGATCCGGCGCCAAAAACGGAAGAGATCCAAACGCGCGAAGAACAAGATGCTCGATTCCAAGAGCAAGCATTCCGACAAAAAGGCGATGCGGCGCTCGCCTTCGGGCGACTAGCCCTCGTCGATCACCGAAAGGCCGTTGGCCGCGCTCGGGTTCTCCGGGTTCTGGTCGAGGGCTTCCTTGAAACACTCCCTCGCTTTCAGGACGTCCCCCGTAAAAAGATGCGCGTATCCCAGGTTCGCACGCGCCTGGTCGTCGTCCGGCGATTGCAATACGAGGTTGTCGTAGAACGGCACGATCTCGCCCACGTTCTCCGGATCGATGTGCATCGCGTTCCCGAACGCCTCCGCCGCTTTTTCGTAACGCCCTCCCAAAAGCCGCACGTGCCCCAGAATCAGGAACGCCTGGTCGTCGTCTGGATCGAGAAGTGTGATCTCTTCGTAGACCGAGGCGGCTTCGTCGAGCCGGCGCTCGGCGACAAGACGCAGACCCCTTTCGTGGAGCGTGCCGGCGCGGGTGGCGGCGGCTTCGGAGCGCTTCAGCTTCGTTTTGCGGTCGCCCTCCGACGCGCGAACGACCTCTTCCAGGAAATCGCGTGCCTGCTCCTCGGGGGTGAGGTCCGCCTGGAGACGCATGGACTCCTCTTTAAGCGCGCGGATCTTCGTTTTTAGGTTTTCGAGTTCGCCGACGACCACGGGAGAAGGGGAGGCTCCCTCGAGGAGAGAGAATTCAGATTCGAAGCGCTCGAGCAGCGTCCGGTTCACGGCGAGCGCGCGTAAAAGCTCCTCGTCGCGTCCGTCCGCCGCCAAAAGAAGCGAGGCCCGGAGCGCCCCGAGCGCGAGAAGTAGGGCGAGACGGCGTTTCATGCGGGCATTATATCACCCTCTGCGGCCTTTGCGTCGCGGCGCGTTTGGTGTAGAATCGGGGAGTGAACCCATGATCAGCCCACTCGAGATCGAAGCCCTCATCCTGGCCGCCTTGCCCGGTTCATCCGTGAACGTGAGCGACATGACCGGAACCAGCGATCATTTCCGCATCGAGGTCGTCTCCGAGTCGTTCCGGGGCAAGGGGCTCATGGAGCAGCACCGCGCAATCCACGAAATTCTCGCGCCCGAGATGGACAGGCGCATCCACGCCGTCCAGCTCAAGACCCGGCCCGCTTAAACGACCGAAAAGGAGAAATGATGGCCACGAATCCCGTCGTCGAACGTATCGAAAAAGAAATTAATTCCCACAAGATCGTGATATTCGTGAAAGGCACGCCCGAGGCGCCCCAGTGCGGCTTTTCGAAAGCGACGGTCGAGCTTTTCCGGAAGCTCGGGGCCGAATTCCATTCCGTCGATATCCTGGCCAATCCGGAGATTCGCTCAGGACTGCCGGAGTACTCGAAGTGGCCGACGTTCCCGCAAGTGTTCGTGAACGGGAAGCTGATCGGCGGCTGCGATATCGTGCACGAGATGCACGAAAACGGCGAACTCGAACCCCTCCTGAAATAACTCCACGAAAAAAAGCGCGCCTCGGGCTTTTCTCCCGAGGCGCGCTTTTTTTTAGTCCGGATCACATGTTTTTGAGCTGCCGCTCCGCGTCCACCACGTCCCGGTCGATTTTTTTGAGGGCCGAATCCGCCGTCGCGCGCAAGCGCTCGCTCACCTGGGGCGCCTGCTTGAGCTGGCGGAGGAGCTGGATGACCATGCGGAGGTAGCGGATGATCTCTCCCTCGTCGACGTCCGTGTGGCGTCCGAGATCGGCGAACGAAACGCCGCCGACCCACGCTTCGATCGCCGGGGCGAGATGAAAGTAGGGGAATTTCGTCGGAGGATAGATTTTGTGCGCGCCCTCGAGTTGGTGGATGCGCGCGAGGTACGACATCGCCTTCTTCTCGACGCCCGCGATCTGCGGGGCCAGCTTCGGCTCCGTCGCGTTCTTCCGCGGTTCGTAGACGAGGGCGGCCAGGAGCGCGGAAAGCCGTGTCTCGTCCAGCATCTCGAGATACCCGCCTTCCAGCATCTCGGCCAAGAGAAGTTCGTACCCGTACATCCACGAGGCGAACTCGCCCTTCAGCGTAAGCCCTTCGGGACCGAGGTGGCCGAGCTCTTTGAGGAGCGCGAGCTTCCGCTCCATTGCTTCGACGCCCTTCCGGCGGTCCTTCCGGTTCGACTGGAAATAATGGAACGAACGCGGATAAATATCGATCAATTTTTCCCCGAACTGCGCGTACAGGTTGAGGAGCGTTGCGTAGCAGGAATTGAACTGGCTCTCGATCGCTTCGGGGCTTCCGTAGATCACGCGCAACACCGAAGGGTACTGGATGAAATGCGGGTTGATCCGCGAGTAGACGTAGCCTTCTTTGTCCATACCGCGGCGTCCGGCGCGGCCCGCCATCTGGAAGTAGTCGCGCGTGCGTAGGAACGCGAAGCCCTGGCCGTAGAATTTGCGCAGCTCGTCGAAGACGACCGATTTGGCCGGCATGTTGATGCCGAGCGCGAACGTCTCGGTCGTGAAGATGAGCTTGATCAGCTTCGAAGTGAAAAGCTGCTCGATGACTTCCTTTAACGTAGGCAACATGCCCGCGTGGTGGAAGGCGATGCCGTGCGTAACGAGGCGCTGCATCTCGATCGCGCTTTGTTCCTTCTGAAGCTCGAATTTCGCGCAGAGGTGGTTGTATATCTCTTCGACCTTCGCGCGTTCCTCCGGAGTGAGGAAATCGAATTTCTGCATTTCCCAGGCGAGCTCTTCGGTGCGCTTGCGGCCGAACGCGAAGTACATACAGGGGAGCCGGTTCTCGTGCACCAGGTGGCGGATCAGGTCGTCGATCCGGTTGGACTTGGCCTGCAGCTGCTGCCGGTAGTTTCCGGCGCCGCGTTTCTGAAAACGCTCACGACGCCCGCGCCCGCCGCCGAAGCCGCCGCCTTGGGGCCAAGTGTCCTGGTTCAAGAAGCCTTCGCGCCGGAGCGTCTGGGTGTCTTCCATCACGCGGCCCTGGCACTGGAAAAGATGGAGGAGCGGCACCGGGCGGTGCGTTTCGATGATCACCTCGATCGGGTGGTTCAGGATGCCGCGGATCCACTCGGCGAGCTCTTCGATGTTCGGCGCGGTCGCCGACAGAGCGAGTAGGCGCACGTGCTCGGGAGAAAACATGATCGCCTCTTCCCAGACCGTGCCGCGCTCGGGATCGTCCAGGTAATGGACTTCGTCGAAGATGACCCAGGACGTCTGCCGCAGGCGCTCAGGATCCTCGAAGAGGCGGTTGCGGTAGATCTCAGTCGTCATGATGACGATGGGGGCGTCCGGGTTCAGCGATACATCGCCGGTAAGAAGGCCGACGCGCTCAGGGTACTTTGCGGAGAAGTCGCGGTACTTTTGGTTCGAGAGTGCCTTGATCGGGGAGGTGTAGATGACCTTCTCGCCGCGCGCGAGCGCTTTGTCCATCGCGTATTCGGCGATGGCGGTCTTTCCTGCGCCGGTGGGCGCGGAGACGAGAACAGATTTTTCGGCGTCGATCGCTGCGATCGCCCTCTCCTGGAACGGGTCGTATTTCACACCCCCATTATAACTTACCTCTTCGCGTACTCCTAAAACTTGTGTTATCTTAATATTCTTCGGATGAGACGACAGACGGCCCTTTTCCTATCGGTTTTCCTCTTGCAGGCTTCCACGGCCGCATCGGCCGAGCTGCGCCTGGACGGTCGCGCCTACGAGCCGGCCGAGGCCGTTTCCCAGCGTTTGGGCCTTCGCTTCGACTGGGACCCCCTCCTGCGGAACGCCACTTTCTCCGGCCCCGGCGGACGCGTTCGCTTCCATACAGGAGGGGAATTCGCGCTCGCGGGCGAGCGCCTGGTTCGCACCGCCGGGCCCGTGCGAATGCACAAAGGACAGGTTTTCCTTCCGCTTTCCGAGACCCGGCGGCTCCGCTCCATCGCCGCCGAGGCTCCCCAAGCCGAGATCCGCAAAACGGCGCCCGCTCCGCGGGCCCAGCGGAAAGCCACACGCCCTCAGGAGGCGGAGATGGTACCGACTCCTTCGCCCGTCGCCCGACACCGGGTGCACAAGATCACGGTCGACGCGGGCCACGGCGGCCGGGACTCGGGTGCGATCAGCCCGCGTGGCACAAAGGAAAAAGACGTGGCCTTGGACCTCGCTCGGAAACTCGCCGAAGAGCTCGAGCGGCTGGGCTTCGAAGTCCTTCTGACACGCCCAGACGACACGTTCGTCGAGCTCGACGAACGTGCGCGCCTTTCGAACGCGGCGCGTTCGGATTTTTTCGTAAGCGTGCACGCGAACGCCGCCGAGAGCGCGTCGCTCCGCGGCTTCGAGACCTATACCCTCACCGAGGAAACGGACGACGTCGCAGTCGCCGAGAGGCGCGCTGGCGCGTCTCCATTTGAGCAGGACCTCTCGATGCCCGCCGAGACGTCGGAGGGCACTCGCGCGCTTCTCTGGGATCTCGTCGCGTCGGAGAACCGGCGCGAGGCTCAGGCCGCCGCCGAATTCATCAACGTCGCGGTCGAAAACTCGGTCGAGACCGAATACCGCCGCCTGCGGGACGCGGGTTTCCGGGTGCTTAAATGGACGGAATGCCCGGCCGTGCTGGTCGAGGCGGGTTATCTGACGAGCGTCGACGACGAACGCTTGCTCAAGAGCCCTCTTTACCGCCGGAAGCTCGCGGCCGCGATCGCGCAGGGGATTTTACGCTACAAAGAGACCTACGAAAAGACGAGGGGATTCACCGAATGAGGCGAAAGGTGAGCGAACGCCGGAAGTCCGTGGGCGGCGGCCGCACGAGCCCCATCGGCATCTTCGATTCTGGCATCGGCGGCCTCACCGTACTGAAGGCGCTTCGCAGCGAGCTACCGAACGAGGACATCGTCTATTTCGGCGACACCGCGCATCTTCCCTACGGCACGAAATCGAAGGAAACGATCACCAAGTTCTCGATCGACAACGTGAATTTCCTACAGAGCTTCGGCGTAAAAACCGTGATCGTGGCCTGCAATACGGCCTCCGCGCTCGCACTCGACGCACTCAAGGAAAAATTCGAACTCCCGGTGATCGGGGTGATCGAGCCGGGCGCGCGCCAGGCGCTCAAGCGCACGCGCAACGGCCGCATCGGCGTGATCGGGACGAAATCGACGATCGGCTCGGGCTCCTACGAGGCGTGTTTGAAGAGGCTCGATCCGTCCGTGAAAGTCTACAGCGAAGCCTGTCCGCTTTTCGTGCCGTTCGTGGAGGAAGGCTGGCTCGAGGGAGACGTCGTCACGAAGGTCGCCAAGATCTACCTCGACGGCCTAAAAAACTTCAGAATCGACACGCTGATCCTCGGCTGCACGCATTACCCGCTCCTGTCCGCGGTCATTCAAAAGACGCTCGGCGACCACGTGAAGCTCGTGAATTCCGCCGAGGAGACCGCAAAGGAGACGCGCCGCCTCCTCGAGAAGCTTAAAATCGCCGAGGGCCGCTCCAAGCGCTTTGCGGACCAGCGTTTTTACGTCTCCGACGAGCCTGAGCAATTCCGTACACTCGGCGAGCGTTTCCTTGGCCGGTCGATCCACTCGGTCGCCAAGGTGGGGGACCATCTCATCAGCGTCGAGAACCAGGACGGCGTCATTATCGGCTCGCTCACGAAGCCCTCGGCCGTCCTCAAGATCCATTCTCAGCTCCCCGCGAAGGGCTTCAAAAATGTTTGAAGTCGTCGTCGAGGGCGAATTTTCCGCCGCGCATTCGCTTAAATTGTACGACGGCACTTACGAGCCGCGTCACGGGCACGTGTGGCGCGTCGCGGTGACCGCCCGCTCGAACGAGCTCGATTCGATGGGAGTCGTCGTCGATTTCGAAGCGCTCAAGCCCAATTTGAAGCGCGTCCTCTCCGAATTTCACGAAAGGTCCTTCAACGAGCACCCCGAATTCGGCGAAGGCCGCGTGAATCCCTCGACTGAGAACATCGCCAAAGCCATCCACGACCGCCTCCTCAAAGGGTGGAAGGCGACCGACGCGCGCATCGTGAAGGTCACGGTTTGGGAGACGCCCGACGCCCGCGCGAGCTATTATCCGGAGGGGAGCGCCGCGTGAGCCGCCTCTCCGACCGCCGTCTCGAAACCGAGATCAGCGAGGTCTTCTCCTCGCTTCAGGGCGAGGGTCCGTACCTCGGTGTGAAGCAGATCTTCGTGCGCTTCGGCCGCTGCAACATGCACTGCGGCTACTGCGACGAACTCGAGAAGATGAAGGAAGAGCGCTTCGACGTCCGCTCGCTCGATTCGCTCCTCGACGAGATCGGTCGCTTCGAGCGCGAGAAGGGGCCGCACCATTCCGTTTCCCTGACCGGCGGCGAGCCGCTTTTTTACGCGTCGTTCCTCGAGAACTTCCTGCCGAAGCTGAAGGAAAAGGGGATGACGACGTATCTCGAGACGAACGGGACGCTTCCGACAGAGCTTTCGCGCGTCGTGAAGTGGTGCGACATCGTGGCGATGGACTTGAAACCGCCGTCGTCCACGGGCGACCGCGCGTTTTGGCGCGAACACGAAGAATTTCTAAAGGTAGCGGTCCAAAAAGACGTCTTCATCAAGGTCGTCGTGACCCCTGCCACGACCGCCGACGAGATACGCACCGCCATCAATCTCGTCAAGAACGTGAACCCGAAGCTCCCGTTCATTTTCCAGCCCCTCACCGATGCCTTTGGCATCAGCCAAGCCGCCCTCCACAAGGTCGAGAAGGAATTTTTCCCGCTCGCCAAAGAAGCCCTTTTCGACGTCCGCGTCATTCCTCAATTGCACAAAATATGGGGGGTACGTTGACACAAGTCTTGTGTTTGCAATGGCAAGAGGTGTATTTGAAGGGTCTAAAAATGGCTTGTGATACAACTGTGATACAGTCTGAAACACCCTAGACCACTAGCTGAATCGCGAGACAGGAGATTTATGAGCCTCACCAAGTCAAAACAGCGTATCGCCGACCATGGGGAGGTATTTACCCCTGCGTGGATGGTCGAGGCGATGCTCGACCTCGTCAATGACGAATCCCAGCGCATTGATTCCCGCTTCCTGGAACCGGCGTGTGGGAGTGGGAACTTTCTCGTCCAGGTCCTGCGCCGCAAGCTTGCGGCCGTCGAACTGAAATTCGGAAAGTCTGATTTCGAGAAGCAGCACTACGCAATTTTTGCTCTGATGTGCATCTACGGCATCGAGCTACTGGCGGATAACATCGCCGAATGCCGCGCCAATGTGCTGGAGATTCTGGCTGAGTACCTGAACTTGAATGAATCGGCCGACCTCTATCGCGCCGCTTCTTACGTCCTGTCGCAAAACCTTGTGCACGGTAACGCGCTGACAATGCGCACTCCCAACGACCGGCCCATCACCTTCGCGGAGTGGGGCTACCTGGGCAAGGGCAAGTTCCAGCGGCGCGACTTCAGGCTCGACATTCTCACCCAATCGTCAGCCTTCAGCGCGCCGGACTCGCTTTTCGCACACCTCGGCATGCACGAAATCTTCACGCCGACGAAAACCTACCCGCCGATGACGATGAGAGAGCTAGCTGCCGCTGCTCCGGAGACAACCCGATGACCTCACAGGCTGGCTTTGCATTGCGCGCCCACAACCCGGACGTACTCACGTGTATCGCGAACCTCTCCAACGATGAGGTTTTCACGCCGCCGGAGTTCGCGAACAGGATGCTGGACACACTGGCTGAGGCGTGGGCCGCCAACAACAACGGCGCGGACATTTGGGCCGACAAGACGGTGAGGTTTCTGGACCCGTGCACAAAATCCGGCGTGTTCCTTCGCGAAATAACCAACCGACTCACCAAGGGGCTGGAGAAGGAGATGCCGGGCCTGGAGAAACGCGTGGATCACATCCTAGCGAAGCAGGTGTTCGGTATCGGCATCACGCATCTCACGAGCTTGATGGCGCGCCGGAGCGTGTATTGCTCGAAGCGCGCCACCGGCAAGCACTCCATCGTAAAATCCTTCGCCACCGACGATGGAAACATCTGGTTCCGGCGCACGGAGCACATGTGGGGTGACACCAAATGTGAGTTCTGTGGCGCGCCGAAAGCGATCTTGGATCGTGGGGAAGAACTTGAGAACTACGCTTATGCGTTTATTCACACCAACAACATCAAAACTCGGATAACCGAGTTGTTTGGAGGAAATATGCAATTCGACGTTATTATTGGCAACCCACCGTATCAGATGAAGGGGGGCGCAGGTGGTTCTAGTGATTCCTCAATTTACCATCTTTTCATCCAGCAAGCATTCAAGCTTGAGCCAAGGTATGCCGCTTTCGTCACGCCTTCGCGATGGATGGTTGGTGGGCGAGGGCTCGATGAGTTCAGGGTGCAGATGCTTAATCAGGGCCATATCCGCAGTCTCACAGATTTTCCGAATTCTGCCGATGCATTCCCCGGTGTTCAGATCAAAGGTGGCATTTGTTACTTCCTTTGGGACCAGTCGCATCATGGACACTCGGATGTAACGACGATTCGAGGTAACGAGATCATTGGCCCAACCGCCCGCGAGCTCAATGAATTCGATGTGTTCGTCCGCGATCCGCGTGCAGCAGATATTCTTCACAAGGTGAGAACCGGTAATCACCTAGGAATGGACGCGCTTGTCTCAAATAGGGAGCCGTTCAAATTGGAGTCCAACTTCGAAGGCTTCCACGCAAACCGGCAACAAGGAGACATTGCATTGTACCGAATTGTGCCGGGCGAGAGACGAGTCGACTGGGTAGCGCGCGCTAAAATTGTGAAAAACGCTCATCTCGTCGCCTCTTGGAAGATATTGATTCCGAAGGCATACGGCGCAGGTGAATCGGTGCCGCATCAGATTCTCGGAAAGCCCATTGTCGCGGCTCCCCCATCTGCATGCACGGGTTCTTACTTGGTCATTCCGGCTGATTCAGAGGCTGCGGCCCGAAGCATACAGTCGTACTACACCTCCAAGTTCTTCCGCTTTCTCGTCTCGCTCAGAAAAATCACCCAAGACGCTTTCAGCCATATGTATTCATGGGTTCCCGTTCAAGTGTGGGATCGTCAGTGGACGGATAAAGCGCTTTACAAGAAATATGGGCTCACAGCAGAAGAGATTGGCTACGTCGAATCGGTGATTCGCCCGATGGAGCTCAGCGGCACCTCTGACGATGAATAAGACCATCGAAGAAATACTCGTGCCCAAGCCGGAAGCCCGGCCGCGCATCTACGCCTACTCCATCGCGGACAAGGCGCACGCGGGGCTGCTCAAGGTGGGGCAGACCACGCGCAATGTGAAGCAACGCGTCGCCGAGCAGCTCAAGACTGCCGCGATCAAGAACTACAAGATCGAACTCGACGAATCCGCCGAGCGCGACGACGGCACGACCTTCACCGATCACGAGGTGCGAGCAGCACTCGCCAAGAAGGGTTTTGCGAACCGGGAACTGGAGTGGATGCGCTGCACGCTCAAGGACGTGAAAACCGTTCTCACCGAGCTGCGCGCCAGGCGGAAGTTCACCGGCACACACTACGTGACGTTCGCGATGCGGCGGGAACAGGTCGAGGCAGTCGAAAAGACTTTCGGCTACTTCAGCTCGATCTGGGCAGAGAGCAAAAAAGCCGCCCCACGCTTCCTTTGGAATGCAAAGATGCGTTTCGGCAAGCCTTTCACCGCCTACCAGCTTGCCAAGAAGCTCGGGGCCAAGCGCGTGCTGGTGGTGACCTTCAAGCCCGCCGTGGAAGATGCGTGGCAGACGGATCTCGAATCCCATGCGGACTTCGACGGCTGGCAATACCTATCGCGCAATTCCGACAGCGATCCGACCAAGATCAACGCCAAGAAGCCGGTGGTCTATTTCGGTTCATTCCAAGACCTACTAGGCCGCGACGACGCGGGAAACATCAAGCCGAAGAACACATGGCTCCACAAGGTGAAGTGGGACTTGGTCGTATTCGACGAATACCACTTCGGTGCGTGGCGCGACACCGCCAAGGAACTGTTCGAGGGCGAGGAAGAGGCAATCGCCAAGAAGGAGGCCAAGCTCGAATACGCCGCCGGTTTGGAAGCCGTGAACGAAGACCTCGGCGTGCTCTCGGAGAAGGAGACCGAGTTCCTGCCCATTACGACCAAAGCTTACCTCTACCTCTCCGGCACGCCATTCAGGGCGCTGGCCACGGGCGAGTTCATCGAAGAGCAGATCTTCAACTGGACTTACACGGACGAACAACGCGCCAAGGAAGAGTTCGCGAGTAAGAACCCCGGCAAGTGGAACCCCTACGGCGCGCTGCCGCAGATGCGGCTGCTCACCTATCAGATGCCAGATGAGCTGGTGGCGATAGCGAGCGCCGGAGAGTTCGACGAGTTCGATCTGAACGAGTTCTTCGCTGCCACTGGTGAAGGGAAGAAGGCGCAGTTCAAGCACAAGAGCGATGTGCAGAAGTGGCTGGACATCA
>CAYSKO010000012.1:0-54143 GCA_964431835.1 uncultured Planctomycetia bacterium | reverse complement strand
CGCGAAGCTTCGCGCGAGCCCCGTTTTTGCCGACAAGCTGCGCCAGATCGTCCACGTGCTGGGCGTCCAAGACGAGTACATACAGGCGATCGGTCTGGCGGAAACCTATCTCGACCGCGCGCTCCAAGCGGCTACCGGTGCGCGGATGGCCCCGGCCGAAAGCCGCATCGCCGATTCGTATGTCCCTGGCATCGACGACAACGTCGTTCGCGTCAAATCCGTAAAAACCGTCGCCGTCGTCGGCCAAGCCGTGCGCACGGCCGGCTCGTACGAGACCGACCGCCCCGAGCTCGTCCATGCGACGAACATCGCCGCGCAGCGCGTGATGAAATGGAAGCACGATCTCGGCTCGAGGAATTCCTTCACGAAAGACCAGGGCGATGGCGAGACCACGTTCTGGCTGCGCGAATATTACAACCACGGCCTCAAGAACCTGAAAGGCGAGATCGTCATCGGCGAAGGCGAACGCGACGAAGCGCCCATGCTTTTCATTGGCGAGCGCGTCGGCGGCGGCTTCACGAGCCCTTCCGAAGAGCCGGAGACCGACATCGCAATCGATGTGCTCGAGCTCACGAACGGCATCGTCCGCGAGGCGATCCAGGGCAGCGTCTCGATCGCCGCCTACGCGCCGCGCGGCGGTCTCATGAACGCGCCGGACCTTTACATCTCGAAGTGGGTCGTTGGTCCGCAGGCCAAGGGCGCTGGCGTCAGCGTCGAGAAAAAGACCGCCGACAACCTGAACGCGATCGCCACGAAGACTGGTAAACCCGTTTCGGCCCTTAAGGGTGGCATTCTTTTCCGTCCGCGTCACATCCGCCGCGTGATCGAGCTTCTCGAGGGCGGGATCGACGTCGGCGGCGACTCTGGCCTTCTCGACCTCGTCGCCAAATTCAAGGCTTCGCAGGCCTCCCGCGATCTACCGCCCTCGCCGGCCAACGAGGAGCTGATCAGAAAGACGCAGGATGATCTCGACCGCGCGTTCAAGGCGCTCGACAAACGCGTCAAGGACGTCGGCATCCTGCGTGTGGGCAACCTCTTCCTCCTCGCCGACGGCGACCTGACTCCCACGCTCGCGCTTGCGAGTAGCGACGACTTCGCGATGCATCTCGACTTCATGACCGGTGCCGGTGGAGCTCCCGAGGGCGTGCTCACGGCGACGCTCGTGAAGGCCATCGACGGCGAAATGAGCGCGCGCCTAGTCTCGGCGGAACGCCTCAGCGAAAAAGCCGCCCACTCCGACCTCGACCGCGACGGCGCGGAATTCTCCGATTACGAACGCGAACGCCTCGAGAAGTTCGGTTTCGCGAACCCGAACGCCGAACACGCGCCCGACGCCCGCACCTGGGATTCGGTCCTTACGCACAACGGTCTCGTACCGGCCGAGGACTTTGCCACCATCGCCAGCGCCGTGAAGAACAATCCGTGGGTCCCGGGCCTCGCCGCGCCTTCGTTCGACCCGGTCAGCGGCGATCTCACGGTGAACGTCGTGCGCGCCGGTTCCTCTGGCGAGATCAAGGTTTTCAAGGTGGTCTACGAGACTGTGGTGCAGGAATTGCGCCGTCAAATCAACAATCTCGAGATCATCCTTAGAGGCTCCGAGGACCGGCAGGCCGGCGAGCACGAAAGTGCGGCCCTCGAAGTGGCGGGAGCTTATTATCGCCTCGGCCGCATTCTCGCGGTCTACCAGCGTTACGATGAAGCCATCGCTGCGTTTGAAGCGGCGAGATACTACGACCCTTCTCGCGCCAATTATTTCCGGGCCGGCGAAGCGCACGCGCGCGGCCTGCGTTCGCTGATTTTCGGCTTGGACGCCGAAGGCCGCACGGCCGAAGACTTCCTCGAATCCGCCGCCGCTTCGTTCGCACGTTCGCTCGAGCTCAGCCAGGACGCCCGCGACCCGCACCTGCGGACGCTCGAGACGCTCGTCGACCTCTACGAATTCCTCGGCGACCAGGCCCGCAAGGCGAAGAATTACGATCTTGCCCGCTCGTTGTACGAAAAGCGGCTCGAGAAGAATCCGGACGGCGACGGCATCCGCGAAAAGATGAAAGAGTTGCCGATGGGCGCCCGCATCGCCCTCCCCGCACAGTCCGCTTCCTACACCTCCACTTATAACGCCGCCCAAGCCTACATGACCTCGGTCGGTCAGACCCTCACGCAGACGTTGGGCGTGCCGGCCGATTCCAGCGCGGTCTCCGATAGCGCGCTTAAGACAATCAACCGCCATCCGCTCGTCGGCACGCTCCAAAAAGCCGATCCGCTACGCCTGAACGCCGACTTCCTGAGCACTCCGGACGCCGGCCCCTACCGCCAGAAGGCCGAAGACTCCGTCGCCTCCGGCGAATTCGTGAAACTCATGCTCTGGGGCGGCCAGGCCACGCGCGCGGCTTCGATCCTGGGCGGCGGCGCCAAGTCGCTCTTTACGCTGCGCAACTTCGCTTCGCTCGATCTCGACCTAATTCCGCTTGCCGACTACGGCGGCAAGGACGCGGCCGAGAACCAGCTGGTCAAGGATGAGCTCAAAGCGTTCCAAAAACAGGCTCAAGCCGCCGCCGCGAACCTCGATCCTCTCGAACAGTACCTGCTCGATCTGTCCCTGGGCGCGCACGAAGTCATCCAGTACCGCGCCGAACTGGAAAAACTCGCCCAGAAGCGCGGCGTCGACGCCGAAGCGTTCGTGAAGGCCAACGGAAAGCTCGTTGTTAGCATCAACAGCGAAGCCGGCCCCGACATCGTCGACGAGTGGATCGACAACAACTTCTTCGGATTCGACCGCAAGAACGTGCTGTTCTTGCAGGCCAACGTATTCCCGACCTTCGTGCGCAACGACAAGGGCGAGTTCGTCCCGATGGACGCCGCGTTCGCCCAGGCCAACGGCCTGACGGCCCCGGTCCGCCACGTGTTCGGCCACGGCATCATTGCCAGCGACCTGAACGCCGCCGGTACCAGCTTCACGATCGACGACGCGGGCCAAGTCGCCGTCGAGAGCGTCTCACCCTACCAGTACATGAGCGCGCGCGGTGGCAAGGTCATCTCCAACGCCAATATCGACGACAACCCCCAGCTGACGCCCGAAGCGCTGCCGGTAGACCGTCTGGCGCTCTTGCTCTACATGAAGGACAAATTCCAGAAGGACACGATCTTCGAAGGACTCCTCAACGCCACCGGCCAAAAGGGCGGATCGGCCGCCACGCAGGACGGCTCACGCGACTTCACCGCCGAAGGCCCGGCCTTGGCCGACTCGGACGCCGCCACCCAGGCGTTCACCGGCCAGAACCCGTTCCTCAACCGCATGCTCACGTTCACGTTCATCGCCTCACAGATGAAGCCCGACACCACGCCGATGACGCTGACCAAGAAGACGCACTCCAATGGCTTCGCGTTCTACTACCCCGAGTACTACTTCACCGACATGTTCACCGCGCGCACCGACTCCAAGTCCTTCCAGCAGGAGGGCGTGGTGATCAATGCGTTCAAGGCTCCTGTCAACGTCGCCTGGGGCGTCCTTAAGAGCAAAATCCCCGGAACCGGCCCCATGATGCTCGATCAGCACAAGGACGCGGAGTTCCGCGACGTGGCCGCCCGCGTGCAGGCTTCGAAGGCGTCCGGTGCGCGTATACCTACCGAAGTCGAAGCGCCGATCCTTTTCTCCTCAGCGGATCCCGAATTCAAGCTGCTCGCGTTCGCGTTTGCTGCGAAGAACGCGCCCGCGCTTCTCAAGGATGCTCGCGTCGTTCGCGCGATGGCTGATCCGGCCGCGCCGCTCGCGCTCGAGATCCTCATCGGAGACGACACGCTCCGCGAAGCGCTCGCCCGTGAAGGCAAAATCTCCATTTCGAACGACCCCGCCGACGCGTTCGCCCGGGCCGCCGTGGTGCGCGTCCTGAACGACTGGTCGTTCTCAGGCTCACTCGAGACCGACTTAGCGGAAGCTATGCGCCGGGCCGCGCTGCCGGAAAACGGTGGCCAAGATTACGAGACCGTCGCTGGGAACATCCGCGGCGTCTTCGGCGCCCGCATGGCCGCTACCCCCACCGATTACGTCTATGAGGCGGACCCGGAGACAGGCATCACCCGGTTGCTCCAGATCCTCGAGGAAAGTCGCATGAAGACCGACGAAGCTGAACGCGAGATCCGGCGTACGCTCGCAGGCAAAGAGCGCTTCGATGCGAAAGTCGCGGTCATCGAAAACAAAACTTACGTCGCCCTGCGCGTGCCGTCCGAACGCAAAGCGTACGTGCTGGTTTTGAACCCCGGTGCCTCGGACGGCTCCCGCGTCGCGTTCGTGCGGCCGCAGGGGAGCGACATCTCCGCGTCTTCCATCCCCGGCGGTGAGGAGGGAGCGAAAGCGTTCTCCTTGGCGATTGCTCCGGGTACGCTCCGCAACCCGGAGGCCAAGCCCTATCTAGTTTCTTCCAGCGATTCCAGCAAACAGACCGTCATCGTCCGCCTCGACACCGGAAGCCTCGCGTATTCCGGAAATGTGCTCGGCGCCGCCAAGTACATGGTGAGCAAGGACATCGTCGTTCTTAAGCCCGCCGCGGCGACCCCCGCTCCGTCCGGTTCCGCTATTGCCGGCGCGCGCCTGCCTTCGCGTACGCTCACGCTCCGTCAGGTGAACGCATTCCGCGTCGAAAGCGGGTTGCACACCGAAATCGGCGCGCAGCCCCCGTTCCAAGCGGTCGCCCCCGAACGCATCGGGCGCTTCGGCGAGATCATGCGCCAGAACCGCGTCATGGTGGGCGTGGACAACGCCGCGCTCGTTGCCGAGACACGCCGGCAGAGCCCCGAAGCCGTAATCTTCCTCCATCTTCAGAAATCCGACCTCGAGGCCGTCCGCCGCGGCGTGGAAGCCGGCGCCAACGTGGTGGTCCTCCCCGATGCGACGCCCGAGCGCGTCGACGCGATTCGCACGGATACGGTCGCTTCGCGCGCGGTCCTATTCTCGACCGTCGACGACACCGCTCCGGACGTGAAGGCCGCACTCGACGCCGCGCTGCGTTCCGGCACCGAAGGCGTCCTTCTCAAACGCTTCGACCGCGTCGAGCAAGCTCTCGTCGCTGCGGGTTATCCTTTGACGCGCTTGCGCTCGGAGTATCCCGCTCTTCTCATCGGCGCGGCCGGCGGTATTTTCGAAAACCGCGTGGCCCAAGTGCTCGGGCGTCCCGAGCGGCTCATCGCGTTCGTCGGTATCAATCAAACCGAGCCGGACGCGTTCGAGGACCAGGTTTTGAATTACGCCGACGCGGTCCGCACCGTGATCCGCACGCGCGGTTCGGTCGCCGAGTACCGTCCCGACAGCGAACGTTTCGGGAGGTTCGAAGAGTTCCTCGAGCGCCTTCGCTCGCTCGGCGTGCCGCCAGCCGAGGTGGAAGCGTACGCCCGTCCGTTCGGTCCGCTCGGCGCCTTCGCCGTCGTGACCCGCACCGGCCTGCGACGTCCCGACGGCACGCGGATCCGGTTCGCGGCCGTTCGCGGCGCATTGGAAGACGCTCTCTCTATTTTCCGGATCGTGAGCCGCCCCGGCGAGACTGCCCGGATCGAGCCGCTCTCCTTCGCGGGTTCGCCGAACGTCCCCGTGGCCACCGTGTTCCAGGCGCTGGGCCGCGAAGCCGTCGAGATTTACCGCGATCCGTTCGACGCGAGCCGTTTGCGCCTTTCCGTGAACGAGGGTGCCGGACGGACTTCGGTTTACGCGCTGACGGGCGAAGGCTCGCTCGAGCGCCTCCCCGAAGCCGCGCGCATCGTTGAGGGTCTGACTCTTGCCGGTCTCACGGCAGAGGGCGCGTCGAATCCGCTCGCGCTCTTCGCGCGCGCCGACGCCGCTTTGGAATTCTTGAACACGCTTCCGCGCCTGGACGCTTCCCTGGCCGGTGCCCTCGTCGACGAAATCCGCGCGCGTGCCGCCTCCGACCCCCGCGTTCTCTCGCACCTTGAAAGCTACGTCACGGCTCTCGAAACCGCGCTTCGCCCCGCCGAGAACGAAATCGAGGCCCACCTTCGAACTTACGGCCAAGCACTCTCACTCCCTGCGAGTGAGCTGGGCGAGCGCCTTTCCGTGCGACGCAATCAGTTCACGAGCCCCGCTTACCGCGCGCTGAACGAAGAAATCGCCCCTTCGGGAACGACGCGTGCGTTCCTTCTTTCCCAGCTCCGCGACGCTGTCCTTACCGCGCGCCGCACCGTCGCCGAGCGTGTTCCCGAGCGCCCCGCCGGAGCGCGTCTGGCGATCGCGGACATCCGTCAGGCCGGCACCCGCATCGCGGCCCACCTCGACGACTTGAAGCCCGGCGATCCCGCTCTCGTTTCGTACGCGTCAACCGCTCCGCGCCTCGGCGTTCCCGTCGCTCTTCCGCTCTTGGTCTACGGTATCTCGCTTGACGAGCGGGGAGCCGTCTCGGTCAGCACCGTCGAAGTGACTACGCCCGCCGAACTCGCGGCCGTCCAGAATCCGGGCGTCACGCCCGAAACGCTCGCGCGCTTCGCTCGCACAGCCGACGAAACCCGGCGCTTCGAAAGCCGCACCGCGCTCGTCGGCGAAGTCCGCGAAGAGCTTCGCGCGCTTCGCACCGGCGTCGAGACGCCCGTCCCGACCGCGTCCGTCCCGACGGCCGCTCCCGAAATCGCCGACACCCGCACGCTTCTTTCCCGGTTCCTCGACGCGATCCCGTCGCTCGGCAAACTCGTTTTCTGGATGCGCTCGAACTGGTCGATCTACGGCGTCTCGGGCGCGGCGGTCGATCCGTCCATTCTCGGTGCGGCGCCCCAGACCACGTACGTCGTCGGCATGCCGTACGCAGCCGTGTTCGACGAGAACGGCTATGACATGACCGTCGATTTCCAGGAAGGCGCGCGCGTCAACGCAGCCAAACTCGAACGCGCCGGTTTCCAGGGCACCCTCATGATCGCGATCACGCACCGCGGCGATCCGCTCGCCAGGCAGGCCCGCGAACTCGCCGAAGCGAAACTCGCAGCGCACGAACAGGCGCTCGCCGGCAAAGTCCGTTTCACTCTCGTTGAGCTTTCGAAGGAAGAGAAACTCGCCGACGGCCTCGACGCCGCGCTCGCGAGCCGTTTCCCCGAGATGAAACGCAGTGGCATGTCGATCGGCCTCGCGGTTAACTCCGAATCGCCCGAGAACGTTGCCGCCGAAATGGCGACCGTCTCCGCCGATCTCCAGAAGCTGAAGGCTCAAGGCCGACTCAACGTCTTCGCGGTCCAGCGCCCCGGCGCCAACGAAACCATCTCTTTCGCCGGCGTCCTCGTCGTCGCTACACTCAACGCCGCCGGCCTCGATCTTTCGAACTATCCCGAACTCGCTCCGTATCTCAAGAAGACGGATTCGGGTTACGGCTTCGTGATCGTCCTCGTGAAGCCCCAGCCGCTCACGGCCGATCTCGAGATCCTCCTCCTCTCCAAACGCGCCACCGACAGCGCCGCGTAATCCGGCGGCCTTCCGCCTGCCCCGGGAACTTCCACCTTTACCTCCCACGGGTTCTTTGCTTATAATGAACCTTCTTTTCCGGGGTTCGTAAGGCTATCTTTTTCGTCGGAGCGCGCTTGATCAATCGTTACACCCTGCCCGAAATGGGCAGAATCTGGACCGAAGAAAACCGCTTTCAGGTGATGTTGGAGGTTGAAATCGCAGCCTGCGAAGCGATGGCGGAGCTTAACCTGATCCCGAAAGCCGCCGCGGTTAAGATCCGGAAGAAAGCCCGATTCAAAGTATCGGAAATCCATGAATTTGAAAGGGTTACGAAGCACGACGTAACCGCTTTCCTCAAGTCCGTCGGTAAATCCGTGGGGCCCGAAGCGCGCTTCATCCACAAAGGCCTTACCTCAAGCGACGTCCTCGACACCGCGCTTTCTCTCCAGATCCGCGAAGGGCTGGATCTTCTGATCGGCTCGGTCGAAGAGCTGATTCAAAAGCTTCGCCGCCTCGCCTTGGCCTACCGGGACACCCCGATGATGGGCCGCTCCCACGGCGTCCACGCCGAACCCGTGACGCTCGGCCTCAAACTTCTCCTTTTCCACGAGGAATTTAAACGCAACCTGCTGCGCCTTGAAATGGCGCGAAACGTGATCTCGGTCGGAAAGATTTCGGGCGCGGTCGGCACGTACGCGAACATCGATCCCCAGGTTGAAAAGCGCGCGATGAAGCGGCTCAATCTGGCAGTAGCGTCGGTGTCCACGCAGGTCCTCCAGCGCGACCGCCACGCCGAGGTCCTGACCGCGATCGCGATCCTCGGCGGCTCGCTCGAAAAATTCACGACCGAAGTGCGCCATCTCCAAAAGACGGAAACCCTCGAGCTCGAAGAGCCGTTCTCGGAAGGACAGACCGGCTCGAGCGCGATGCCGCACAAGCGCAATCCCGTAAACTGCGAACGCGTCTCGGGTCTTGCGCGCGTGCTACGCGGAAACGCGCTCGCCGCTCTCGAAAACATCGCGCTCTGGCACGAGCGCGACATCACGCACTCTTCGGTCGAACGCGTGATCCTGCCGGACTCGTTCATCCTCGCGCACTTCATGACCCGCGAGACGATCGCGATCGTCGCCGGGCTCCACGTGTACCCCGAGAACATGCTCGAGAACGTCTGGAAGACGCGCGGCCTCATCTTCTCCCAACGCGTCCTTCTCGCCCTCATCGACAAGGGCCTCTCGCGCGACGAAGCCTATAAGATCGTCCAAAAATACAGCATGCTCGTCTGGCGCGACAAATCGCTCAATCTGAAGGACGTGCTTTCCGAAGAGCCCGAGGTCAGCTCGCGTTTCTCGACCGGTGAACTCGATGGCCTCTTCGGCCTCGAGTATCATCTCAAGCACGTCCGCACCATCTTCAACCGTACGCTCGGGAGGCAAAAATGAAGGCCAAGGTCTATGTGACCCTCAAGAAATCCGTCCTCGACCCGCAGGGGAAAGTCGTCCAGCAGGCGCTCGAGTCGTTGGGTTTCTCCGGCGTCTCGGACGTGCGTATGGGCAAATACATCGAGCTCGATCTCGGCGCCGTGGACCGCGCGAAGGCCGAAGAGCGCGTGAAGTCGATGTGCGAGAAGCTTCTCGCGAACACCGTGATCGAAGAGTACCGCTACGAATTGAATTAAAGGAACAGCATGCGTTTCGGCGTCGTCGTTTTCCCCGGATCGAACTGCGACCACGATTGCCTGCACGTCGTCAAAGACGTGCTCGGCCAGCCGGCGGAGTTCGTCTGGCACAAGGATCCCGACCTCTCGAAGATCGACTGCGTGGTCCTGCCGGGCGGCTTCAGCTACGGCGATTACCTGCGCACGGGCGCGATCGCCCGTTTTTCGCCCGTGATGGATGCGGTCAAGAAACACGCCGAAAAAGGCCGCCCCGTGATCGGCATCTGCAACGGCTTTCAGATCCTTCTTGAAGCGGGTCTTCTGCCGGGCGCGATGCTCCGGAACGAATCCCTCAAATTCGTCTGCAAATTCGTGACGCTGAAAGTGGATTCCACTCACTCGCCATTCATGAAACATCTCAAGAAGGACCAGCGGCTTTCGATCCCCGTCGCGCACGGCGAGGGGAACTACTACGCGGACGACGCGACCCTCAAAAAACTGAACGAAAACGACCAGGTCCTCCTCCGCTACGTCGACAACCCGAACGGCTCGCGCGAGGACATCGCGGGAATCACGAACGAAGCGCGTAACGTGTTTGGCCTCATGCCACATCCCGAACGCGCCTCCGAAAAGGAGCTCGGCTCCACCGACGGCCTGGCGATATTCCAATCCATCTTGGAGGCCGTGTGACCCCCCAGGCCGTCGAGATCACCCCGGACCTAATCCAGAAACACGGCATCACGCCTTCCGAGTACGAGGAGATTAAGAGCATCCTCGGCCGCGAGCCGAACGTCACGGAGCTCGGCATTTTCTCCGTCATGTGGAGCGAGCACTGCTCCTATAAAAATTCCAAGAACGTCCTCAAGCTCCTTCCGAAGGACGGCCGCCGCATGCTCGTGAAGGCGGGAGAGGAGAACGCGGGCGTCGTCGACATCGGCGACGGCTGGGTGATCGCGTTCAAAGTCGAATCGCACAACCACCCGTCGGCGATCGAGCCGTTCCAGGGCGCCGCGACCGGCGTGGGTGGCATCCTGCGCGACATCTTCACCATGGGGGCTCGCCCGATCATGTGCATGAACTCGCTGCGCTTCGGCAAAATCGAAGAACCCGCCGTTAAACGCCTTCTCACCGGCGTGGTCGCGGGCATCGCGCACTACGGCAACTGCATGGGCATCCCGACGACCGGCGGCGAAGTGTATTTCGACGAATCCTACGAAGGCAATCCGCTCGTGAACGCGTTCGCGCTCGGCCTCGCCCGCAAGGAAGAGATCGTGAAGGCGAAGGCCGAAGGCATTGGCAACCCGGTTTTCTATCTCGGCGCCGCGACCGGTCGCGACGGCATGGGCGGCGCCGCGTTCGCCTCGAAGGATCTCTCCGCGGAATCCGAGAAGGACCGTCCGGCGGTCCAGGTCGGCGACCCGTTCCTCCAAAAGCTTCTCTTAGAAGCCGTGCTTGAGCTCCTCAAATCCGGCTGCGTCGTGGGCATCCAGGACATGGGTGCGGCCGGCCTCACGTGCTCGACCTGCGAGACCGCCTCGCGCGGCGGCATGGGTATCGAGATCGACGTCGCGAAAGTTCCCCAGCGTGAGACCGGCATGATCCCATACGAGATCATGCTCTCGGAATCCCAGGAACGCATGCTCGTCATCATCCAGAAGGGCCGCGAAGACGAAGCTAAGCGTATCTTCAAAAAGTGGGACCTCCACGCCGAGGAGATCGGTTTCGTGACCGGCGACGGCATCATGCGCGTGAAGGAAGGCGGCGTTACGGTCGTCGAGATTCCGGCCAAGCGCCTAGCCGACGACGCGCCGGTGTACACGCGCGAAGAACGCGAGCCCGCGTACTATAAGGAAAAGAAAACGTTCGATCCGAAGACGCTGCTCGCGAAGACCGGGGACTTGAACGCCGCGCTCCTCAAGCTCCTCGATTCCCCGACGATCGCCTCCAAGGAATGGGTCTACGAACAGTACGACCACATGGTGCGCACGAACACGGTCGTCCTTCCGGGCTCAGACGCCTCCGTGATCCGCGTGAAGGGAACCGACAAGTATATCGCCGTTTCGCTCGACTGCAATTCGACCTACTGCTACCTCGATCCGTATCTCGGCGGCAAAATCGCCGTCGCTGAATCCGCGCGCAACGTCGCCTGCTCGGGCGCCGCGCCGCTTTCGGTCACGAATTGCCTCAACTTCGGTAACCCGCACAATCCGGAAATTTTCTGGCAGCTCAAGCGTTCGGTCGAGGGCATGCGGGACGCGTGCGTTGCGTTCGCGACGCCGGTTTCGGGCGGCAACGTCTCGCTCTACAACCAGAACCCGAAGGGCGCGGTCGATCCGACTCCCACCATCGGCATGGTCGGCCTCCTGGAAGGGCGCGAGCCCGTGACATCCCACTTCAAGGACGCTGGAGATGTGATCCTGCTCCTGGGTGACACCCACGAGGAGCTCGGTGGTTCGGAATTCCTCAAAGTTCTTTTCGGCGTGAAGGCGGGCCCTGTGCCGCGGCTGGATCTCGGCGAGGCAAAGCACCTTCTGGACGCCATCCTCTCGACCGCCGCCGAGGGGCTCCTCAAGTCCGCCCACGACTGCTCGGAAGGCGGTCTCGCCGTCGCGCTTGCCGAAAGCTGTATCTCATTTAAGGGAAAAGAGATCGGAGCAACGGTCGACCTCCCTCAGGGCTCCCTCACGCCGCAGGCGCTTCTTTTCGGCGAATCGCAGTCGCGGGTGGTCGTTTCCGTGGACGCCGCGCGTGCTAAGAGGGCGCTTGAGGTGATAGAATCTAAGGGCGTTCCGGTCCGCGAGATCGGGCGCGTGGGCGGAGAATCGCTCGCGATCAACGGCCTCGTCAAAGCGCCGCTTAAAGTCCTTTCGCACGCCTGGCGCACGTCGATCCACCGCCGCATGGGGTCCGCTTCGTAAGCTTTCGTAAGTCTATAGAAGGGAAGGTCGGGATGTCGGGCGAATTGAAGGACAAATGCGGCGTATTCGGAATTTTCGGGCATAAAGACGCCGCGTACCTGACGTACCTGGGTATCTACGCGCTCCAGCACCGCGGCGAAGAATCCGCCGGCATCGTGGTTACGGACGGCGAGCGCATGTCGTCGCACCGCGCGATGGGCCATGTGCAGGACGTCTTCTCGAGCGAATGCCTCGACAAGCTGAAGGGCCACCGCGCCATCGGCCACGTCCGTTACTCTACGACCGGTTCCTCGAATTTGAAGAACGCCCAGCCGATCCTCGTCGACTACTCGCGCGGCGAAGTCGCGATCGCGCACAACGGAAATCTCGTCAACGCCGACATCCTCCGTTCCGAGCTCGAGGCCTACGGCTCGATCTTCCAGACGACGACCGACAGCGAGATCATCATCCATTTGATGGCCAAGCCCGCGCTCCGCAACGTCGAAGAAGGCATCGCGGACGCCCTCTCCCGCGTGCGCGGCGCCTACTCGCTCGTTTTCCTGACGCACAACATGCTCGTGGCCGCGCGCGATCCTCAAGGGTTCCGCCCTCTCTGGCTCGGCAAGCTCGGGGACGCGTGGGTCGTGGCGTCCGAAACCTGCGCCTTCGACATCATGGACGCCGAGCACGTGCGCGAGATCGAACCCGGCGAGATCGTCTACATCACCGACAAGGGCGTGCGCTCGCAGATGATCGTCGCCGACGACCACGATCTTTTCCCTGAGAAGAAGAAGATCGCCCACTGCATCTTCGAGCACGTCTATTTCGCGCGTCCGGATTCCAAGATTTTCACCGAAAGCGTCCACGAAGTGCGCAAGCGTTTCGGCCGCCAGCTCGCCCTCGAGCATCCGGTCGACGCCGACATCGTGATCCCGGTGCCCGACTCGGGCAACTCCGCCGCGCTCGGCTTCTCTCAGCAGTCGGGCATCCCTCTCGAGGCGGGGATCATCCGCAATCACTACGTCGGCCGCACGTTCATCCAGCCGAGCCAGGGCATGCGCGATTTCAAGGTGAAGGTGAAGTTCAACCTCGTCCGCGAAGTGCTGAAAGGCAAGCGCGTCATCGTCGTCGACGACTCGATCGTGCGCGGAACCACCTCGCGGATGCGCGTGCGCAGCCTCCGGCAGGCCGGCGCCAAGGAAATCCATCTCCGGATTTCCTGCCCGCCGCACAAGTACGCGTGCGCGTACGGCATCGACTTCCCGACCCGCGAGGAACTCATCGCCAACAAGTACAACGACGAGGAGATCCGCAAGTACTTCGACTGCGACTCCGTCGGCTACCTTTCGCTCGAGGGGATGCTCGCGTCCGTGAGCCTTCCGAAGGAAAACTACTGCACCGCCTGCTGGAGCGGGGAGTACCCGATCCCGTTCGAAGGCGTCGGCAAATACCACACGGAGAAATCCGAGAACGCAAAATTAGGGAGCGGCGAAAGAATCACGCATGCCCACAAAACGTAAAAGCTTAAGCTACAAGAAGTGCGGCGTCGACATCGACAAGGCGAACGATTTCATCGAGAGCATCAAACCCTACGCGAGGGCCACGCGGCGTCCCGAAGTGGTCGCCGGCATCGGCGGATTCGGTGCGCTCTGCCGCATTCCGAAGAAATATAAAAAGCCGATCCTCGTCACTTCGACCGACGGCGTCGGCACGAAGCTTAAATTGGCCCAGCTCACCGGCCTGTACGAAGGCATCGGTGTCGATCTCGTGGCGATGAACGTGAACGACATCCTCTGCCTGGGCGCGGAGCCTCTTTTTTTCCTCGACTACTTCGCTGTTGGAAAGCTCGACAACGAGATGATGCGCCAGGTCGTGAAGGGCATCGGCAAAGGCTGCGAGGACGCGGGATGTGCGCTGATCGGCGGAGAGACTGCCGAAATGCCGGGTCTCTACGCGAAGGGCGACTTCGACCTCGCTGGTTTCTCGGTTGGAGTCGTCGAAGAGAGTAAAATCCTCGACGGCAAGGGCGTCGAACCCGGCCACGCGATCATCGGCATCGCCTCGAGCGGCGTCCACTCGAACGGCTTCTCTTTCGTGCGGAAGGCTTTAAAGCCGGACTTCGTGAAGAAACACGCCGAAGAGATCTTGAAGCCCACTAAAATCTACGTGAAACCCGTCCTCGAGCTCATCCAGAAAGAGCCCGTCTTCGCGATGGCGCACATCACGGGCGGGGGTTTCTTCGACAACATTCCGCGCGTCCTCCCCGAGGGTCGCGGCGCGCGCATTCACATGGGCAGCTGGCCCGTTCCGCGCGTCTTCCGCTGGATCGAAGAGTCCGGCCGCGTCCCGGCGCGGGAGATGTACCGCACGTTCAACATGGGCATCGGTCTCATCCTCGTCACGCCGAAGAACCGCGCGCTAAAAGTCATCTCGCATCTCCAGAAACACGGCGAGCGCGCCTGGATCGTCGGGGAAGTCACCAAAGGCGGAGGGGTTTCGGTCCAGTGAACGTTCTCGTGATCGGTTCGGGCGGCCGTGAACACGCGATCGCCTGGAAGCTTTCGCTCTCTCCGAAGCTCACCAAACTCTACGTCGCGCCCGGAAACGCGGGCATGACCGACGTCGCCGAATGCGTCGACATCGCCGCGAAGGACCAGGACGCGCTGCTTCGCTTCTGCCGCGAGAAGGCGGTCGATCTCGTCGTCGTCGGGCCCGAGGCGCCGCTGACCGAAGGCATCGTCGACCGTTTCACGAAAGAAGGTATCAAGATTTTCGGACCTTCCCAGGCGGCCGCGCGTCTCGAAGGCTCGAAAGCCTTCTCGAAAGAGCTCATGAAGCGCCTTTCGATCCCCACCGGCGAGTCCGAAACGTTTGAGTCCGCCGAAAAGGCGATGGATTACGTCGCGAAGAAGGGTGTTCCGATCGTGATCAAGGTCGACGGTCTGGCGGGCGGCAAGGGCGTCGTCGTCGCGACCTCGATGCCCATCGCGATGGAAGCGATCCACGTGGACATGGTGAAAAAAGTTTTCGGCAAGGCCGGCGACCGCGTCGTCGTCGAAGAGTTTCTGGACGGCGAAGAGGCCTCCGTCATCGCGGTCACCGACGGAAAATCCGTCAAGTTCCTGGCCTCGAGCCAGGACCACAAGCGCGTGTACGACGGCGACCACGGCCCTAACACGGGCGGCATGGGGGCGTATTCGCCCGCGCCGATCGTGACCGAGGCGTTCGAGCGCGAGCTTCTCGAGCGCGTGTTCCTTCCGATCGTCGACGAGTTCCGCCGCCTCGGCACGCCGTACAAAGGTTTTCTCTACGCGGGCATCATGCTCACCTCGAAAGGTTTCCGCGTCCTCGAGTTCAACGTGCGCCTGGGCGACCCTGAGACACAGGCGATCCTGCCACGCCTCAAGAACGATCTTCTCGAGCTTTTTCTCGCCACGGTGGAGGAACGCCTCGAACCCGTGCGGCTCGAGTGGAAAGAAGAAGACTGTGTGTGCGTGGTGCTCTGCGCGCCCGGTTACCCTGAGTCGTACGAGACCGGCCGGAAGATCTCCGGGATACGCACCGCTCTCGAGGACAAGAACATCCACGTTTTCCACGCGGGTACCAAGAGCACGCCCGACGGGGATCTCGTGACGGCCGGCGGCCGCGTGCTTAACGTCGTCGGCCACGGCCGCGGCATCTTCGAGGCGCTCTCCCGCACGTACAACGCGGTCGAACACATTTTCTTCGACCAGATGCATTACCGCAAAGACATCGGGCACCGCGCGACGCGCGTGCTTAAATAAGAAACGGGAGAAACGAAATGAATCCGATCGTTGCGATTTTGATGGGAAGTGATTCCGACGCCGAAAAACTGCGGCCCTGCGCCGAGGTCCTGAAGGAATTCGGGGTTCCTTACGAATCGCGCGTGCTTTCCGCTCATCGCACGCCCGACGCCGCCGCCGAATACGTGAAGGCCGCGAAAGGAAAGGGCGTGAAAGTGATCATCGCGGCCGCCGGCGGCGCCGCGCACCTGGCCGGCGTGACAGCGGCCAACACCGAGCTCCCCGTGATTGGTATTCCCGTCGAGACGCCGCCACTCGGCGGCCTCGACGCTCTCCTTGCGACCGTCCAGATGCCCGCGGGAACACCGGTCGGAACCGTCGCCGTCGGCGGGGGTGGCCCGAAGAACGCGGCGTATTTGGCTATCCGCATCCTCGCGCTCCAGGACGAGAAGCTTTCGAAGGCCCTCGTGGACTTCAAGAAGAAGAACGCCGAAAAGGTTCTCGCTAAGGGAAACCCCATTTGAAGCGCATTCTCTTCGTCTGCACCGGAAACAGCTGCCGCTCGGTCATGGCCGAGGCGCTTTTCCGTCACCTCACCGAAAAGCGAGTCGGAGAGTTCGCCGTGATGTCGGCGGGGATCAGCGCGGCCGACGGTTTCGCGGCGACCCCCGACACCGTGCGGGTTCTTGAGGACGAGGGGATCGACGCGACCGGCCACCAGAGCCAGCGTCTGCGGCCTGAAATGGTGAATGGCGCGGACAAGATCTACGTGATGGAGAAGCTTCACAAAGACTGGATCGTGCGCGTCCTGCCCGAAGCCGAGAGCAAGGTGCACCTCCTTTCGGAATTCGCCCAGAACGACGAGTACGGTTCCCCGGAGGACATCCCGGATCCGATTCGCATGTCGCCCAGCTTTTACAAGAACGTCCTCGGCGTGATCCGACGCTGCGTCGAGAAGCTCGTAAAAACCCTCTAGGAGAAACGCCATGAAAATCGCGCTCGGCGCCGACCACGGCGGCTACGATTTGAAAGCCGAAATTAAAGAGTTTCTCGCGGGCGAAGGCCATAAGACCGTCGACTGCGGAACGAATTCAGCCGAGCCCTGCGATTACCCGAAGTTCGCGTACAAGGTGGCGAAGACCGTCTCCGACGGCAAGGCCGACTTGGGCGTCCTCATCTGCAAGAGCGGAAACGGGATGGCGATGGCGGCGAACAAGCTCCCCAACGTCCGCGCGGCGATCTGTTTCGACAAGAGCGTGGCGATGCTCTCTCGCCAGCACAACGACGCCAACATCCTCGTTCTCGGCTCGGAGCATCTCTTCGACGAACCCGAACTTATCGTCCGTTCGTGGCTCGAGACCAAGTTTGAAGGCGGCCGCCACAAGCGGCGCGTGGACCAGATCATCAAGATCGAGGAAGAGACCGGTCTTCGCCGTCCTTCCAAAAAAGGAAAGGCCAAGGCCAAGAAATGAGTGAGCTTAAAAAACGGGATCCCGAGATCTACGACGTGATCGTCCGCGAGACACGCCGCCAGAACGAGAACATCGAGCTCATCGCGAGCGAGAATTTCACGAGTCTCGCTGTGATGGAAGCGGTCGGGTCGACGCTGACGAACAAGTACGCTGAAGGCTATCCCGACAAACGCTGGTACGGCGGGTGTGAATGGGTCGACGTCGCGGAGAACCTCGCGATCGACCGCGCGAAGAAGCTTTTCGGCGCCGAGCACGCGAATGTGCAGCCCCACTCCGGGTCCCAGGCGAACGCCGCAGTCTATTTTGCGTGCCTCGAACCCGGCGATACGGTGCTCGCGATGAACCTCTCGCATGGCGGACATCTGACGCACGGCCATCCGATGAACTTCTCCGGCCGTTTCTTCAAGATCGTCCCGTACGGCGTCTCCGAAAAGGACGAACGCATCGACTACGCGGAGATCGAACGGCTCGCGCTCGAGCACAAGCCGAAGATGATTCTGGCCGGCGCCTCCGCCTATCCCCGGATCATCGATTTCGCCCGCTTCCGGGAAATCGCCGACAAGGTCGGCGCGGTCTTCTTCGTCGACATGGCGCACATCGCGGGCCTCGTCGCTGCCGGAATCCATCCGAGCCCGGTCCCGTACGCGGATTTCGTGACGACGACCACGCACAAGACGCTCCGCGGTCCCCGCGGCGGCCTCGTGCTCTGCCGCGAGAAGTGGGCGAAGCAGATCGATTCGCAGGTGTTCCCGGCGTTCCAGGGCGGTCCGCTCATGCACGTGATCGCCGGCAAGGCGGTCGCGCTGAAAGAAGCGCTCGAGCCTTCGTTTAAGGAATACCAGAAGCGGATCGTCGAGAACGCGAAGGCGCTCGCGGGCGAGCTTTCCAAGCGCGGCTGGCGCCTGGTCTCCGGCGGCACCGACAACCATTTGATGCTCGTCGACGTCCAGCCGAAGAACCTCACCGGCAAGGATTGTTCGCTCCTCCTCGATCACGCGCGCATCACGGTGAACAAGAACGGGATCCCATTCGATAAGCAGAGTCCCTTTAAGGCCGGCGGCATTCGTCTGGGCACGCCCGCGGTCACCACGCGCGGCATGGGCACCGCCGAAATGGCGGAGATCGGTGCCTGCATCGACGAGGTCCTCTCGTACGCCGGCGACGAAGCCGTCGTGGCGCGCGTCCGCGAACGCGTCGGCGCGCTCACGAAGCGCTTTCCGCTTTACCCCGAGCTCCTGCGTCAGATCGAGCAGAACGGCGGGACGGCCGCGCAGGCACCCAAAGGGGTCCACGCCTAAAGATGAAATGCCCCTTCTGCGGGTTCACGGAGGACAAAGTCATCGACTCGCGTTCTTCCAACGAGGACCGCAGCGTTCGCCGTCGTCGGGAATGCATCAAATGCAAGCGCCGCTTCACGACCTACGAGTACATCGAAGAGATCCCGCTCATGGTGATCAAGAAGGACGGCCGCCGCGAGGCGTTCGACCGTAACAAGATCATCTCGGGGATACTCAAGGCCTGCGAGAAGCGTCCGGTCAGCATGGAGCGGCTCGAGGCCGTCGTGGACAAAGTCGAGAAGGAACTGCAGAAGAGCTTCGACAAGGAAGTGAAAGCGCAGGTGGTGGGTGAGCTTGTGATGGAGCATCTGCATAAACTCGACGAGGTTGCCTACGTGCGTTTCGCCTCGGTCTACCGCCAGTTCAAGGACATCAACCAGTTCATGGGCGAGCTCAAGGACCTTCTCCGCAAGCGCGAATAAAAAGTTCCTACCGGACGTAAAAAAACCCCCGTCTTGTATAAGACGGGGGTTTTTTAATGCCTTCGAAAAGGATCAGGTGCGGGGGAAGATTTTCTCCATCGTCTCGACGTCGACCTTTAAGTTCTTGCGAAGATCACCGAGGAGCGCGTCCATCGCCGCGGCCGTCTTTTCTTCTAGCGCTTCGTTGCGGAAAGAACTTTTTTCCTGCTCGAAAAGGGCGGCGTCGAGCGGCGCGTCCTTCAAGATCTTCACGATCGCCGCGCCGCCGGTCGTCTCGAACGGCTCCGACGTCTCTCCGGCCTTGAGCGCCGTCGCCACGCGAGGCAGGACGGGCGCGTCGAGCCCCGGCACCGTTTTCGAGGGGTCGTAGCTCGGGAAGGTCCTCACTTCGATCTTCGCCTCGGCCAGAGCCTTCTCGAAGCCTTTTTCGTCGATCGCGGTTTTGAGATCGCGCAGCGTCTTCATTGCGCTCTCGCGCGCCTTGTCGCGGACGAGAAGCGACTTGAGCATCTCCTTGGATTCTTCGGGGGAGAGGGTGCGTTCCGCCTCGCGCTGCAGCGACTTCATCTTGAAAAATCCCTTCGGGGTCTCGACCCATGCGCTCTCCGCGCCTTCGGCGAGCGAGAACCCTTGAGCGAGCGCGGTGTCCGCGCCGGCGAGCGCGTCGGGGACGCGTTCGTTCGCGGAGAAGGCGCCGGTCTCGGCGAGAACGAGCTTGTGCTTTTGGGTGATTTCCGCTAAAGAGCCGCCGTCTTCGAGCGCCGCTTTCTTCGAATCTTTTTCGGCGGCAGGCACGAACGCGTACTGAAGGTTCACGCGGACCGGAGTTGTGAGCTTGTCTTTGACAATTTCATACGCCTGAACGATCTCCTCGTCTTTGATCTCGGCGGCGGGGGTTTTCGTGTCGGACGCGACCACCGCATAGGCTAGATCGCGCGAACCACGGCGGCGCGCGTAAAGGTCCTTTAGTTCCTCGTCGTCGATTTTTACGCCGCCGCGCACGCCTTCGGTGAGCTTCCTGATCGTGAGGATTTGGCGTACTTCTTCCTCGAAGCGCCGGGTCGACTCGCCGATCATCTCGGCGACGAAGCGTTTGTAGAGCTCGAGGTCGAACGCGTCGCCCCGGCGGAACACCTGCTGGTTCTGGAGCCAATCAACCACTTCCTTGTCCCCGATACGGATGCCTTCCTTCTTGGCGTGTTCCAGGAGAAGGATGCGGTCCCAAGCTTCGCTCTTCCAATTGATCTGGCGGCGGATGCGGGTGAACTCTTCGCCGTAGATCATTGCGGCGTGATGCTGGACGGCCTTGTAGGCGCCGAGGTATTCCTGGACCGAGACGCTCCGCTTGCCCACTTTGCCGAGCGAGGTCGGGGCCTGCTCGCCGGGGGACCAGAGCACGACTCCCGTGATCAGGAACGACGGGATCACGATGAGCGCGAGCACCCAGTAAATGGCTTTCTTGTTCTTTTGGTTCCGGAAGAAGGTGAGCATGACCCCGCATTATACCTGAATCGGCCGAAGAATCCACCGCTTTCGGATAGGGCTGTCGTGGAGCGTCAATTGACACCCCCCATGAGCCATGTTATACTTCGTTAAGCATAAATAAGCCCCGAAAAAGGCTTATTGCAACTTATTTGATTACAACAACATAGGTTTTATTAGGTTTAAAAAAAAGGATTCCGTGCCCGAAACAAAGTTCAAGTTGAAGCTAGGTCTTCCGAAAGGCAGTCTCCAGGAATCGACCTTCAAGATCTTCAAAAAAGCCGGCTTCAATATCAATGTCAGCTCCCGTTCCTACTTCCCTTATATAGACGACGAGGACATCGAGTGTGTGCTGATCCGTGCACAGGAGATGTCCCGGTACGTCGAGGACGGCGCACTGGACTGCGGTATCACCGGCGAAGATTGGATCCTCGAAAACGGCTCCGACGTCGTCCGCGTTCAGGAGATGCAGTATGCCAAAACCGGCATGAACGCCGTCCGCTGGGTGCTCGCGGTTCCGAACGATTCCCCCATCCAATCTTCTAAGGATCTTCAGGGAAAGCGCGTCGCGACGGAGCTTAAGGGTTTCACCGAGAAGTATTTGAAGGAGCGGGGAGTGACCGCGGACGTCGAATTTAGCTGGGGGGCGACCGAAGTGAAAGTCGGCTCGGGCCTCGTCGACGCCATCGTGGACATCACCGAGACCGGCTCCTCCTTGCGAGCCAACAATTTACGCATCGTCGAGACGCTCTGCCACTCGACCACTCAGTTCATCGCCAACAAGAAGGCGTGGACCGACGCGAAGAAGAAACAGAAAATGCAGCACGTGGCGATGCTCCTTCTGGGAGCGATCCACGCCGAGGCGAAGGTCGGTCTCAAGATGAACGTTCCGGAGGGCAGCCTCCAGTCGATCATCTCGCTTTTACCGGCCATGAAGACTCCGACGGTTTCCGGTCTCTCGTCGACCGGTTGGTTTGCCATCGAGACCGTGATCGACGAGAAAGTGGTTCGATCGCTGATTCCCAAGCTCAAGGAAGCAGGAGCCGAAGGCATCATCGAGTACCCTTTGAACAAGGTGATATACTAACAAGAGGAGCAGCGAATGCCCTGCGGACGTAAGCGCAAGCGGCACAAGATGGCGGTCCATAAGCGCAAGAAGCGCCGCCGTCGCGACAGACACAAGAAGCGGGACCGTTAAACACCCGCTTTTTTTTCTAAGGCTTGCGGGACAGGCGCCCGCCTTGTCGAACCTTTTTTAAAGGTTTAAAAGGAAAAGAGGAAACCCGTGTTTTGGAGAAGACTTAAGCTTTTCTGGTGGAACCACTGGGTCAAGCTGGCCGTCGTCGCGTGGACGATTTTCATCTTCTGGATCCCGATGGCGGCGTTAGGTTCCATCGATTCGTACCAGCGGTCGTACATGGTCGCCTGGCTTTCGACGATGGGTCTCCAGGCCACGATCAGCGCGGTCATCTTCGTCGTTCTTTACTCGTGGGTTCTTCAGGGCGGCCTTCAGAAGCTCAAAAAGAATCAGGTGAAGGCCGATCGCGTGAATATCAAGTGGAAGGACGTCATTGGAATGGAAGGCGCCAAGATCGAGGCCAAGGAACTTGTTGACCTCATCAAGGATCGCCAGCGCGTGAAGAAGATCGGCGGCAGCATCATCCGAGGCATGTTGATGATGGGGCCTCCCGGCTGCGGCAAGACGTATCTCGCCAAAGCGATCGCGACCGAAGCCGGCGTTCCGTTCATCTCGATGTCGGGCGCGGAATTCGTGGAAGTGTTCGTCGGCGTCGGCGCCTCGCGCGTCCGCCAGCTCTTCCAGAAGGCCCGTCGTCTGGCGTACGCGGAAGGCGGCTGTATCATCTTCCTCGACGAAATCGACGCGGTCGGTCGCAAGCGCGTGTTCTCGGCCTTCGGCGGCACCGAGGAAACCAACTCCACGCAGAACCAGCTTTTGGCGGAGATGGACGGCCTCGGCGACAAGGAAGAGAACGTCATCGTCATCGGCGCGACCAACGCGTCCGAGGATTCGCTCGACGAAGCACTTCTTCGTCCCGGCCGTTTCGACCGTAAGATCTTCGTCGAAAAACCGGACCTCGTTGAACGCGAGGAGCTTTTCCGCTACTACCTCTCGAAGATCAAGTTCGACCCGTCGCTCGACATCGCTCGCCTGGCCCGCAAGGCGGTCCAGAAGAGCCCGGCCGAGATCTCGAACATCACGAAGGAGGCGGCGCTTATCGCCACGCGCAACAAGCGCGACGTCGTGACGTCCCAGGATCTCTCGGAAGCCATGGAGCGCGTCGACCTCGGCCTCAAGAAGTCAAAGAAGGTCAGCGAGAAGGAAGCCCGCATCACCGCGTACCACGAGACGGGCCACCTCATCGTCACTTACCTCATGCATCCGACCGACGACGTGTTCAAGGCGTCGATCATCCCGCGCGGCTCGGCTGGCGGCGTGACCTACTCCTTACCGATCGAGGACGAGATGTTCCGGAACAAGGACTGGTTCCTCGCCGAGATCTGCGTTCTTCTGGGCGGCTACGCGGCCGAGAAGACGAAGTTCGCCGTGACCTCGAGCGGCGTCTCGAGCGACTTCCAGCACGCGATGCGTTTGGCGCACAACATGGTATGGCGCCTCGGCATGGGCAAGACGGAATCGCTCGGCGACTACATGAGCATCCCGAAGGAACAGCTTTCCGAGGGTGTGAAGGAAAAGCTGAACGCCGAGACGCATGAAATCATCCAAAGCTGCTTGAAGACCGTCGAAGACCTCCTTAAAAAAGAGAACGACATCTTCGAGCGTTTCGCTAAGGAGCTTATCGAACGTAAAGAGCTCGACTACGATGAGATCGAAGCCATCTTCAAGGAATACGGCAAGTCGAATCCTCGCGTCACGTCGAAGTATGTTCCGAAGGTCTGATCGGGCGTTCTCAACGTTCGCCCTCGTTTTCGCGCTCGCAGCCGCCGTTTTTACGGCCGGCTGCGGGCCGAAATATACCTACCCCGCCGATTCCGTCCCGTCCTCGATCGAATCGATCTGCAAGAAGGAATACAAACTCGACGTGACCGCACGCGTCGTCGGCCTTACGGTTGGTGCCGTCCTCTATCTGGACGAGTTGCTCGATGCGAAAGGCCAGGTTCCGAAGGAAGTCCACGAGCAGATGGGGAAGGTGATGCAGGTCGTCACCCGCGTCTCGCTCTCGACTGATCTGCGGGTCGAATTCTGCACGGTGATCCTCCGGGACCGTAAAAACCTGAACGAGCTGACGATCACGCGTTCGCTCGATGACACCAAGCGCGCCAACGCCGACGCGATCGGGATCGAGGAATCGATCAACCGAACGCTTTTCAGCCAGGGCAAGTACGCGCCCGAGCCCGGCGGGGAGAAGGATTTCACGCTGAAGGAAGTGCGGAAGGAAATCTTCCTCACGGAGCAGATCGTCCAGCGCGTCCGTTTCAGTTTCTCGAAGGACGCCAAGGACGAGGCGAGCGCCTTCGCGCTCGTCGACGGCGCGTTCGACGAGGCCGACGGCCGCCGTGTGTTCCGTTTCTCGGTGATCGGACTCAAATCTTCGGAGGATCCGCACTCGACGGTCCTCAATGTCTTTAAGGTGGTAAACGACGTCCTCGGCGGTTACCGTTTCGAAGGCTTCGACGCGGTCGAGATCCAGGATTACCTGAACCGCTTAAAGCTCGTTCTTAATAAGCAGACGTTCGCCGATTACCAGACGAAAATGATCGACGAAGGCCAGATCATCGAGCGTTTTCTCTCCGAGTCTCAGTCGATCCAGGAAGCCTTCAAGCTCTTCGGCTTCGCCCTCCCGCAGGAATAATCCTTTCCGTTGAAATCGAAACTCCTTTCCACCGCTTCCGGCGGGCGGCTCCGCGTCCTTTCGCCGGCCAAGGTAAACCTATACCTGCGCGTCCTCGGGAAGCGGTCGGACGGCTTTCACGAGTTGGAGACGCTCTTCGAGCGCGTGAGCTTGTGCGACGAAGTTATCCTTGAGAAGGCTCCTTCGGGAGTGAGTCTCGTCGGAAACGCCTACGGCCTTCCGCGCGACGAAAAGAATCTTGCCTGCCGCGCGGCGCTTCTTTTTCGCGAACGCTTGGGCGTCACGAAGGGGGTGCGTATCCGCTTGAAGAAGCGCATCCCCACCGAAGCGGGGCTGGGCGGCGGCTCCTCGAACGCCGCTTCCGTCCTCATTGGGCTGAACCGTCTTTGGAGACTCGGCCTTTCCAGGCCTGCACTCGTGCGCCTCGGCGCCGAAATAGGCTCCGACGTCGCTTTTTTCTGCCTCGACCGGCCCTACGCGATCGGCCGGGGACGGGGAGAGAAACTGCGCGCTTTGCCCGGAAAAAAGCCCGAAATTTGGCACGTTTTGGTCAAGCCGCCTTTCGGGATTTCCACTCGAGAAGCGTACGGTTCGCTGGGGGCTTCTTCCTTGACACCCCCTAAGGCCGATGCTATTCTGTTGCTCCACTCCGTTCGCAAGAGCGATTCGGAGCGTGTTTCGCAGCTCTTGTTCAATAGTCTGGAAGTCACTCTAACTCATAGGGTTGGGACAATCCGGAAGATCAAGGAAGAGCTCGTCCGATCGGGAGCCCTTGGGGCCCTTTTATCGGGGAGCGGCTCGACCGTCTTCGGGATTTTTTCTTCGAAACGACAGGCAGTCCGGGCAGCGCGGGGGATTCGACAAGTTCACCGCGATTGGAAAACCTTCGTCGTTTCCACGTTTTAGCGGGGTGCAGGTGGCGATCTTCAAGATCGTATTGGCCGGGGAAAATTTTTGTCTCCGATCGGGCGCCACGACGCGGCGCTACTGTTTTTCGGCGACACGTTTCGTCGAGGCCGTGGATTCGAAGGCCGCGCAGGAACGTTCGATCGAAATCGTCCGCCGGCAATTGGCCGAGGACGTGACCAACGAGCCGTCGGATTCACCGACGCTTTATATCGATTCGGTCGAGGAATTAGCCTCGTACGCGGGACGCGAAGACGCGGGGCAGGGATTTCGTTGGGCGCCGATGGACGAAAAGGCGGGATCTAAGAACCGTTTCAGGCGCCACGGGGTCCAGAGGCTTTTCCTCCGGTAAGGGTTTTGCCCTGTGGTGTAATGGTAGCACACCGCCCTTTGGAGGCGTGAGTCTTGGTTCGAATCCAAGCGGGGCAGCGTTTCACGCTTCGTATTGGGACGGGAAGAAATAATGAAGTCATCTATTCAAAAATGCTCGTTCTGCCATAAGGTCTCGAAGGGCGACGAAAAGCTCTTTTCGGGACCCGACGTGTTCATCTGCGAGGACTGCATCAAGTTCTGTCATCAGGTGATGACGCGCGACGCCTCCGATCCCAAAAAAGGCGCCGAGCCGCTCGAGATGAAGGTCCTCCCGAAGCCTTCCGAGATCAAAAAGACGCTCGACGACTACGTGATCGGCCAGGAAGCCGCCAAGCGTCAGCTCTCCGTCTCCGTCTACAACCACTACAAGCGCATCACCTCCCAAGTCGACATCAAGGACGTCGAGCTCGAAAAGGCCAACGTCCTCCTGATTGGCCCCACCGGCTCCGGCAAGACGCTCCTGGCGCGCACGCTCGCGCGCATCCTCAAAGTTCCGTTCGCGATCTGTGACGCGACCACGCTTACGCAGGCCGGCTACGTCGGCGAAGACGTCGAGAACGTGATCCTCCGCCTTCTCCAGGACGCCGATTTCAACGTCCAGCGCGCCCAGATGGGAATCGTCTACATCGACGAGATCGACAAGATCGGGAAGACCTCGGAGAACGTCTCCATCACGCGCGACGTCTCGGGCGAAGGCGTCCAACAAGCGCTTCTCAAAATCCTCGAAGGCACGAAGGCCAACGTCCCGCCCCAGGGCGGCCGCAAGCATCCCCAGGCCGAGTACGTCCAGGTCGACACGACCAACATTCTTTTTATCTGCGGCGGAACGTTCAGCCAGCTCGGCAACATCATCGAGCGGCGTCTGGGTAAGCGCGACATCGGCTTCCACGGCCGGCAAAAGCCCCTGCGTGCCGACGGCAACCCCGTCAAAAATGTGGAAACCGAAGACCTTATCTCGTTCGGCATGATCCCTGAATTCATCGGCCGATTCCCGATCGTGGCCACGCTCGACCCGCTCGACGAAAAGAGCCTGCTCGAAATCCTCGTGAAGCCCAAGAACGCGCTCGTGCGGCAGTTCCAGAAATTCTTCGAGATGGAAGGCGTCGAACTCACGTTCACGGACGCCGCCCTCAAGGAAATCGTGAAGGAAGCGATGAAGAAAAGCACCGGCGCGCGTGGCCTGCGTGCGATCTTGGAAGACGTGATGATGGACACGATGTACGACCTTCCGTCTCTTGAAGGCGTGAAAGAATGCGTGATCGAGGGTTCGACCGTCACGAACCGCGAAATGCCGATCCTCGTGGACAAACGGGGCGCGAACAAGAAGATCGCATGAAGAACCCGGCGCCTGCCGTCGTGATTCTGGCCGCGGGCCGGGGCACGCGCATGCGCTCGGAGATACCGAAGGCGCTTCACCCGATCTGCGGCGTGCCGATGGTCGGGGCACTCTTGGGGAGCGCGAAGGCGCTGAAGGCGTCGAAGACGGTCGTCGTGGCCGGGTACGGAATTGCGGAAGTGCGCGAATGGGTCGGCGCCGCCGCGGCCGTGGTCGAGCAGAAGAACCGGCTCGGCTCGGGACACGCGGCGCTCATGGCAGAACCCGCGCTTCGTGGGCACAAAGGACCGGTCGTGGTGCTATACTGCGACACGCCGCTCCTGACGCCCGAGACCCTCGCGCGGCTCCTCGCCACGAACCGCGAATCGAACGCGGACGGCACGCTCCTTTCGGTGCGGCGTCCGGATCCGAAGGGCTATGGCCGCGTCGTTCGCGGCGGCTCAGGATCGGTGGAAGCGATCGTCGAAGAACTCGAAGCGACGGACGCCCAGCGCCGTATCGAGGAGGTCAACGTCGGGGCTTACGTGTTCGACGGACCCAAATTTTTTGCGGCGCTGAAGAAAGTCGGGAAGAGCCCCGAGAAAAAAGAATATTACCTGACGGACGCCGTCGGCATCCTTGCCCGGGAAGGGCGGATCGAGGCGGTCGTGACCGAAGATTTCGACGAGACGGCCGGCGTGAATACGCTCGCGGACTTGGCCCGGCTCGAATCGATCCTGCAAGCGAGGATCTGCCGCAGCTGGATGGACCGCGGCGTTCGGATCCGGCGCCCCGAGACCGTCGCGATCGACGCGGACGTCGCGATCGGCGAAGGGACGGTGATCGAGCCGTTCACGTCGATCGAGCAGGGTTCGACGATCGGAAAGAACTGTTCGATCGGCCCGTTCGCCCGCATCCGAGGCGGTTCGCGGATCGGAGACGGCGCCACGATCGGCAACTTCGTCGAGGTCGTGCGCTCGAAGGTGGGCGCGGGTTCGGCGGCCAAACATTTGAGCTACCTCGGGGACGCCGAGATCGGCACCGGGGTGAACGTGGGCGCTGGCACCATCACGGCGAACTACGACGGAAAGAACAAGCACGTGACGAGAATCCGCGACGGCGCCCGACTCGGCAGCGGAACGGTGCTGATCGCGCCGGTGACGATCGGAAGGAACGCGGTCACGGCAGCGGGCGCGGTGGTCACGAAGGGAAAGAACGTTCGGGACGGGGAGACGGTGGCCGGCGTGCCGGCGACCCCCTTAAAGACGCAAAAAGGAAAACGATGAGCGGCAAGATCAAGATTTTCAGCGGAAACGCGAGCCCCGCGCTCGCCAAGGACATCGCGAAGTACTTGAAGATTCCCCTCGGCGACGCGATGGTCAGCACGTTCAGCGAAGGCGAGATCCGCGTGAAGATCAACGAGGACGTCCGCGGCGCGGACGTTTTCATCGTGCAGTCGACCTGCCCGCCCACCAACAATCATCTGATGGAACTCCTCATCATGATCGACGCGCTGAAGCGCGCGTCGGCCCGGCGCATCACGCCGGTGATCCCGTATTTCGGCTACGCGCGCCAGGACCGCAAGGACCAGCCGCGCGTCCCAATCACCGCGAAGCTTGTTGCGAACCTTCTGACCACCGCCGGCTCAGACCGGATCCTCACGATGGACCTCCACGCCGGGCAGATCCAGGGTTTCTTCGATATCCCGCTCGACCATCTCTTCGCGGTCAACGTCGTCGTCGAATACTTCAAAAAGAAGAAGGTGAGGAACCTCGTCGTGGCTTCGCCGGACGTCGGCGGCATCAAGATGGCGCGCGGCTACGCCAAGCGCCTGGGCGAGAACTTCGCCGTCGTCGACAAGCGCCGCATGGACGATAAGAAGACTGAAGTCATGAGTATCCTCGGCGAAGTGAAGGGCAAGAACGTCGTGATCGTGGACGACCTCGTCGCGACCGCGAGCTCCATGTGCGAGGCCGCCCACGCGCTGAAAAAAGCCGGCGCGCTGAAGATTTACGCGGCCGTGTCGCATCCGATTCTCTCCGGCCCCGCGCTCGAACGCATCCGCTCGGCGCCGATCGAGGAATTCATCGTCACCGATTCGATCCCGCTCGCGCCGGAGAAGCGCGATCCCGTTTTCAAGGTGCTCTCGGTCGCGCCGCTCCTCGGCGAGGCGATCCGCCGCATCCACAACGAAGAGTCCGTCTCAAGCCTCTTCGGCTGATTTTTATAACGGACGTCCGGAAAGGTCCGAATGTCGGGCCGGGGCGGGCGTCCACAACGCAAGGAAGGGAATTATGGAACAGATCCAGCTGAAAGCGACGGTTCGTGAAACCAGGGGCAAGCAGGCCGCCAAGAAGCTCCGTAACTCCGGGCACGTGCCCGCGACGGTGTATCATCGCGGCGACAAGCCCGTTTCCGTGTCGATCGTCGACCGGGAGATCTCCCGCATCATCCACGCGCACTACGGCGAGAACATCCTGATCAACCTCACGGTCGAAGGCGACAAGAAGAAGGGCCGCGCGGTCATCATCAAGGAGATCCAGCACGATCCCGTACGCCGGAACATCCTTCACATCGACTTCAACGAGATCTCGCTCACCGAGAAGATCACGGTCGACGTCGAAATCACCGCGGTCGGCGAGCCGGTCGGCGTGAAGCAAGACGGCGGACTCCTCGAGTTCATCCTCCGCGAGGTCAAGGTGCAGTGTCTCCCCACGGACATTCCGAAGCACATCGCCGTCGACGTCTCGGGCCTCAAGCTCAACGACTCGATCCGCGTCAGCGACTTGAACGTTTCCGACAAGTTCAAGATCCTCAACGATCAGGACTCTCTCGTGTTCCAGGTCAAGCTGCACGAGGAGAAGGTCGACGATCCGCTCGCGGAGCCGAAGGAGATCGAAGTCCTGCGCGAGAAGAAGGAAGAAGAAGGCGCAGCCGCCGAGAAGAAGGAAGAGCCGAAGGCCAAGGACGAGAAGAAGTAACGTCCTTGAAGTTCGTCGTCGGCATCGGCAACCCCGGCAAGCGCTACGACCGCACGCGTCACAACGCGGGATTCGAGGTCGTGGACGGGGTGGCCGGAAAAGCCGTCTGGCGGGACACGCCGAAGTTCCGCGCGTTTCTGGCAGAGACGGAGAGCGCGACGCTCGTGAAGCCCTCGACGTTCGTGAACGTCACGGGCGAAAGCGTGGCGAAACTCGCTGCGATGCACAACGCGGCGCCGGCGGACGTACTGGTCGTCTGCGATGACGTGAATCTGGACCTCGGCAAAATGAGGCTCCGGGCGTCGGGCGGCCCCGGCGGGCACCATGGGCTCGAATCGATCATCGCGGCGCTCGGCACCGATACGTTCCCCCGCTTGCGGGTCGGCGTGCGGACCGAGGGCATGCCGGAAGAACTCTCGGGATGGGTTCTCGAGACGTTCCCGGCCGAGGAACGGAAGGTTTTCGAAAAAATCTGCGCGAACGCTGTCGCGGTGTGCGAGGCGTGGGCGCGGGACGGATACGAGGCGGCTCTGAACCGACTCAGCCGCCTGCAGTCGTCGAATTGAAAAAAGGAGCGAACAGCGAATGAGGAATTACGAAGGAGTTTTCATCATCAATCCGGACCTGAACGTCGACGCTTCGAAGGGCGTCGTCACGCAGCTCCAGGATCTCGTTACCAAAAACGGCGGACGCGTGGACGGTCTTCAGGAATGGGGCAAGCGCCGGCTCGCCTATAAGATCAAGAAGAAGAACGAAGGCAACTACGTCATCGTCAACTTCCAGATGGACTCGAATCAGACGAAGAAGCTCGAGACGGCGCTGAGGCTCAACGACTCGCTCCTGCGCTACCTTCTCGTCAACAAGGACGCGCTGTAAGAAAAACGAACGGGGAGGACCTGCGATGGCGAGCCTGAACAAAGTGCTTTTGATGGGGAATCTGACGCGCGACCCGGAACTCCGGTACGTGCCCAGCGGCTCCGCCGTTGCGAGCTTCACGATCGCGATGAACCGCGTGTTCAAACTGCAGACCGGCGAGAAGAAGGAAGAGACCAGCTTCGTGAAGGTCATCGTCTGGGGCCGCATGGCCGAAATCTGCGGCGAGTACCTGAAGAAGGGGCGTCCGGTGTTCGTCGAGGGCCGCCTTCAGTCGCGCAGCTGGGAGCAGGAAGGCCAGAAGCGCAACACGCTCGAAGTGATCGCGCAAAACGTGCAGTTCCTCGGTTCCCCCGGCGGCGCCGGCGGGCAGGGGAAGAGCGCGGACGAAGGCGCTTTCCAAGGCGCTCCGAAGGACGAGATGGGCGAGATCCAGCTCGACGACATGCCCGATGCGGGCGTGAAGGGCGAAGACACGCCTTTCTAAGTTTTTTAAACGAAGAAGAGGAGAACTATGTTTGAAAAGAAGCGCATGAAAAAGAAGCCCGCCAAGGGCAAGGGCGGCAAAAAGAAGTTCCTCCGGAAAAAGGTCTGCAAGTTCAAGCCGGAAGAGATTGAGACCATCGACTACAAGGACGTGAACCGTCTGCGTTATTTCGTGACCGAGCGCGGCAAGATCATCCCGAGCCGGATCTCGGGCGCGTCGGCGAACTCCCAGCGGTACCTCGTGCGCCAGATCAAGCGCGCCCGGGCGATCGCGCTCCTGCCGTTCGTCGCGGAGTAACGAAAAAAACGTCGAAACCGCATCACCGGATCCGAAGCGCCTCGCGCGGCCTTCGGATTTCGGCTTTTTTAGAGGGCTATAGATGGACATCGAAGTCGTTCTGACGGGCATAGACCCGAAGCTCGGAAAGCGCGGGGAGATCGTAAAGGTCTCCTCCGGCTACGCGAACAACTGCCTCATTCCACAGAAAAAAGCCGTACTCGCGACGCCGCAGGCGAAGAAGGCTTTCGAGGCGGAGAAAGCGCGCGAGGCGCGTGAAGCCGAAGACCGTCTGACCGCCGCCCGCCAGGCCGCACATCGCCTGCAGGGCTTGGGCGACGTGGTGGTCGAGGTGATGGCCGGCGAAGGCGACCGGCTTTACGGCGCGGTGACGGCACAGAACATCCAGGAAGCCCTCGCCGCGCGCGGCGTAAAGATCGAGAAGCACGACGTGCGTCTAGAGGAGCCCATTAAAAAGCTCGGCGAATACAAAGTGCCGCTCAAGCTGCACGCGGAAGTCGTCGCCAACGTGCGCGTCGTGGTCGCGGCGAAAAAGTGAGCGCCGTGCAGGAACCTATCCAGAAACTTCCGCCGCAGAACGTCGAGGCGGAAGTGGCTGTGTTGGGTTCGATGCTGATCGAGGCGGACGCGATGGCGCACGCGATTGAAAACCTCACGGCCGAGGCGTTCTACAAGGATGCACACCGGAAGATCTTCGAAGCGCTCGTAAAGCTCTTCAACGCGAACAAGGCGGTGGATCTCGTCACGCTGACCGACGTCCTCTATAAGGACGGCACGATGGAGGAGGTCGGCGGCCCGAGCTACATCGCATGGCTCACGAGCTCGGTGCCGACCGCCGCGAACGTCCTTTACTACGCGCGCATCGTGAAGGAGAAGTACATCCTTCGCCAGCTCATCTGGAACGGCACGCAGATCGTCACCGACTGCTACGATCCGACCCAGGAAGTCGAGCCCCTCCTCGACCGCGCCGAAAAACTCATCTTCGACATCACCAGCCGCAAATTCTCCGGCGGCATCGTCCCGCTCAAGGAACTCGTCCGCAAGCAGATCGAAACGATCGACCTCCTCTATCAGCGCAAGGGGCAAGTCACCGGTATCGGCACGGGCTTCCACGAGTTCGACGTCATGACCGCCGGCCTCCAGCCTTCCGACCTCGTCATCATCGCCGCGCGCCCCTCGATGGGAAAGAGCGCGCTCATGTCCAACATCGCCGAGCACTGCGGCATGACGCTCAAAGTGCCCACCGCGATCTTCAGTTTAGAAATGTCGAAGGAGCAGCTCATCCAAAGAATGCTCTGCTCGTGCGCAAAGGTGAACGCGCACTCGGTTCGTACTGGTTTCCTCGCGCAGTCCGACTGGCCGAACCTGACGCGCGCCGCCGCGAAGCTTTCCGAAGCGCCGATCTACATCGACGACACCCCGGGCATTTCGATCCTGGAACTGAAGGCCAAGGCGCGCCGCCTGAAGGCGCAGTTCGACATCAAGGTGCTTATGCTCGACTACCTCCAGCTTATGCAGGGCTCCGGCAACGTCGAGAGCCGCCAGCAGGAGATTTCCGAGATTTCCCGTTCCCTGAAGGAGCTCGCGCGTGAAATTCACGTGCCGGTCATTGCGCTTTCCCAGCTTTCGCGCGCGGTCGAATCGCGCACCGATCATCGTCCCCAGCTTTCGGATCTGCGCGAATCCGGCGCGATCGAGCAGGACGCCGACGTCGTCGTTCTCCTTATGCGCGAAGAGTATTACAACCCGACCGAAGAAAACCGCGGCAAGGCGGAAGTCATCATCGCCAAGCAGCGTAACGGCCCGGTCGGGTCGCTCAAACTCACGTTCCTGCATGAGTACACGCGTTTCGAGAACGCGGAGCTCATGCGGCGCGAGGAGATGGGTTAACAACCCTTTTGGGCTTGGCTTCTCGAATCGGGTTATGCTAAAGTAAGGCCTTCTAAAATCAAGCTTCTCTTACAACGGATACCTATGAAACTGAATCGAATTCTAGCTTCGTTCTTCCTCCTGGCCGCCTGCTCGATTTCCGCCGCTTCGTCCGTTTTCGCCGATGAAGGAGGAAAGACCGCCAAAGCGGTCGACGTAAAGGGCAACAAAACCGTTTCCAGCCTCACCATCCTGGCCAAGGTGAAAACCCAGGTCGGCCAACCCGTTTCCTCCGTGGTTCTCAATGAGGACCTTAAGCGCCTCTATGGTTTGGGTTTCTTTACGGACGTCCGGATCGAGCAGGACGATTTGGAAGACGGCGTCAAAGTGACGTTCCTCGTCGTCGAAAAGCCGGTCCTCTCCGAAATTCGCATCGAAGGCAACACCAAGATCGGCAAAGATCCAATTAAGAAGGAAATGCAGTCGGTCATCGGCGATTTCGTCGACCAGAAGCGCGTCCGCGACGACGTGGACGCGGTCAAACGCCTTTACGAGAAGAAAGGTTTCTCGGAGGCCGTGATCGACAGCCAGCTCGACGTGAATCCCGACACGAACCAGGCGGTTCTCCGTGTGCTCGTGAACGAGGGCGCGAAGCTCCGCATCCGTGACATCAAGGTGTTCGGTAACGAAAACTTGAAGGCCGGGCAGATCCTGAAGGTCATGAAGACTAAGAAAATGTCCTGGTTCGGCTGGTTCCGTTCGGGCTATTTGAAGGAAGAGGACGTCGAAGAGGACGTCGAGCGCGTGAAGGCGCTTTACGACGAACATGGTTTCAGCGACGCCGAAGTGACCACGGAGACCGAAACCATCACCGGCGGCAAGCAGGCCGGCGACATCGTTCTCAAGGTCATGGTTCAGGAAGGCAAGAAATACGAGGTCGGCGCCGTCACTTTCCGCGGCCATTCGATCGTGAAGGATGACGAGCTCCAGAAGACCATCCTCATGAAGACTCTTAAACCCTTCTCGCGTAAGGGATTACGTCTCGACGTCTCCGCTATTCAGGATCTTTACTTCGAAAAAGGTTACCTCTCCGCACAGATCCGCTCCGAGTCCGTGTACAACGACGCGACCGGCAAGGTCGACGTCAATTACGCGATCACCGAGAACGAACTCACGTACGTCGATAAAGTGCGCGTTCAGGGCAACACGAAGACTAAGGACATCGTGATCCGCCGCGAGCTGCGCGCGTATCCGGGCGAATCCTTCTCGGGTGCCAAGCTCAAGCGTTCCAAGGAGCGCCTCTACAACCTCGGATTCTTCGAAGACGTGCGTTTCGACACCGAGCCAGGTTCGCTTCCGAACACCCGCGACCTCCTGGTTTCCGTCAAAGAAGCTAAGACCGGCGAATTCAGCTTCGGCGGCGGCTACAGCTCGATCGACTCCGTAATCGGCTTCGCCCAGGTGCGCCAAAAGAACTTCGACTGGCAGAACTGGAAGACGTTCACGGGCGCGGGCCAGGACCTCGGCCTCCGCGTGGAAATGGGCAGCGTCCGCCAGAACTACGAGCTCAGCTTCACCGAGCCGTGGGCGTTCGGCCACCCGTACTCGCTCGGCTTCGATCTTTACCGCCGCGAGTTTGACCGCTCGGGCAACGCGGGCTACTTCTTCGATCAGAAGAAGACCGGCGGCGACATCCGTCTCGGCAAGGAATTCACGGAATTCGACAAGGGCCTCCTCATGTACAAGCTCGAAGAGGTCGAGATCTCCGACGTGCCGGCCGATGCTTCCTCGATCCTTCGCTCGGAAGAGGGAACGAACGTCACCTCGAGCATCGCGCTGACGCTCACGCACGACGAACGGGACAACGTCTATAACCCGACCAAGGGTTACCTGGTTTCCGGCACCGGCGAATTGGCTGGCGGTGCACTCGGCGGAGACCGCGACTTCTGGAAACTCGACGGCGTCGCAAGCACCTACTTCAAGCATTTCGACTCGAACGTGCTTGAGGTCAAGGCCCGCGCGGGCGTAGCGGATTCCTACGACGACTCGATCCGCGTGCCGATCTACGAACGCTACTACGTCGGCGGCGCGAACACGGTTCGCGGCTACCGCGAACGTCGCATCGGACCCCGCGATCCCGGCAATCGCGATCCCATCGGCGGTGAATCCTTCTGGGTGGCTAACCTCGAAGAGACGTTCCCGATCGTCCCGAATCTGATCAAGGGTGCAGTATTTTTCGATACCGGCAACGCGTATGACACGATCGAGGATTTCGGCACCGGCGGGGTTTTCTCCGGCGTCGGCATCGGTGTGCGTATCAAGACTCCGATCGGTCCGGTGAAGCTCGACGCCGGCTATCCGCTCGACGATATCGAGGAAGAAGACAAGGAACTCCGGTTTTACTTCAATATCAGCCAAGGCTTTTAATCAAAGGGAGGAAGCGCATCATGAGGAAATCGTTCCGTTTCGTACTTTCGTTCTTCGTCGCCGCCGCGATCGCGACGGCCGCCGCTCCGGCGTACGCTGCCGAGAGCAAGATCGGTTACGTCGATCTCGCGCGCGTGTTCGACGAGTACCAGAAGACCAAGACGTTCGACAAGACGCTTGAGCAGAAGGGTCTTTCCAAGCAGGGCGACCGCGATAAGCTGGTCAACGAAGTGAAGAAGCTCCGTGACGAAGCCGAACTGATGGGCGCCAAGGCCAAGGACGACAAACAGGCCGCGATCGACGAGAAGATCAAGGCGCTTCAGGAGTTCGACCGTACGACACGCGACTCGCTCCGCAAAGAACGTGACGGCATGGTCCGCGACATCCTGAAAGAGATCGAAACGGTCATCCAGGATTACGGCAAGGCGCAGGGCTACTCGTTCATCTTCAACGATCGCGTGCTCGTGTTCAAGAGCGAGGGGAACGATCTGACGAATCAGATCATCAAGGTCCTGAATGACTCCTACCTCAAGAAAAAATGAGGTCCGGAGCCTAAGCCTAAAAAACATCGCGGAGCTCGTCGAGGGCGAGCTCCTGGGCGATCCGCACGTGACGATCACGGGGGTCGCCGGAATCAAGGAAGCGAAAAAGGGAGATATCACGTTCGTCTCGAACGTGAAATATCTCCCTTTTTTACATGAGACCGAGGCCTCCGCGGTGATCGTCTCGAAGGACGTTCCTCCCAACGGCAAGGCGCTCGTGCGCACCGCTAATCCCTCTGTCGCTTTCACGAAGATCATCGAGCACTTCAAGCCCTCGCGCGCCGTGACGCCGGTGGGCGTGCATCCGACGGCGGTGGTCGGGGTCGGCGCCACACTCGGAGCCGGGGCGGCTCTAGGGCCCCACGTCGTTCTCGGCGAAGGCGTCACGATCGGAGCGCGGACGGTCCTCGAGGCCGGTACGTATATCGGCGCGGGTTCCACGATCGGATCGGACGTTCGGATTTATCCGAACGTGACGGTCCGCGAGGAGACCGAGATCGGCGACCGGGTGATCGTGCACTCCGGAGCGGTGATCGGATCGGACGGTTTCGGCTACGAGACGCTCGGGGGCGCCCACGCGAAGATACCGCATCTCGGGAACGTCGTGATCGAAGACGACGTCGAGATCGGTGCGAACGTCTGCATCGACCGCGGCCGCTTCCAATCGACCCGCGTCAAAAAAGGCGTCAAGGTCGACAATCTTGTCCAGATCGCGCACAACGTCGTCGTGGGCGAGAACACTCTTTTGGTTTCACAGTGCGGCATCTCGGGTTCGACTGAACTGGGAAAGAACGTGATCGTAGCCGGGCAGGCCGGGATCGTCGGCCACCTCTCGCTCGGAGACGGCGTCATCGTCGCCGCGGGCGCGGGGGTCACGAAGTCGGTCGAAGCGGGGATGGTCGTTCTCGGAGCTCCCGCGCGGCCCATCTCCGAACAAAAACGTCTCTTCGCGCTGATCTCCCGGTTGCCCGAGCTCTTCAAGGAAGTGGCCGAAATGCGCAAGAAGCTCGGTTCGTGAGCGAGCAAAAGACGCTCACGCGTGAAGGCTCGATCTCCGGAGCGGGCCTGCATTCGGGAGCGCCGTGCACGGTGACGCTTCGCCCGGCTCCCGCCGAGGCGGGTCTACGATTTTTCAGGAACGGCCGTCCCATTTTGTCTGAAGCGGATCCGCAGGCGCGCCGGTGTACCGCGATCGGCCGTGGCGAGGCGCGGATCGACACGGTCGAGCATCTCCTCGCGGCTCTTTGGGGCGCGGGCGTCACGAACGCCGACATCGACGCCGACGGCCCCGAGCTTCCGGCGCTCGACGGCTCGGCCCGCGCGTACCTGGCTTGGATCCGCGGCCTGGGCACGTCCGGGCAGGGGGCTCCCGCGGCCTTTTGGAGCGTGACGGAGCCGCTTTTTTGCCACGAAGGGAATTCCGCGATCGCGGCGTTCCCCGCAGAGGAGTTCAGCGCCTCCTATGTGCTCGATTACGATCACCCGGTTCTGAAAAACCAGAAAGCCGAATACGCGCCGTCCGGCGGCCGTTTCGACGTCGACGTCGCGCCGGCACGCACGTTCTGCACCGAGGATGAAGCGGACGCGCTGCGCGCTCAAGGGTTCGGAAAAGGGGCCGACGCGTCGAACACCATTGTCGTGACCGCGGCGGGCCCCGTGAGCGGTCCGATGCGTTTTCCGAACGAATGCGCCCGGCACAAGCTCCTGGATCTTATCGGCGATCTCCATCTTTTGGGGTTCGCGCTCGTCGCCCGCGTGTCGGGAATCCGCAGCGGCCATTCTTTGAACCGGAAGCTCGTCCAAGCCATTCGAAAACAAAGGGAGGCTTCGAAACGATGACTCAGCCCAAGCTGCCGTGGAACGCCGAGGTGATCATGAAGGCGCTTCCGCACCGTCCTCCGTTTCTTTTCATCGACCGCATCACGGAGATCACGGACAAGACGGTGATCGGAGAGAAGGACCTGAAGGCCGACGACCCGTTTTTCCGCGAGGTCTTCAAAGGCCATTTCCCGTCGCGTCCCGTGATGCCGGGCGTGCTGATGCTCGAGGCGCTCGCGCAGGCCGGAGGGGTCCTCATGCTCACCAAGGGCGAGAATCAGGGAAAGATCGCGTACCTGGCGGCGGTGGACGGCGCACGGTTCCGCCGTCCCGTTTTACCGGGCGAAACGCTGCGTCTCGAGATCGAGCTTTTGAAGCTGAAATCCCGCATCGGCCTTGTGCACGGCGTGGCAAAAGTCGGCACGGAGACCGCGTGCGAAGCGGATCTCATGTTCAGCCTCGCCGAATGATGAAGGCCGTTCATCCGACCGCGGTGATCGCGGACGGTGCGCGGCTCGGCGCGGGGGTTGAAGTCGGCCCTTACTCCGTGATCGGACCTCACGCCTTGCTCGGCGACGGAACGCGCGTCCTTTCGCACGCCGTTATCGAAGGACCGATCACGCTCGGCCCCCGCTGCGTTGTTTATCCGGGCGCTTGCCTGGGTTTCGAAGCGCAGGACAAAAAGCTCGGCGGAACGCCGGGCACGCGCGTCGAGATCGGCGCGGACAACGTGTTCCGCGAGCACGCGACCGTCCACCGCGCCACGACCGCGGGCGCGGCCACCGTGATCGGGGACCGCAACTATTTTATGGCCGGCTCCCATGTCGGCCATGACTCGCGCGTCGGAAACGACGTCGTGATGGCCAATTCCGCTGCGCTCGGCGGTCATGCGCTCGTCGAGGACGGCGCGATCGTCGGCGGCCTCGTCGGCGTGCACCAGTTCTGCCGCATTGGCGCACGCTCGATGGTCGGCGGCTGTTCGAAGGTGCATCTCGACGTGCCGCCGTACACGCTGGTTTTCGGAAGTCCCGCCAAGCTCTACGGGGCCAACGTCGTCGGCCTGCGCCGCTCGGGGGTGCCGCGGGAATCCATCGACCGGATCCGTCGCGCGATCGCGCTTCTTTTCGCGTCGGGGTTGTCGCTCTCCAATTCGCTTCCGCGCGCCCGCGCCGAGTTCGCCGGGGACCCGTACGTGGAGACGATCCTTCGGTTTGCGGCAACCTCCAAGCGCGGGCTTCTCCGGCGCGCCGTGACCGACGAAACGGTCGAGTGATGTTCGGTTCGAAGGTGAACGGGACGCTGGGAATCCTCGCGGGTTCGGGTGATCTTCCGCTGCTCCTGGCCCAGTCCGCTCGTGCGCAGGGAACGGAAGTCGTCGTGATCGGAATCGACGGACACACCGACCGCCGCATCGAAGCGCACGCCTCCCGCACGCATTACATCCCGCTCGGGAAAATCGCCGAGATCCCCAAGAAGCTCGTCGAATGGCGCGTGAAGCGCGTCGCGATGGCCGGCTCCGTGCCAAAACGCGAGATCTACAACCCGGCTCTCGGGGCCGATTCGGACCTGCGCGAAGTCATCGAGCAGAAGGGGAATCGCGGCGACGACCACCTTTTGCGCGCTTTCGAGATTTACCTTCGGGTCCGTTGCGGCGTTTCGGTGGTGGACGCTCGCCATTATCTGAAAGACGCCCTCGCGGTACGCGGTCCCATGACGCGCCGCGTACCCGACGCCTCCGAGAAGCGCGACGTAGCGTTCGGCCGCCGCGTGGCGGCCGCCGTGGGCCGATTGGACATTGGGCAGACCGTCGTGGTAAAACAAGGCATCGTGCTGTCGGTCGAGGCGCTCGAGGGCACCGACGCGGCGATCCGCCGCGGAGGGGAACTCGGGAGAGAAGGGGCGGTGGTGGTGAAGACGGCCAAGCCCAACCAGGATCTGCGTTTCGATCTTCCGTGCGTGGGGCCTTCGACCATCGAATCGATGCGCGCGGCACGGTGCCGGACGCTCGCTCTCGAGGCCGGAAAAACGCTCGTCCTCTCGAAGTCCGACGTGATTCGGGCGGCCGACGCGGCGGACATCGCGATCGCGGGGTTTTAGATGGTCGGAAACATCCTCATCATCGGTGACCAGAACAAGCAGGGCGCGGAGCTCCGCGACGCGCTGAAGCGCGAGACGAATTTCGCGGTTCACATCGCCTCGAAGAACGGGATTTCGGCTCCCGCTGTCCTCGAACGCGAGCCCGACCTCATCCTCCTCAACCCCAAAGCTTCCTATTCGGAAATTCTGGATTTCTATTTTACGCTGAAGAAGGACCCGCAGGTCCACGACGTCCCGGCTGTGCTGCTCCTCGACGAGAGCGAGATGCGCTCCGCCGACCTGCCCTCCGGCATCCAGGAAGTGCTGTACCGTCCGCTCCGCATCCCCGAGGCGGTCGCCCGCATCAATCTTCTTTTTAAGCGCACGCACAAGGTCGATCAAAAGAATGTCATCCAGCGCGGCAAACTCTCGATCGACATCGCGAAGTACGAGGTCCGCGTCGGCGACATGAAGATCGACCTCACCTTCACCGAATTCGAGCTCCTCAAGTTCCTATGCTCCAACCCCGGCACCGTTTTCACGCGCGAGGTGCTCCTCAACAAGGTCTGGGGCTACGAGTACTACGGCGGCACGCGCACGGTCGACGTCCACATCCGCCGCCTGCGCTCGAAGATCGAAGGCAAATCTGTTTTCATCGAGACCGTCCGCAACATCGGCTACAAGTTCGTTTCAGAGGATTAAAGGAGTCCCGTCATGGCAGCGAAGAGAGCGTCCGGCCGCCCGTCCAGCATGAAGCAGAGCAAGGATTTCGTGCTGAAGAAGGCGCACGAGCACAACGTGCGTTTCATCCGTCTTTGGTTCTCGGACATTCTCGGGCAGCTGAAGAGCTTCGCGATCACGATCGACGAGCTCGATGAGGTCATGGAAGAGGGCGCCGGGTTCGACGGCTCCGTCATCGAAGGCTTCGCCCGCGGCGAAGAGACGGACTTGCGCGCGCTTCCGGATCCTGGGACGTTCGAAGTTCTTCCGTGGCGGCCGAAGGAAAACGCCGTCGCGCGCATGTTTGCGGATATCGTGGACGTGAACAATCATCCCTCGGCCGCCGACCCGCGCCAGTGCCTGAAGCGCAATTTGAAGAAAGCGTCCGACCTCGGCTACACGTTCTACGTCGGGCCCGAGATGGAATATTTCTACTTTCAGAATTCGACCGGGACGAAGGGCCTCGACAACGGGGGCTATTTCGACCTGACCCCGCTCGACGTCGCATCGGATCTGCGGCGCGAGACCATCATGACGCTCGAGGAAATGGGGATCGGCGTCGAGTCGAGTCACCACGAGGTCGCGCCGAGCCAGCACGAGATCGACCTGCGCTACACCGACGCGCTCACGATGGCCGACAACGCGATCACCTACCGCCTCGTCGTGAAAGAAATCGCTCTCAAGAACGGCGTTTACGCGACGTTCATGCCGAAACCCCTGAAGGGCGAAAACGGAAGCGGCATGCACGTGCACCAGTCGCTCTTCGAAGGGGACAAGAACGCGTTCTTCGACAAAGCCGACAAACACCACCTCTCGAAGACCGCCAAGCACTACATCGCGGGTCTTCTCAAGCACGCGCGCGAGATATGCATCGTCTCGAACCAGTGGGTGAACTCGTATAAGCGCTTGACCCCGGGCTTCGAGGCGCCTGTGAACGTGTACTGGGGGAAGCGCAATCCCTACGCGCTCGTCCGCGTGCCTGCGTACAAGGCGGGGCACGAGAAGTCGACCCGCGTCGAGCTTCGCTCGCCGGACGCCGCGTGCAACCCGTACCTCCTCTTCTCCGTGATGCTCGCGGCGGGCTTGGAGGGCATCAAGAATCATTACCCGCTGCCGGAGCCGGTCGAGCCGGGGGGGGCGGCGGCCAATTTCACCGAAGCCGAGCGCAAGAAGCGCGGGGTCGAAGTCCTTCCTCAGAGCTTGGGCGAAGCGATCGCGATCGCCGAACAGTCGAAGTTCCTGAGGGACGCGCTCGGTGAGCACATCTTCCATTCGCTGATCGAGAACAAGAAGATCGAATGGGCGAAGTACTGCGCGGAGATTACGAACTACGAACTGGAAAAGTACCTGCCGATCCTCTAAATTCCGGAGGCGAAGCGAGCCCGCCATTTCCCTTCTACGGGACGACGAAGGGCGTCGTCCCTTGTACGAAGGGAAATGGCGGGCTCGCTTTTTTTCGGACTTGTTTAAGTTAAGAGGTTTAGGACTTCGCGCGCGGCGCGGTCGGCGGCCCCCGGAGCACCCAGGCGGCGCGACACTTCGGCGAGGTCGGCCTTCATGGCTGCTCGCGCGTTTTCGTCTGTGAGGAGGCGCTCCGCTTCGGCGGCGAGGCGCTCGGGCGTGGCGTCGTTCTGAAGGAGTTCGGGAATCGCGGGTTTATCGAGGACGAGGTTCGGGAGCCCGAGGTACTTCACTTTCACGACGAGCTTCGCGATCACGTACGTGAGGAGCGTGCCCCGGTTGACGATGATCATCGGGGTTCCCAAGAGCGCGCATTCGAGCGTCGCGGTGCCCGAGCAGGCGATCACGAGGTCGGACGAGCGGATTGCGGCGTAAGCGTCCGTCTCGACGAGCTCCATCGGCACCTTTGCCTCCGCCAGGAGGCGCGCGTAGAATTCCTTGGGAAGGGTCGGCGCTTTGATGAGCTTGAAGCGCACGTCCGGTCTCGTCTGCGCCAGCAGGCGCGCCGCTTCGGCGAAAATGTCGAAGAGCATCTTGAGCTCGCCTTTCCGCGAACCGGGCATGAGCACCACCGTCCGCGCGCCTGTGTTTTTCGCCGCTGGCTCCGTGTAGGGGATCGCGTCTTTCAGCGGGTGGCCGACGAAGGCGACCGGCACGCCGTTGTCCTCGTAGATTTTCTTCTCGAAATCGAAAACGACGAGCACTTTTTTGATCCACCGCTTGATCTTAAAGACGCGCTTGGCTTTCCACGCCCAGATTTGCGGCGCGATATAGTAAGCGATCGGGATGCCCATCGCGTGGATACGTTCGGCCAGATGCAGGTTGAAGCCCGGATTGTCGATAAGAACGACCGCGTCGGGGCGTGCGGTGCGGACGGAGGCGAGGATGATTTTTTCGGCGCGCTTGTAGTCGGGATAGCGCTTCAGCGCGTCGGTGATGCCGGTGACGTGGAAGTGGGCGATATCGAGGAAGTCCTTTGCGCCCGTCTCGCGGATACGGTCGCCGCCGACACCGTGGATCTCGACGGAAGGATCGGCTTCGCGGAGCGCGTGGATCAGGTTCGCGCCGTGCAGGTCGCCCGACGCCTCGCCCGCGATGACGAAGACGCGGCACGCCACGGCTATTTTACGATTCCCGGATCTGGCGGGCGACTTCGAGTGCCAGCGCCAGCGCGTCGCGCCCTTCGCGGCCCGAGACGAGAGGGCGGTTGCCGGAGCGGACGCATTCGACGAAGTGGGAGAGCTCTTCTTTCAAGGAATCGCCTTTCGTGATGTCGATCTTCTTGCGCTTGATGTGGCCGTCTTCCTTGGTGTAGATCTCCGCTTCCTGGCTCACGTAATCGATGGCGAGGTAGGCGTTGTCCTGGAAAATACGGATCTTGCGCTCGACGTCCGGAGTGACCCGGCTGGCCGTGAGATCGCAGACACAGCCGTTCTCGAACCGCACGCGCGCGTTGGCGATATCCTCGGTCTTGGAGAGGATGTAGGCGCCGACGGCGTCCACCGAGCGGACGGGGGACTTCACGAGGTCGAAAACGATGTCGATGTCGTGGATCATGAGGTCGAGCGCGACGCCCGTCCCGGCCACGCGCGCGTCGTAAGGCCCCAAGCGGTGGGCTTCGATGAAACGCGGTTTGTGGATCACGTCCTTCATGGCGCGGATCGCGCTGTTGAAGCGTTCGATATGGCCCACCTGGATGAGTGACTTGCGGGCTTCCGCGAGCGCTAGGAGCTCGTCGGCCTCTTTCAGGGTAGTGGTGATGGGTTTTTCGATGAGAAGATGGAGGCCGCGCTCGAGGAAATCCTTCGAAATCGCGTGGTGCGCCTCCGAGGGGACGACGATGCTCGCTGCGTCGACCGAGGCGATGAGCTCGCGGTGGTCAGTGTACGCGCGCGCGCCGCACTGGCGGGCGGTTTCCTGTGCGCGAGAGGCATCCAGATCGCAGACACCGACGAGCTCAACGCCGGGAAGTTTGGAGTAAACGGCCGCATGGCGGGAGCCGAGCTTGCCCGCGCCTATCACCGCGACCCGAACGGTTTTTTGCATGGCCCCATTTTAGCATGAAGTCGACTTGCGGGGGTCTCTATGTTATGATGGCCCGAACTTCGGAGACGTTTTTCTTTTATGCCTCAAGAGAAAGCCCACGCCGGTTCCTTCGGTTACCTCGTTTTCCTGATTCCTCTCGCATTCGCGTCGCTTCTTTTGAGCCTCGGCAACGGTTCGCTCGCCAGCTGGGACGAGGCGATCTACGCGACGGTCGCGAAGGAAATCGTCCTTTCCGGCGACTGGTTCCACCTGACGCTCGGCGGCGAGCAGTGGTTCGACAAGCCGCCGCTCGCGATCTGGATGACCGCTCTCTTCTACAAGCTTTTCGGCATCAACGAGTTCGCCGCGCGTCTTTTTTCGGCCCTCTGCGGCGCCGGCGCGGTGATCGTGACCTATCTCCTAGGCACGAAGCTCTACGGCCGCTGGACGGGGTTCCTCGGTGCGTTCGTCCTTTTAAACTCCACCCATTTCCTCCGTGCGTCCCGCTTCGGGATGATGGACGGCCCCCTCCTTTTCTTTCTGACGCTCGCGCTGTACTGCTTCTGGCGCGGCCGGGAGCGGAACCGTTGGTTCATTTTTTCCGGTATCGCGGTCGGTCTGGCTTTTCTCGTGAAGGGTTTCGCGGCGATTCTTTTCTTCCCGGTTGTCATCGCCTACTGTCTGTGGGCGGACGAGCTTGCGATGCTCGCGAACTCCTCGTTCTGGGTCGGCGTGATGATCGCCGTCGCCGTGGCGCTGCCGTGGCATCTCTTCGAGCTTTTCTCGAACCGCAACGCCTTCATGGAGGACGTCGTCGTCCGCCACCTCGTGGCGCGCACGACGAGCGCGATCGACGGCCACACCGGCAACTGGTACTTCTACATCCGCACCTTCATCAACAAGTACCACCCGTGGGCGCTCGTCGGCGTCTTTTCGGTGCCTTTCTTCGTTTTCCGCGCCGCGAAGGAAAGGGGGCTCGAGGAAACGTTTATGGTTGCCTGGATCGGGACGATCCTTCTCATCGTGACACTCGTACGCACGAAGCTTCCGTGGTACATTGTGCCCGCGTACCCGGCCGCTTCGATCACGGTCGCGTGGGTGCTCGCGAAGATCATCAAAGAAAAGCGGCGCCTCTGGGTGTTTCCGGCGATGGTCCTTGCGATGGCGCTCCACGTGCCGTATTCGCATTTATGGGATCTCGACTACGCGAGGGAAATCAAGGGCATCGCGCCGATCGTCCAAAAGCACGTTCCCGTGGGCACCCGCGTCCACCTTTACGATTTCCACGAGGCGCCGGCGACACACTTTTATATCGAGCGCCCCAACTCCTACGTCGACAATCCGGCCGCGCTCGAAGCGCTCATGGCGAAGCCGGGCCCCGTCCACCTTCTGATCCATACGGATGACTGGAACGCGCTTCCGGCGCGATTCGGCTCCTCGCTCCAAGAGAAGGGGCGGTTCGAGGAATTCTTGCTCCTCTCGCGACCCGCATGACGCCTTACCGGCGGATGATCGGGCTGGTGCTTCCGCACCGGCGGATCCTCGCGGGAGCGTACGTAGCCATGGCGCTGAACGCCGCGCTCGGCGGTTTCCCGGTGGTCGGCCTAATTATTCCGTTTGTCGACACGGTCCTCGCCGGCAAGCCCGTGGCGATTCCGCACGACAACCGCCTCCCGCTCTTTCTCGTCGACTGGATCTACAAGCTGAACGCGATGTCCCGCTGGGAGCTTTTGAACACGCTCATCGTGGCGGTGCTCGGCTTCTCGCTCGTGCGCCTGGTCTGCGAGTATTTCCAGTCCTACTTCATGAACGAGATGTCCCAGCGCGTGATCCGCGACCTCCGGAACGATGTTTATTCGAAGATCGTCGGACTTCCGTTGGGATTCTTCGGTCGCTCGCAGACCGGCGCGCTCGTTTCGCGCATCACCTACGACACCGGCGTCATCCGGGATGCGGTCTCCGAGGGTCTGACCGACTTCCTCTTCCAGCCCCTCCAGATCGCGGTGTACCTCATCTCACTCCTGGTCGTGAAGGCGATGTTCGGCATCCCTTGGACGCTCGTCCTCGTCATTTTCGTCCTCCTGCCGCTTATCGTTTATCCGGTCCTGCGCGTGGGCCGGCGCCTCAAAAAGATCAGCCGTTCGGCGCAGGAGCAGGTCGCCGAGATCAATTCCACACTGTTTGAATCCATCTCCGGCATCCGCATCGTGCAGGGCTTCGGGATGGAGAAGTACGAGATCGACCGTTTCAAGCGTCAAAACCACGCCTTCTACAAAACGATGATGCTTTCGGTGGGACGGATGATCTTGGTCTCGCCTCTCACTGAATTCATCGGGTACATCTGTCTCGGCAGCGTGCTCTGGATCGGGGGCAAAGAGGTAATCGACCGCGGGATGTCGCCGGGGGCGTTCATCGCGTTCCTAGTCGCGCTCTTCTCGCTGCTCAGGCCGTTCAAACGCCTTTCACGCGTACACGGCATCAATCAGCACGCGCTTGCGGCGGCCGAACGCATTTTCGAGATGCTGGACACGCCCAACGAAATCGTCGAAAAAGAAGACGCGCGCCCACTCGAGCCGCTCCGGTCCTCGATCCGTTTCGAGGGAGTGCGGTTTGGTTATCTGCCGGGGAAACCCGTGATCCGGCGCCTCGATCTCGAGGTGAAGGCGGGCGAGATCGTGGCTATCGTGGGCCCGAGCGGTTCCGGAAAGACGAGTCTCGTGAACCTTCTGCCGCGCTTCTACGACCCCGAGGCCGGCCGCATCACGATCAACGGAATCGACATCCGGGACGCCTCGATCGCTTCCTTGCGCGGACAAATCGGGCTCGTCACTCAAGAGACCGTCCTTTTCAACGACACGGTGAGCGCGAATATCGCGTATGGCCGCTCGAACACGCCACAGGCAGACATCGAGCGCGCCGCCAAAATCGCGAACGCCCATCACTTCATTTCAAAGATGCCGCAAAACTACCAGACCGTGATCGGCGACCGGGGCGTCCGGCTCTCGGGCGGCGAACGGCAACGGCTTTCGATCGCGCGCGCGGTCCTCAAGAACCCGCCTATTTTGATCCTAGACGAAGCGACATCCGCTCTGGATACCGAATCGGAGCTTTTGGTCCAGGATGCGATCCATAATTTAATGCAGGGTCGGACGGCTCTCGTCATCGCGCACCGCCTGTCCACCATCAAGGACGCCAACCGGATCGTGGTGGTGAGCGAAGGCGAGGTCGTCGAGACCGGCACGCACGAGGCGCTCATGAAGAAAGACGGCCTCTATAAACGCTTGTACGACCTGCAGTTCCGCGTTTAAAACCGCCTCCGGCTTTCTAAAGTTCCCCTTGATTTTCGCCGCGACGAGCGGGTATAATCTAGGCTTCTCGTTTCTCGTGAGGCGGGGAGTTTTTGTCTAATTGAAAGGGTTTCGCCATCCGGTTTCGCTTTTTAGGGCGAGGCGGGGAGAAACGGGCAACCGTACATAAGCTCTTGCTAACGAGAGACTTATGCGTTCCCTTTAAAACGAAGGAGCATTCCATTGTCGAAAGAACTCGTCACTAACCTGCTCGAAGCGGGCGTCCATTTCGGTCATCAAACCCGCAAGTGGAACCCGAAGATGAAGCCCTACATTTTCGGCGAGAAGAACGGCATCTACATCATCGACCTGGAAAAGACCGTCCAGGCCCTGACCCGCGCCTGCAATTTCATCCGCGAAATCGCGGTTTCCGGCGCTCCAATCCTGTACGTAGGAACGAAGCCCCAGGCCCAAGACATCGTCCAATCCGAAGCCAAGCGCGCCGGGATGTACTACGTGCGTCATCGCTGGCTCGGCGGCATGCTCACCAACTACCAGACCATCCGTAACTCCGTGCGCCGTTACCGCCAGCTCGTGACGATGCGCGAGGACGGCACGTTCGAAGCGCTCACGAAGAAGGAAGTCGCCAACAACGAAGCCGAGATCGCGAAGCTCGAGAAGAACCTGATCGGCGTCGCCGAGATGGGCCGCCTTCCGGGAGCCCTGTTCATCATCGACGCGAAGAAGGAAGACATCGCGGTGCGCGAAGCCAACCGCCTTGGCATCCCCGTCATCGGCATCGTCGACACGGACTCCGATCCGGACCGCATCCAGTACCCGATCCCGGGCAACGACGATGCAATCCGCTCGATCAAGCTCATCACGAGCGTCCTCACCGACAGCCTGATCGAAGGCCTTCAGAAATCCAAGAAGAAGAACGACTTCAACAAAGACGCGGAAGAAACGGCCGAAGCGGTCGCTGGCGAAGCGGAAGCACGATGACGCTCGACCTCCTCAAGGACCTCCGCGAACGCACCGGCGCGGGCATCCTCGACTGCCGCGCCGCGCTCAAGGAATCGGACAACGACCTCGAGAAGGCGCTCGACTTCCTGCGTAAGAAAGGACTCGCGTCGGCCGCCAAGCGCGCCGGCCGCGATGCCAAGGAAGGTTTCGTTTCGGCGCAGATCCGCGGTTCGAAAGCGGCGCTCGTCGAAGTGAACTGCGAGACCGACTTCGTGGCCCGTACGGACGACTTCAAGAACCTCGTGAACCTGGCTTTGGACGAGGCGTTCACGAACGGCGAGGCCGCCGTCTCCACGTCGCAGAAGCTCTCGGACCGCGTGGCCGAGCTGTCGGGCAAGATCGGCGAGAAGATTCTCGTGCGCCGCGCCGCGCTCGTCGAATCCAAGGGCGGTCTTTTCACCTACGTGCACTCGAACCAGAAACTCGGCGTCATCGTCGAAGTCGCGACGGGGAAGCCCGAGTCCGCGAAGAATCCGGCGGTCGAGGAGCTCGGTAAGACGCTCGCGATGCAGGTCGCCGCGTCGAACGCGCTCTGCGTGCGCCGCCAGGAAGTTCCGGGGGAGAAACTCGAGCGCGAGAAGGCGATCTACCGCGAGGAAGTAAAGGGGAAGCCCGACAACATCCTCGAGAAGATCGTCCAAGGCAAGCTCGAGAAGTTCTACCAGACGAACTGCCTGCTCGAGCAGCCGTACATCAAGGACGACAAGCAGTCGGTCACCCAGCTCATCGCCGAAGCCGCGAAGAAGGCCGGCGACACCGTCGAAGTGAAACGCTTCGTCCGCTTCCAGCTCGGCGAAACCGCCACTCCCGCGGCGCAGGAATGAAGAAAACTACGTCGCAGCAGAGCGTCTACAAGCGCGTTCTTCTCAAGCTTTCGGGCGAGGCGCTCCAGGGTTCTCAGAACCACGGCATCGACGGGCACGTGCTGGATTCGATCGCGAACCAGCTGAAGACGGTGAAGGAGATGGGGGTCGAGCTCGCGGTCGTGATCGGCGGCGGCAACATCTTCCGAGGTCTTTCGGCTTCCGCGACCGGCATGGACCGCTCCACCGCCGATTACATGGGCATGCTCGCCACCGTAATCAACGGCATGGCGCTACAGGATGCGCTCGAACGAAAGGGCGTGTTCACCCGTGTTCAGACCGCCATCACGATGGAAGCGCTCGCCGAGCCGTACATCCGACGCCGCGCGATGCGCCATCTGGAAAAGGGCCGCATCGTGATCCTCGCGGGCGGTACCGGGAACCCGTATTTCACTACCGACACGACTGCGGCGCTTCGCGCGATCGAGCTCGGCGCCGAAGTGATCCTTAAAGCCACGAAGGTCGACGGCATCTATTCCGCCGACCCGAAGAAAGTGCCAACGGCCAAGCGTTTCACGAAGCTCAAGTACATGGACGTCCTCAAGAAGGGGCTGAAGGTCATGGACGCGACCGCAATCAGCCTCTGCATGGACAACAACCTTCCGATCGTGGTGTTCGACCTATTGAAGCACGGCAACATCCAGCGTGCGGTGTCGGGCCAGGAGATCGGGACCACCGTCACGAACTAAAGGCTAATCATGAGCACCGCGAAGCAGATCATGCAGGAAACGGAAGAGAAGATGAAGAAGTCGCTGGAGATCGTCCAGCACAACTTCGCCGGCGTCCGTACCGGCCGCGCGAACTCGGGCATCGTCGAGAACATCCGCGTGGATTACTACGGGGCATCGACGCCGCTCAAACAGCTGGCGAACATCACGATCCCCGAGCCGCGCATGATCGTCATCGCGCCGTGGGACACTTCCGCGCTCAAGTCGATCGAGAAGGCGGTTGCCGAATCCGACATCGGTATCCAGCCGATGGTCGACGGCAAGTCCATTCGCCTGGCGATTCCCGCGCTCACGCGCGAACGCCGCGAAGAGCTCGTTAAAATCGTCCACAAGCTCGCCGAGGAAGGCCGCGTCTCCATGCGCGGTGTGCGGCGCGATGCGAACGAACAGCTCAAGAAGCTCGAGAAGGAAAAGAAGGTCACCGAGGACGAGAGCCGCAAGGGCCAGGAAGACATCCAGAAGCTCACTGATCGCTATATCCAGCTAATCGATCAGTCTCAAGCCGCCAAAGAAAAAGACCTGCAGGGCTAATACAGCCTGAAACGGGAGCCGGTAGCTCAGTTGGTAGAGCACTTCCCTTTTAAGGAAGGTGTCGAGAGTTCGATCCTCTCCCGGCTCACCATTTTCGAAACGTCCGCGGTTTGGACGCGATCGGAAGAGGTGCGCACCTGATTTCCTCTCACTTGTCCCACTGGAAGCTCGCCGCCGCGACAGGCTATTTGATCGCGGCCTTTATCTTTTGCCGCCGGGACACCGGTTCCCGACGCCCCCTCCTCTGGTACGTCGGCGGGATGAGCCTGGCGGTCTTTCTCAGTCAGGGGACGGGACACGACCTCTCCCAGCATTTGGCTTATTTTGACGAAGCGTTCCTCGCCTGGTCCCGGGGACAACGCGCGTTCCTGACCGAACGCGTTTTTCAGGGCGGGGGTCTTCCGGTCTTCTTTTTCTATTCCCAGTGGATTTACATCCCCGCGGCATTGTTCCGTCTCTTCGGCGCCGCCCCCTACTTCGCGCTGAAGCTTTCGTTCGCGGCGGTTTTCGCGGCGCAGGTGCTGGGCGCGCGCGTCTTGGTGGGTTTTTTCCGGCCGGAGAGCGAGAGAGCCGCGGCTTGCGTCCTTCTTTTCGCCGGTTCCAATTATTTCGCGGGCGAATTCTTCCAGCGCTTCGCGTTCGCCGAGACGATGGGATATGCGGCGTGCATCTGGGGGCTCTTCTTCGCGCTGCGTACCATCCGCTTACCGGCGACGCGAGACGTCGTGGCCCTTGCATTTTTCCTGAGCGTCGCGGTCCTCCTACACCCTATCTCTTTCGCTTATTTCCTCCTGGGGGCGGTTCCTTTCCTCGTGTTCGTGGCCCGCGGACGTTTCGGCGCCGCCGCACTCGCGTCGTTCGCGCTCGCGGGGGCCGTCTGCGTATGCGCGACGGCTTTTCATTGGCTGCCGATTCTTATCGAACGCGGAGAGGTGACCGGGTCGGTCATGGATTTCCGCGATAGCTTCATGGGGTGGGGGGATTATTTTTCGCTCTCACGGTTTTGGAGCGCGGGTCCCGTGACCGCCGCGGCGTTCGTCGGCAGCGCGCTGCTCCTGTTGAGAGGACACCCGGATCGACGCGCTTACGGCGCCCTCGCCGCCTGTTCGGTGTACCTTTTCATGATGAATCCGGCGAGCGAACCGCTTCACGTCTCTTATCTTGCGGATTCGCAGCTTGTTTGGCGGATGCTGTCTCCGCTGTGCTTGTTCACGGCGATCCTGGCCGCTTGCGTCCTACCGGAGCGGGGAAAGGACGATCCGGCGCGTACGCGTCTCTGGCATGCGGCTCCCATCCTCCAAAGCCTGATTTTTTTGTCGATCTCCGCGTCACCGGCGATTTTCCTCGACGGTCCGCCGCCGGGCCCCGCGGATTTCGCCAGAAGAACGGAGGGCGTCGGCGTCGCGGAATTCTTGCCGCCTTCCATCTCGAGGGGTCCAGCGACGTTTTCAGCCAAGGTGATCCGCCGCACGGGAAGCGTGCGGGACGAAACTTTCGAAATTGATCCGGCTCCCGCTGGGGGAGAGCACGGGTTCCCGCGTGCCTCGGCTCCGTGGCTTATTTGGGAGGCCCAAGGAAGCGCCCGCGTTTCCCGCGCAGGTCCCGACGGCCGCGCGGTGCTCGCCCTTTTTCCGGGAGATTCCAGCATCCGCGCGCGGTTGGTCGTTCCTACCTACATGAAAGTCGCACACGTGGCAGGGGGAACCCTTTTCGCCGGAATGCTCCTCTTTCTTCTCTTCGAGGCCCTCCGGATCCGGGGCCGCATTCGTCTATGGTGACTTCCGCATTTTCGTATTATAATTAGGGACGTTTTCAAACCCGAGGAATCGAATGCTCGATCTGTCTTTTATACGCGAAAATCAAGAAGCCGTACGTGAGGCCTTAAAAATTCGAGCCCCCAAGCTCGATTTCGAGGGCTTTCTACGTCTGGACGCCGAACGCCGGGCGCTAGGGCAGGAGCTGGACGTCCTTCGGGGAGAGAAAAACCGGGCCAACGATCAGATCTCGATTCTCCTCAAAGAGAAGAAAGACCCCAAGGAAACCATCGGTTCGATGAAGGTAGTTTCCCAAAGAATCACTGAACTAGAGCCTAAAGTGGCTGAAATTGATCAAAAAGTACGTGATATTCAGCTGGTTATCCCAAATTTGCCTCATAAATCGGTCACTCTCGGCACGGACGCTTCCCAAAACAGCGTCGTTTCCTCGTGGGGCGAGCCACGGAAGCACCCTTTTCTGGCGAAAGAGCATACCGAGATCGCCCAAAAACTTGGAATCATCGATATGGGACGGGCGTCCAAGCTCTCCGGCAGCGGTTTTGCGCTTTTCCTAGGTCTGGGTGCCCGTCTCGAGCGGGCACTCCTGAATTACATGCTCGACACTCACACGAAAAATCACGGATACGTCGAAGTGTGGCCGCCGCTTCTGGTGAACCGCGCGACGATGACCGGTACGGGCCAGCTTCCGAAATTCGAGGAAGACATGTATCGTCTTAAAGACGACGATCTTTATCTCATCCCGACGGCCGAGGTGCCCGTCACGAACATGCTGCGCGACGAGGTTCTTAAAGAAGAAGACCTGCCGCTCAAGTTCACTGCGTACACGCCGTGCTTCCGCCGCGAAGCGGGTTCCTACGGCAAGGACACGAAGGGGCTCGTCCGCGTCCACCAGTTCGACAAGGTCGAGCTAGTGAAGTTCACGAAGCCCGAAACGTCCTACGACGAGCACGAGTCACTCCTTAAGGATGCGGAAGTCATCCTCCAGACACTCGGCCTGCCGTACCGCGTGCTCCAGCTTTGCAGCGGCGACATGGGTTTCTCGGCCGCCAAGTGCTATGATATCGAAACGTGGGCACCCGGCCTCAACCGCTGGCTCGAAGTTTCCTCGGTCAGCAATTTCGAGGACTTCCAGGCGCGCCGCGCGAATATTCGGTTCAAGAGGAAGACGACCGGCAAGTCCGAGTACGTTCACACGCTGAACGGATCGGGACTCGCGCTTCCCCGCGTCGTGATAGCGCTCCTCGAGCACTACCAGAACGCCGACGGATCAGTCGTCGTTCCCGAGCCGCTCCGCCCGTATCTAGACGGCGCCGCGGTTCTCAAGCGCTGACGGAAATTTTTTTCCGGAGGGGTGGCAGAGTGGTTGAATGCGGCGGTCTTGAAAACCGCTGACCCGCAAGGGTCCGTGGGTTCGAATCCTACCCCCTCCGCCACTTTTAGTTTCGAACTGAACGTTACAAGCGGGGGCGTCGGAGTTCAC
>CAYSKO010000011.1:0-54591 GCA_964431835.1 uncultured Planctomycetia bacterium | reverse complement strand
TCAGGAAGACGGAATTCTAAAGATCAAAACGGTCTAGTTTTTGGGAGAAGGTCAACACCTTCGGAAACTAAGCTTCAAGTGGGACAGTTTTTGGGGGGAAGGTCACACTTATGCGAGAAAGGGCGAGATCCGGATCGAGCATTCGCGCTCGTCACTCCGCATAAGCGATCGTACTTAAAAGTGCGTTCTCGGCCTGCCTCGAGTCGAGGCGCGTGTGCTGAACGACGATCGGAACACTGGCCTCGACGACGCTCGCGAAATCAGTGCCCACGGAAATGGCTGGACGAAGGTCATTAAAACGAATGTGCCGCGTCCTGCGGGCGGGAACGCAGACGCGATACGAATCCGCCGGCTCCTTGTCGGCGTAGAAGACAGTGATCCGCACGTCGGCGTCTTCGTCACCCGCGTTCAAAATACAGACCGTTTCGTGGCTCGTCATCTGCGGCGCCGGACCGCTGCTTGTCGCGGGGATGTAGCCTTCCGCGATCGCCCATCTGGTTTTTCCGATCGGTTTCATTTTGTTTCTCCTATGCAAACGCGATGACGTCTTTGATCCCCATTAAATAAGCTTCAATGGATGAACTTGAAAATGTAACCGATGGCGAACGCCGCGAAGAATAAAGCCGCGGCCATCGTCGCGAGAGTCGCGGTCCGGGACGGCCTTAAACTCTTTGGCAAACGATGATTTAAATATAAAGTAAACCCGGCTAGCACCGGAATCTGGGCCGCTTCGATGGCGCCCGCCCATTTCAAAAGGGTCACCGGATTTCCAAAAAAAAGATAGATAAGAATCGGCAAAATTGCCAGAAGCCCCCAAAGATAAATATTTTTCAGCGTCTTTTCGTTAAAATCTCTTTCCACTCGAAGTGTTTTCAGGAGGATTTTTGTTCCACTCGTAAAAAAACGCGTAAAACCGTCCTGATCGGACAAAACTGTGTCCCAAAATCCGACAAAAACGCTCACGATCATGAACCAGAAACCAACGGGTCCCCATAGGTCGCCGAGAAGCCGTCCAAGGACTTCCGCGACTTTGTTTTCTTCGGGCACAAGCCCGCGAGGCTGCAGGAGTTCGGTTCCAAGAATTAAAAAGGCGAGCGTCACGATAAGGGTTCCGATGACGGCCATGCTGTTATCGAGCGTCATTTGGCCCACCCAGCCTTTGAGGCGGCGTGTGTCTTCGGAGCTCAGAGGCTGAGTCTCGCGTTCTTCTTTCAAACCGGCCAGTCCATACCCCTTGGCCTTGATCCAATAGGAATACCACATCATTCCCGCCGCGCCGGAGAGCGTGAATCCCAGCCAGGGCAGGATTTCCCCAAAATCGGCGCCGGGCGGAAAACGAGGAATGAGGCCCGAAATAAGCCGGCCGTAGCTCGGGAACACGCTTAAAGCGGCGATGACCGAAGTAATGGCCAGGGCTACCGCGATAGCAACCGCCGTTCTTTCGATGACCTTGTATCTCCCCCAAAACACAAGACCGGTGGAAGCAAAAACAGCCGCCACCATCCAAATGCGTATGTCTCCTGGAAACATTAACACCAGGGCCGTCGCGGCGGAACCGGCCAAACCCGAAATGGTGGCGATGGCCACGAAAAGCTGGGGCACCAGAATAATCCAGACGGCCCAGGACTTCGGGCCGGGAATGGTATTAAATCCATCCAGGATCGCCTTGCCCGTGCAGACAGTGAAGCGCCCGACCTCGCGATTGATAAACCATTTAAAAACGACCGCCCCTAGTAAAGCCCAGAGAAGCGTATAGCCGTAGAGAGCGCCGATGCGCGGCGTGAAAAGAAGCTCTCCCGAGCCGGCGGCCGAAACCATCCAAAGAAATCCCGGTCCAAGCCAGGCGAGCCGTTTAAAACCTCTAGGAGGGTCGTGCATGCTCATTCTCCTCTGCTTTTATATAAGTAATAAGGGGCCACATTCGTCGGCGACCAAAGCGTTTACGGTGTCTATCAGCTCTTACTCATTCATCTCTGATTCCTCAGTAGTTTGTGAATTGTCAAGCGACCCAGGCGGAGGCGGGTCAGTCCTGCCCCGCTTTTGATCGCGCAGCCGCCCGAGAGTGCTCTCAATCAATCTGGTCAACTTATCTGCAGCGCCGTCGACGGTTTGGTCCAAGGTCGCTGCCTGATGCGTGACCGCGATAGGCCGGCGGCCTTCGAGGCGGGCTTCCATCACACAGCGCATGTCGTCATTGCCGCCTTTCTTGTCGCTGTTCTCATCGCTCAAGTGGACCTCCACTCGCGCGATGTGCTCGCTGAATCGTTTCAAGGCACTCTCCACTACGCCACTCACCTGAGTGGCCAGCTCCTCGTGACCTTCGATGTTACCGTCGGTATGCAATTGGATATGCATGTCGTTCTCCTTTGTGAGCACGGTTGGTTCAATACCGGTAAGTGGCAGCCAGTCCCGTTCGCCCCGGCATCTGCTCGGCTGGCATGACCAGGACCTGGCCGCCCATCTTTTCGACCAGTTCGCCCAGATCGTCGAGCACGTCATCGACTTGCGGGTGGCTCAGATCAGCAACTTCGACCAGCCCCGCCGCGCGGTCGAGTCGGCCGGCAATCTGACGGTCGGCCTGGATCAGCAGCGTCGCGACCCGTCCGGCGGTAGCCGCCTGAACAACCTGCGCCAAGTCGTCATTGCCAAGCCCCTTGGATCGGGCTTGTTCAAACTCTTCGTTCAGCTTAGCCAGCCGCGCCTGATACTGCGGCTCGACGACTTGCCAGGCGCGTTCCCGAAGTTTATCGATTGGCAGGACGTCGGGATTAATCATGAGCCCCTCCGCGATCAGAAATGGGTTGTGGCTGATCCGGCGGAAAAGATCATGATGCTCCGGCAACGCCGCCAGGATCAGCGGCAGGCTCGATGGTCGGGAATGGTGCTCGAGCACCGCGCGGTCGACGGCACGAAAAAACCGTTCTGCATCGATGTCCACCTCGTCCTTTTTCCCGCCGTGGCCGTGGTGCATGGACGTGCTCGCATGACCGACACCACCGTGGGAGGCGACGGTTGAATGGGGCTCGGTCAGCTCATCGCCCAGCGCCTCGGTGATCGTCCGCGGGACGCCCGGAGCCAGATCGATCTTGTCGAGCGTATCGCGGTTTCCTTCGAAGAGCTGGATCTTCTGGAGGCTCAATCCCAGAACCTGATAGTGAGCGACCGATTGCAGAAAGCGTCGCAAGGGCTTGGTGTGAAAACTGTCGGCCACGACGGCCAATTCGGCGACTGGCCGCTGAAGCTGGAACACTCGAAACAGGCCCGGCCCACCCAGTACGGCCAAGCCCTCCCGCATATGGTTCCAGAATTCATCATCGTGAGAGAGGGCTGCAAACGGTTCCAAAAGCCGCCCAATCTCGACGGCCGGATACTTCTGCCGGAGCGATACCTCCAACTCCTTTACAAGATTGCGAAATCGGATCGGATCCTGCTGATTCTCGGGCCGGCTCCGATGAGTCGGCTGATAAAGCGAGAGACACGGCTGCTGTTGGACGGATACCAACTCAGCCAATGATTCGATGGTGAGTAAATTGATTTTCTGTGTCATTTTCTGCCTCGTGTTTTAGTAGGATGAAAACTCAAAAATTCAGTTGCGTACGACCGACATGCTCTCCCCATGCTAGCAGTCCTTCTCTTTCTCGAATTCCATTAAGCCGCTAAATTCTTTGAAGCGAATTCCCAGTTGATCAATTTATTCAAGACCGTTTCTAGATAATCGTTTCGTTTATTTTGATAATCTAAATAATAAGCGTGTTCCCACACATCCAGAGTCAGAAGCGCCGTCCCCTTTTTCTGGGAAAGAGGGTTTTCTGCGTTCGGGGTTTTGATGATCTTAAGAGCATCATCTTCTTTAACGAGCCATGCCCAGCCGCTCCCGAACTGCTCCATTCCGGATTTAGCGAATTCTTTAATGAGGTTTTCGTAACTGCCGAAACTGGCTTCAATTTTACGGTGCAACTCTCCAGATGCCTCACCGCCACCATTTGGTGACAGACTATTCCAATAAAATGTATGATTCCAGACTTGCGCCGCATTGTTGAAAATACTGAGTTTTTCGGGTCTGCCGGTAGTCTTGACAATAATCTCTTCGAGCGTCAGGCCCTCAAGTTCAGTATCCAAAACAAGCTTGTTGAGTTTATTCACATACCCCTGGTGATGCTGGCCATAGTGAAAATTAAGCGTCCTCGAGGAAATTGCGGGTTGTAACGCATTTTGTTCATAGGGAAGGGCTGGTAAAGTGAAGGGGCCTGCTTTGGTTTGGCTCATAAGAACTCCTTGTGATATATCTTAATTAGCGAGTTAGTTGCATGTGTATTCGATATTCTTCTCTCACTTGTTCTATTTGGTTTTCAATATCATATCCGCCGTTACGATCAGCATCTGATCTTGCATAACGCGCTTCACGAGCATAGTCCAACTTTAAGTTTTCATGGAAATCAGAAGAGAAGGCGCCTTCTCTTTCTCGTTCGATCGGAATCATGTCAGCCTCCGGTTATGAATGAAATGACCGTCTTGATCCCCTTTGCAGCTCCAAGGATGTGCTGTCCCGCCTCCGCAACCGGAATCCTCGACAGCATGGATTCGAGGGCCCCCGGCCATCGTTTTTTAAACTCCGCCAGATCCGCGACGGCCGCCGTGAATGCGGCCTTGTCCGCATTGACCGTCCCCATCAAAACCTGGTTCTTCAAGACCACGTCCCGCATGAACCGTTCCGTATCGACTTCGATGGGTTCTTTTATGCCCGGTATGCCAGTAAAAATGAAGATGCCGTTACGTCCTAGATAGGGAAGCATTTTGAAAGAGAACCGCGAAGCGCCGGTAGCCTCAAACACCAGATCGATATTAGGGATATTCTTACAAAGCTTCCTCGGATCGTCGCATTCGGTGGACACGTATTCGATGCCAATCGACTTCAAAAGCGCGGCGCTTTCGCTCGAAGGCAATCCCCGGGAAAGAACGGTCGTCCGGAAACCACTTTTAAAGAGCAGCATACTGCCGAGGATCCCGATCGGCCCCGCGCCCAAGACGACGGCATTGAAACCCTCGAAAGACCTCCCCGCTTCGACGCGTTCGGCGAACCATGGCAAGCGGTCTTGCATCTGCATGACTTGAGACAGCGCTTTCTCAGCGACCGACAAGGGCTCCGTCAGAACGCCGACGGACGCAAGAGCGCCCGGAACCGGGATCAAATACCGCTCTTCATCGACGACGTATTCGCTCATGAAGCCGTGGCGGTCCCTTATCCCGCGCTCGGTAAAGTCGCCGGTGATGCAAAAATCCGGCCTGCCCGCCAGGCATGCGCGACACTCAGGATGCGGGCAAGGACGCCTTACCATGACCGCCGCAAGATCGCCCGGCTTGAAACCTTTCACATCGCACCCGGCGTCCATCACCTCGGCCAGGCACTCGTGGCCCAGGACCAGACAATCCGATCCCGGCGGCGGTGTCCCGTATTTGAATTGGGCGATCTCCCGGTCCGTCCCGCAGACGCCGACTTCGCGCACGCGCAGTTTCACTTGATCGGGGGCGCCGATTTGAGGCTCGAGCCCATCGACGATTTCGACCTTTCTTTCTTTCGGCAATACCACTATAGATTTCATGGGAGAAGCCGCTCAGGAGCGTTTCGCACGCTGACGCTCCTCTGCATTCTGGATGTGAATCGCGGACCGGATTAGCGCCAGATGAGTGAATCCTTGCGGAAAGTTTCCGAGGAGTTCGCCGCTTTTCGGATCGATCTCTTCGGAAAAAAGTCCCACGTTGTTCGCGTGTTTCGCGACGCTTTCGAAGAGCGCTTTGGCTTCGTCCAGGCACCCCTGATTGGCGAGATTATCCACGAGCCAGAAAGTACACAGGAGAAACGTCCCCTCGCCTCCGGGCAGACCGTCGTCGTTCAAATAACGGTAAACAAGACCGTTCGATACGAGGCGGCGGCGCACGACATCGACCGTGGAAAGCACGCGCGGATCGTCGAACGGAAGAAAACCGACGAGCGGGACGGTGAGCGCGCTGGCGTCGAGCGTATCCGAATCGAAGGACTGCGTGAACGCACCGATGCGCGAATTGTAACCGCGCTGCAAAATCTCCGTAGAGATTTCCTCGCGAACCCCAATCCAGCGCTCGAGCGGACCTTCGAGGACGCCCAACTCCGCCAGCTTGATCCCCCGGTCGAGGGCCACCCAACACATGAGCTTCGAGTGCAGATAATGCCGCGGCCGGTCGCGCACCTCCCAGATGCCGTGGTCGGGATCCTTCCAGTGCAGACACGCTTCGTCGACCAGGCCGCTCAGAAAACTGCGGATATTTTCTGCGGGAGGCGCTATTTTTTTATAGCAGTAATAGGCGGCGTTTAGCAGCTGGCCAAACCGGTCGAGCTGCGTTTGCGCGGCCGCGGCGTTTCCCACACGGACGGGAGAGGATTTTTTATATCCTTCCAGATGCGCCAGCTCCCGTTCCGGAATATCCGGCGAGCCGTGAATCGTGTACATAATCTGAAGCGAGGCCTTCTCCTGTAAGCTCTCGATCCAGCGAAAAAACCGGAGCGCCTCGTCTTGATAATCCAGTTCCATGAGGGCGGAGAGGATGAGCGTGGAGTCGCGAATCCAAGAAAACCGGTAATCCCAGTTCCGCACGCCGCCGATTTCTTCGGGCAGCGAAGTCGTCGGAGCGGCGATCAAAGCGCCGGTGGGTTCGTAGATGAGGAGCTTAAGGACGAGCGCGCTGCGGCGCACCAGATCCGCGTGGTAGCCGTGGTAACGGCAGCGGGACAGCCACGCCCGCCAGAACGCGACGGTTTCGTCGAGATCGCCCTGATAATCAGCCGGCTTTTTGAGAGGATCCCGACCTTCGCCTTTGAAATAAAAGAGCCCGAAACAGAACTTCTCCCCTTTTCGGACTCGAACGGTAGCGGACACGAAACCGGCGCCGCTAGGCGCGAAGACGGCGGGAGAACTCAAAAGAAGGGTTTCTTCCCCGCAAGTGGCGACGACTTTTCCCGCCTCGACGCGAATGTCGGTTTTATTTTCGGCGAAACCGAAGGTGGGCTTAAAAACCACATCGAACGCCACGGTGCCCTCGAGTCCCTCGAGAATCCTGTAAACACTGTGAAGGGAGTGTTTCGAGCCTTCTTCGTGGGCCACTTTTTCGACGGGCATCAGATCGAAAACCCGAGCCGCGCCCTCTGCTGTATCATGCCGCGTTTCAAGAACATTCGAATCCTCGACGTATTTTCGCGAAACCGCGGACTTGGAGGCCGGAGTGATCGCGAAATAGCCGCCCTTGTCCGAGTCCAGAATGCGGCAAAAAACGGCGGGGTCGTCGAAATGCGGAAAGCAGCACCAATCCATCGAACCGTCGGAGGAGATGAGCGCGGCGCTGTGCATGTCGCCGATCATCGCGTAGTCGCTGATTGGCCGGTAGCGTTCGCCGGCTCCGACGCTCACGACGGGGAGCCGCCGGCGCTTAAAGCGTTTCCGGGTAGTCCCGCGGCGCCTTCGAATCCGGGAACGACGGCTTTGAAGAAAGCGTTGCGGATGAACAGGCCTACCGCATTCCAGACATGGACGTCCGGATCGTCGAATGAGCCGGACAGCTCGATCTTAGTAAGCGGCCCCACCGCCGAAACGACGGCGGCGACCGCCAAAAAAATGAACGTTTTACGCGGCCGTCTCATGTTAAGCGTTTTTGGAATCCCGACGGGATTGATTGCGCTTCCCGGCGCTCTTTAAGTGAGACTGGATCGTCTTTCTTTGTCCGACCAGCTTCCGATTCATCGACGCGGGCTGGGTGAGGTTTTTAACCGCGTTTACCGGCTTTTTTTTCATAACGCCTCCTTAATAAGGGTGCTCACCCCGGGCATTTATCAGTATAAGTCCCCCGGGATTAAAGCGGGGTTAGAAGTAAATTAGAATTTTTTAACCGCTTAAGCAGACACCTCTTTTCATCCGTCCAGTTCCTTTTAACTGTGTCCCTCCGCTCCCGCTTCGCGCATGGAGGCGACAGGCAGGTCATTGAACCCCACCCGCTCAAGACCGGCCACTATTTTCTCGTGTGTAATCGCTTCGATCGGCATCGCCGGCTGGTAACCGAAGCATCGATCCCCGCTCCCCCGCGATTCAGAAAGAATCCCGCAACTCATGAGATCCTCAATCAGCGATCTGCAAAGACGGATCGGTATGTCCAGCGACGATGAAATCGCCTCGTCCATCAACGGAGGCTCCGAGCGCTTGAAGCGTTCGACGCATAAAGCGGTTATTCGCATGGCCAAGACCTTCCTCAAGCCGAAACTCGCCCGTTGCGCATCCGGTTCGAATTCATAGGTGTCCGCGTTTTGATGCGCAAATGCCAGCTCGGCGCCGAGAAGGATGACCATCCAACTGAGCTGAAGCCAGATTAAGAAAAGAGGCAACGCCGCAAAGCTTCCATAAACCGCGCCATAGCTGCTGAAGAAAATCTGCGCATGGATATAGCCCCACTGCACCGCCTCATAGACGAGCGCTGCGCTCACCCCGCCGATGATGCCGGATCCGATATGCACCGGCGTATTGGGCAAGTACACGTACAAAAAACTGAGGAGCCCGCAGATGACGAGAAACGAAAGCAGTGGCAACGATATAATCAGGAGCTTCTCAATCGCATCGGGTAACGCGCCAATTGTGCCGCTGGCCAGCTGTCCCGCCAGAAACACGTTCAGACTGCCGGCAAGAACGAGAGTAATGGGAAACAAGAACATCAACGAAATGTAGTCCGTGAACTTTCTCCCGAGCGTGCGTCCCTTTTTAACGCCCCATATGTCGTTGAAAGCGTTTTCGATCTGCCCAAGCATCCGGATGATCGCCCAAATGAGGAATACGATGCCGATGCCGGCGATGGCGCCCCCCTGCGCCGACTTGAGCATTTCCACCGCAAAACCGATGATTCGCCGAAGCGCTTCTTCCTGGCTCGGCAGTTCGCGAAGAAGCATCGCCTCGAAGCGCCGTTCGAGTCCAAATCCCTTCGCAATTCCGAACGCCAAAGCCAAGATTGGCACGACCGACATCAACGTGAAATAGGTCAATGCCGACGCTCTCAGCTGACAATTATCCTTTCGAAACTGTCTTGCGGTGAGCATCACGACACGAAGGAATCCGATCGGGACGGCCTTTTTCCTGGGAAGTCGTTTCGCGCGGATCCTCCAAAGATCATGCGTTAGAAAAAAGCGTATTTTCTTTAACATGTCAAAACCTTCTCGTAAGCTCGGGCATCACGCTTTCTTGGGGATTTTCTTCTCGAGGTCTTCGATTAGCACCTTCATCTCGAAGATCTCTTTGCGCTGCGTTTCGATAATGCCAGCCGCGAGCTTCCGAATACGCGGATCGGAAATGTGTGCGCGCTCGCTCGTCAGAATCGCTATCGAATGGTGCGGGATCATCGCCTTCATCCAGGAAACGTCCTCGACCGTCGCCTGACTGCGCACGAGCCAAAGCGACACGGCAAAAACAACTGCACTGCCCACGAAGATGCCAATATTCGCTTTTCGATTGTCATACATCTTCAGCATGAAACCGAGCATGACGACGGCCATCGTAGCGCCCATGAGCAGCGCCATGTAAGCGCGGGTCTCGCTGAAGAAAACGTGGTCGAACGCGTAAGCGTTGAGATACATCAGGCCAAACATCACGACCGTGGAGGTCGCAATCATCGCGGCGAATTTTGGGTATGGCATCATAACTTGCCTTTCTTGCCTGCGTTGCGAGAAATATCTATGATTATAGAATCATCAGGTTAAGACATCATTAATGTTGGATTAGAAAAATTTAACGCTCATTTTCTTTACTCCGACATCATGTCGCCTGAGCAATTTGCTGGACAGTGGTAGGAAAAACGACAACCCAAACCCACAGAAGTTGCCCTTAGGAACTGTGTGCTTGGAGGGGCAACATCAATGACCACCATCCTAAAACGGGAGGATAAGACGATGGAGGGGCTGTTTTCGTTCAGAGTGTGTCGTGGGGAAATGGGGTGGCATTAAGCGCTTCGCGTATAGTTGTCAATTGTGTATCGATTCGTGCACGGTCGTGGGCAAACGTAACACTATGTTCGGCTAGTTCAGCAATCCGTCGCACATGTTGCTCAAGTGCCTGCCGCCGGCTCGGACTCACCGTTTTGCTGGCGCAAGTTTGAAGAGCCCCGAGCATTCGCACCATAATGGTGACATTCCCTGAAGAATTGTTCCGAATTTGATCAAATGCTTCATCCAATAAACTTTCATAACTTGGACCCTTGGCAATCACCCGCAGCTCCTGATCCTCGTAAAAATCAAATGGAGGGATCTTCCGGGTTGCGAGTCGCGTTAAAATCGCCGCAAGATAATCTATACACATCACGGCTGTTGTAACGTCATTGATCCCGGGTGAAAGCGCCTTCAATGCCACGTCCACGATTTGCCTGATACCGAAGGCCATATCCTGTTCTATCGTACGGTGCCGACTAATAACAAAGGCTTTTTGAAGGGTGGTAATGGTCTCGTGATCTGATGACTTTTCCAGTGAGAGTGATACTAGCGAAGTACCTTGTACAACGAATTCTCCAACCCCACGCTCCATTCGTACGACAGCTTTTTTCTCTCGCGCTAGCCGCAACAGGACTGCACGGTCCGCGCTCTGAATATAACCGCTTTTGTTGGCTGGAATAACTTGCCACTTCCGTTCTGTGTTATAAATTTTAGTTTGCTCCTGAATGTCCTTCTCTGCTTCATTTTCAAGCTGTTCAGGGAAACACTCGTCTATGCTTTGTATGGTTTCCTCGGCCACGGAGGCGACAATATTTGAAGCTTGAATGGAAGAGCTCATATGATGAATGAAAGCTATGAGAACCCCGATTCCGCAAATAGCCAGTACAACGCTGAAAAAAACAGCTATATTTGGGACAAATGAGCCGTCGGAACCGCTTCGAATGGTACGCAACACGATCAGGCAATAAGTGAAAATACCGGCGAAGATTCCGATGGTACTTTGCGTAACGCGGCTTTTCATGAAATTCCGCAGGATACGTGAGGTGTATTGACTCGAAGCTAGCGCTAGCACCACTAAGGTCATGGAAAATGTAACACCTACCACAGACATCATCGAACCAGCAATCGTAGATAAAATCCCACGCGCACCTTCCGCTCCGGCTCCGAAGAGACGCGGCCACCGCGCCAACCATCGATCTCCCTCGATGGCATCGAATTCAATCAATGTGACTGCAAGGACAATACTAGCCGAGACAATCAAGGACGGCACAAACCAAAAACTTGATCGGAGATCGATCCAGAGTTGTTTGAGTTTATTCATAAGCAAATCTTATGTCGCGGTATCCCGTAAAAGATTCTCACCTTCGTCCAAGGACTTGGCTTGACCTGCCTGTTGCCCTAACTCATCAGCATCACTTGAGAACCCCGCTTCCGCTTTAGTGGACACTTCATCCAATCCTTTTAAAGGTTGGGGCTTCTTGGGGGTCGTCGATTTAAGCGCCTCGGGTTCCTGTAATTTTTCTTGCTTCGCATCAAGCAGGGTAACAGGAACGCCACTCGGAAAAATAACTTCCCTTGCTTCATCAGGCATTGTAATGCCTTGTTGTTGAAAAGCGCGTTTCACAAGGCGTATAACTGAAGATCGCACCTTCAGCCAGCTATGTTCATGCCCATTGAGCCAAAAATAGACTTTCAAATTAACGGTTGCTTTACCCAGGTCATCAGCCAATACCCAAGGTTCCGGATCCTTCAGGACAGCGGGGTGATTCATCAAAACTCTCCGAGCAGCTTCTTGAGCTTCGTCAATCGAGTCATCATAACCAATGCCAATGATGAAGCTCTCACGACGGTTTGGACTGCTCGTAAAATTACAAAGTGTACTCTTGTAAACCAAGGCATTAGGAACTTGCGCCAGGTTACCGTCAAGCGTCATTAGAACGGTCGTTCTAATGTTCAGCTGGTGCACATACCCGACCACACCAACAATTTCGATCAGATCGCCTGTCTCAAACGGCCTTTGCATACTTAGGAAAATACTAGCCAGAAAGCCTTCCACAATATCGCGAAAGGCAATCCCAACCACCAAACCAACCAGACCTGTGCCACCAATTATGGTTAAAGCCAGTTGGGTCAATCCTGAGACTCTCAAGACAATATAGGTGCCTAAAAGAAACACAAACGCCCCTACCACCCACGAAAGCACACTCCTCAGGAGTTTCGGACGAACTCGGTTCTGCAGAAATAATTGAGCATAACGCTTTGCTAACCAACAAGCCCCTGCCGACAAACACATGATAAATAATCCAAAAATTAAGAGAGGCAGGGACTGAATGAAATCACGTCCTAACAAAGACAACGCATTCAACGCACCGCGAAATTTCCATACAGATGGCTTGGATGTTTCAATCAAGTTGGCCACGGCAACCACATCCTGGGTATTGCGCGCTAGGTGGCCGGCCCACATCCTTATCTCATCGGTCTGCGCCCTGCCCCTAAGAAAAACAACCCCGTCATTGACTTGGACTTCGGGGTCGGAAAACCAGTGAGTGGTATTCATAACACTCTGGAGCCGCTTGCGGATATCCTCATCGCTAGCGGTGGGTTGCACCGCCACCTTCACCAATGGGAAGGAAAGCTCTTTTTCGTTTGCATCGGGTTGATTGTTTGACGTATTACCGACTTCCTTTGCCCCAAGCATTGGCGCCATCGCACCCCAGCAGAGCAAACCAAACAAAGCCACCCATAGCATTCGGCGATTGCAATAAATCGATTGTCGCATCAGTGAACGCTTCAACTTATTTATAGGTCATACCCTTCCTCAATAAAAGAAGAGCGGCGGGACGAATGGCGTGAGGGCGTTTAAGATTAAACGGGGTGGAATTTTTCTGTGAAATGTCGTGCAGGGGTGTTACGGGGAGGAACGCCTCCGAAATTTTAAACAACGGGTTGAGGCGACGCCGCGGTCAAATTATCTTTCACATCTTTAACTCCTCTGACTCCGCGGGCCACTTCCATCGATAATTGTTTTTTGGCCCACGAATCCACCGTGCCGGTCAGCTTTACAACGCCTCCGTACACGGACACCGCGATTTCATATCCGTCCGTTGCGGGATCTTCAACGAGCGCCATCTTAACGTCGTTTAATATCTCCTGATCTCCTCTGTACAACGAGCGGACTTGAAGCTTGTTAATCACCGCGCGGACCCCACGGTTGGATTCAGCTATCTCAAGCGCCCGGTCTTTCTCAAGAAGGTTGCCCACATATCCGGAAATCGTCACGACGCCGCTTTTCGTGTCTACTTCCACCAGGTGCGCCGATATCGCGGAGTCTGTCTGCATGTCTTTTTCGATGGCGGACGTTATTTGCCGATCGGTTATTTGATTGGATAATCCAGGGCCTGTGTCGGCGTAAACAGCCAAGGGCGCGGAAACTAGCGCGCACGCGGCAAGAAATATATGCTTTTTCATAAAAACTCCTTTCTAAAAATTGGACAGGCTTGTAAAGAAAGGGGTGCGACGGGCGGGAAAACTTATCTCTTCTTATAAAATATCGCACTAGATATTAGGACGGGATTAGATTTGAATTAGAGATATTTAAGAAAGGTCAGAATCAGCCTAACGCCTTCCTAATTTGCCAGCAATTGGATCAGAACCTCCCCCCTATCGAAATGGCTTTCACGAGAGGACTGGATGGGGTTGCATACGCGCTCATTGGTGGCGACCTTCATCTGCTAACTTCCGCCAAGTCACCCACAAGATCAGCGGCCCATTTATAAATATTTCTCGATTTCACTCCGGCTCGCATGCGTTTCATGCGCTTCGTTTGCTCCTGATCCGACATCTCGAGTGCGGCGCGTATTGCCTCGGAAGTCTGTATCGCATCATAAGGATTCACGATCAAGGCATCCTTGAGCTCCCTGGCCGCTCCCGTAAATTCGCTGAGGACCAGAACTCCTTTCTCGTCTTCCCGCGCATGAACAAATTCCTTTGCAACAAGATTCATGCCGTCATGCAAAGAAGTCACAAGGCAGACGTCCGAGAACCGGTAAAACGGGGCGATTTCCTCGTGGCTGTGGTGCTTCTTTAAAAATAGAATCGCCTGCCAATTTTTGACCTTGAACTTCTCGTTGATCCTTTCCACTTCCTTCTCGATTTCGTTCATGAATTCCTGATATTTCGGAATAAGCGTCCGGCTCGGTGCTCCCAGCTCGATGAAAGTGAATTTTCCCTGGTAAATAGGGTTCGTCTCGAGGAAGTACTCGACCGCGCGAAAGCGCTCGATGATTCCTTTGGTATAATCCAGACGATCGACGCCGATGCCAAGGTATTGCGCGTGAATTCCATATGGTTTCAATAGGCCCGCCCTATCGGTTTGGAGGGGCTTCTTTGGCGCATCGTCGGCGATGCTGATAGGAAACGGCTTGATTGAAGTCGTGTGGGCTTCCCGCGTCACGGTGAAATGTTCGTAATCGATGCGGCTTTCGAGGAAACGATCGACGGTTTGGATGAAATTGTTGCAATGAAATTGAGTGTGGAAGCCGATAATATCAGCACCAAGCATTCCCTTCAAAACCTCCTTGTGCCAGGGACAAATTCCAAACGACTCTGGATTCGGCCACGGGATATGCCAAAATAACGCCACGCGAGCATCGGGCCGCGCGGCTTTGATAAGTGCAGGTAGCAGCGCAAAATGATAATCCTGGATGAGGACACATGGCTCACTGGTTCCTTCGAGCTCTTTCAGGACCGATTCGGCAAATTTTTTATTCACTTCCCTATAGGCAAACCAATCGGTGGCGCGGAACGTGGGCCTCGTGTGCGCGATATGGCAAAGCGGCCATAGCCCCTCATTGGAAAAACCATAATAGTAGCCTTCTTCTTCACCTCGGGATAACCAGATTCTCTTGAGGGTGTACTGCGGGTCGTCCGGCGGGACCCGGATTTTGTCGTTCTGGTCGACCGTATCTTTGTCGGCATTTCCCGCGCCCTGGGCAATCCACGTGCCGCCACAAGCCTTCAAAACCGGTTCGATGGCAGTCACAAGACCGCTCGCCGGAACGATCCATTCGACGGCGCTCCCCTTTTTCACGTGCATATAAGGTTCCCGGTGAGAAACGACAAACAAAGGCCTTTTGTCTAATTTGATTCGGACGAATTCCTTTAATCGTTCCGCCGTCCAAACCGATTCCGAGGCATGGCGCAGTCTGGCCTCTTCTTCCGCGGATCGGCGCGCCATTTGAAGGCTTTTAGCCATGTGCGAAACCTCTTTGGCGAGCGGCCCCAGCAGCGGCTCAGGCTTTTCGTGATCGGTGTCTTCCCCCAAACGAATCTTTTTGACCCATTCGGCAGTTCTTCTGATCGGCGACATGACGTTCAAATAAAAAATAAGAAGCGTTGTAAGCGAAATGACCAATATCTGCAGGCTGAGACGCCAAAAAGCGTTGATCCAAATCCTCTTTACCCGGTCATGGATATATTGAGTCTGATGAAATAGTGTCAAAACATACGTGTTAGGGCCTTCGGGATTAAGAATCACCGAATAGGCGTGGGCCTTGTCCTTTCCCAGGTCGATAAGGCGTCCGTAGCTTTTATTTTCATCAGACAGGACGGGTTCAACGGCGGACCTCGACACATCTCCGATGATCGATTCAATATTTTGCGACGCGACGATCAAGTGCCGGGTTGAATCGTAAATAGATATCCCGAGAAGTTTCTCCCGATTCGAAAATTTTTCGATGATACGCTTCGAAACGTCTATCTGGCCGCTTACCAAGGAAGGAAGAAGAAGATCCCCGAGCCCGTCGGCGACAAAATCCACGCGTTTTTCGAGTTCAATTTTCAGGCGTGTCTCTTCCTGGCGCGCCTGCCAGACAGAAGATCCCAGCGCGACAACTGTGGTAACGAGGATGAGCGAAAGAATGAGTCTTAAGGTTACTTTCATGGGTTATTTACAATTAATCTTATTATAACCACGGACACGATTTTTCCAACCCGGCAACCACTTGGCTTCCAGTTCGGGTTTTGGCGCATGGCTAACGCGCCGTTCAAGAACACGTTCAGCCGCGAGAATAAACTCAGCCAGGGTGTTGTCGGGATCATCGGGCACCCGCATCTCCAGAAGAACCTGGGCCAATCCCCAGCCAACCCCTTCATATCGCGCGTCCACACGAAACCCTTCCCCTTTAAAATTAACGTAATCGATCATCGCAAATGCCCGCTCATGCCGCATCATCAATAGATCGTATTTCTCTTGAACCGGTTGACGGTCCGCCTCATCCAAGTCGTTCAGGATTTGAGGAAAAACCTTGCGGAATCGGCGAAGGATGTAATGGGCCTGCTCGCGCTTGGTGTGGCTTAAAAACTGACGAAGCTCGCCCACTCTATCGCTACCGAGATCCTGCTCAAACTCCTCCCGGCTTTTCCACGGAGCGCGCTTGTCAGGCAAGGCTTCAATCCAATCCGGCATTTTAAGACCGATCTCTTTGGCAAAATCAAGATAGCCCGGAAAGGACTCCCAGTAAGGCCCTGTAAATTTTTCGGGATACCAAATAAAATGCCCGATTCCCAAAGATGGGAAATCCTCATCGGGCGACCAATAAAGCAGATTCTGCTCCTTACCCGAGCATTCATTCATAAAAATCATTTGAGCGGCGCAATCAGCCTGCTCGTCCGTGTAAAGCAGGTCCTCGGCATAAACGATGGGCGTAAAAAAACAAATCAATGAAAAAGTTATTAGCGCGGTAATACTTTCAAATTTCATCCGTTTAATATAGAAGACCGCCATCTGGTGTAATTTGATGCACACCAGACGGCGGCCCGACCATCTGAAAAGCCCTCTAAGAAATATGCTTTTTCTTAGACCCACTTGCTAAATATTAATAATTATAATGAATTACTTGTGACTGGGCAAGGGAAAGCGTATTTCTCCGTCCTCTCAACGCCTAAAACCGGCGGTCCACCTTAACAAGAACGCTCTTATTGGTCGCGGGAGCCGATTTGTCCTCCAAAACCTCTTCGGGAGAGGGCGTGGGCTTCGTGGCGATTTTTCCCTCCACAGAAACGATCGTATTCCTTGATACCCTGTAATCAAGGCCCACCAATTGCGCAACCGCGGACGGCTCTTTCTCGACGATCTTTTTTCTTTCGACCCCATAACCGAGATCCACCTTCTTCGATATTTCCTTCTTCAAGCGAACACTTTCGGATTCCTCGGTGACGGCCAGCGACATTTCCCTGATTCCAAGCCGCGAAGCGATCCGGTGCCCCGAACCACCGAGCAAAAAATAATCCAAAAATTCCTTGGCAGCGTCTAGTGATAGTCTTCCCTCCTCAATCGCTTTTTCGGAACCCCTCCAAATCCGTCCGGTAGCCAGCATCACGACGAGCTTTTCTTCGGGGTAAGACGGGTCGGAGAGCAGGCGAAAATCAGGCTTCTCCGGAGAGCCTCTCAATGAAAGCCGGATCTTGGTTTTATCGATAAGCGAGACTCCGTTCAAATTCATCTTGGGTTCCATGGGATTTTCGTCAAAATCCAGGCGGCCCGGCTCCACGGTCACGACGGTGTCGCCCCGGCTCAATCGACCCCCCTCGACGGAAAGACGGCCCGACACCGCAAACGCGTCCTTTTTGATTTTAAAACGCAGCCCTTCCGTCTTCCATGCGGAATCGCGGAGATAGAATTGGCGGTATGAAAATTTGCGGGCATAGAGACTCCCGGAAATCAGCGGTTGCTGCGGAGTCCCCCTTATTTCAAGGTCGACGTCTTCAAGGAAACCGGAAAGGTGCCTCGGGATCGCGTGGTCCGAGAAAATAGGGAGCAGATCCCGCAACTCCAGCTCCTTGGTGAAGACCCGAAAATCCACTTCGCCGGACTCGGCGCTTCCATAGAAAAGAACCGGCTGCGAAGAACCGATACGGAGCTGCCCGTTGTCGATCTTCATGACCTTCATTGCGGAATTCAAGTCCAAAGACAAGCCCTGAATTTCGACGGCCGCTTCGGGCAGTTCACGGATTCGTCCGATTTTAATGCCGGAAAAGCGAAGGGCGCCGGACGATTCCCAAAACGCGCTTTTGGCCTCGGCGGATCCGAATTCTTTGGAATCGAGACGCACCGACTCGATTTTTGCTTTCAAGTTCTCGGCGTCCGAAAAATCCAACGTCACGCTTTTCAAAGCGATCGCCGCCTCAACGCCGCCCCAAGACACAGCCCCCGCATGAACACCCTCCGCTTCCAGACGCCCCGCCTCGAACCGGGCTTCGTCCGCAAAGCAATCGCCGGCACTCAAGGTCTTGAGCGCGATTCCTCTCCCCTTGAGCTGGATTATGAGCGGCCATCGGCGCACAGGTTCCAAAGAAAGTTCCGAAATAAAAGCGGATTCTCCACTGACGAGCCCTATGTGGACCTCTCTCGCCGTCAGTCCCGCGATCAGGCTCCCCGTAACGCGCCCATACTGAAGCGTCTCCACGGGAAAAGAAGCCCTCAATAGCGTCGAAAGGACCAGCGCCGAGGCTTTTGCGCTGTTGACGGCCGCCCACGAAACACCTGCCACGGTCACAATCAAAAAAAAGAAAATAACGATGAGTACGGTCCGTTTCCTAGAGTTGTTTTTTTTCATAGGCTGGGTTCTAGGATCGGAAACATCGGTTACCGAATCCGCCAGGGAGGCGGGGTAGGGTGGGGCTATCCAATCACTTCCGCATTTCTGCGGGGGCAGCGAGGCCGGAATGATACAGCATCTGGGTCGGATAAGCGAATTCAATGCCCTCGCTTTCGAAAGCTTCCTTGATGGCGACGTTGATGGCCTGCTGCTTGTCCATGTAGACGTTATAGTCCGGGGAAAGGACGAAATAAACGATCTCATAGACCAAGGAAAAGTCCCCGAAGCTCTGGAAGTGAACGCGGTCGATCCTCACATCCTGCGTCTCGGCGATAATTTTCCGGATCAGGATGGGGATGGCCTTCACCTTGTCGGCGGGGGTCTGGTAAACCACGCCGATTTTGAACGCGATCCGGCGGATTTCCATGCGCTTGTAATTTTTGATCCTGCTTTTGGTGAGGTCCGAATTGGCGAAAATCAGCTGTTCGCCGTGAAGACTGCGGATGCGCGTCGTTTTCAGGCCCACGTACTCAACCGTCCCCAGCAGGTCGTCGACGATGATAAAGTCTCCGACTTCGAACGGCTTATCCGTGAAAATGGAGACCGCACTGAAGAGGTCGCCCAAAATCGCCTGGGCCGCCATCGCGATGGCAATACCGCCGATTCCCAGGCCGGCCACCAGCGCCGAAATGTCGAATCCCATGTTGTCGAGAATGAAAACGACGCCCAACGCCCAAACCGCCACCCCCAACACGTTCGAAATGTTCCTGACCATCGTGTCGGCCGCAAGGTCGCTGGGTCGCGCGCGCCGGTACGATTTTCCGACTGCGTAACGGATGATCGCCTGCAGGATGAGCACCACCCGGATCGTCAGAACAAAAATGAAGATATACCGGACGAACTGGCGAGAGGCGCCCTCCAGTTCGAGCGGGAGAGTCACGGCGTACAAGGACACGGCGATGAAAGTGGGGGCGCCGATTTGCGCCAGAACGGAAACGAGAAAATCGTCGAAATCCGTGGCCGTTTTCGTCGCCAACCGGCTTAAATGCCCGATCAGTACCCGCTTCAAGAAAAACAAAACAAGCACGAGCCCGACCAGACAGGCTAGTGCGACAAGATAGTCTTTCAGGGTGTTGTTGAGCACCGAAAGGTCGAGCAGTTCGCGGAAATCATGCATAAATCACCTCCCGGACTATTACAAAGGAAAGGCCCGGAGAAGCCAAAGTAATTCGGCTTAACGGATAATTTCAGGCCCTGACGACTTTTTTAACCAAATAGCGACCGAAGACGTCCTTGTCCGCCCTCACCCGAATGCGGTCGCCCGGCTTCAGATCTTTGAGGACGGCCCCCTCCGAAGAACCCGTCACCCAGACGAACCTCGTAGGAATCTCTTTTTGGGTGAACGGATTTTTCACTTTTAAAGTCATAGCCTTGACGTCCAAATCAAGCGAAACGACCTCTCCGCTCATGGAATCTGCCGACGACAACCCGCAAAACCCCAGCAAAACAATCAGAGCGAACGCCGCTGCCACGCTAAATTTTTTCATCGCCCACCCCCACCCTTCATTGACTTGGCGATCGACTTCATACTCCCTCCTCAGTTGGCAGCTATTCTCTTCGACAGTAAAATCACAGCGGTCAGCATGACGTTACCCCTCTAAGCGTACAGGTTTTAAAGGCAATTCTTGGGTGTTTGGTTGTCGTTTTTATCCTGCCACTGCCTAGCAAATCCCTCAGGCGTCAATCCATCCAGTGACCGATGAGGCCTGAAGTCATTATAGCTCATGCGCCATTCTTCGATCGTCTTCCTGGCTTCCTCAAGGTCCAGGAAGTGATGTTGATTTAAGCATACCTGCCGTAGTCTGCCGTTGAAGGATTCGATGAACGCATTCTCAACCGGCTTGCCCGGCCGAATGAAGCTCAGCTTTACGTTCTTCGTGTAGGCCCACCGGTCGAGCGCCATTCCCGCAAACTCAGGGCCATTGTCGACGGTGATGGATTCCGGCAACCCTCTAGTCATAGAGAGCCATTCAAGAACCCTTGAAACTCTGAATCCTGTGATGGAAGTATCAACTTCGATTACAGGACACTCCTTCGTGAACTGATCGACAACCGTCAGCATCCTAAATCTCCTGCCACCCCAGAGAGCGCACCGCACAAAGTCCATCGACCAGCGCTCGTTGGGTCGACGGGCGGCCGACAGTACGATCCGGGTCCCCGCGGCGCGCTTACGGCTCTTCCTGAGCTTGATAGCCAGGTTCTGCTCCCGGTAGATCCTCTCGGTGCGCTTGTGATTCTTCACAAGGCCTTCTCTTCTTAGAATCACGTGCATCATGGGAAGTCCTATCGACTTATTCTTGTCGATGAGCTGCCTCATGCGCGCGACAACGCCTGAATCATCCCTGACAGCGCTTGGCTTGTAATAAAAAATCGCCCGTCTTAGAGACACGAGGCCCGTTGCCCGGCCCACGGAAAGCCCAAAGGACTCACACAGGCGGCCCGCCGCCAGGCGCTTCACCTTGGGCTTAAGAAGTTTTTTGAGGAGAGGGCCCTCAGGGCTTGGTTGTCCAGCGTCAGATCCGCGACGATGGTCTTAAGCTTGCGGTTCTCATCCTCTAGGGAGCGGAGCCTCCTGGCGTCGGAGACCTCCATCCCGCCAAACTTCGACTTCCACTTGTAGAAGGTGGCGCTTGAGATATTCTGCTGGCGGCAGAGGTCCTGGATCGGGACTCCGGCGGCGGCTTGTTTTAGTACGGCGATGATCTGTTCTTCGGTGTTCTTGATGCCTTTGGGCATGGGATGCGTCTCCTTATTCTTACTTTTACACCCAGGAGAACGCCTTTGGCAACTGTACGGTTTTAGGGGGTAAGGTCAAAACAGCTCAATCATATTCTTCATTTGTCTCGTCTAGTGCCTCGTCGGCGAATAGAATCCCATATCCCGTGGGTATTAAAGTGTTTCTTCTTCGCTTGTCGATCCTCGTCTCTCCCGCTCTCAATTTCTTTCTTGGGCCATCGCGTCGGCTTGTTCCTCAGCCCCTCAATTGACGGGGCGCCAGGCGACCTGAACGCATTATGTTGGGCTGTCTCCATCAAAAAAATTACTTTTACGGGAGTCTTGGCTAGCGCGCGCCGCCGAAGCTCCATTACGTCCGTAAGAAACGGTTTTTCGCTGTTCATCTTGTCCGATTACTGTTGCTGTCTCGATTATGGCTTTTCGTTAATAAATTAGCCTAAACGCCATTATACGAAGGTTAAGAAAATATTAGCTAAATCTACTGCGTAGCGAGTAAAAGGCGCGCGGCGATTGTCAGGAGGTCGATTCAGACAAATCCCGAACCACCGGTAGCGTGAGGATAAAAACGGAGCCTTCGTTGACGACGCTGGTTATTCGCACGCTTCCTTTATGGTTATCGGCGATCTTTTTCACGATGGACAGGCCGATGCCCGCACCTTCGTATTCGGAGCGGGCGTGAAGTCTTTTAAAAGGCATGAACACGACCTCGAAGTATTGTTCATCGATGCCGATCCCGTTGTCCTTGATACTGATCACGACGTTCTCGTCGTTTTCCGGCACGCTTTCCAGTAGGATCAAAGGCGCGATTCCTTTGCGTGTGAATTTGATGGAGTTCTCGATCAAATTCTGGAAAAGGTGGCTCATTTGAGCTTTGTTGGCCTGCACCTTCGGGAGATTCTTGAATTGGACAGTCGTCCCGGTCTGCTCGATCTTCACCTCCAGCGCATCGATGACATCCTGAATCACCTCTCCGAGATCGCAAACTTCCATAGACAGCTCGTCCGGAAATCTTGAAAATTCGAGGAGGCTTTCGACGAGGTGCGACATCCCGAGCGCCGCCTTGGTCATGCGGACGAGATAGTCTTTGTACTTGGGGTCGGTAAATTTGTAGTCCACCAGACGGTCGCCGTAAGTGGTGATTTTTCGAAGAGGCTCCTGGAGATCGTGTGAAGCGACGTAGGCAAATTGCTCGAGTTCTTTATTCGCGCTGAAAAGGCGTTCGTTGGAACCTTTGAGCTCCTCGACGTAACGAAGGATCTCCGCGGTCCGTTCTTTAACCCTAAGCTCCAGCTGATCGTTGATTTTTTGCAGATCGTCCTGGGCGTACTTCAGCTCCGTGATGTCCAAAAGAAGCACGAGAGAGGCTTTTTCTCCTTGCCAGATGGTTTCCGTGATCCGCATCTCGCCGATGCCCATCTTTTCGTTCAGGCGCATGATGCCCAGCTCGACGGCTTTGTCGTCTTTCAACGGTTGGCCGAACGACTTGTCGATGAGGTCGCCCTGATGGCTGAGTAGCCTGTAGGCCGCCGGATTGGCGAATCGGATCAGGCCAGCGGCGTCGACGATCAGGATGCCTTCGCAGCTGTTCTGAATGATCTGGTCGAAATTCAACGCTTTTTCTTCGGGTGTGGGGTTCATGAGGAAAGGATGTCCAGTCCGCGGGAGACGTTGGCTTCCAGGCAAAAATTACCGACGATTTTTTTCTTCGGCGCGGGCGAAGTGCGGACCCAGGAAGGGGTGACCAGAATCCCTTCTTTCAGCGCCGTCTCGGGGTTGTCGATCACGTCGATGATATTGAGCTTAAAGCCGTTGCCAAGCCTCTTCTTAAGGTACTCGGTGACGCACGCGATGATTTTTCGGCTCATTGTACCGTTTTTTCCTGCGACGTACAGCGCGTATTCATGTTTCATCAATAACTCGCCAGCCCTTCCAACGTTCCCTCTACGATCGCCACGATCTTGTCGCTCGAAAGGGGCTTGCTGAGCAACTGAAAGTCGATGTCGTCCTTTTCGAGTTTTTTTAGTCCTTCGGCAAATTCCTTCGAAAAAGCGGTGACAATGAAAATCGGGGTCTTCTTGTCTTTCTTCCGGATCAATCTCACCGTCTCGACGCCGCTCAGCCCCGGCATCTTCAAGTCGCAAAAAATGATATCGTATTTCGCGGCGGTCTTTTTGACACCCTCCTCGCCGGAAGAGGCCGTGTCGACTTTGCAGTCCACGTCCTCGAGCGCCAGCACGAACGATTTTCTGATCGAATCTTCGTCGTCGATCACGAGTATTTTTTTAGGCATGTGGCGTCCCCTGTAATGGCAAAAGAATCTCGAAGACGGTTCCTTTACCGGATTCCGAATTGACTTTGATTTCCCCGGCGTGCTTCCCGACGATCGTCTGGCAGATGGTGAGTCCCAGGCCGGTGCCCTGCCCGACCGGCTTGGTCGTGAAAAAGGGGTCGAATATCCGGGAAAGGACGTCCTTGGAAATGCCCGTTCCCGTATCCCCGATGAAAATGGAGACCACCTTGCCGCTGACAATCGTCTTGAGCGTCAGTATTTTCTTTTTCGACAGCCGCATGGCGTCGAGGGCGTTGGAAGTCACGCTGAGCAGGACCTGCTTCAGCTGATTCCTGTTCATCGCGACGGACACCGCGGCGCTCTTTTCCCTCACCACCTGGACGTTCTCTTTTTCGATCCTGTAAAGCAGAAGCTTCAGCGCTTCGTCGAAAACCGGGCCGATATCGTGCTCTTCTATGGTAATCTCTTCGACGCCGCTTTCTTCCAGACGCGAAAACGACAGCATGTTCTGAACGAGTTCCGCGCAGCGAAGCGCCTCTCGCTTGGCGTCACTCAGAACACCGTGCCTTTTGTCCTCCGGCGGAGTGTGCTTCAGGCAGTACTGCACGAAATTGATAATTCCCATGAGGGGATTGTTCAGCTCATGGGCGATGCCGGCCGAAAGGGTCCCGACGGCGCTCATCTTCTCCATCTGCGCCATTTTTTTCGACGAATTCAATTTTGTATACGTCGAATCCAGCTCCCGGTAGAGTTCTTCCTTCGACTTGAATTCAAGAGCCTTCCTCAGTTCCTTGAGGAGTTGGCCGGACATGCCATTGACGTGTAGGCGCGAGAAAGCCAGGATGTGATTCGCTTTCGGCCCGGCCGTGACCTTGACCTCGTCGAACGAGCATTTGATGCGCCGCATGAGGCCGCTCCCGCGGGGCAGCGAAAAGGAAAACGCGAGGAAATAGGGCTCCTTCTTGCCGTGGATGCTGATCTTTAATTTGGGCGTCTGTCCCAGGAGCATTTCACGAAAAATGTCGGAGAAGAGCGTGGCGATGTAGGTCGATAAAAAAACATCGTAGCCGAAGAGGCTGAACACGCGGTCGATTTTTTTCCGATTCTCCGGGATAGAGTTTTGATCGGAAATCGACAGCTCGGCGAGCTCAGCCGTTTTTATACCGTAAAACGATGCATCCTGCATCATCATTGCCTTTATTGAAGAACTTCATGATGCCGCCCGCTATTTTTTTTGCCGAAAGGTCGAAAAAACCGGACGGGCATTCCGACGCATCGAAGTGATCCCTGATTCCGTCGGTATAAAGTAACAGGACGTCCTTTTTGGACATCTTAACGCTTTCTTTTTTCGCCGCGGGGATCACGTACCCGATGATCCCCTCGTTGGAAACCTTCCTGACCGGGTTTTTTCCGAACTTCCGCACGGAGATGTTGCCGAGCCCCACGTACTCCACGCGCCCACCCGTCAGATTCATCCGGCCCGCCACCGCGGCGGCGCCCCGGGTCCCCCTCAGGAGGTCGTGAAGGCTGTTCATCGTATCGACGAGGTCTTTGTCGTAATTTTTTTTAAAATGCTTCAGAATCTTGGGGACGAACACGGCGGCGCTGCGGCCGTGACCGGCCACGTCGGCGAGAGCGAAAAAGACGGATCCCTTGCTTTCCTTAATGAATCCCGTATCCGCGCAGGGTTCTGCCGGAGACCAGCGCTTGTTTAAAAAATGAAAGTCGGCGGCTGGGGTCACTTGAGCCATTTTTTTACCGTCACGACCGTGCCTCTGCCCGATTGGATACGAAATACGTCCATCAGCCTCCGGGCTCCGGGCAGGCCGATGCCGAGGCTTCCGACCGTCGTGGTGTAGCTGTCCTTCATCGCTTTTTTCAGGTTCTTGATGCCGGGACCGTCGTCTTTTGCGATGATTACTATTCCGGTCTTTCGCGACGAAGACTCCGCGATCCGTATCTCACCACCCGCAGTCGCGTAACGAAAGATATTCGTCGCCAGCTCTGACACCGTCGTGCCGATCATGCATCGCTCGGCGGACTTAAAACCTATTTCAGAGGCGTATGATATCGAACAGTCGACGGCCGTTTCGATATCCGCCCTGCAGGAGATACGGACAAGCTTAGTCTTCCCGGCCCTCTTGGGCGGCATCTGCGACGGCGTCTTTTTCGTCGCCTTCGGATTCTTCCGAATCTTCGTTTTCGTCAAGCTCTTCTCCGATGTCTTTTATGATTTTGTCCGCGGGCGGATCGATAAGAGTCATCGCGCTCTCGACATTTACGGCCGTCTCGACACCGTTCAGCTCGACATCCATGTCGACCAGCGAAAAAACGACGGCGGGCTTCATGCCGACCACGATCGCGCGTTTTCCCAAAAGGTTCGTCATCCGGCAGGTGTCGAGAAGGCTCCGGCTCGCGAACGAATCCATGAGAGTGACCGCCGACACGTCCAGGATCACTCCTTTGACGTTTCCGAGGAGCGCCTGGTCGAGAACGAGCTTTTGAAACGAAGAAACCTTCTGGTCGGTCACTTCGTCCCTGTAATCGACGATCAGGCAGTTGTAGGCGATCTTCACCGGATCGCTATTCTTTTTTCCTGAACGTCGGCTCTTTGGTCTTGTCCCGGACTTCGAGCGAGCAGGCCGCAAAAGCGAGTTCGAGCGCGTCCTTCAAGGTGGCCTTCGTCACGACCTCGCCGAGGCTGACGCCCAGATGCACGATGGTCTGTGCGATGGCGGGCGAAATACCGGATACGATGCAGTCGCAGCCCATGAGCTTCGTGGCTTTGGTGATTTTGACGATGTTGTTGGCGACGGCGCTGTCGACGGCCGCGACGCCGAGGATGTCCAGAATGATGATCTTCGCTTCGGTTTCCAGGATCTTTTCAAGCATCGCTTCCATGGTGCTCTGCACCTTCGTGGAATCGATCATGCCGAAGATCGGCAGAAGCAGGATGCCGTCCCAGACGATGCTGACCGGCGTGTTGTTTTGTCTCTCGGTTTGCTGAGTTTTGAGTTTGGCCATTTGGAGCTCCTTTTAACGGGCGTGGAGGAGGAGAAAACGGAAAGAAAGGCCTGCTTGGCAAGTACCGGAAGGCAAGATGGATGAATTCTATGCTTAATGCGGGGAAATAGATACGTATACTTGAGAGGGGTCCTATTGGACTCCTTTCAAAGAGGAATCCTGCGCAATCTTAAGGCATTTGCCACAATCAAAACAACGCTACCCGCGCCCCCGCAAATCAAAATGGTTCTATTTTTTGGAATGCCGCCTTCGACGATTTGGTCGAACCCTTTAAAACCTGTACGCTTAGAGGGGTAACGTCAATGTCACGCGACAGATGCGCTCCGTTGGCCGGCAAAAGCGCGTTGAACGTGTGTCCTTGGGCAATGTCGAAGCCTTTGGACCACTCGCCTATCGTGACGGCGTCGGACGCCTGGAGCGTCCCGGTCTTACCTTCTATTTTGTAAGACGAATTGCCTGAGACGGGTTGGTAGCCGGCGGGGAGGTCTCCGGCGTACGCGAAGGTTTGAATAAAAAACAAAAAAAAGCCACGAGGCCCGAGGCGGCCCGTAGAGGCATGAGTTTCATGGAGGCCTTCCTTCCAGTTGTTGCTTTAGCGATAACTCCGTTAATTGCAGTCAGACGGGCGCTGTGTTGGATTAATGACAATATATAGGGACGACTAAAACAAGCTCATCCGGTGCCTGTTTTTAGGCGGCGGCTCTTATCACGACGCGTTCATTCGCAAGGGAAGGTTTTTTGACGCCGATATACCACTCGCTGTATGGAAGCCTGCTGAGCAGCCATACACTTCCATACGAGAGGCAGAGTGTCAGAGCAAATAAGACGGGATACAATAAAATATTGTCATAGGCGAACCCTAGTGAAGTGAGGCTTCTTTGAACGTGAACCTGCACTAAAACATGAATCAAAAATATTCCGAACGAGAGCCCGCCGATATGCCGGAACATTTTCGCCAAAGCAAAAGACGGATGCATGGTCAAATATATCGCCAAGCGAAAATGCAGCACTATCAATAAAGGTTTTATCAGGCAGCTTATGAATAGCGCCATTGGGGTCTCTTCAATATAGACACCTCTCAAAGAAGTCGCGGCTCGATTGGCTTCTATTAGGGCCGCCGTGACCGCAAGCGCAAACGGTGCCATGAACAAGATGGGGACAGACATCCTAAGCACTTTTTCTTTGATCATTTCATAGTGGCGTCTCGCGTAAATCCCCATTACAAAAAATGGAAGCCCATTCAAGAAAACGCGGGGCGGCAGAACTTCGATTGCCGCGTCAAAGCCCTGATGAGTGCCCCTATCCGGCCCGATCACGCGTACAAAGGCTTCGAGGCCGATCCACAGGGCAAAGAGAGCAAAAGAGATGACGACGGGCCAAATCGCCCGCTGTCGGCTTTCGAACCATAGATAGATCTTATAAATGAGAGGAAAAAGAAGATAGAGCTGAATGATGCTGACAAAAAACCACATATGCGCGGCGCTGTCGCCTTTGGCGATCGCCTTGATGATTCTCTGAAGCCCGTGAGAATCGTTCGTGCCCCAGGCCAGGCCCACGACATTGATCGCTGAAAACGCAATGTAAGGCGGCACGACCGCCCTGAGACGCTTGGTGTAAAACTCCATCCAGTTGGTGTCGGGCGCGTATTTATTCGTCAATACGAACCCGGACACTGCCATAAACGTCATGAATCCTTTGGTGAGGATGAAAGTGGTCACGCCTATGAGATACGCGGGGGTTAGTAGAGAGGCGTGATTGACGGTCTGGCCCCAGGCGTGTGTAACCAAGACACAAGTGGCCGCAATACCGCGGAGATAAAGCGCCTCGTCGAACCAGCCCCGATTTTTTTCCATGCGTCGATAGTCCTACCTTCTCCTTAATATCGGCGTCGGGGAATAGGTGCCGGTGCGTGTGACGGTGCCGCGGTAATTGATGACGATCTGTCCGGCCGTCGCGATAGCGCCGGCCAGGCTGAAGTTATTCCCCGTAAGGCTGATCCCCGGCAAAATGTTTGTCCTCAGGATGTTTCTGAACGTCGAGGTGCCGAAGCCTTCCTGCTGGGTGATCGAAGCGGCAGTAATGATGTTGTTCGCCAAGAGATTTTGCACGCTTTGGACTACGAGTTTTCCGATACGAACACCAACACCGGTGGACGGGTTGTAACCGACTTGCCCGTTGAAGGTAATATTCCCCGTTCCCGCTTGGAGGGTGAGGTCTTCCTGTCCCGACGTGGTCCCATAAAGGGTGCTGTTAAAAAGAATATTGCCAAGGCCCGTGCCAGTTCCCAAGAAGAGGTCGCCGGTAAGCGTGACAGCTCGCTGGAACGTGATGTTGTCATTGGTCGTTCGGATATCGCCTGCCAGACGTACAGGTCCCGTGCCGTCCTGTAAAAAGGCGCCATCGAGCGCCATGTCGGCGTTAAGCCCTATCGTCAGTGTGCCCGAATTGGTGATGCTCAGCGGCCCGCCGCCTGTGGTTGTGATCGGATTATTTAGGACAAAATTAGTTCCGTTTAGATCGATGCCCAGTCCGCCGGTCGTCAGAAGGGAGCCGCTCAGCGTCGTCGTTCCGGTGCCGGCCGTCTGCAATAGCGAAGAAGCCGACAGGCCGTTATTTGCCGTGACGTTAAACGCGCTTTGGATGACCAGACGTCCAAGAGACGGGCCGACTCCGGCGCCGATGCCGTTGTAAGTGATATTTCCGGTGCCGGCTTGGAGCGTCAAATCTTCCTGTCCGGCAGTCGTTCCGTAGAGAGAACGGTTAAAGAGAATATTTCCGATGCCAGTTCCGGTGCCAAGGAAAAGATCGCCGGTCAAGGTGATGGGACCTAAAAACGTGAGATTATCATTGGTCGTGCGGATATCGCCTGCCAGACGCACAGGTCCCGCTCCATCCTGTAGAAACGATCCGTCCAACGTCATGTCCGCCGCCGAACCGATGGTCAGAAGCCCTGAATTGGTGATGCTCAAAGGTCCGCCGCCGGACGTCGTGATCGGGCCGTTCAGCGTAAAAAGATTTCCATTCAGATCGATGCCCAGCGCTCCGTTGGTATTCAACGAGCTTAGCGTCGTCGTGCCGGATGCGGGCGATTGAACGATGGAGGAGGCGGTAACGAGGCTATTAGCTGTGATCGACGTGCCCTGAAGCGAGAGCCTTCCCACGCGAGTGCCGACTGCCGTGGCCGGATTATACCCCACCTGTCCCGTCAGATTGATATTGCCCGTACCGGCCAAAAGCGACAAGTCTTCCTGGCCCGATGTCAGTCCGTTTACTGTCCCATTGATGGCGATATTGGCTCCCGGCCTCCCTCCGCCGGTCGTTTGAATCGACAAGTCGCGCTGGAGTCTGACATTGTCATTGATCGTGACGGCATTGCCATTGGTCAGAATGTTGGCATTTAAATTAGTCGCGACGCCATTCAGTAAAACGGAGGCATTATCGGCGCCAGTAATTTGACCATTCACGTTGATCGCGCCTCCGGCCGAAGACAGGAGGGAAACGGGATCGTTAAATGTGACAGGCATGACAATGTTCACGTACCCGAAACCGCCGGAGTTGCCGAGGGTCAGGGAATTAAACCCGTTGGACAGCTGAGAAAGGTCGGATTGGGTGAGGTCGAGCGCGGTGGCGCTGTCGACGGTTCCGCCGATATTCATGCCGCGGTTCAAAAATAGCGGCCGCAGCGTCAAATTGCCGGTTCCCGAAACGGCGCCCAAAAGATTGATTTCATCTCCGGCCAAGGCAAAAGTATTGGCGCCCGTATTGACAGGGGAGTTCATCGTGATCGTCGAGGCGTGGATATTTCTGTTGATGCTAATAGCCCGTTCCGCAGAGATCGAAATATCGTTCAATTTGGTCGTGACGCCGGCGGATCCATTCAGCGTGACATTTCCATCGGGATAAAATTCTTCTCCCGACCCATGATATTGGCTGGCGATCATAGCCAGGGATTCGTTGCCGGTGGCCGTATTGATCGTGCCGTCGATCTGGATGTTTCCCGTTGTTTGGCGGAAGATCGTGTTGCTTTCGACAAGGATATCGCCCGTCATCGTGAAATCCCGGTGCGGGCCGAAGCCCCCTACTTCATGCGTCCCGTTCGTCCGTATCGTCCTTGCGGTGATCGTCTGGCCTTCGGGCGTTATAACGTTTCCCCCGAAACGCAAATTATTAGTGTTTGTGACCGTAAGAGCGCCCGTCGCGACCGAGCCGTTGAAAAAAACGTCCCCGGCGCCCGAGCTGACATTGAGAGTGTCATAATAATTTCCGCTGTTACTGACATCCCCATCTACGGTGATGTCTCCCCCGTTACTTTGGATCGCGACCCCGTAACCGTCCGAATGCAGGTCTCCCCCAAGATGGATATCGCCGCCCTGCGACGTGAACCCCCCTCCACCGCTGCCGTGCGGACTTATATACCCCGGATCCACCCCGATATTCGGCGATCGGACGTCGATCGGCCCCTGCGCGTTGATGGAGCCCCTGAAATATAGCGAGTCTGCCCTCAAGCTGCCGATGTCCGTCATATAGCCGGTATAACGGTAATCGCCCCACTGGTCCTCGATGAAGCTGCCGGCAAACCCGATGCCGCCGCTGGTGCCTGCATCTAAAACAAGACTGTAAGGGCCGGTCAGAGATCCGAATTGATAATAATATCCGCTATCTGCAAGAATCAGTGCGCTTTGGAAAGAGATCGACGGGCTTTGAATACGCACGGGCGCACCCAATATTGTATTTCCGGTCAAAGCAATGCTGTCACTGGCAGTCAGATTGCCGTATAAAATGTTCGTGTTTTCCAGCAGATTGTCCAGGATCGGACCATAATTTTGGGTCCCGGAAGTGGTAACGCTTCCCAAACGAAGTTCATTCGAGTGGATCGACACCGATCGTAGGCCTGAAATAACGCCTTGCGCCGAAACATTCGAGCCGTTAATGAACAGATCGAAAGGGTCGGTCAGCGAGCCGGTGATCTCTATTTGCGCCGCGTCCAAATCGACTCTAAATGTCGAATGAAGCGGGGTCTGGATAAAAATACTGCTCCCCGCATCGATGTTCAATCTGCCGGAATTCATCTGGATTTCCCCGGCACCGCTGTTGCGGAACGTTCGTCCGCGGCTATCTAAATCCCCTCCATTTGTCTCTATCCTCTGGGTCACGAATGTTCCCCCCGCACCGGAAGCATCGTCGTCCGCGAGAAGATTCAGGTTTAGCTTTGCCGCCGTGGAGGTGATTGTGGCGTTGACGTTGATGTTATTCGCCGCCGTCAAGGTTAAAGAGACATCGGGACCGGACGTTTTTGAAATAGCGCTTGCGACCGTGATGTTCCCCGATTGGAAACCGGTAGAGTTGTTGGTGTTAACGATGACATTCGTACCCACATTGAGCGCGCTATTGATGGACGAGGCGCTCACCGTCGCGTTGTCGGACGCGGGTGTAAACGTCCCGCCACTTTGGCTTGTGCCGCTTGTCGAATTGGTTATTGTGATATTTCTCGGGTCAAGAAGCCATGTGCCTCCGCTGCCGATCTCAGGCGCCTTATCCACATAGAGATAATCTTTGCCGGAGGTCTCAACGAAGCCGCCTTTCGTTGCGCCTTTAGCCGATAAGTTGCCATAAACTTGAGTGGCCTTGTCCGACCAGACGATGATCCTTCCACCTTCGCCTAGAGAAGAGTCGGCTTTCAGGCTCGCGTCTTTGCCGACAGTGGTGTACTGCGCATCGCGGAGCGGGCCGTTGCCTTGAAAGTTTCCGCCGATATTGATGGTCCCGGCTTTAGGGCCGGAGACAGTGGCTTCTCCCGCGAACATTCCGGCCTTCTCGCCCAAAACCTCGATAGACCCGCCCGGCGCTTTTAAAATGCCTGAATTCCCGACGACTCCGGTGCTTATGTTGGAGACAAGGGTGATTTTTCCGTTCGCGTTTGACAGGCTGCCCGCCTCGATGATGCCTTCCTGATTCACAAGCGACGCGAAGAGGCCGTCCTGCGCCTCGGCGGTCAAGAGCACGTTTCCGCCTTCGGCGCGGATGAAACCGCTGTTTTTGACGGCGTCTGTCCTAGGCGCGGGAACGTCCGATAGCTTCTCATCGACGAGGACGGACACAAGCCCTTCCGGGTCGAAGCTCAAGGTCATGGCCTTTCCGGAGGCGAGCGCCACGTTTCCTTCCCGGGCCAAAAGGACGCCTTTATTTTCGACGGACCCGCCCAGGAACGCGAGGCCTCCCGCGCCGACGGTGATCTTCCCTTCATTCACGAGGGATGAGGCGCTGCCGTTTTGGAAGAATTTGAAGTTTTGACGGAGAAAGTCGTCGTTTTTGATGTCGAGTGTCGAGGCCACTAGGCCAGCGGCGTTGACCTGGGCCGTCGGAGAGAAATACACGCCGCTGGAATTCACGAGAAAGAATTTACCTTGGGGGACGTTCAGCGAGCCGAATATCTCCGACGGGCTTTGGGTGATGTCGCGCGACAGATGCGCCCCATTCGCTGGCAAAAGGGCGTTGAATGTGTTTCCTTGGGCGATGTCGAACCCTTTCGACCACTCGCCTATCGTGACGGCGTCGGACGCTTGGAGCGTCCCGGTCTTGCCTTCCACTTTGTAAGTCGAGCTGCCTGAGACGGGTTGGTAGCCGGCGGGGAGATCTTCAGCGTAAGCGAAAGTTTGGATAAAAAGCACAAAAAAAGCCACGAGGCCTGATGCGGCCCTTAGGGGATTGCGTCTCATGGGATCCTTTAGCTGGAACGTTAGCTAAACTCGGTTAATTTTTCTGAAAGACGGAAATAAATATGGGGTTAGATTTTAATATACAGCAGGGTCTGTTAGAGGAAGATTAGAATCGGATTAGAAGTGACTAATAACGACAAGATCATCTGGGGCGGGAGCACCGCGCTCTGGCTCTGACGAGGTCATTTAACCCTCATACGCGCTAATTCTATGCATAGTTCTGAGAGGGGTCCATTTCTAAAAATTTTATAGAATTTTCCGTGGGCACCCCTCATCTTGACCGCTACCCCGGGGCACCCCCCCCCGAAGCGGTCTGCGCGGCGGCAGCTCTGAGGAAAGAGGGTGCAGAGCCGCCTTGCGGCTCGCCCAAGAGGCAAAAGAAAGGGGCTACAGCGTTTAAGCCATAGCCCCCTTCCGATCTCTGCGCCAACCCCGACTGTGCTAGTTTTGTGCTAATCGTCGGGCAAACACAGGCTAGTTAGTAGTAAACCAAGCAAATGCCCTAATGGCATTCCCCTCTAGAACTGGCTTAAAAATGGGGTAAGTGACGGGATTTGAACCCGCGACCTTCTGAGCCACAGTCAGACGCTCTAACCAGCTGAGCTACACCTACCAAAAATCCGAAGAAGAGGTCCTAGTTTAATGGAGTTTGGAGCCAGCGTCAATGCGGTCTAGGGGCAGGGTCACGACGAACGACGTTCCCTCTCCTGGCCGACTCGAGGCCCGGATAGAGCCTCCGTGGCGCTGGATGATCTTATGCGCAATCGAGAGGCCGATACCGGTCCCCTGGTAATGGTCGCGCCCGTGCAGGCGCTGGAACGGCTTGAAAATCCGGTCGACGTACTTTTCGTCGAAGCCGATGCCGTTGTCCGAAACTTCGATTTCGACCCGCCCTCCGTCGGCCGACTGCATGCGGACCTCCACGATAGGCGCGACGCCGATTCGGGCGAACTTAATGGAGTTCGAAATCAGGTTCTGGAAGACATGTCTCATCTGAGAGGGGTTCGCATACACCTCGGGCAGTTCCTCCACCCGGACGACGGCTTTCGATTCGTCGACGGCCACCTCGAGGTCGGCGAGGACATCGTCCAGCACGTCATTCAGGCTCACCTGCTCGAAGCTCGTGTCCGCGCGGGCGACCCTTGAAAATAGAAGCAGGTCTTCGATCACCGAGCGCATGCGCTTGGCGGCGCCCAAAAGACGGTCCAATCCGTCGAGGTCTTCCGCCGGAATCCCGCCGAGCCGCAAACGAAGGCGTTCTCCGTACGTGAGAATTTTACGGACCGGCTCCTGGAGATCGTGCGAGGCGACGTAGGCGAATTCCTCGAGCTCGCGATTAGACGCCGCGAGCTCCTCGGCGGTCTCCTCGAGCGCGTGTTCCGCCCGCTTCCGCTCGGTGATGTCGACCTGCGTGCCCCAAACCCGGACCAGGTGGCCGTTTTCCACGATGCCGACGAGGCCGTTCAAAAAGTATTTTCGCCGGCCTTCGCGGTCCACCTCGTGTGATTCGGCGCCGGTTAGCCTGTAGCCGGAACGGATGAAGCCGCGAAGGTAGTCGATGTTCATGCGGTCGGACGGCACGAGAATGTCCTCGAGCCTCTTCCCGATCATTTCGGACGCCGAAGCGAACCCGTACATCCGCGCCATCGCGTCGTTGCACTCGGCGAGGAAACCGTAGCGGAAGAAATTCGCGAGCTGGTCATCCTCCTTGAGCAGCGTGGAGAGCGGCCGTTCGAGCTCGAACCGCCAGATCCCCTCGGTCGACTGCCGGATAAACGCCGCGTGCCGTTCGCTGACGCGGGCGAGCTCGAGCCACCCGCGGCGGTGTCCGGCCGAAACGAAGGCAATCATAAACATAACTCCGGCGAACGACGCCAGACTGAGCGCATCCGAAAAGCCGGACACGGCGAACGAGTAAATGGGCTCGATGAAGAAGTATTGCGACGCGAGCGTCGCGAGAACCACGGCGAGAATACCCGGGCCGCGGCCGCCGTAAAGACCCGCCACGAGCGCGACGGGAAAGAAGAAAATATACGGAAAGTCGTGGCCCCACACGCGCATGAACGCGAAGTGGAGGCCCGTCGCACCCGCGACTGCCACAAAGGGCATCGCGTACCGCGCCGCGGCGTGCAAGAGCGGCTCGGCGGCTCTCGGTGATTGCGCCATCAGTCGAAGAAACCTTTCACCTTGTCGAACGCGTCTTCCAGCCGTTCGCGGTTCTCGTCCGTCTCCGGCATGCCCGACGGATTCGGCGTCTCCGCCTGTTCGACCTCTCCGTATTTCTGGATCGCGCGGTGAAGGAGCGTGCCCGCGTTGCCGACGACGGTGGCTTTCAGAGAACGGCCGATGGCCCGGCGCATCACGTCGCTTGCCTTCACCGACGGGTCGGCCAGATTCCACCCCGTACGGATCGAAAGCTTAAGACGCCCCGCCGAATCCTTCATGAACGAAAGAATCTCGTCGGCCTTCATGCCGAAGAGTTCCTCTCCGGCTTCGTAGTCCTGAAAAAGGAGCCCCGTCAGGGTGAGATCCGCCGAGAGCTGGATTTTTTTGTCACGGATTTCGACCGCCGCGCGGGACTCGAGCTCTCCCTCGCGGATGTCGGCGGGGGTCACGCGAGACGCGTACGGCTTGAAATAGGGCAGTTGGATCCCGGTCGCGTCCAGGCGGGTTTCGCCGTCCAGCGTGTCGAACCGCGTGACGCCTTGCAGTTCAACCTTACCCCGCACGCGGTCCCTGCCTTGAACGAGTTCGGCGTTCACGCGATACGAAGTCCGCTCATCGCGAGGAGGCAGGGAAGCGTCGTGAACGAGGGCGCGGATGCTGGAGAATTCGACGACAAAACCGCCCTCCTGCACGTCGTAGTCGACGAATCGGAACTGCCCGCCGTTCAGCACGAACTCGCGCACGACGAGCGTCGTCCGCTCTTTCCGCTCGTCCGGAGAGGGGCTGTCTGGGGATCCCGGCAGAGCCGGCTTGTTCGAAGCCGGCCGGATCGCTTCGGAGAGGGCGTGGTAAAAACGGTCCTTGGATTTTCGTAAGACCACCTCGGCGCCGTCGACTTCGGCCCGACGGACCACGAGCCTGCCTTTAAGCGCGGCCATCGGCGCGAGGGTCAAGTTCATACGCGAGACGGAGAACGCCGTCTCCCCTTCGAATGGCGCGCCTTCCAGGATTTCGAAGCCTTCGATACGGAAGGTCGCGGGAAACCGGTAACGCACGTCGCGGATACGCACGGTCTTTCCGAGCGCATCGGTCAGCGACTGGCGCAGGAAACCGGGAGCCTTGCGATAAGCCACTCCGGCGGCACCGGCGGTCGCGGCGGCAACCAGAAGAAGGATGAGGACGATTTTCTTGATCATATTTTTCCGGGCTTCGTGAAACAAAACGTGTCCCCGGCGCGATTCGAACGCACGACCCTCTGCTTAGAAGGCAGATGCTCTATCCAACTGAGCTACGGGGACGAGTCTGGTCGGGGTGACAGGATTTGAACCTGCGACATCCAGCTCCCAAAGCTGGCGCTCTAGCCAAGCTGAGCTACACCCCGTAAAACGTTACAAAAAAATGGCCCGAATCTTTTTCGGGTGCTTGAGGGGTGACGTCAACGGGGTCGGGTCTGGAGCCCAAGCGGCCGTGCGGCCGCACCCGAGGCGTGACGCCCTCGGGCTTATCGTCTCTTGAGTGGAAGGACGCGGCGGGCCGCGTCGGCGACGCCCTTGGAATTGAGGCCGTACTTGTCCATAAGCTCCTGCGGAGCTCCGGACTCGGCGTACGTGTCGTTCAGACCGACGAATTCCATAGGAACGGGGTATTTGCGGGACAGGCACTGGGAAACCACGCTACCGAGCCCACCGAACGTCAGGTGTTCTTCGGCGACGACCACCGCGCCGGTGGCTTTCGCTTCCTTGATCACGAGCTCTTCGTCCAGCGGCTTCAGCGTGTGCATGTCGATGACAGAGGCTTCGATGCCTTCTTTGGAAAGGATCTCGGCGGCTTCGAGGCATTCGTACGCGAGCATGCCGCAGCCGATCAGCGTGACGTCCTTGCCCTGACGGAGATGGATGCCTTTGCCGATCTTGAATTCAGTCTTCTCGTCGTAGAGAAGCGCGGTGTTCGCGCGGCCGGTGCGGACGTAGACCGGACCCTTATGGAACGCCGATTTCTTGATGAGCGCCTTGGCGCAGTGCTCGTCCGACGGCACGATGACCGTAAAACCCGGAAGCGAGAGCGCGAGCGCGAAGTCTTCGACCGACTGTTGGGACGCGCCGTCCTCGCCGACCGAGATGCCGCCGTGCGACGTGACGACTTTCACGTTGAGCTCCGGGAACGCGACGCCGACGCGCAGCTGCTCGTAGCCTTTGCACATCAGGAAGCACGCGAACGAGGAGACGAACGGAATTTTGCCGCAGGAGGCCAGGCCTGTCGCAATGCCGATCAGGTTCATTTCCTGGATGCCGATGTCGATGAAACGGTCGGGATACGCCTTGCCGAATTTTTCGGTGCGGGTGGACTTCGAAAGGTCCGCGTCCATCACGATGATGTCCTGGCTCTCTTTGCCGAGCTCGACCAGGGCCTTGCCGTACGCGTCGCGGGTCGCGGCGCCGATTTTGCGAGGCGTGAGAGCCGTCATTTGATCATCCCGGAGATGCGGCGGATTTCGGCGTCTTCCTCGCCCAGCTCGCGAAGAGCCTTCTCGGTTTCGTCCTTCGTGTTGGCGACCCCGTGGAAATTGTTGTTGTTCTCCATGAAAGAAACACCCTTGCCCTTCACGGTGTGCGCGATGATAATGCGCGGAGCGGAGACGGCCGAGCGGGCCCACGTCAGAGCCTCGTCGACCTGCTTCATGTCGTGGCCGTCGATTTCGCGCGTCTCCCAGCCGAACGCCTTCCACTTGTCCGCGACGGGCTCCATGTCGAGCATGTCCTTCGTGGCGCCGCCGAGCTGGTACTTGTTGTAGTCGAGGATCGTGATGCAGTCCTTCAGCTTGTGGAACGACGCGAAGGCGGCCGCTTCCCAGATCTGGCCCTCGTTAAGCTCGCCGTCTGAAATGAACGCGTAGGACTTGTAATCTTTTTTGTCGAAGCGGGCCGCCAGGGCCATGCCGATCGCGATGGAAAGCCCCTGGCCGAGCGAGCCGGTGGAGGCTTCGATGCCCGCGAGGCGGCGCACGTCGGGATGCCCCTGGAGCGGGCTTCCGAGCTTGCGGAGCGTCAGGAGCCAATCGATCGGGAAATAGCCGGCGCGCGCGAGCGCGGAATAAAGCGCCGGGCAGCCATGGCCTTTCGAGAAGACGAGGCGATCGCGGTCGGCCCATTTGGGATTTTTCGCGTCGATTTTCATGTGGTGGAAATAGAGGGCGGCCAGGAGGTCGGTCGCCGAAAGCGACCCGCCGGGGTGGCCGTTGCCGGCGATGCCGAGCATCTTGATGACGTCGCGGCGGATAAGGAGCGCGACTTTCTTGAGCGCCTCGATGTCGGCCGTAGGGTTCGTTTTCTGGGTCGCGGAAGCTGTTGTCATAAATGAGTAAAGAGTGTAACCCGGCGAAACCGAGGCGTCAACGAACTTTTCCTTTTTCGGAATTAATGGCCGGATTCGGAGACGCCGGTGCGGAATTTAAGGAAATTCTGGAGGGAATCCACGAGGAGGTACGGGTTCGTGCGCTTTTCGTCCCCCATCGTGGTGGTGGCGCGGTCCGCGTAATTATGGCCCGGGCAGAGCACCGTCGCGTCGTCGAACTTCGCGAGTTTCTGCGTAAGGGAATAGTAGAGGTCCTCGGCCTTTCCGCCCGGAAGGTCGGTTCGGCCGCAGGCGCCGATAAAAAGGGTGTCGCCGGAGATCAGATGGCCACGCACGTGGAAGCACTGCGATCCCGGTGTGTGGCCGGGCGTGTGCACGCACTCGACCTCGACCGCGCCCACCTTGATCTTGTCCGCGCCCGAGAGCGGCTTGATCTGGGACGGCGAGCAGTCGAGGTAAGGCACGTCGTTCTTGTTCACGTAAATCGGGCAGTCGACGGCCGCCAGAAGCTCCTCGATGCCGTTCGTGTGATCGAAATGATAATGGCTGACGAGGGCGCCCTTGATCGTCAGGCCCTCCTCCTTGGCGACGCGCAGGATCGTGTCCACCTGCCATGCCGGATCGACCACGAGCACTTCGCGCGTGGCTGCGTCGCCCACGAAATAGACGAAGTTCTCCATGGGACCGATTTCCATCTGCTTGAGATAGAGTCCCTGCGTCATCGTGCTTTCTTTCCGTTTTTAGGCGCCGTCGTCTCCGGTGCGGGACCGGGACCGACGAGCTCGATTTGAGCCTTTTTCGCGAATTGGAAGATCCGTTCGTCGCGGTAAAACTCCGCGTAACAGATGCGCCGGATTCCGGAATTGGCGATGAGCTTGAAGCAGGGCCAGCAGGGGCTCGCGGTAGTGTAGATCGTGGCGCCGTCGGTCGAGACGCCGTTTTTGGCTGCCTGAAGGATCGAGTTGGCTTCCGCGTGGACGGTGCCCACGCAGTGGCCATTTTCCATCATGTGCCCCACCTCGTCGCAGTGCTCGAGTTTGCGGACAGAGCCGTTATACCCGGTCGAAAGGATGGTGCGGTCGCGCACGATCGCCGCCCCTACGAACTTGCGGTCGCAGGTGGAGCGGCTTGAGACCACGCGGGCGACGTCCATGAAATACTCATCCCAACCGGCGCGGACTCTTTTGGCGGAAGTAGGCATGAAAACGATTCTATCTATTCGGAGGGCTTTCCTCAAGCGGATTCGGCCCCGGGGAGGGCCAGGGAAAATCAGCGGAGGAGTTTGCGCTTGTAGGCGGCCAGACGTGAAAAAATACGGCTCGTCGGACGGTCGCCTACGAGGAGCACCTTGAGCAAAAAGAGCCCCGAGACGGCGAACCACAGCTGCCCGAGGAGTCCCCAAAAACTCGTGCTCACGAGGAAGATTTTCAAGGAAAAAGGCCCCCGCGGAGAGCGATAGCCGTCATTTTTAAGACTTTTACAGGGGCGGATTCGAAGTTGCCGATCGCCGTACCCCATTGCCGGGGGGACGCGTTGCGCCTTCGAGCCGTCTTCATAGGACTAGAAGAAATTATACCCGGTCACCCTCCCCTTTTCAAGGAGCGGAGATATTGAATCGACTCATAAGTACCGGATCGGGGTCTTGGAATACGACCGACGAATCCGTTTGAGCCCGCTTTCCACGTTATGAAGGACACTGTCCAGGTAACGCATGTCCGAGTCTTCCAGCCGGGTTTTCTGCTCGAAATCCCGCACCAGCATCTCGATCAGATCCTTCTGCATGCGCGCGTCGGCGATCATGATCTCCATTTCCTTGCGATCGAGAGTCTTCATAGCGTTCGCTCCTCTTTTAAAAGTATTATATTGAACGAACGTTCAATTGTCAATCCACGTGTTGGCTGATGTGCCGAATTTTTATCCAAGAAGCGCGGTCGAGCGGCTTATGCAGATAGCCGTCGATGCGAAACGCGAGCGTGCGAAGAGGCTGCGGACGCGAAGCGAGCGTGCTTAAGATAAAGACGGGCACGAATCCGAGCGCGGGGTTGGCGATGATCGACTCGAGCACCTCCCACCCGCTCCGGAGAGGAAGCTGAAGGTCGAGAAGGATGACGTCTGGAGGAGATGCGTTTTCCAGGTAGCGGATCGCCGACTCCCCGTCCCGGCAAACGACGACGACCATCTCGTCGGGGCCCAGGGCCTCGAGCGCGAAGTAAAGATCGTCTGGGTCGTCCTCGACGAGAACGACCCTGCGGCGGGTGATGTTCATGCGGCGAGTGTAGCCCCGCCGCGTGTGCGCCGCGTGAAGGAAATGTAAAAAGCGCGTTAAATCAGTCGGTCGTGGGCTTGTCGAGCGTGCGGCGCGCGTTCGAGTGCGGGATCACCCAGTGACTCGTGGGGCCGGCCAGTTTGTAGGCGTGCTGAATGCGTCCCGAATTCAGGACGATCCGGAGGTTTTTTCCCGGTTCCTTGGGGTTGTTTATGAGGACTCCGGCCTTATGCAGGATCTCATTGGCCTCGATCGGCGTGAAGAACGAGCGCCGTTGGCGCTCGAGCTCCGAGTCGATGACGGTCACCATCGCGGGGATGTCGACGTGTTGGAAACCCATCAGCTTGTACCCTCCTGGTCGATGCGGCGGCTCGCCTCGAGAGCGCCGCGCACCATGGCGCGCTGACGGACGAGCTGGCGGTAATAGGGCGATTCGGGATCGGCGAGGCCTTGAGCCTCCGCGTACGCGGCTTCGGCCTCCTCGAGCCGCCCCATGTTCATGTGGACGGTCGCAATGTTGCCCAGCGCCTGCCACGCGACGGGATCGGCGTCGAGGCACATCCGCGCATATTCGATCGATTTTTTGTAGTGCGCGTCGTCGCGGGCAAGCGCCCACTCGGGAACGCCGAGCTCGAGATGCGAGGAGCTCGCATTCAGCGCGAAATGGGCTCGGAGACCGTTGTCGAGCGGCATCGTAAGCGCGCGCTCGTCGACGCGGATCGCTTCCAGAAAGCGTTTCTCGTTGAAAAGTTGGAGAGAAACGGCTGCCAGTTTCCGCGGGTCGTTCTCGAGCGCGTCGCCGGGCGGCGGAGCCGCGGAAAGTTTCTCCGCCGGGATATCCGGAGAAGGCGCGGGAGCGGAAGCGGTCCGCGGCGTTTCGCGCGGCGGCGCGCCGTCGATCGATTCGATCTCCTCGTAATAATAGGGCGTCCGGATCCCGCTCACGTCGACGACGACGTAATCCTTCGTGCGTTCGACGACCTTTCCGTCGCGGATATGCCCGCCCTTCAGGACGACTTTTTCGGCGGACGCGGGCGAGGCTGAGAAAAGAGCGAGCAGAGCGAGCGCGAGCGCCCATCCGCGGGAACGCTCGACCGCGCGCTTCCAGCGGGCGTAAAGCGCGTCGGCGCCGCGGCCAGCCCGCGGCTTGAACGTGCGCTCCACCCGACGGCCGCGGTCGAATTCCGCGCGGCTCTTCCAAAACCCGGCCGCGAGGCCGGCGAGGCCCGCCGCGCCGAGCGCGGTGGTATCGAGCACTTTCGGGCGTTCCACGGGAATGCCGAGCACGTCGGCTTGGAATTGCATGAGAAAATCGTCGGCGGCGGCTCCGCCGTCCACGCGCAGGCGCTTGAAGCGGTGGCCGGTGTCGCGGCGCATGGCTTCCATGACGTCGCGCGTTTGGTAGGCGATCGCTTCGAGCGCGGCGCGCGCCACGTGCGCGCGCGTCGTGCCGCGCGTGAGACCGATGAGAAGACCACGCGCGTTCGGATCCCAATACGGCGCGCCAAGGCCCGAGAGGGCGGGAACGAAGTAGACGCCGTCGTTGGACGCGACCGAGCGCGCAAGCGGCTCGACGTCGCGCGAAGCCTCGATGATGCCGAGTCCGTCGCGCAGCCACTGGACGGCCGCGCCTCCGACGAACACGCTTCCCTCGACGGCGTATTCGGTGCCGCGCGGCGTGCCTTCGGACCAAGCCACGGTCGTGAGGAGGTCCTTCGAGAAACGCGGCGTACGCCCCGTGTTCTCGACGAGAAAGAGGCCCGTTCCGTAAGTGTTTTTTACGATACCGGGGCCGAAGCATCCTTGCGCGAACGAGGCGGCCTGCTGGTCACCGACCAGGGACGCGATCGGAAGCTCGCCCCTAAAGAGATCTTTGTCGACGGCTCCGGCGAAACCGCTCGTCGGCACGACGCGGGGCAGGATCGCCTCCGGCACGCCGAACACGCCGCAGAGCCAGGGGTCCCACGAAAGCGAACGGATGTCGTACAGAAGCGTACGGGAGGCGTTCGAAGCGTCGGTGACGTGGAGAGCGCCGGCGGATAATTTCCAGGCGATCCACGTGTCGATGGTTCCGGCGAGGAGCTCGCCCTTCTCGGCGCGGCGGCGCGCGCCCTTCACGTTGTCGAGGAGCCACGCGAGCTTGGTCGCGCTGAAGTAAGGGTCCAAGAAGAGACCCGTCTTTGCCCGGATCTTCTTTTCGAGGGCTTTGGCTTTCAGTGCCTCGCACGCGGCGGCGGTGCGGCGGTCCTGCCACACGATCGCGCGGTGGATGGGCTTTCCTGTCGCGCGGTCCCAGAGTACGACCGTCTCGCGCTGATTCGTGAGGCCGAGCGCGGCCATCTTCGAAACCGGATAACGGTCGAACACCCTCTGGAGCACGCGGCGGGCGCTCCGCCAAATCGCCTCCGCGTCATGCTCAACCCAGCCCGGTTTCGGGAAAAACTGGGGAAATTCCTCGTAGGCACGGAACACTGGCTTCTGCGTGCGGTCGAAGACGATCGCGCGGTTGCCGGTCGTGCCGAGATCGAGCGCGAGCACGTAAGGGGTCTTCATCAGAAGTCGATCCCCTCCTGCGCCTGGATGCCTTTTTGGAACGGGTGTTTGATCTCTTTCATCTCGGTCACGAGATCGGCGGCGGCGATAAGCTCGGGACGCGCGCCGCGGCCGGTGAAGATGAGGTGGGTGCGCTCGGGCTTCTTACGGACGATCTCAAGAACGTCCTCGAGCTCGACCAAGCGCACGTCGAGATAATCGACCGCGCAGTTGATCTCGTCCAGAATCACGAGATCGTATTCGCCGGAGTAGATGCGGGTCTTCGCCAGGTCCATGGCCTCGCGCGCGGCGGCCTTATGCTCCTCGATGGGCTTCTTGTCGCCCATGATCTTCACGAAGCCTTTTCCGAGCTGGATGATCTCGAGCTTCGGGTGAAGCCGTGCGCTCTCGAGCTCGCCGTATTTCACGGGCCAGTCGCCTTTGAAGAACTGGATCATGAGCACTCGCCAGCCGTGACCGAGGGCGCGGAACGCGTTTCCCAGAGCCGCCGACGTTTTCCCTTTGCCGTCGCCGGTGTAGACGATCACGAGTCCTTTTTGGGAGCTCATCGGGCGGCGCCGGATTCGAGGCTTTCGAGAAGAAGGCGGATCACTCGGTCGTTGGCGGGAGGGAAACGGAAATTCTGGAGCTCGTCTGCGTCCGCCCACTGGACTTGCTGGCAATCGAGGGGCCGCGGGTCTCCGGCAACGTACGAACAGAGGTAGAAATTGAGCCAGATGACCTTTTCGCCGTAGGTCTTCCGGATTTCCATGAATTTACGCTGGACCGAGATGTCGACCCCGAGTTCTTCCTTGGTCTCGCGAACGACGCAGTCCTCGAAGGATTCGCCGCGGTTCTTTTTGCCACCGGGGAATTCCCAGTACGATCCGAACGTGTCGTCGGCGTTCCTTTGGGCGATCAGGAACTCGCGGTCGCGGCGGATGATCGCGACGCCGCAGGGAATAACGGGGAAACGCTTTTTCTTTTCCAGCTCTTCGCTCTTCATTCCCCCTCCGCAATCCGCTCTTTCACGACTTCGACGATCTTATCATGAAATCCGAGGTAGGGGCAGAGCGTAACGCGCACACGGCCGCGGTATTTCTCGGCCGCCCAAGCGGCGATCTCGGGAAGGTCGACCTGCACGTGCTTCCCGGCCTGGACGAAATAAGGAAGGATCTTAACCTCCGTGAAGCCGCGCGCGGCCAGAGAGTCGATCGCGTCCGGAATGGAAGGAGCCGCGATCTCGAGGAACGCTAGGCGCACCGCGACGGGATTCAAGTCCACGGCGAGACGCTGAGCGATCTTCTCCATGGCGTCTTGGAAGCCTTTCATCTTGCTGCCGTGGCCCACGAGAAGGACGGCTTTCATCAGACGATCTCCGCTGCTTCGAGCGGAATCCAGCCGCCATTGCCGCCGGGAAGCGACACGTACGCCCACTCTTTCGTACGGTCGGAGACGCGCAGTGCCGCCCCTTCGTGGAGAGAGAACGCGCGGGTTTCCTTAAGCGACGGCCCGTAACGCGCGGGCACTTCCTTTCGGAGCACGACGGCGATGGGCTCGCGGTCGTGGGACCATTTGAAAGCGTTTCCCACGGCGGCCAGCACCACGAGAAAAGCCGCGAACGCGCGTAGCGGCGCCGTGCGTCCACCGAAAACGGGAACGATCCAGCCCGCGAAGGAAACGAGTAAAAGAAGGAGCGCGGACGCCCCGAAAGCGGCGGCGGCTTCGTCCGCCGAGTAGAACCCCGCGGCGGCGGAAAGGACCGCGGCGGAACCCGAAGGCTCGAGTTTGTCCGTCACGGCGTCTCGGAGAACTCCCAGATTCCACCGTAGATCCGGGTCGCGCGGGAGACGGCGGGCCGCCCGCAGATACTGGACCATCGTCTTCCCTTTTTGGTTCGAACGGAAGTACGCGTTCCCGAGATTGTAATGAATCTCCGGCGACGCCGAATCCTTGAGCGCCGCTTCGTACGCGGCGGCGGCGCCTTTGAAGTCACCCGTTTGATAAAGCTGGTCCCCGTCGCCGGCCGCGGACGCCGGCGAAGCCGCCAGAAGAAGGAGCGCGATCGCGGCGGCCGTGGGTCCGCGTCCTTTCTTGCCGTCCCGCAGCGCCTTCTCGTATCCCGAAAGAACCTTCTCCGCGCGGCGGTACGCGTCTTCCATGTGCCCGTGGTCCGTCTCGAGGCTCGAGTACTGGCCGAAACCCAGCTCGCCAAAAAGCGCACGCAGATCGTTCGCGAGCGCGGGTTCGGCGCGGTGGCCCAAACGCTCGTCGACGAGATCGGCCGTCACCGACTGCGGCGCGACGCCGAGGCGGTCAGCGAAGTAGCCGTACACGGCCTTCGAAAGTTCGGCGTAGAATTCGTCGCCCTTTCCGGACTTCATCCGGTCGGCGGCAGCGCGAAGCCGGCGGCGGGCGACTCGGTGCGAGTCACGGGCGCGGAAGGCGCGTTCGTCGCGCGTCGCGGATGAGCGACGTCCGGCGGCGGCAGACACCGCGAAGCCGGCGAGCGCGATCGCCGCGAACACGGCCCAGACGAGCGGATTTCGGCCGAAGCCGCCGGGAAGCGTACGCGCGGACGATGCGGTCTTGATGTAGCGGATATCCTTCCCCGCGAGCGCCACTTCTTCTTTTCGAACCGGTTGCGGGGGCTCGGCCGCGGTTTCGGGAGCGTCGGCGGAGGCGTCCCCGCCCTCACCGGGCGATACTTTAAGCGCGTGCGGCTTCGTGCGCACACGTTCGTACTTGCCGGAGCGGGGATCAAAGAATGAAAACTCGGTCTCCGGAATCGCGTACTCGCCGGCGCGGCGAGGCACGATCACGGTCTCGGCGATCTTCTCCCCTTCGACGACGAGCCTGTCTTTCTGGACGTTCGCGGAAGTCGCGGAATCGTAAACTTTGAATCCTTCGAGTTTCGGGAAAGAAGGCGGGACGACGGTATTCACGTTTCCTTCGCCCTTCACCCGCACGCGGTACGTGACCGGCGTGCCCGCGTCGACTTCTTCTTTATCGAGAGAGCTTTCTACCGTGTAGCGGCCGACCGCGCCCGTGAAACTTTCGGGTTTGCCGGCCTCGGGGAGCGCTTTGACGATGAGCGTGATCTTGTCCGCGGGAATCTGCTTTTGAACGATCTGCGACGCGTACGTTGGCGGAAACTGCGACGAACGACGGCCGAACACGTTGGAGGAGAAAAAGCTGTCGAATCCCTCGTCGCGGACCTCGACGACGGCCGAGAGCGTCCCCGGGTCGATCGTGAAGACGCCCGCCTGCGTCGGGAAAAGCGCCATTTTTCGCACGTCGGCGACGACGTAACGCGAGCCGTTGAAATTCTGCTCGGTGCGGCGGATCGTTTTCTCCGGAGGGAAATCCTCGACCCAAAAACCGGTCGTGACGGCTTCCTTCTCAAAACCCTTGTACGTCGCCGAAAGCCGCGTGTAGAGAGTATAAGTGAGCATCACGGGTTCGTTCACATAGGCCTCGTCCTTATCGAGCCAGGCCTTCACGAAAATATCCTGCCCGGACACCGATGAACCCTGGCTTGGCAGGGCGCGGGCGCTGGGCGCGGTGATGGGCGCGCGGACCGCCGCGGGCCGCGGTGAAGACCCCGCCGGAAGGACGTCGACGTCCACCGGCGCGACCGCGTAGGTTTTTTCCCCGATGCGGATCTCGAACGGGCCGATCTTCTTTTTTCCTTCGGCGTTCGGGATGAGGATGTAGCTGAAAATGCTCTTGGAGGAGCTCTTTCCGTTGACGAAGGAGATTTCCTGGGAGTGGCCCTGTGAATAGGAGGTGAACCCGTCGAGAGGGGGGAACGTCGGCCGCGAAACGGGGCCTCCGGCATTCATGACGATGAAATCGAGCCGGAGCTCTTCGCCGATCTCCACGCGCGCGCTTGAAAGGGCGGTTTCTATCGAAACCTGCGCGAAAGCGGGCGCGGCGAGTGCGGCCGCGAAAAGAACGAGGAGCGCCGCCTTTCTCATCACCAATCCCTTTCGTTGACGCGGCGCTGGATGCGCCGCCGATCCCCGCCACTGCTCATCTTGAGAACTTGCCTTTCCTGGCCCTCGAGAGCCTCGAGAAGCTGCTCGGCCTGGACCTGCGCTGCCGATTTGGGAGCCTCCGCCGGGCCTTCCTCGCGCTCGCCAGCGGATGCACCCACGGGCGTGTCACCGCTTTCTTCCCGCGGCTCCTGCCCGCCGGGATCCTTCGGCGCTTCGCCGGGTTCCTTACCCTCGCCTTCTTCTTTTTTCTCGCCCGACTTGCCCTCTTCGCCCGGCGCGTCTTGTTCGCCGGACTCGCCTTTCTCACGCTGCTCGCCCTGTTTCTTTTGTTCGTCTTTCGAATCTTTTTTTTCTTCGCCCTGTTCTCCGGCCTCGCCCTTTTCTTTTTTGGGTTCGGCTCCGTCGCTCTTTTCCCCGCCTGTCTCGCCCTGGCCTTCTGTGCCTTCGCTCTTTTCCTTCTCGCTCTCTTTTTCTTCCTGGCCCGCCTGACCTTGCGGACTCCGCTGATCCTTCGAACCTTGATTCTGCTGGTTTTCCTGCTGCCCTTCGTTCTTTTGGTTCTGCTGGTCTTGCTGGTCTTGCTGTTTTTGCTGATTCTGCTTGTCTTGCTGGTTCTGCTGATCCTGCTGGTTCTGTTTGTCTTGCTGGTTCTGCTGGTTTTGTTCGCTTTGCTCGCCTTTTCCTTGGCTTTCTTGGTTCTCTTTTTTTTGCTGCGGGTTCGGCTGGTCTTTGGGATTCTCCTTCGGATCCGGAGGCGGATTCTTCTCCTCCTCTTCTCTCCGGCGAATCAAGATCTCGAGATTGTGTTTAGCATCCTTGTCCCGGGGGTCGCTTCGAAGGGACTCCTTATACGCCTCGATCGCGGCCTCGACCCGCTCCTGTCGCGCCAAGCTGTTGCCCAGGTTGTAGAACGCGCGTGCGCGCAAAGGGCCAGTGGCAGCCGCGGCGGCTTTTTCGTAAGCCTCGGTCGATTCCTTCAGGGATTCTTCCTTATAATAAGCATTGCCTAGGTTAAATGCAATCTCGGGGGATTTCGGATCCGCTTTGCGGGCGGATAGATACGCGCTTTTCGCCCGCCCGACCTGCCCTTTCGAATAATAGCGGTTACCGCGATCGTTTTCGGTTTCGGAAACGAATTTAAAACCGGTAAGAAGCGGCCACGCGAGGGCGATCGCCACCGCGAGTGCGGCCACCTGCGGCGCCGGAGGCGTTTTTCCTCCCGGTTTCTTCCGGCGTTCGGATTTCCGTTCCGAAAGAAACGCTTCCAGGAGAAGGAGCAGAAAAGACGGCAGGAGAAAAAGCCTGTAATTCTCTTCGTACTCGATCGAGACGTCCTTTCCCATTCCCTTCTGGGTGAGCCGCTTGATTTCGCGCGCCAAGTCGTCCGCTTCGAGATCGCCACGCGAGGAGCGGTAATATTTTCCCTTCGTTTTGCCGGCGATCTCCTTGAGCAGGGATTCGTTCAGTTTCGACACGACGGGCCGGCCGGCGCTGTCGCGTTTGAAGCCGGTGCCGCTTTCGTCGGGGATCGTGCGACCCTCGGGCGTTCCGATACCGATCGTGAAGATACGTACTCCCTTTTTTCCCGCGCGGTCGGCCGCCTCGAGCGCCGCGCCTTCGTGGTCCTCGCCGTCGGTGAGAAGCACGAGCGCCTTGCCTTCGGCCTGTTCCCCGGGGAACGCCTGGACCGCCGTGTCAATCGCCCTAGAAATCGACGTGCCCTGGACCGAAACGAGATTCGGATTCACGGTGGAAAGGAAAAGTTTCACGGCCCCGCGGTCGAGCGTGAGGGGGCACTGGATGAACGCCTCCCCTGCGAAGGCGACGACGCCGATACGGTCGCCCTTCAGACGGTCGACGACGCCCGAGAGTTCGAGCTTGGCTTTTTCGAGACGGCTCGGCGCGACGTCCTTGGCGAGCATGCTGTTCGAGACGTCGATCGCGATGAGAACGTCCGTACCGCGGCGTTCCACGACCGTCTCCCGCTTGGCGAAATGCGGCTGGGCGAGCGCCACCACGATGAGGGTGACCGCTGTAAGAAGAAACGCACGCTTGGCCAGGCGAAGGCCAGGCGAAAGGTTCGTGAAGAGCTTCGCGACGAGCGCGGGCTCGCCGAACGCCCGCATGCGCCCGCGGCGGCGCCACGACGCCAGCACGAAGGCCGCGAGGACCGCCGGCACGCTCCAGAGCCACGTGAAGTTCTGGGGCTGGCCCCACTCGGTCACGGCAGCCGCACCCGGACGACGTTCATCCAAAGGATTTCGAAGAGAAGGAGGAAGAGCGCGGGCCAAAGGAAGAGGTGGTAGTGCTCCTCGAAATGCGTGAAGCGCTCGACGGACACCTCGGTTCGCTCGAGGCGGTCGATCTCTTCGAAGACGTCGCGGAGCTCCCGGCCGTCCTGCGCGCGGAAATAGCGGCCGCCCGTGCGTCGCGCGATCGTGGTGAGTGCCTTTTCGTCGATCTGTGTCTGGACGCGCAGAAGCCGCGTGCCGAAACGCGGATCGTTGATCGGTAGGATCGACTCGCCTTCGCGGCCGACCCCGATGGTGTAGACGCGCACGCCGAGCTCCTTGGCGAGGCCGGCGGCGGTGAGCGGATCGACTTCGCCCGCGTTATTGACGCCGTCGGTGAGGAGCACCACGACTTTGCTCTTGGCTTCGGAACCTTTCAGCCGGTTCACAGCGCTCGCGAGTCCCAAACCGATTGCCGTGCCGTCCTCGAGCATACCTAGCTGGACCCGGTCGATCAGGGTTTGGATGGCGCGGTGGTCCACGGTCAAGGGCGATTGCGTGACGCTTTGCCCGGCGAAAACCACGAACGCGATGCGGTCGTTGGGGCGTCCCTTCACGAAACGCTGGGCTTCCCGCTTGGCCGCGATCAAGCGGTTGTCCGGATGAAAATCTAGCGTGGCCATACTCCCCGAGACGTCGAGCGCGATCGCCACGTCGATCACCTGCTGCGTGGTCTTCTCCTCGCCGGTGCCCGTCTGGGGGCGCGCGAGGGCGGCCGCCAAAAGACACAAGGCCACCAAACGCAGGAGCGCGGTGAACGTCTTTCCGCCAGTGAGCCCGCGCGCGCCCGCGCTTTTGACGAGCCCCACGCTCGAGTAGCGGATCGACGCGCCGCGGCCGACTTTTCCGCCGACGTAAAGGACGAAAAGGACCACGGCCGGAAGGACGAGGAGGAAATAAACCGGGTCCGCGAATTTCACTTCCGCTTCCCCTTCGGCGCGGCTCCGCCGTCGTCGGGCTTCGTGAGCCGCACGACCTCGAGGATCGCGCGTTTCACGCCGGCGGTCGTTTCACGCGGAGGAACGAACTTCGCGAATTTGACGAGGTCTGCGTTTTCGAGCGTTTCACGGATTCGGTCGACAACGCCGGGAGCGAGGCGTCCCGCGGCCTTCAAGTCCGCGACGACCTCGCTCGTCGTGCGATCGGCCGAGTCGACTCCGAGGCCGCGCTCGAGGTAGCGGCGCATCACGCCCGAGAATCCCGCGTAGAGCTCTTTCCACTTCCCCTCGCTCTCGAGGCCGGATTCGTCGAGCCGTTCGAGCTCGAGCTCCGCGCGCTCGTGGGGAGACCTAAGAGAGTCCGGGTCGATCTTCGGGCGCGAGCGCCGGCGAAGAACCACTTTCACCGCAAGTAGGGCGCCGAGAAGCGCCGCGAACGCTCCGAGGACCGTGGCGCGTAGCGCGTCCTTCGGAAGGGCCACGGGCCCCTTGATGGGCTTGAGCCGGGCTTGCGCGGGGAGTTTGCCGCCCGCGCCGGTGATCTCGATCTCGACCGGAGGCGTTTTTTCAGACCTCTCGGGGCCGCGGTCGTCGCGATAGACGACCTCGAGTGCGGGCACGGTGAACTTCCCGATCTCGAAAGCGGTCAGGGTGTACACGAACGTGTCGCGCACGCGGTTTTTTCCGCGCGGCGGAAAGACATCGACGCGTTTGACCTCGAACGGCTTCGGGAAGTTCTTGGCGGCGGGAGGGGTGACCGCGTAGTCGCGCGGGTGCTCGACCGTGACGAAGAGCTTCACTTCCGAGCCGAGCGTCGTCTTCGCTGGAACCGCGCGCGTCTCGATACGCACGCTCTCCGCCGCGGCCGGCGCGGCGAAAAGCAAAAAGACCAAGACCGCAGCGGCGCGCTTCACCGAACGGCCCTGCGTTCGCGCATCTTGAAGAAGCGGATCAAGGGATCGATGTATTCGGAACCCGTCTCGAGCTCGATGCGGTCGATGCCCGCCCGCGAGAAGAGACGGTCGCGCTCTTCCTTGCGCTTGGCCCAGGCGCCGCGGAAACGGTCGCGGAATCCGCGGCCCGGCCGGAACGTGAAAGACTCCCCCGTCTCGGCGTCCTCGAGTTCGACCGCGGCGCCGAGCGCCGGGAATTCCTTTTCGGTGGCGTCCTCCACGACGACCGCCGTGAGGTCATGCTTCTTGTGGGCGACTTTCAGCATCCGCTCGAAGCCTTCGGCGATGAAGTCCGAGAAAAGAAAGACCGTGGAGCGCTTCGTGACGACGTCGTTCAGGAGCTTGAGAGGCGCGTTGAGATCGGTGCCCGGATGCGAGGGACGGAACGTGAGGATCTCGCGCACGACGCGCAAGACGTGGCGGCGGCCTTTTTTGGGAGGGATGAATTTCTCGACGCGGTCGCTGAATATGACGAGGCCGACGCGGTCGTGGTTCTTGACCGCGGAGAAAGCCAGTAGCGCGCAAATCTCGGCGATGAGCTCGGATTTGGTGCGGCCGCGTGTGCCGTACCGTCCGGAGGAGCTCGCGTCCACCAGGAACATCACGGTCAGCTCGCGCTCTTCCACGAATTTTTTCGTGTAAGGATGGCCCATCCGCGCGGTGACGTTCCAGTCGATGTCGCGCACGTCGTCGGATGCATCGTACTCGCGCACCTCGTCGAACTCCATGCCGCGGCCTTTGAACACGCTGTGGTACTCGCCGGCGAACACGGTGTTCACCAGGCGAGACGTCGTGATCTCGATGAAGCGGATCTTCTTGAAGAGCTCTTTGGGGATCATGGTGTCCCTGGAAGCTCTCGCTTACGGGACCTCTATTTCGTCGAACACGCGCTTGACGAGGGCCTCGGAATTGAGCTCCTGAGCCTCCGCCTCGTAGGTGGGGATCACGCGGTGACGAAGGACGTCCAGACCAATTGCTTTCACGTCATCAGGAACCACGTAGCCGCGGCCTTTCAGGAAGGCGTAGGCGCGCGCCGCGATGCTCAAGTTGATCGTTCCGCGGGGGCTCGCACCGAACTGGATGAGCCCCTTCAGATCCTTCAGTTTATACGCCTCGGGCTCGCGCGTGGCCAGAATGATGTTCACGATGTACTGTTTGATCTTTTCGTCGACGTAGATTGTCTTCACGACCTCGCGCGCGCGAAGAATGTCCGCGGGATCAAGCACGGGGCTCACGCTCGGCACCGGCTTGCCCGACATGCGGTCCATGATCTCGAGCTCTTCGGTTTTCTTCGGATACGTGATGTGGAGCTTCAGCATGAAACGGTCGACCTGCGCCTCGGGTAGCGGGTACGTGCCTTCCTGCTCGATGGGATTCTGCGTGGCCATGACGAGGAACGGCGCTTCGAGCGGGTACGTCTGGCCGCCGAGGGTGATCTGCCGCTCCTGCATCGCCTCGAGGAGCGCGGCCTGGACCTTCGCCGGCGCGCGGTTGATCTCGTCGGCGAGGACGATGTTCGCGAAGAGAGGGCCTTTCTTCGTCGTGAAGTCACCGGTCTTCGGGTTATAGATCTGGGTTCCAAGAAGATCGGCCGGCAGGAGATCCGGTGTGAACTGGATGCGCTGAAACTGCGTGCGGATGGCCGTCGCGAGGGTCTTGACCGAGAGGGTCTTGGCCAGGCCCGGCACGCCTTCCAGAAGAACGTGCCCATCCGCGAGGAGGCACAAAAGAAGACGGTCCACGAGGTAACTCTGACCCACGATCACCTTGCCGATCTCCGCCTGCAGCGCGCGGATCCCGACGCTTTCTTTCTCCACTTTTTCAGCCACTTGCCGGATATCCATCGTCGTCATTGTGACCCCCTTTCCGGACCGTTCATTGAAGGACCTTGAAAGACTTTTGACCGAACACGAAGTCGTCCACGTAAATTCTGAATTCGTAATCCCCGGCGTGCTCGAACCGTACGGAAAGCAGGTTGAACACGAGTTCGCAGTCGCGCGAACGTTCTTTCACGGCGAAATCGGCGATCTCGGCGCGATGCAGGACGCGGTCTTCCGTGAGATCGTACAACTCGAGCGCGAACGTGAATCGTCCTTCGACCTCCCGAAACTGCACGTAAATGCTCATCGACGGGTGCGTCGTCGGAAAAACAGCGGCCCGCACGCGGTCGAAGAGGCCGACGAGGGTGCGCTTGCGTGTGCCCTCCTCGACGATCGTTTGGTCGCAGATGAGCATCGCCTTCAGGATCGGCTTAGGCTGCATTTTCAATGCGATGTGACCTCATTCGAAAGTTCGTTCCGGTCGTCGGTGCGCCGCGGAAAATGGACGGTGAGGCTCTCGCCGGCCGCCCGTACGCCTTCGACGATGCCGTCGCGGATCTCGCCGCGCTCGAATCGTGCCTGCATGAGATCGCGCGTGCAGTCCCAGAAATCCGCCCCGACCTTGGCGTCGATGCCCTTGTCGCCCAGAATCGCGAACCGGCGGTCGGCGATCGCCACGAAAAGAAGGACGGCATTGCGCTCGCGGGTCTTCCCCATGCCCAAACGCTTGAACGCGCGTTTGGCGACTTGGAGCGGGTCATTTCCGGCACGCCGCGCCAGATGCACGCGAATTTCGCCGCTCGTGCGTTTCTCGGCCGCGCGGATCGCCTCGGAAATCGCGCGCTTGTCGGCTGCGTTCAGG
>CAYSKO010000010.1:0-69101 GCA_964431835.1 uncultured Planctomycetia bacterium | reverse complement strand
TCGGCGGGCCCGCCGAGACCATCGAGATCACTCACCGCGCGCACTCGCGCGACGCGTTCGCCCGGGGCGCGCTTACGGCCGCCGCTTTCCTCGCCCGGCAGGGGAAGCCGGGCCGCGTATACACGATGCGGGACGTGCTCGGATTATGAACCCATTTTTTCTGGAACCCTCGAACCGCCTCAAGGCGCTTCCGCCGTATCTCTTTTTCGAGATCGACCGCGCCAAGCGTCGCGCCACCGAAAAGGGCGTGAAAGTCATCGATTTCGGCGTCGGTGATCCCGACCTTGCCACGCCACGATTCGTGATCAACGCGATGCTGAAGGCGGTGAAGGACCCGAAGAATCATCATTATCCGCTCGACCGCGGCAGCGCGACGTTCCGCCAAGCCGCTTCCGCGTGGTACAAGAAGCGCTTCGGCCCGACGTTCAATCCGGACACGGAGATCCTTCCGCTCATCGGCTCGAAGGAAGGTATCGCGCATCTACCGCTCGCTTTCTTGAACCCGGGCGACGTGACGCTCGTGCCCGATCCATGCTATCCGCCGTACAAGAGCGGGACGCTCTTCGCGGGCGGAGAAGCCCATCTCATGCCGCTGCGGGAAGAACGCGGTTTTCTGCCGGATTACGAGGCGGTGCCGGCTTCGGTTCTCGCGCGCGCGAAAATCATCTTCGTGAATTATCCGAACAACCCGACCGGCGCGGTCGCCCCGCGCGCTTTCTACGAAAAGCTCGTGAAGTGGGCCGCCCACCACAAGATACTCGTTGTCTCGGATCTTGCGTACAGCGAAGTGTATTTTGGTAAGGAGCGTCCGGTTAGTATTTTCGAAGTTCCTGGCGCCAAAGAAGTGGCCATCGAATACCACTCGCTTTCCAAGACCTGCAACATGACGGGCTGGCGCATCGGCTTCGCGGTGGGCCGCGAAGAGGCGATCGCCGCGCTCCTTAAAGTAAAATCCAATATCGACTCCGGCGTCTTCATTGCGATTCAGATGACCGCGGTCGAGGCACTCAAGAACGGCTTCGGCTTCACGAAGAAGACGAACATTATGTACCGGCGTCGCCGCGACCTCCTCGTTGCCGGCCTCCGCGAACTCGGTTTTCCGGTGAAACCCAACGACGCGACGTTCTACGTGTTCACGCGCATGCCCGGCGGGCGAACGGATTCGACGGAATTCTGCAAATACCTGCTCGAACAGGCGGGGATCGTCGCGACGCCCGGCGTCGGCTTCGGCGCCCCCGGCGAGGGTTTCGTCCGCTTCACTCTCACGGTGGGCGAGCCGGACATCCGCGAGGCGATCACGCGCATGAAAAAAATCCTCTAGTGGCTCTCGTTTATCTGGGTGTTGGTTCGAACGTCGGCGACCGCGAGGGCAACGTAAAGAAAGCGATCGCGCTCCTGAAAGAACTCGACGAAACCAAGGTCAAGGCCGTTTCGACGCTCGTCGAGACCGAGCCCGAAGGAGGCCCGCCCCAAGGGTCGTACCTGAACGGGGCCCTCCTCGTCGATACCGAGCTTCCCCCCAACGACCTTCTCGCCCGCTTAAAGGGGATCGAGCGCCGTCTCGGCCGCCCGAAGACCGAAGAACCGAACCAGCCGCGCACGATCGATCTCGACATTCTTTTTTACGACGACGTGGTGATCGTCGAGGGGAAGACCCTCACGGTCCCTCATCCGCGCCTGGCGGAACGCCGTTTCGTTCTCGGGCCGCTCGCCGAGATCGCGCCGGACCTGCGGCATCCGCGGCTCGAGCTCACTGTCGCGGAACTCCTCGCGCGCCTCGATGCGAGTCCTCGCGAATCCCTCCCGGCTTAAGGCCGCTCTCGACCGCGAGCGCCTGAAGGGCCGCTCGATCGGTTTCGTGCCCACGATGGGCGCGCTTCACGAAGGGCATCTCTCGCTCGTTCGGCGTGCGAAACGCGAAAACGACGTTGTTGTGGCGAGCATCTTCGTGAATCCGACACAGTTCGGCCCCAAAGAGGACTACAAGCGTTACCCGCGCGATCTCGGCCGCGACCGGCGGCTTTTGGCTTTGGCCGGGGCCGATTTTCTCTTCACGCCTTCCGTGGCGGCGATGTATCCAGCCGGCTCCCAGACCGTCGTGAAAACGGGCGCGCTCGCCAAACCCCTTTGCGGCGCTTCGCGGCCGTGGCACTTCGACGGCGTCGCGACCGTGGTGCTCAAGCTCCTCGTCATGACCGCGCCGGACAGGCTCTACCTCGGGCAAAAGGATTTCCAACAATTTCGAGTGGTCGAGCGGATGACTCGCGACTTCGCCTTGCCCGTCAAGGTCGTTCCGTGCCCGATCGTGCGCGAAAGGGATGGCTTGGCGATGAGCTCGCGGAACACGTACCTCACGCCCGACGAGCGTCGCCGGGCTCCGGCAATCCGGAAGGCCCTCCTCGAGGCCGCCCGCGCGGCGAAATCCGGCAGCGCCGGTGTTTCCGTCCTCAAAAAACGGCTTAGAAACGCTCTGGAATCTGTCGGCGCGCGCGTGGACTACGTCGAAATCGCGGACGCCGTCTCTCTCGAGCCTGTGGTACAATTGAAGGCTCGTTCGACGGTTTTGTTCGCGGTCGCCGCTTACTTCGGGCGCACGCGGCTCATCGATAATCTCGCTCTGAAAGTCTGAGGAATCGTTCATGCTGCGCGTTCTGATGAAGTCGAAGATCCACGGCGCCACGGTTACCGAGGCGAACCTTCGCTACACCGGCTCGATCACCATCGACAAGGATTTGATCAAGGCCGCCGACATGGTCCCGTTCGAGCGTGTCCAGATTCTCAACCTGAACAACGGAACCCGCGTCGAAACGTACGTCCTTGAAGGACAGGCTGGTTCCGGCACGATCTGCATGAACGGTCCGGCCGCGCGCTGGGCCGAGGTCGGCGATAAAGTCATCATCATTTCCTACGGCTTCTGCACGCCGGCCGAGCTCAAAAAACACCGCCCGACCGTCGTCTTCGTCGACGACAAGAACCGCCGCAAAAAATGATCAAAGTTGGCGTCATCGGCTGCGGAACGATCGGCCGCGAGCTCGCGCTCGCGTGCCAGAAGCGCTTTGGGGAAGAGACAACGCTCGAGGCGATCGCCGACGTCGACCTCGCCAAAGCCCGCAAGCTCCAGTCCAGCCTTCGCCCGAAACCTAAGGTTCTTTCGTTCGACGCGCTCATTTCCCGCTGCGACCTCATCGTGGAGGCGGCCTCCGCCGCCGCCGCGTACGACGTCGCCAAGAAAGCGCTCTCGCACGGCAAAGACGTGATGGTGATGTCCGTGGGCGGCGTTCTCGGCCGCGAGAAGGAGCTTATGCGCCTGGCGAAGACCCACCGCTGCTGCCTGTACCTTCCTTCCGGCGGAGTCGTGGGCATCGATGGTCTGAAAGCCGCGAAGATCGGAAAGATCCACCGTGTCCAGATCACGACGCGCAAGCCTCCGCAGGGTTTTGAGGACGCGCCGTACGTTTTGAAACACAAGATCAATCTGAAGAATCTGAAGGAAGAGAAGGTGCTCTTCGAAGGCGATGCGGCGGCGGCTGTGCGCGGATTCCCGAAGAACATCAACGTCTCCGCGACGCTCAGCCTCGCGGGTATCGGTTCGAAGAAGACGAAAGTTCGCATCATCGCCGCGCCGCAGATGCTCGTAAACGTCCACGAAGTCTACGTCGTGGGCGATTTCGGATCGTTCTACGCGCGCACCGAGAATTTCCCCTCCGAACAGAACCCCCGCACGAGCCGACTGGCCATTCTTTCGGCCGTCGCGACGCTCGAAAGAATTCTGAAGAACGTCAAAATCGGCACCTAAAGCGTGGCTCCGTACGAAGATGACCGCGCGCTCGTCGACGCCTGCGTCGCGGGAGAGAAGCGTGCCTGGGACGAATTCGTCGGCCGTTTTTCAAAGCTGGTTTGGTGGAGCGTGGGGAAGGCGTTTGCCGGAACGCCCTACGCGTCGCGGCGCGACGTGCACGAGGACGTGTTCCAGGAGACGTTCGCACGGCTCCTCGAACGTGGAGAGCTGGGTACGCTCCGCGAGGCGACGAGCGTGCGGAAATTCCTCGCCGTCTCCGCCTGCCGCCGCGCGCTCGACCGCGCTAAATCACTCTCGCGCGCAGAGCGACGAACCTCGGCGGGCGAGGATGCCGAATCCCCGATACTCGACACGATTTCTGACGGGGCGCCGGATCCGGCCGAAGCGGCCTCCGGCACAGAGCGGCGACGGCTCGTCGCCGAAACGCTGCAAGGTTTGCCTTCCCGCGAACGGCTCTGCATCGAGATGCACTACGGGGAGGGGCTTACGCACCGGGAAATCTCCGAAGCGCTGGGAATTCCTCAAGATACAGTGTCGACCGTGATCCGACGCACGCGCGTGAAGCTTAAAAGCCTTTTGGAGGAAAAGGGACTCGACGGCCCGGAGTGAACGAAAAGCGTACCCACCGTCGTCTTGTGTAAAGGGGACCGAATGGATCCAATCGACAAGGAATTGAAGGAATTTTTCGACAAGCGCCCGGCAGGCGAAGAGCGCGAGTTCGCGCGAAAAGCGGCGGAAGCCCTGCGCGGCGCCGAAACCGAAGGCGCCGAGCCACCCGCCGGCGCCGTCGCACGCGCCCGCGCGCTTTTCCCAGTCGCCGCGCCGCTTTCTTGCCCGCACTGCAGCCGCCCGATCACGCCGTTCCGGAAACCGATCGCGCGTCAGAAACTTTGGGGCGCGCTCTGGTTCGGCATCGCCGCCGCCGCTTTCGCGCTCTCCTTCGCGGTGCCGCGTTACTTCGTGCAGTGCCTCGTCGTGGCGCTTTTGGCGGGGATCAAGGGCATCATGGACGCGAAAACCGTGAAAACGCAGGTCCTCGTTTACAAAGCCCTAGCCGAATCGGGCGAAAGTTCTTCTCGTGTCGGAGATTTACAGAAGCCTTCTTCTCGTCTATAATAGCCCTTCAATTGAATCGTTTGAATCGGGATGTAGCGCAGCTTGGCTAGCGCGCTTGGTTCGGGACCAAGAGGCCGTGGGTTCAAATCCCACCATCCCGACCATTTTGTCTGCGAATGCCGGGCCCCCGAGCCCGGCATTTTCATTTTCGAGGGCGTCATGGCCTGGACCGATAAGCTCACGATCCTCCGTGAAGACATCACGAAGCTGCGCGTCGACGCCGTCGTGAACGCCGCCAACTCGTCGCTTCTCGGCGGAGGGGGTGTGGACGGCGCGATTCATCGCGCCGCGGGTCCGGATCTCCTCGAGGAATGTAAAAAGCTCGACGGCTGCCCGAAGGGTGACGCCAAAATCACCGCCGGTTACCGGCTGCTTGCTCCCTGGGTGATCCACACAGTGGGTCCGCGCTGGAAGGGCGGCGCCGACGACGAAGACGCCGCGCTCGCGCGGTGCTACAGGAGCTGCCTTACGCTTGCGGAGAAATGCTTCGTCCGCAGCATCGCCTTTCCCTCCATCGCCACGGGAGCCTACGGCTTTCCGCTCGACCGTGCCGCCCGCATCGCCGTCGCCGAAATTCGCCGCCACCTCGAGCGGGGCGCACCGATTGAGCGCGTGATCGTCGCGTGCTTCGACGACGAGACGTTCGCAGCCTATGCGCACGCTATCGACGAAATCGAGTGACGCCTGATAGAATGGTCCTATGAAGAAATCCTTAAGCGCCGGCGGCGTGGTGCTGAACCGCCGCGGCGAGGTGCTCGTCGTGAACCAGAACCGTGATTCGTGGTCCCTGCCTAAAGGCCATGTCGATCCGGGCGAAAGCGTCCTTGAGGCCGCGCGCCGCGAGATTCTCGAGGAATCGGGTGTGAACGACCTCACGCTCGTGCGGGAGCTCGGACGCTACGAGCGTCCGCGTATCGCCAAGGGCGGTGGCGACGACCCGGCCGAGCTCAAGATCATTGAAATGTTTCTTTTTAAGACGGCCCAGATGGAGCTTAAGCCCATCGATCCCGACAACCCCGAAGCGCGCTGGGTGCCGGTCGGCGAGGTGTCACGCCTCCTCACACACGCCAAGGACCGCGCTTTCTTCGAATTAGTCGCCCCGGAGCTCGGCGTTTGAACATTCTAGCCGTCGGCGATCCCGCCCTTCACGCTGAAATAGCGACAATTCTCGCGCGCATGCCGTTGCGGGTGCACGCCGTGCCGGACGAGGCCGCGCTCGAGCGGGCGCTCCGCACACGTCCCGCGGCGGCCGTCATTGACAACGACCCCTTCATGGACGCCGCGCGCAAGGAGCGTATCATGAGACGCCTGAAGCGAGCCGGCGTCCCGTTTATCGCCGTTTCCGCCCAGAAAGACCGCGAGGCAATCCTTCGCTCCGCCGCGCTCGGCGCTTCCGACACCGTTCTCCGGCCGTTCAATCAGCGCGAGTTCATCATGCGCTTCAACGCGGTCGTCCAAAAAAAGAAGCGCGTGGCGTGCATCGGCGGCGGCACGGGTCTTTTTACGCTCCTTCTCGGTATCAAGACGCTTCCGAACGCGCTCGTCATCTCGATCGTGAACATGTCGGACGACGGCGGCTCCTCGGGCAAGCTTTCTCAGATGTTCGGCATCCTGCCTCCTGGCGACATCCGCCGCAGCCTCGTCGCGCTTTCGAACGCGCCGGACGTCATGAACCAGATCATCCAGCACCGCTTCGAGAAGCGCGGCGATCTCCATGGACACAGCTTCGGAAACATCTTCCTCACGGTGCTCGCGGAGGTGAAAGGATCGATGTCAGAGGCCGTGAAAGCGCTCTCGGACATCTTGAACATCCAGGGAATCGTGCTCCCGGCGACACGTACGCTCACCTCGCTCGTGGCGCGTTTTTCGAACGGTGCGGTGGTGAAAGGGGAGAGCAAGATCGACCGCTGCGTGGGCCGTCCGCCCCAGGCGCGCGTGAAGCGCCTCTGGCACGATCCTCCCCCCGAATGCGACGCCGAGGCGTTTTCCTCCCTCGTGCACGCGGACCTCATCGTGATCGGCCCGGGCGATCTTTTCACGAGCGTCGCCACGAATCTCGTCGTCGCCGACATCCGCGAAGCGGTGGTGCGCTCGCGCGCGAAGAAAGTTTACGTATGCAATCTCATGACGAAACCCGGCGAGACGTGGGGCTACGACGCCGCCGACCACGCGCGGGAGATCGTGCGTTATCTCGGCAAGGACTGCCTCGACTCGGTGATCGTTTCGAACACGTGCCTCTCCGAGGAAGCGATCGAGGAATACGCGCGCAAGGACCAGAAGCCCGTCGCGCCGCCCGCCCCGGCTCGCCTGCGCCGGGTGACGCACGCCAAGCTCATCCTCGCGGACGTCGGCAACGAGACGGAGCTCGTACGCCACGACAGCGCCAAGCTCCGCGACGAGATCGCGCGTCTCATCGCGCACCTGCCTCAAGGGAAAAAGAAATGAAGAAGCCCGCCGCCCGCGCGCACGTGCATTACTCGGGGCGAGTCCAGGGCGTCGGTTTCCGCCACACCGCCGAGGGCATCGCGCTCGAGGTGGGCCTCACCGGATGGGTGAAGAATCTCACGGACGGCCGCGTCGAGATGGTGTGCGAGGGTCCGAAAGAAAAGATCGATCTCCTCCTTGAGAAGATTCGCGCGAGCACGCTCGGTCCTCACATCAAGAAAGCCGACTGCCGCTGGGAAGATCCCTCCGGGGATTTCGACGATTTCACGGTCGAGTTCTCCTACTAAGGCACAAGGCCATGCCCGGCCACGCGAATCCCAAACGACCTCCCGAAACCGATCCCGCCAAACTCGCGCGCTACCTCCGCCGCGAGATCAAGCGCCACGACCGCCTCTATTACGACGAGGCGTCCTCCGAGGTATCCGACGCCGAATACGACCGGATGGTCAAGGAGCTTGCGCGCCTAGAAAAAGAACACCCCGCGCTCGCGGCCGCGGATTCGCCGACGAAGAAAGTGGGCGGAAGTCCCTCCCGAGAATTCGCGACCGTCCGTCACGAGATCCCGATGCTCTCGATCGACAACACCTACTCGAAGGAAGAGATCGCCGAATTCGACGCCCGGGTGCGGAAGAACCTCCCGGACCAGAGTATCGAATACGCGGTCGAGCTCAAGATCGACGGAGTCTCAATGTCTCTTCTTTATGAGAAAGGTGTTCTCGTCCGGGCCGCCACGCGCGGCGACGGGCGCGCGGGAGACGACGTGACCTCCAACGTTCGCACGATCGGCGACGTACCGGCGACGCTTAAAAAGGTCCTGGGCGCGCCCTCGCGTATCGAGGTCCGGGGGGAGATATTCTTAAGCCGGAAGAATTTTCTCGTGCTGAACGCTGAAAAGGAGCTGAACGGGGAGGAGCTTTTCGCGAATCCGCGGAACGCGGCCGCCGGATCGATCAAGCTTCTGGACTCCGCGCTCGTCGCCAAGCGCGGGCTCAAGTTCTACGCGCACAGCGTCGGCGCGCGTTCGGGGGGCGATTTCGACACGCACGCGGATCTCCTGGAGTGGTTCGGCCGTGCGGGGATCCCAGTGAACCCCGAAAACCACGTCGCGCGGAGCCTTGAATCCGTCTACGCGCTCTGCGGCGAATGGCTCTCGCGGCGTGACGAGCTCGATTACGATATCGACGGACTCGTGATCAAAGTGAACGGCCTCGAGCAGGAAGCGCGCCTGGGAACCACGAACAAAAGCCCCCGCTGGGCGATCGCTTATAAATTTCCCGCGGAGAAGGCGAAAACGAAGCTCCTCGACATCGTCGTCCAAGTGGGACGCACCGGAGCGCTCACTCCCGTGGCGATCCTCGAGCCCGTCTTCCTAGCCGGAACGACGGTCTCACGCGCGACGCTACACAACGAAGATCAGGTCAAGCGCCTCGAGCTCAAAATCGGCGACTGGGTGCGCATCGAGAAATCAGGAGAGATCATCCCTCAAGTGCTCGAGGTCTTGAAGGAAAAACGCACCGGCAGGGAAAAGCCCTTCACGATGCCCAAAAAATGTCCCGTTTGCGATTCGCCCGTTTTCCGGGAGGAAGAAGAAGCCGCGTCCCGCTGCATGAATCTGGGCTGCGAAGCCCAACTCAAGGCGCGTCTTACTCACTTCGCCTCCCGTCGCGCAATGGATGTGGAAGGCCTTGGGGACGCGATCGTCGAGCAGCTCGTGGACAAAAAGCTCGTGCGGGATGTCGCCGGGCTCTACGCGCTCGACACGCCGACGCTTGCGAGCCTCGAGCGGATGGGCGAGAAGTCCGCGTCGAACCTCGTCGCCCAGATCGAGGTCTCGAAGAAGCGCGAGCTGTCGAGGCTCGTTTTTGCACTCGGCATCCGTCACGTCGGCGTGAACGCCGCGCGCCTCCTTGCGCAAGGTTTTCGGTCCATGGATAAGCTTGCGAAAGCGGACAAGGCCGCGCTCCTCGGTGTGCCTTCGGTCGGCGAGGTGATCGCCGAAAGCGTGGTCGATTTTTTCGGCACTCCCGCGAATCTCGAGGTCCTCGCGGCGCTCGAGCGCGCGGGTCTCCGGATGACCGAGCCCAAGCCCGAGGGGGGCGCATCGGCCGCGTTCGCCGGGAAGACCTTCGTCCTCACGGGCACGCTCGGAGCCTGGACGCGCGACGAGGCGGCCGCCCTCATCCAGACGCGGGGCGGAAAGGTATCGGGGAGCGTCTCGAAGAAGACCTTCGCCGTCGTGGCGGGCGAAGAACCAGGTTCTAAGCTCCGCGCCGCTGAGAAGCTGGGGGTCCGGATCCTCGACGAGGGCGGGTTCAAGAAATTATTGGGTTTATAGAGAGGAAACGCTAGAATGGAACCAGTCGAAACCAACCTTCATGGAGAAAGAATGAAACGAGCGATTGCGATCGTCCTGGCCTCCACGGTCCTCCTCACGGCCGGCTGCGCTTCCGTCCAAAAGAAGTTCACGCGTAAGAAGAAAGTGCCCAAGCACGTCAGCGCCGTCATGGCGATCGAGGAGGGCCCGTATCAGAAGAAATTCTCGAACGACTATTACTACCGCACCCATTACACGCTCTGGAAGACTTGGCATGACGAGCTCTTGAACGCGTTCGGCGGAAACCGGAAGAAGGTCGAGCGCTGCGCGCAGGAAGCCTACAACCACCTGGATTCCCTGCACCGGCTGCTCGTTCCGGAGAAGGCCGTCGAGATGGACGACGACCTCGCGGCAATGAAGAAGATCGTCCTTCGTATCGAGGCCGGCGGATACTCCGAATCCGAGGAGCCCGGCGTCCGCAACGAGCTCGAGAAGCTGAAGCGCCTTATTCAGAATGACTTCTATTACGACAAGGTGAAGGCGTCGGTCGTCCCGGACAAAGTCGACCTGGGCGCCTGACCTCGCCGATGCGCGAGCCGATCGAGGCTTTTCTCGATCACCTGACGATCGAGCGGGGACTTTCCAAGAACACCCGGCTTTCGTACGCGCGCGACCTTGGGCTCTACGCGGCCCACCTCGAAAAGGCAAAAGCGGCGTCGCCGAAGGACGTGACGCGCCGCCACGTGATGGATCACCTCATCGCCGAGCGGGAACGGGGGCTGAACCCGCGGTCGGTCGCGCGGGCCTTGGTGGCGATCCGCATGTTTCACCGGTACCTCGTGGACGAGGGCAAGATCGCCGAAGATATCACCGACGCGATCGAGGCTCCGAAGCTTTGGAAGCATCTCCCCGAGGCGCTGTCGGCGTCCGAAGTCGAGGCTCTCTTGGCCGCGCCGACGGCCGAAGGCGGTCCGAAGAAAGCGTTCACCGGGCACCGGGACCGCGCGCTTCTCGAGCTTTTGTACGCGTCGGGTGTGCGGGCGAGCGAGGCCGCCGCGCTCCGCGTGTCTCAGCTCAACCTGCCCGAGGGCATGCTTCGCGTCCGGGGCAAGGGCGAGAAGGAAAGGATCGTTCCCGTCGGTTCGGTGGCCCGCAAGTGCTTGGCCGCGTACCTGGCCGCACGAGAGAAGTTCCTGGCCGGCCGCTCGGAGGAGCGGCTTTTCGTCTCGCGTCTCAAGAAGGGGATCACCCGGCAGACCGTGTGGACCGTGCTCAAGCAGCACGCCAAGAGCGCGGGGATCCGTAAGAAGATTTACCCGCACATCCTGCGGCATACGTTCGCGACGCATCTTTTGGAGGGCGGCGCGGACCTGCGCGTCGTGCAGGAGCTCCTCGGGCACTCGGATATCTCGACGACGCAAATCTACACGCACGTCGAGAAGGCGAGGCTCAAGGGAATCCATCAGAAATTCCATCCGAGAGGATAAAGGAACCGAAAATGTCTCAGCGCTCGAGTCAAGTCGCCGAAGAACTCCGGAAAATCATGAGCCTCATCCTCATCGAGGACATGTCGAGCGATCCGCGTATGGGTTTCGTGACGATCACGCGCATCGAAATGACCGACGACCTCCGCTTCGCGCGCGTCTTCTACAGCGTGCTCGGGAGCGCGGAACAGAAGGAGCTAACCGAAGAAGCTCTCGCCGAGAACGCGGGTTTCATCCGCCGCCTCGCCGTCCAGCGGATCAACATGAAATACGCGGCCGAAATCCGTTTCGAGCTTGATAAGTCGATCGACGACGCTTTTCGCATCGACGACATCCTGAAGAAGATCAAGAAGCCGGAAGAAGAGTAATCCTGGACGGAATCCTTCTTTTCAATAAGCCAATCGGCTGGACGAGCCACGATGCGGTCGATTTTCTACGCCGCCGCCTCTCGCAGAAAGCCATCGGGCACGCCGGCACGCTGGACCCGCTCGCCACGGGGCTCCTTGTCCTCCTTTTAGGGAAGGCGACCAAGCGTTCGAACGAACTCATGGGCCTCGACAAGGACTACGGCGGTTCGATTCGCCTAGGAATGACGACCGACACCCTCGACATGGAAGGGCGCGTGCTCTCGACGTCCGAAGTCGAAGCGGGCGAGACCGACCTGCGGGGAGCGTTCGCAGCGCTCACGGGCCCCATCGAGCAGATCCCGCCGAGTTATTCGGCAATCAAGATCGGCGGGCGAAAGCTGTGCGACATGGCGCGGCGCGGAATAACCGTAGCGCCCCAACCGCGCGCGGTTGTCGTTTCGCGGTTCGATCTTTTGGGCTACGAAAAGCCGGAAGCCCGTTTTTTTCTCAGCTGTTCGAAAGGGACGTACGTCCGGTCCCTCGCCGAAGAGGTGGGCCGCCGCCTCGGCTGCGGCGCGACGCTCTCGGCGCTCGTGCGTACGCGGATCGGCCCTTACTCGCTCGAGCGGGCGCTCGACGAGACGCGTGTGAGGGAATACTCCTCGGAACGCTTCGAGGCTGCGCTCGTCCGGTGAAGATATTCCGCGGTTTTTCGGACCCGACGCTTAAGCGCGCCAGGCGGTCGGTGGCGATCGGCGTGTTCGATGGCGTGCACCGGGGGCATAAGCGAATCCTCGAAGACGCCGTTCGCCGTGCGCGCCGCCGGGGCTTGCGCTCGACGGTCGTCACGTTCGATCCGCATCCAAGCCGTGTGCTTGGAGGGAAAAAGGACGCCGCGATTCTGTCTCTCCCTCACCGCCTTCGTTTTTTCGAGGCGCTTGGGCTCGACGAGGCGCTCGTGGTTCGTTTCAATCGCCGCTTCGCCGGGGCGACCCGCGAACGCTTTCTCGAGAAGACGCTTGTCGCGCGGCTGGGCATGCGCTCGCTTTCGGTCGGGCCGGATTTCAGGTTCGGTAAAAAAGGGGCGGGCGACGTACGGTATCTCGCCGCCCGCGCGGACGGACTCGGGTTCGATCTTTCTCTCGTGGCACCGCTTGAAGCGGGCGGGAAACGCGTTTCGAGCACTCGTATCCGGAAGCTGATCGAAAAAGGGGAGTTGCGGGAGGCCGCGCGGCTTTTGGGCCGGCCGGTATCGCTCTACGGCAATGTGGTCCACGGCCGCGGTCGTGGGCGCCGCGTGGGGTTTCCGACGGCCAACGTGAACCCGCACCACGAAGCGTTGCCGCCGGCCGGTGTTTACGCTGTTTGGGGCCTCGTGGGTGAAAGGAAGCTCAAAGGAGTGCTGCACGTGGGCGAACGTCCGACCTTCGGCGACCGCGAGCCGAGCGTCGAGGCGCATTTCCCCGGATTTCGCGGAAATCTGTACAGCCGGAACGTCGAGATCGTTTTTGCGGGTTACATCCGGGAGCTGCACCGGTTCGAAAACGCCTTAGAACTTGCTAATCAAATACGCAAAGATATTCGCAAGTCATTGAAAATACTAAAGTAACACTCTAATATTTCGGCTTTACAAAAGAAAGCCAAACAAGTATAATTAAGCACAATAAAAAACAATCAAGGAGAATGAGTTAGGTTATGTCGATCACCAAAACCCGTAAGACCGAAGTTATCGAAAAGCACAAGATTCACGACAAAGACACGGGCTCCCCGTACGTCCAAGTCGCGGTCCTCACTGAGCGCATCAACAATCTCGGGGCTCATTTCAAATCCCACGTGAAGGACCACCATTCACGCCACGGCCTCCTCAAGCTCGTCTCCCAGCGCCGCAAACTGCTTGATTACCTGAAGAGGGAAAATCAGGCCGAGTATTTCAAACTCATCGAACAGCTCGATCTCCGTAAGTAAATCGAGACCACCCGTACGCGCTAAGACAAACGCGCTAAAAACAAAAGAAAGATTTCATGAAAAATTACCAAGTCTCCCTCGGCGGTCTGCCGATCGTTTTTGAAACGGGCCGTATGGCCAAACAGGCCGACGGCGCCGTCGTCGCCTCGTACGGCGGCACGACCGTCATCGTCGCGGCTTGCTATTCCCGCAAAGCCAAGGAAGGCGGCGATTTCTTCCCGCTGACCTGCGATTACCAGGAGAAAGCCTATGCCGGTGGCAATATCCCCGGCGGCTATTTCCGCCGCGAAGGCAAGGCGAGCGAGAAGGAGACGCTGACCTCGCGCCTCATCGACCGTCCGATCCGCCCGCTTTTCCCCGAAGGCTTCTTCCATGAAGTCCAGATCACCGCGACCGTGCTCGCCAGCGACAAAGAGCACAACGCCGACGTGATCGCGATGAACGCGGCCTCGGCGGCGCTTATCATTTCCGGCGCGCCGTACATGGGTCCCATGGCGGCCTGCCGCGTCGCGGACGTCGACGGGCAGTTCGTGATCAACCCGACTTACAAGCAGTCCGAGAAGGCGACGCTCGAGATCGTGGTCGCGACCACCGACCTCGGGATCATCATGATCGAGGCCGGCGCGAACATGGTTTCCGAAGACCGCATCGTCCAAGCGCTTGAATTCGCCAGCGAAGCGCTGAAGCCCGTCCTCGAGCTTCAGAAAAAGATGCAGAAGGAAATCGGCAAACCGCGCTACGAGCCCGTGCTGCAGGTTCCCGCGAAGGACCTGATGGACAAAGTCCGCGCAATCGCGCTCAAGGAAATCGACAAGATCAACCACGAGGCCAAGAGCAAGGAAGACCGCTCCGACCGCCTCGACGCGATTTCGAAAAAGGTTCAGGAGCAGCTTATGGTGGAAGGCGGCGCTTACACGCTCCCACAGGTGAAGACCGCTTACCACGACGTCGAGAAGGAGAGCGTCCGCGAGTTCATCCTCCAGGGTCTCCGCACCGACGGCCGTAAATCCGACGAAATCCGGCAGATCACCTGCGAAGTGGGCGTGCTCCCGCGCGTTCACGGTTCGGCGCTTTTCACGCGCGGTCAGACGCAGTCCCTCGGCGTCGCCACGCTCGGCACGCCGCGCGACGAGCAGATGATCGAGACCATCGAAGGCGACGTCTCGAAGCCGTTCATGCTCCATTACAATTTCCCCGCATTCTCGGTAGGCGAAATCAAGCCGAACCGCGGTCCGGGACGCCGTGAAATCGGCCACGGCGCGCTCGCAGAGCGCGGCCTGAAGCCGGTCATCCCGTCGAAGGATTCTTTCCCCTACACGATCCGCCTCGTCTCGGAGATCCTCGAGTCGAACGGTTCGTCGAGCATGGCGAGCGTCTGCTCGGGCTCGCTCGCGCTGATGGACGCAGGCGTTCCGATCAAGGAACCCGTGTCGGGAATCGCGATGGGTCTCATCAAAGAGGGTAAGCGCGTTGCGATCCTTTCGGACATCGCGGGCGTCGAAGATCACCTCGGCGATATGGACTTCAAGGTCACCGGCACGGCCAAGGGCGTCACGGCCGTCCAGCTCGATATCAAACTGAAGGACTCGCTCGAGATCGACACGCTCCGCAAGGCGCTCGACCAAGCCAAGCGAGGGCGTCTCCACATCCTCGAGAAGATGACTTCCGCCATGGGTGCTCCGCGTGCCGAGATTTCCTCGTTCGCGCCCCGCATCACGACGATCAAGATCGACCCCGAGAAGATCCGCGAAATCATCGGCCCCGGCGGCAAGATGATCCGCAAGATCTCCGCGGATTCAGGCGCCGAGATTAACGTCGAGGATGACGGTTCGGTGACGATCGCGTCCGCCGAAGGCGAAGCCACGCAGAAGGCCATCGACATGATCCGCGGGATCACGGCCGAGGCCGAAGTGGGAAAGATCTACAAGGGCACCATCAAGCGCATCATGAATTTCGGCGCCTTCTGCGAAATCCTTCCCGGCAAGGAAGGTCTGATCCACGTCTCCGAGATCGCGGACGAGTTCGTCGAGAACGTCGACGCGGCCGTCAAAATCGGCGACGAAGTCATGGTCAAGGTCATTGAAATCGACCAGCAAGGACGCATCAATCTTTCTAAGCGCACCGCGGTGCTCGAAGGCACGGCGGCCGGACGCACCCGTGGAGACCGCGAAGGCGGTCCGCGCGGCGGCAGCGACCGGGGTCCTCGCGGCGGCAGTGACCGGGGTCCGCGTGGCGGCAGTGACCGAGGTGGCTACCGCGGAGATCGTCCGCGCAGCGGCGGCGGCGAACACCGTGAACCTCGCGAAAACCGCGAGCTTCGCAGCGAAGGCGACCGTCCTCAGCAGTCTCAGGCACAGGTACAGCCTCAGGCTCAGCCGGCCCCGTCTCAACCGACACAGGGTCAGCAGGAGCGCGTTGAAAACGGTCAAGATAAGCCTAAGAAGAAGTCCTGGTTCTCATGACCTTCCGTTGCCGGCCTATATGTCGGCCGGCGCGGCGGGAATGGACCTTTACGCGGACGTCGGGGAAGACCAAACGGTTTCTCCGGGCGAGATCAAGCTGATCCCTACGGGGATTTCGCTGGCGATCCCGCAGGGCTACGAAGCGCAGATCCGTCCGCGCAGCGGGTTGGCTCTCAAGCACGGAATCACGCTCGTGAACACGCCCGGCACCATCGACAGCGACTACCGGGGCGTCGTCTCCCTGATCGTCACGAACCTCGGCAAGACGCCCTACGTCGTCAAGCGCGGGGCTCGGATGGCGCAGATGGTGATCCAGGAAGTCGTCCGGGCCCAGATCGAGGAGGTCGGCGAGCTTTCGGACACCTCTCGCGCAGAAGGCGGCTTCGGACACACGGGGGTGTAAGGTAGTGGACGACCAAAAAAGAAGCGAAGTGCTGGCGTTTTTCTGGTTCGTCGTCTCGGTCTTGACGCTCCTGTCGCTTCTTTCCTTCACGCCCGAAGATATTCCGTTCGAAATCTCCACGCCGAATTCTCCGGCGCATAATTTCGTTGGGATCGCCGGCGCCTACACGGCCTGGGTCCTGATCCTCCTTTTCGGAAAGACGTCCTACTTCCTCGTCCCACTCTTCCTGGTCTGGGCGCTCGCCAAGTGGTCGGGCAAGAAAAGCCAGAAGCTGTGGCTCAAGGTTTTTTCGACTCTCATCTTTTTCGCTTCCGCCTGCGCTCTTTTCTCTCTCGTCGGAGACGAAGTAGCGGCCCGGCGATTCCAATCGGGCGGCATCATCGGTTTCTACCTTTCGGCCGGCGCCGCGGCGGTTTTCGGCAATGCAGCCATATTCGTCGCCCTGTCGGTCTTCATTCTCTCGGTCATTCTCGCGACCGAACTGCTCGTGCTTCAGGCCGCCACCGGGGTCGCAGGCAAGATGAAGGAAGCACTCCTGCCTGCGATCGCGGGCGGACTCGAGATGATCGACGAGAAGAACCGTCTGAAAGAGGCGGGGAAACCGAAAGAGAAGCCCGAATCGAAACTTCCGGCGTTCGCACGCGGGGAGAGACCCGAACCGAAGCCCGAACCCAAAGCGCCGCCTGCGGAAATCCGACCGGACTCGAAACCGCAGATCCGCATTTCGATCCCAAAACAGGAACCGAAGCCAGAGCCCAAGGTCGAACGCGCGCTTCAAGCCGACGAGACGAGCGGGGACTACAAACTTCCGCCCATCGACATTTTCCAGAACGCGCCTCCGATCGACCGCTCGAAAATGCAGACAAATCTCGAGGAAAGCTCCCGTGTACTCGAAGACACGCTGCGCGACTTCGGGATCGACGCGAAGGTGGTGGAGGTCGAGCAGGGTCCCACGATCACACGCTATGAGCTGCAGCCGGCCGCTGGTGTGAAGGTCCAGAAGATCACGACGCTCGAGAACGACATTGCGCTTGCCATGCGCGCCACGAGTGTCCGCATCGTCGCCCCGATCCCGGGTAAAGCCAGGGTAGGTATCGAGGTCCCGAACAGCTCGGCCTCGACGGTTTATATCCGCGAAGTGCTTTCGTCGCCGGAATTCATGAACGAGAAATCCAAAGTGACGCTCGTGATCGGCAAGGACACGGCGGGCGCGCCCATCGTTTGCAATCTGGCCGACATGCCGCACATGCTGATCGCGGGTGCGACGAACACCGGTAAATCGGTCTGCATCAACAGCATCATCACGAGCATCCTGTACCGCGCGACCCCCGAGGAAGTACGCTTCCTGATGATCGACCCGAAGATGGTGGAGCTTCATTTCTACAACGACTTGCCGCATCTGATCGCGCCGGTCGTGACCGACAAAACGAAGGCGCCCGGGGTGCTCGCGTGGCTTCTCGCCGAGATGGAGCGGCGGTACAAGCTGCTCTCGAAGGTCGGCGCGAAGAACCTGGTCTCGTTCAACGAGAAAGTCGACGCGAAGTCGATCGCGCCGGAGACACTGAAGCACGACGCGAACAACGCAGATGAACCTGTGGTGGTGCGCAAGATGCCCTACATTGTTCTCGTCATCGACGAGCTGGCGGATCTCATGATGACTTCGGCGAACGAGGTCGAAGCCTCGATCACGCGCCTAGCTCAGCTGGCGCGTGCGGTCGGCATCCACATGATCCTCGCGACCCAGCGGCCTTCGGTGGACGTTATCACGGGCGTGATCAAGGCCAATTTTCCTGCGCGCATCGCGTTCCAGGTCGCTTCAAAGGTGGATTCGCGTACGATCCTCGACGAGAACGGTGCGGACAAGCTCCTCGGCCGCGGCGACCTGCTCCTGATGGATCCCCGGAAGTCCAAATTGATCCGAGCACAGGGCGCTTGGGTGCAGGACGCCGAGATCGAAAAGCTGACAGCTTTCATCAAGAACCAGCGCAAGCCCGTGTACCAGGAAGGCGTGATCCAGGCGCAAGCCTCGGGCAAACCCGGCGGGCTCGGCGGCGACAAAAAAGACGAAATGTACGACGAGGCTAAGCGCGTCGTCCTTGAGACCGGCCAAGCCTCGACCTCGATGCTCCAGCGTCGGCTCGGCCTGGGTTACACGCGTGCCGCACGGCTCATCGACATGATGGAAGAGGACGGGATCGTCGGTCCGTTCCGCGGCGCGAAACCGCGCGATATCCTGGTCGAGCGCCCGAGCGCGAAGAACCCTCTCGAGACCGCCCGAGAGGAAAGCGGCGCATGACTCCCATCGGCGCGACTTTGAAGGAGGCGCGCAACCGTCAGGCGCTCTCGTTCGAGGAAATCCACGCGAAGATCAAGATCCACCCGCGGGTGCTGCAGCTCCTTGAAGAGGACAAGTTCGACAAGCTCCCGAGCCCGCTTTTCGCGAAAAGTTTCCTCCGGAGCTACGCGGATTTCCTGAGTGTCGATGCGGACGATCTCGTGCGGGCGTACGAAAGAGGCGACAAAAAGCCCGTGGAACCCCCGCAGGACCACATTTTCATGCGCACGGCCGACGAGAGGCTCGCAGCGCCAGCGATCTCCAAGAAATGGTTCGCTGTTCCGGCGGCTATCGCGATCGCGGTGTTCGCGGCGGTCGTCCTCTTCATCATGGTGAAGACGCTTTGGGAGGCTATGCCGAAGCCTCAGTGGCCGAAGCCATCCGCGCGAGCGGCCAAGGCAGACCGGAAAGCGACCCCGCCTCGTGCCGATTCCGAAAAGAAAGTTTCTTCGGACTGGCTGAGAAGTCCCGAGCAAGGGAATTTCCCTTCGATCCCGAAGAAAGCGCCGCTCGAGCTCCGCATCAAGGCGGTGGACAATGTCTGGATGCGGGTGACCTCCGACGGACGTGTGATGTTCCAGTCTATCCTGAAGCGCGGTGCCGCGGAGACTTGGACCGCGCGCGAATCGATCGAGATCTGGTCCGGAAACTCTTCGAACATGGTTCTTTCGCTGAACGGCTTCAATCTGGGATCCCCGGGTAAGGGCGTGGTCAAGAAGCTCCAGGTCACGCACCGCGGCGTCAAGATTCCTTCTTAATTTTCGTCCGTCGTTCCTAAAACGTCTCCACGGAAGGTGCACATGAAAGTCAGTCTCGTTAGTTTGGGCTGCGCGCGTACGCTCGTTGATTCGGAGGTCGCGCTGGGCTCCCTCAAAAAAGAGGGTTACGACATCGTGCGCGACGTGAAGAAAGCCGACGTCGCCGTCGTGAATACCTGTGGATTCATCGAAGAGGCGAAGGCCGAATCAATCGAAACGATCCTGCGCCTCTGCGAACTGAAGAAAAAAGGAAAACTCTCCGCGGTCGTGGTGCTCGGCTGTCTTGCCCAGCGGCACGGCGAGGAGCTCCGGAAGGAAATCCCCGAAGCCGACGCTATCATCGGCACTGACAGCTTCGAGGATCTCCCGCGTCTCCTCGAGCCGATCCGGCTCAAGTCGCTCCAGCGCGTATACGAGGTGAAGGAGAAGCCGCGCTACCTGCTCAATGAGATGAGCCCTCGCGTGACGCTGACGCCCGAGCATTACGCGTACGTCAAAATTTCTGAAGGGTGCATCAACGCCTGTTCTTACTGCATGATTCCCAAGATGAAGGGGCCGCACCGTTCGCGCTCGATCGAGTCCGTACTCGCCGAGATCGCGAAAATCACCTCCGAGAGGAAGATCTCAGAGATCAATTTGATTGGCCAGGACACCGCGGCATTCGGTATCGACCGCGAGAGGCGCTTTACCCTGGCGGAGCTCTTGAACGCCGTCGAGAAACAGGGTCTCGTGCCGTGGATCCGGCTCCTGTACGCCCACCCCGGCCACGTGACCGAGGAAATGATCGAAGCGATCGCCGCGAATCCGCGGATCTGCAAGTACGTCGACTTTCCTATCGAGCACAGCCACGACGCGATGCTCGTGCGCATGAACCGCGGCGTGACGCGCGCGAAAATGCTTTGGGGCATCGATACGCTCCGCAAACGGATGCCCGCCGTCGCGATTCGGACAACCGTGATCGTCGGTTTTCCGGGTGAGACGGACGAGGAATTCGAAGATCTCATGAATTTCGTGCGTGACGTCCGTTTTGAACGTCTCGGAGCGTTCTTGTATTCGGATGAGGAAGGCTCCCGCTCATTTGGGATGGAAGGAAAAATTTCAGACGACGTGAAGCGCGAGCGCTTTAACGCCGTCATGGCGCTCCAGCGCGAGATCTCGATCGAGCAGAACGACGCGCTCGTCGGGAGCGAAGCACGCGTCTTGATCGACGAACCAGCGAAAGAGCCCGGCGTCTATTACGGCCGTCGTCACGCGGACGCGCCGGACGTCGACGGCCAAGTCGTGGTCCGTTCCACCAAAAAACTCTCTCCGGGCCAGTTCGTGGACGTGCGCGTTATCGACGCGCTCGAATACGACCTAGTCGCAGTCCCGAAGTAGCGCCCGCGCCCGGCGGTTCCGGGCGAAGCGTCCTCGAGGGCATCTCATGAACGTTCCCAATGTGCTCACTTGCGTCCGAATCGTGCTGGCCGGTGTGTTCCTCGTACTGTTCCTCGAGGCCGACGCAACTCTTAAATTCGTCGCCCTCGCGGTGTTCCTGACGGCATCCGCGACGGACTACCTGGACGGAAAGATCGCGCGCAGCACGGGCCAGATCACGCCGTTCGGACAGCTGATGGACCCAATCGCCGATAAACTACTGACCCTTTCCGCTTTCGGGTCGTTCGTGGCGCTCGGCTTCCTGCCGCTTTGGACGGTCCTCGTGGTGGCGGGCAGGGACGTCCTTCTCACCATCACGCGTCTTTTCATGAAATCCGGCGATAAACAGGCTGCGCATTCGAGCGGCAAGAAAAAAACGGCTTTCCAGCTCTTCTACATTGTCGCGGCGGTCACGATCATCGCCGTGCGTGAAACGGCATCCTGGAAACCCGCATGGGAAAGCCCTGCGCGGCAGTTCATTCATTACGGGATGCTTCTGGTCGTCGCCTACACGGTCTGGAGCGGCGTCCAGTACCTGGCGGCCGTCCGCCGCGCACCGGCCCCGCGGTGAACGAACACGGCCGTCCGCGCACAGGCGGGGCGGTTCGCTGCCTGGCGTCCTTCTTCTACCTGGGTTACGCGCCGTTCATGCCCGGAACGTTCGGCAGCCTACCGCCCCTCTTCGTGGCGTGGTTCTGGCCCCAGGCGCTCCCGGTCTTCGCGGCGGTTACGACCCTTTTAGGTTTCGCACTCTGCGCTCCCGCGCGGCGCGCTTTCGGATCGAAAGATCCCCAACGCTTCGTGCTCGATGAGGCCGCGGGCATGTCTCTGACGCTTTTGTTCGTTCCGCGCGAGCTTCTCTGGTTCGCTGGCGCTTTCCTTCTCTTCCGAATTCTCGATATTTTTAAGCCCTGGCCGGTTGGTCGACTAGACCGGATGGAGGGTGCCTACGGCATCATGGCCGACGACGTGGCGGCCGGAATTATGGGGAACGCTGTCCTTCAAATCATCCTGTATCTCAACCGATAAAAGGAGGCTGACAATGCGAATACTCGTAATCGAAGACGAGGAGAAGATAGCTAGCTTCATCAAGCGCGGTCTGAAAGAAGAAGGGTATGCGGTCGACGTGTCTCTCGACGGCGAAGATGGCCATTTTATGGCCACGACGAACGAGTACGACGCGATCCTGCTCGACCTCATGATCCCGAAGCTGGACGGCATGACGCTGTGCAAGAAGCTCCGGGACCAGAAGGTGAGCACGCCGATTCTCATGCTGACGGCCAAGGACGAAGTGAAGTCCAAGGTCGCCGGTCTGGACGCGGGCGCCGACGACTATGTGACGAAGCCCTTCGCGTTCGAGGAACTCCTCGCGCGTGTCCGGGCGATGCTCCGAAAGAAAAAGGACGGCCAAGCTTCGACGAAGCTCCAGGTCGCCGACGTCTCACTCGACCTCTTGAACCACAAGGTCGAACGGGCCGGCAAAGAGATCGCGCTGACGGCGAAGGAGTACGCTCTCCTCGAGTACCTCATGAGGAACGCGAACCAGATCGTCACGCGCACGATGATCTCAGAACACGTCTGGGACATCCACTTCGACGTGTCGACGAACGTCATCGACGTGTATATCAACTACCTCCGCACGAAGATCGACGGGGGACACAAGAAGAAGCTCATCCAGACGGTTCGCGGCCGCGGGTACATCTTCAAGGGCTAAAAGACAGCCTTGTTCTTCTTCCGTACGATCCGTTTCAAGATCATCCTCCTGTACATCCTGATGTCGGCGGCGACGCTGTCACTCTTCAGCGTCTTGCTGTACCGCAATTTCAGCCACAGCCTCTACAAGAACATCGACGACCTGCTGAAGCTGAAAGCCGCCGGCATCGTGACGTCCATCGAGGCGTACCGCGAGGCGCATCACTCCGAGGTGACCCGCACGCAGGGGAAATCGAACATCAGTCGCGCGAGCGGCGCGGAGCTGGCGAATCTCGTGGACCGCTGGATCAAGGACAAGTCGAGCGACCCCGACCTCATCAATTTCGTGGTCCACGTGTTCGACGCGCAGGGGAAACCGATCGCCTCGTCGAAAGATCTTCCCGATTCGACGACGATGCGGCCGGTCATTTTTGAGTACGTCCTGAAGGGAACGCCGCGGTTCGACAACTTCGACGTGCTATCGTCCGAGGGGGACAAGCTTTCCCTGCGAGCGGTGACCTCCCCGGTCATCGAACGCCGGCGCGTGGCATACATTGTTCAGGTGGCGAGCTCGCTGACGGCGATCCAGAAAGAGCTGAACAATCTGAAAGCAATCCTGATCCTACTCGTGCCGCTCACGTCTCTTCTGACGGGTCTCGCGGGGTCGTTCCTGGTCAAGATGACGCTGCGGCCGGTCGACGACATGGTGCGCTCCATCCGTGAGATCAAAGCGGATAACCTCAAGATGCGCCTTAAAGTCCCGCTTACCAACGACGAGATCCGCCGTCTTTCCGAGACCTACAACGAAATGCTCGAACGTCTGGAGCGCGCGTTTACGTCCCAGCAGCGCTTCAACCAGGATATCTCGCACGAGCTAAAAACGCCGCTCACGATCCTGAAAGGCGAGCTCGAAGTCACGCTCAAAAAGAGCCGGACTCCCGAAGAGTACGAGGGGATTCTCTTCAGTGCGCTTGAGGAGATCGATAAGATCCGTCGTATCCTGGACAACCTTCTTCTTCTGGCGCGTTACGACTCGAAGGAGATGGCGAGCGCTGCCCAGCCGGTGGATTTGAATCTTCTCATGGAGAAGGTCGCCGCGCACATGAAGATCCTCGCGGACCAAAAGCAAATCCAGATCAACTACCTGCAGAACGGCACGACCGTGATCAACGGGCACGAGAACCAGCTCCGCCGTCTTTTCATCAATTTAATCGACAACGCGATCAAGTACACGCCTCAGCGGGGCCGAGTGGCGCTCACGCTCTCGCGCGACAACGATCTGGCCGTCGTGGAAGTCAGCGATTCCGGAATCGGAATCCCCGACAACGAACTGCCGTACATCTTCGAGCGCTTCTACCGCGTGGACAAGGCGCGCTCGAGCGAAGGTTTCGGTCTCGGCCTTTCGATCGCCAAATCCATCGCTCAAGCCCACCAGGGCGACATCAAGGTACGTAGTCATACCGGGCTCGGCACGACGTTTACCGTTTTCCTCCCCGCCACATCTCCCTGAGCGCATCACTCACGCGTCCGAATGGATTAGGTTATTTTAATCTTGTTTTAAGGGTCCTTTAATCCACCCGGCGCTATAGTGAGTCCAAGTTCAAAGGCACTTAAACAACCCATTCAGGAGACCAAAATGAACAAATCCATGAGCTTTATCCTCGCACTTTTCTCAGTCGCGTTCTTTTCGACAGCCGCCTACGCGGAGATCGACGTAGTCGCCACGGGAGCCGGAGCGGAAGGAACCGTCGTTGAGGCGACGGACGCCAACACGAATTCAGGCGCGAACGTGGGTACGACGGACGCGGCCATGACGACCACGACGACGGCCGATCCGTCCGACGCGACGACCGCAGGCGCCAATCCGGCGAACGCGACCAACGACGCGATCAACGCGGACGCTTCCTCTAACGATCCCGCCGCCGACAGCGCCGCTGAAAGCGCGGCAGGCTCGAGCCCGCTGACGTCCCGGACCGCCGCGGACGCGGACGTTTCGGGTGACGCCAACGACGCGGACACCTCCGTGGTCGCCACGACGGAAGGCACAGCCGACATGAATACCGCTTCGACCGACGTCACCGCCACGACCGACGCTTCAGGCATGGACGCTTCGGCTTCGGCTGGCATGTCCGCCTCCGATAGCGCCACCGGCGATCCCACGACCAACGTGACTTCCGCCGATGCGGCCGTCGCCACCACCGGGATGGGAGTCAACGACGAGTCGACCGCTTCCGAGCAGATGATCCGAGGCACGATCGTCTCCATCGACAAAATGGACAACGAGATCACCATCAAGGACGACGTCACTAAGGGCGACCGCCGTATCACGGTCGATCCGAACGTGATGTCCGCTTCGACTCTCGCCATCGGCGACAGCGTTCGCGTGGATCTCGCCTCGGGTAGCGGCAAGCGCGCTCAGGGCGTCCGTATCACGAACGAGTAAGCCGACATGACCCGCTTCCTTCCGATCGCCACGGTTCTCTCGCTCCTCTTCGCGCCCTCCGCTTGGGCCGAGTTGGGGGACGGGTTTGGATCCGACGGTGAATCGGGGGAAGCCTTGGCACCCCTTTCCGCCGACGAAGCGGCCTTTGAACCGGCCGAATCGTCGGCGGATCCGGCGTTGGGTCCGCAAACCGACGCCTTTTCGCAGCCCGCAGGCGCTTTGGGCGACGAAGAAACGCGGTGGAACGTCGTGGCCAAAGACGAGGAGACCGGCGAAGTCGTTGTGAAAGACGGGGAAACGGGAGAAAACCGGACGGTTCAGCTGAATCCGGAGGAAGCGGAAAGCGTCGAAGTGGGCCTGCCTGTCGACGAAGGACTGCTCGCCCGGGGCGCCGAAGACGGTGCGGGTGTCTAGTCTCACTATCGCTCCCGAATTCCGGGAGTTGCTACTCAAGGGGCGACGCGAGCCGCGAAAGCCCCACGGAGGAAGACCATGAAAACGTTCCGCGTTTCCGCACTTTCGATCTTAGTTGCCGCCTTCGGGGCGGTTTTTTCTTTATCCGCTTTCGCCGAAAATTCGCAGAGCGATCCGGGAGCCACGGCTCCCCCAGCGGCGCAGCAGGCCGCCGCGGCGGGCGGAACGAGCACCGCCGTATCGACGGGATTTCAAAGCTCCGGTACCGGTCTCCCCGCGACGTCGGCCCTCGACGTTCCTCCTTCGATTTCGAACTCTGCTTTCGACGGCGGCTCGCGCAGTACGGCGGGTTTTCAGGGCTTCCGCGACGGCGGCGGGCCGTTCGTCAACGTCAACGACCGCTCGGCAGCGAACGTCGGCGCTCAGACCCAGGCGGTGAGGACGGCAGACTCGAACGATCAGGCGAATCGTTTCGTGACCGAGCTACCCGTCGGGAATGGCGGTGGCGGCGCCGCATCCGTCCAGCCCGGACGGACCGAATTCCTCGGCGAGCCTCCGGGGCTCGACGCCAACGGCACTCGCTCGTTCCCATCCGCGCCGGGCGGTCCCGGTTCTCCGTCGGCGGCCACCGTGGTTCCGGTCGGGAGCGTGGGCGTGGCGGCGCCTCTCGTGAGCACCGAAAACCAGATTCTGACCGCCGGCGTGACACGCCCCTCGACGCCCGAAACCGTGCTCGACACCGCGGTTGGGCGGCTCGTGGACGTCGATCGTCCGCGCGCAGAGATCACCGTGAGCGACCAATTTTCAGGCAAAAACGTCACGCTAGCCGTATCGCCGGCCATCGTCGACGATTTGGAGGAAGGCGCCCTCGTCAAAGCGCAGTACGAACCACGGACGCTCCGGGCCGAAGCGGTTTTGGTGCAGGAAGAATCTCAGCGCTAAAAGGGGAGGAAAGCCGAAGCGCGGCCGTCTTAGCGCGCTTGCGTACGGATTAAATTCGCCGCTTCGCGGGCGGCTCGCGCCTTGATTTCGGCGCGGGTGCCGGCGAAACGGCTTTTTTTCGTCCGCACGCCGCGCGCGTCCGCGACGGCGATGAAGACAATTCCCACCGGCTCCCGGGAGCCCTTGTCTTTTCCCGGCCCCGCATTCCCAGTGACCCCGATCCCGAAATCCGACTGGAAACGTTCCCGTGCGGCCCGAGCAAGTTCCACCGCGACCGCACCGCTCACGGGATCGCGTTTTCCAAGCTGCACCCCCAAAAGCGCCTCCTTCGTTCCCGCGACGTAGGAGACGATCCCGCCCTTAAACCACTCCGAGCTGCCGGGAACGTCCGTAAAGAGGTTGGCTAACGCGCCTCCGGTACAGGATTCAGCCACAGCGAGTGTTTTCCCCAACCCTGCCAGGCGTTTTCCCGCCGCCGCCCCGATCGTGTCCGAATCCGTTCCGTAAACGCGGTCTCCGAAACGTCGGCGGATCGTGCGTTCGATGCGGTCGGCGGCCTCGGAGGCTTTTTTTTCGGAAGAAGCTTTCGCCATGATCTTGAGCTCCACTTCGCCGGCCTTGGCGTAAATGCCGACGGTGACCGGAGGCCGAAGCTTGAGGAGATCGTGTACTTTCGCAGCGACCTGAACTTCGATGAGGCCTGCGAGGCGCACGCTGCGGCGCACGAGGCACGCCGGCGCCAGATGCATGTGTTTCGTGAGCGCCGGAATCGCGGCGTCGTCCATCATTGACTTGAGCTCGCGCGGGGGGCCGGGGAGAGCCATGAGGCGGGAACCGCCTGGCGTGCGCACGAGCCAACCGGCCGCCGTGCCCCGAAGGTTGCGCAGAACGACGGCGCCGCGCGGAACGAAGCATTGGCGGCGAATCAGTTTCGTCATCCGCAGTCCGCGTGCTTTCAGCGCGCGCTCGATGTGGCGCTCGCTCGCACGGTGCATCACGAGCGGTTCGCGGACGAAACGCGCGGCGGCCTCGGCCGTCACGTCGTCTTCCGTAGGACCGAGACCGCCCGTGCACAAGACGAGTTCGGAGCGCATTGCCGCCTCTTCGAACGCCAAAACGATCCGATCGACGTTGTCTCCGACGACCGTGTGCCGGTAGACGTCGATGCCCAGATCCGCCAGGCGCGCCGAAAGGTAAGCCGCGTTGGTGTTGATGGTCGAGCCGACGAGAAGCTCCGTTCCGATGGATACGATTTCCGCTCTCATGCGTCTAGTATAGAGGACCTTAAGTACCTTTTGGGGCGAAAAAGTCGCGACCCGGCCTTTCTATTTCGTTAGAAGACCAAAAATATATATGACCTCTCTTTTATTGAACGAATAACCGGCCTTCAAACGTCTAGTAGGAAGAACGCTTGGTCCTTTACAGTCAAAAAGGGGGATTGTATAATGCTGTCTCCTATTCGAGACCGCGCGGTGCCAAGTCCAGGCAAGATTGTGTTTTATAATCGGAGGAAGCGATGGCCAAGAGCTTCGCAATGAAAAAAGAAGAAAAAGAGCAGCAGAAGATGGACGCGCGTCAGGTGAGCCACGCGCGCGACAACTCGAAAGACGCCACGAAGGACGGAATGGCCGACCGCCGGAAATCGCTCGACGCGACCGTTTTGCAGATAGAGAAACTTTTCGGCAAAGGGTCGATCATGACTCTCGGCCAGAATACCAAGAGCGACGTTCCCGCCATTCCGACGGGAGCGATCGCACTCGATCTCGCGCTCGGCATCGGCGGCATCCCGCGCGGCCGAATCATCGAGATCTACGGGCCGGAATCCAGCGGTAAAACCACCCTTACCTTGAGCATCATCGCGCAGGCGCAGAAGAAGAAGGGCACGGCCGCCTTCATCGACGCGGAGCACGCGTTCGATTCCACCTACGCCAAGAAGCTCGGCGTGAATCTTGACGATCTTCTCGTGTCCCAGCCCGACACCGGGGAGCAGGCGCTCGAAATCGCCGAGATGCTCGTGCGTTCGAACGCGGTCGATCTCGTCGTCGTCGACTCCGTCGCGGCGCTGACGCCGAAGGCCGAAATCGAAGGCGAGATGGGCGATTCCCACGTCGGTCTCCAGGCGCGTCTCATGAGTCAGGCGCTCCGCAAGCTCACGGGCACGATCTCGAAATCGAAGTCCTGCATCATTTTCATCAATCAGCTCCGCGAGAAGATCGGCGTGATGTTCGGCAACCCCGAAACCACGCCGGGCGGCCGCGCGCTCAAGTTCTATTCGTCGGTCCGTCTCGACATCCGGCGCATCGCGCAGATCAAGCGCGGCGAGGAAACCGTCGGTGGCCGCGTGCGCGTGAAGGTCGTGAAGAATAAGGTCGCCGCGCCGTTCAAACAGGCGGAGTTCGATCTCATGTACGACGAAGGCGTTTCGGCAGTGGGTTCGATCCTCGACATGGCCGAGACGTACAACATCACCAAGCAGAGCGGCAGCTGGATTCTCTACGGGGACGACAAGCTCGGCCAGGGCCGGGAGAACGCCAAAGCGTATCTTCGCGAGAACCCGAAGATCCTGGGCGAGATCGAAAAGCAGATTCACGTGAAGGTCGCCGAAGCCGCTAAAGCGGGCGCGTGACCGGTAAAAGCTGAAACGGTCGAACGCGTCCCCGCCTGAAGAGGGCGGGGCGCGCTTTTTTAGCCATGACTGAAGATACCGGCCGCCAAGAGCGGCTTCTCAAGGCAAAAAGCGACGCGATGCGTCTTTTGTCGTTCCGCGCGCGCAGCTCTTCGGAGCTCGCGGCGCGTTTGCGTCAGAAACGGCACGAGGCGTCCGTGATCCAGGAGACGATCGAGACGCTGAAGCGCCTGGGCTTCATCGATGACGCGAAGTTCGCGAAGCTCTTCGTCGAGTCCCGCGCAAATTCGCGGCCTTCGGGCAGGCGGCTCGTCGAGACAGAGCTTCGAAGGAAAGGCGTTCCCGAAACGGAGATCGCCAAAGCGGTGTCGGAAGGCGCCGGGAACGAAAAGGAAACGGCTCTCGCGCTCGCGCGTTCGCGGTTGTCGAAAATGGGAGCGCTCCCGCTCCTCAAGAAAAAGACCCGGCTTTTCGGGCTTCTCAAGCGGAGAGGGTTCCGTTCGGACGTGATTTCGGCGGTGTTCGCCCAAGTTTTCAAGGAAATGACGGAAGAGGATACGACGGACTCATGAAAACCGACCAGCTCAGACAAACGTACCTGGATTTCTTCAAATCGAAGGCGCACCGCGCTTATTCGAGCGACTCCCTCGTGCCGCACGATGATCCGTCTCTTCTTTTCACGGGTGCCGGCATGAACCAGTTCAAGCCGTACTTCCTCGGTCTCAAGAAGGACGTCGCGCGCGCGACGAGCTGCCAAAAGTGCCTGCGCACGGCCGATCTCGACCGCGTCGGTAAGACGGCGTACCACCACAGCTTCTTCGAAATGCTCGGAAACTTCTCGTTCGGTGACTATTTCAAGGAAGAGGCGATCGCCTTCGCCTGGGAATTCGTCACGAAGGCACTCAACTTCCCGAAAGAGAAGCTCTGGGTCTCTGTCTACCAGGAAGACGACGAGGCGTTCGCGATTTGGAGGGATAAGATCGGTGTCCCGGAAGTCCGTATCGTGCGCATGGGCGCCGAAGACAACTTCTGGCCCTCGAACGCGCCCAAGGACGGCCCGAACGGCCCGTGCGGTCCGTGCTCGGAGATCTACGTCGGCGAAATCCCCGGCAAGGGCGTCGAGATCTGGAATCTCGTCTTCACGCAGTTCGACCGCCAATCTGACGGTTCGCTCGTTCCGCTGCCGCAGAAGAACATCGACACCGGCATGGGTCTCGAACGCGTCTCGGCCGTCATGCAGGGCGTTGATTCAAATTTCGACACCGACAACTTCGTGCGCCTGCGCGCCGAGTTGAAAAAGCTCCTTAAAGAAGGTTCGAACGACCGTTCGCGCGAGAACGCGGTCATGGACCACATCCGCGCGGTCGTTTTCTCGATCGCCGACGGTGCGCTTCCTTCCAACGAGGGCCGCGGCTACGTGATCCGCAAAATCATCCGCCTCGGCGCGGACCATCTCATGAAGGCCGGCGCGCTCGAGCCAGGATCCTTCAGTAAGCTCGTCCCGGCCGTCGTTTCGATCTACGGGCACGTGTATCCCGAGATCGCCGACCGCCAAAAAACCATCACGGGTATCCTCGAGAACGAGGAGAAGTCGTTCCTCGAGATTCTTCGCACGCGCGTTCCGGCGCTGACGGAAGAATTCCGCTCGGGAAAGAACCCAGCTGAGCTCGCGTTTCGTTATTACGACACGTTTGGCGTGCCAGTCGAGACGATTGCGGCTTGCGCCGAGTCCGTCGGCATCAAGTATTCGAAAGAAGAGTTCGAGAAGCTCCTGGAAGAACAGCGCCAGCGTTCGCGCGACTCCTCCAAGATCGCGGGAGAAATCTTCGGGAACAAGGGAATCTTCGAGCTGATCGAAGGGCTTCCGAACACCGAGTTCCTCGGTTACACCGGAATGGCCGGCGACGGAAAAGTCCTGCGCGTGGTCCGCGGCCAGACCGCGGTCGACGCGCTCAAGGAAGGCGAAGAGGGTCTCGTTTTCTTCGACAAGAGCCCGTTTTACGCCGAGTCCGGCGGCCAGATCGGAGATACGGGATTCTTCGAGGGTTGCGGCGCCAAGGCCCGCGTCGAAGACGTCCAGTGGATCGAAAAATGCGCGGCCCACAAGGTTTTTGTCGAGAAGGGCACGCTCAAGGCGAATATGCCCATGAAAATGACGGTCCACGAGGATCGTCGCGGTGACGTCGCCAAGAATCACACGGCCACGCACCTTCTCCACAGCGCGCTCCGCAAGGTGCTCGGCGACCACGTGAAGCAGTCGGGTTCGCTCGTCGCGAAAGATTACCTGCGCTTCGATTTCACGCATTTCAAGGCGGTCGACGCGGCACAGCTTGCCGAGGTCGAATCGCTCGTGAACGGCGAAGTGAAGAAGGACGTGAAACTCGACAAACGCGTGCTCTCGAAGGAGCGAGCCATGAAGGAAGGCGCGATGGCGTTCTTCGGCGAAAAATACGGCGACGAAGTCCGTGTCGTCACGATCGGCGATTTTTCGAAGGAGCTTTGCGGTGGAACGCATCTGGATTCGACCGGTCAGATCGGTCTTTTCAAGATCGTTTCCGAAAGCTCGATTCAAGCGGGCGTCCGCCGTCTCGAGGCCGTTACCGGCCGCTGGGCCGAGGACTACGTGAAGGCCCGCGAAAACGAAGTGGAGGAGATGGCGAAGCTTTTCGGCGCCAAGAACGACGCCGGGGATGTGCTCCGTCGCACGAAAGAGATCCGCGCGAAAGTGGACGGGTTGAAGGGCATACTTGAGGGCCGGACGCTCGAAAGTTTGCGCAGGGGTTACGAGGCCGCGCTCGCGAAAGCGCCCGAAACCGGCGGCGCGCGCGTTCTCAAGATGGTTTCTAGAGACGCGACTCCCGATCTTTTCCAGAAAGTTTTCTCGCACCTGAAGGGCCAGAAGACCCCCTTCGTCGCGCTTTGGCAGTGCGGCGCCGAAGGAAAGGTCACGTTCGCGGTCGGCGCGACGGACGAGCTCGTCAAAAAAGGGTTCAACGCCGGCAAGGTCGTCAAGGAGATGGCGGCGGTGGTCGGCGGGAACGGCGGCGGGCGGCCGGATTTCGCGGTCGGCGGCGGCAAGGACGCCTCGAAAGCGGCCGAGGCGCTCGCCAAAGGGGAGTCACTGGCACTCGAGGTGATGCGTTGAAGCAGATCCGACCCGGTTCGAAGAAATTCCAGAACCTCTTTCAAAGGCAGATCAGGAACCCGCGCGTCGAAGACAAAGTTCGCCGGATCCTCGAGGACGTGCGGGTCCACGGCGACGACGCCGTGATCCGCTACACGCGCAAATTCGACAAAGTGAAACTTACGCCGAAGGAACTCCGCGTCACGGAAGGCGAGATTTCGGGCGCGTACCAAAACATCAGCCCGGAGTTCGTTTCCATGCTGAAGGTCGCGGTCGAGAACGTGAGCCGGTATTACAAGAAGCAGACGAAGAAGTCCTGGAAGATGTTTTCGGAGGACGGCGTCGTCCTCGGCGAGAAGATCCGGCCGCTCGAGTCGGTCGGCGTGTACGTTCCCTCGGGCACCGTCCCGCTGCCGTCCACGGTCTACATGACCGTCCTGCCGGCAAAGCTCGCGGGCGTCGAGAAAGTTTACCTCATTACGCCGCCCAACAAGTACAAGAGTGTCGATCCGCACATCCTGGCGGTGGCGAACCTGCTTAAAGTAGACGGCGTGTTCAAGGCTGGCGGCGCACAGGCGATCGGCGCATTCGCGTTCGGGACGAAGACGATACCCCACGTCGACAAGATCATCGGCCCCGGGAACTCGTACGTCGCGGAAGCCAAGCGCCAAGTGTTCGGGTACTGCGACATCGACATGGTGGCGGGGCCGTCCGAGGTCGTGATCCTCGCGAACGACCACTCCGACCCCGATTTCGTCGCCGCGGATCTTCTGGCGCAGAGCGAACATCATCAGGGAACTTCGATCCTCGTGACCACTTCGAAACGTCTCGCGAAGGCGATGAAGAAGGTCCCCGCCCGTGGCTGGATCGTGCACGTCAAAAACTTGACCGAAGGCGTCGACGTCATCAATCGCATCGCGCCCGAACATCTCGAGATCATGGTGAAGAATCCGAACAGGATATTGAAGGACGTGAAGCACGCGGGTGCCATCTTCGTTGGCCCGTACACGCCGACCGCCGTCGGCGATTACGTCGCGGGGCCAAGCCACGTGCTTCCGACCAACGGAACCGCGCGTTTCTTCTCGGGTATCTGTATTTCGGATTTCATGAAGAGCACGCACGTCATTTCCTACAACCGCAAGGCGCTCGAGCGTGTGAAGGGGGTCGTTGAACACCTCGCCACGCTCGAAGGGCTGCCGCGGCACATGGAGTCCGTGAAGGTTCGCTTCGACAAGGAGATCAAAAAAGTATGAACGCCCGCCGCGTGAAGCTCGGCCGAAAGACCCGCGAGACCGACATCGCGCTCGAACTCAATCTCGACGGTTCCGGCAAGGGCGACATCCGCACCGGAGTGCGTTTTCTCGACCACATGCTCGAGGCGCTCGCCAAACACGGGATGTTCGACATCAAGGTCCGGTGCAAGGGCGACGTCGACATCGACACGCACCACACCAACGAGGACGTCGCGATCGCGCTCGGCGAGGCGTTCCGGAAGGCCGTGGGGGACAAAAAGGGCATCCGCCGGTTCGCAGATTTCCGCGCGCCGCTCGACGAAGCGCTCGCAGGCGTCCGCGTCTCGCTTGATATCTCCGGCCGCGGCTCGTTCCACATGCACACGACCGCCAAAACGCGGTGGGTCGATCACCCGGCCGTGCGCATGAAGCCGAACTCCATGAACTACACGCTCTCAGACATGAAGCACTTCTTCGAGTCTTTCGCGCAGAACGCCGGGATCACGCTGCATCTCGAGCTCGTATCCGGCGAGCAGCCTCATCACGTGGCCGAGGCGGCGTTCAAAGCGCTCGCCAAGGCGCTTGATCAAGCCGTCGCTTTCGATTCGCGCCAGGGAGGCGTCCCTTCCACCAAGGGTTACCTGTGAAACCCGTGATCGCCATCGTCGATTACGGAATGGGCAACCTGCGGAGCGTCCAAAAGGCGTTCGAGGCGGCCGGCGCGCGTCCGAAAGTCACTTCGCTCGTTCGCGACATCGAGAAAGCGGACAAAATCGTCCTCCCCGGCGTGGGAGCGTTTACCCAGGCGATGCGCGAGCTCCGGCGTCTCAAACTCGTCGAACCCATCCGCGAAAAGATCGAGGCGGGGACGCCGTACCTCGGCCTGTGCCTCGGTCTCCAACTCCTTTTTTCCCGCAGCGAAGAAGGTTCGCGCGTGGCCGGTTTCGGCGTCATCCCGGGGCCCGTGAAGCGTTTCCGCACGAAGCTTAAAGTGCCCCACATGGGCTGGAACACGCTGGAAGTGAAGAAGTCCGGCTGCCCGCTCTTAAAGGGAGTGCGCGCCGACGACCATTTCTATTTCGTCCATTCGTACTTCGGTGTTCCCGACGATCGCTCCTGGGCGCTCACGGTGACTCCGTACGGCGGGAAATTCCTTTCCGCCGTCTGGAAGGACAACGTCTACGCGACGCAGTTCCATCCCGAGAAGAGCCAGGACGCCGGACTGCGCATCATCAAGAATTTCGTCGATCTTAAAACGGAGGCCAAATGATCCCGATTCCAGCCATCGATCTTCGCGACGGCAAGGTCGTCCGGCTCCTGCGCGGGGACTTCAACGCGGAGAAGAGCTATCCCGAAAAGCCGGCCGATGTCGCGGCCCGTTTCACTGAGGAAGGTGCGACGCGCATCCACGTCGTAGACTTGGACGGCGCCCTACGCGGCGTGCCGCGGAACGCAGGCTGCGTCGAGCAGATCTTAAGGCGAGTAAAGACGCCGGTCGAACTCGGGGGAGGCGTCCGTTCGCTCCAGATCGCCGAACGCTACTTCAAGATGGGCGTGCGCTGGACGGTTCTCGGCACGAAGGCCGCGCTCGACCGGGGGTTCCTGCGCGAGGCTCTCCGCGAATTCGGAGAAAAGATCATCGTCGGCATCGACGCCCGGGACGGTTTCGTGGCGACCGACGGCTGGACCAAGGTCACCGACATCCCGGCGACCGATTTCGTCCGCGAAATCGAGTCCCTCGGAACGCGTACCGTGATTTACACGGATATTTCCAAGGACGGGGCGCTAGCGGGACCGAACATGGGCGCCGTCATCGCACTTTGCGAGTCCGTGAAACTCGACGTCATCGCCTCGGGCGGCGTCGGCACGCTCGATCACGTCAAAAAATTAGCGGAGCTAAAGAAACAGAATCTGACCGGTGTAATCATCGGGAAAGCCTTGTACGAGAACAGGTTAACGCTGAAAGACGCGATCAAAACGTGCTTGCCAAGCGCATAATTCCGTGCTTGGATGTTAAAGAGGGACGCGTCGTCAAGGGAACTCGCTTCTTGGAGCTGCGGGACGCGGGGGATCCGGTTGAGTGCGCACGCCATTACGACAAGGACGGCGCGGACGAGCTCGTTTTCCTCGACATCACGGCGTCTCACGAGAAGAGACCGATCCTCCTCGACGTCGTGCGTCGGACGGCCGAGACGGTCTTCATGCCGCTGACGGTGGGCGGGGGCGTAAACTCGGTCGAAGATATCCGCACGCTGCTCAACGCGGGCGCCGACAAGGTTTCGATCAACACGGCCGCCGTGCGGAAGCCTTCGTTCGTCCGCGAGGCGGCCGCGCGTTTTGGTTCGCAGTGCGTGGTCGTGGCCATCGACGCGCGCCGCGTTCCCGGCAAGAAAGGGCGCTGGGAAGTTTTCACTCACGGCGGCAGGAACGCGACCGGTAAGGACGCGGTCGCTTGGGCGAAGGCCGTCGAGAAGCTCGGCGCGGGCGAGATCCTCCTTACGAGCATGGACTGCGACGGGACCAAAGCCGGTTACGACCTCGCGCTGACCCGCGCCGTCTCCGAGTCGGTTTCCATTCCGGTGATCGCCTCCGGCGGCGTCGGGACGCTTGATCATCTCGCCGACGGATTCACGAAGGGGAAGGCGGACGCGGTGCTGGCCGCGAGTATTTTCCATTTCCGCGAGCACACGGTGCGCGCGGCGAAACGGTACCTCCAAAAGAAGGGAATTCCGGTACGCTTATGACGGATTCGGCATTCGAGAAAGTGAAAGCCCAGATCAAATACGCAGCCGACGGCCTGATCCCGGCCATCATCCAGGATGAGAAGTCCGGCAAGGTGCTCACACTTTGCTACATGAACGACATCGCGCTCCGGGCGACACTCGACACTGGTTACATTCATCTTTTCCGCCGTTCGCAGAACAAGCTCATGAAAAAAGGCGAAACGTCCGGCCACACGCAGGCCGTGAAAGAATTCCGCCTGGACTGCGAGGGCAAGTCGTTTCTTTTCGTGATCGACCAGAAGGTCGCCGGCTGCCACAAGGGTTTCCTCAGTTGCTACTTCGACCGGATCGGAGACGACGGCACGCAAAAAACCACCGACGAGCGGGTGTTCGATCCCGAGAAAGTGTACTGATTGTCCGAAGCATTCCCCGATAAGAAAACATTCATGCGGCTCGCGCGCCGCTACAACGTGATCCCCGTGCGGCGAGAGGTCGTCGCCGACATGGAAACTCCTGTCTCCGCCTTCATGAAGACCGCGGGCCGACCCTATTCCTTCCTGCTCGAATCGGTCGAGGGCGGTGCGAACGTCGGGCGGTGGTCTTTCATCGGCGGCGATCCGTATCTGCTTTTCCGTTCGAAAGGCCGGAAAATCGTACTTTCCGAGAAGGGTAAGAAGGAAGTCTCGTTCGAGACGGCGCGCGATCCGCTCTTCGAGCTCGAGAAACTCCTGAAACGCTTCCGCCAGGCGCCGGTCGAAGGGCTTCCGCCGTTCTCTGGTGGCGCCGTCGGCTATCTCGGCTACGACACGGTGCGCTTCATCGAGAAAGTTCCCGATTCGAATCCGGATCCCCTCGGCGTTCCCGATTCTCTTTTCGCGTTCACCGATACGCTCTTGGCTTTCGACAACCTGAAACGCAACGTTCAGGTGATCGCCAACGCCGTCGTCGAATCGCCGAAGGACGCGTCCGCCGCCTACGACCGCGCGCTCGAGCGTATCGAGGCACAGGTGCGCCGCCTGCGCTCGCCCGGCCCTCAGCGCGTCTCGGCTTCGAAGGCCGGCCGGGCGGACAAGCTCGAGGTGTCATCCAACTTCACGCGGGCGGGCTATTGCGCGGCCGTCAAAAAAGCGAAGGAATACATCAAGAAAGGCGACGCGTTCCAGATCGTGCTCTCGCAGGCGTTCCAGGCGCCTGTCCGCTCGGAGGCGTTCGACGTGTACCGCGCGCTTCGCTCGATCAACCCTTCGCCGTATCTTTTTTATCTCGACTGCGGCTCGTTCCGGGTCGCGGGCTCGTCGCCCGAGATCCACGTGAGGTGCCACGGCAAACGCGCGGCACTTCGCCCCATCGCCGGAACGCGTCCGCGCGGCCGTAATCCCGAAGAGGACGCCGCGCACGAGAAGTCGCTTCTCGCTGATCCGAAGGAACGCGCCGAACATCTCATGCTCGTCGATCTCGGCCGGAACGATCTGGGGCGCGTCTGCGACTACAAGAGCGTGAAGGTGAGCGAGTTCATGGCCATCGAGCGTTACTCTCACGTGATGCACATCGTCAGCCACGTGGAGGGGGATCTCCAAAAAAACAAGACCGCCTTCGATCTTCTCCGCGCGACGTTTCCCGCGGGCACGATCTCGGGCGCTCCGAAAGTGCGCGCGATGGAGATCATCGACGAGCTTGAGAACAGACGCCGCGGCCTCTATGCGGGCGTCGTCGCCTATTTCAGTTATTCGGGGAATCTTGATTCCTGCATCGCGATCCGGACCGTGGTCGTCAAAGACGGCGTCGCGCACGCGCAGGCGGGGGCCGGGATCGTGGCGGATTCCGATCCCGACAAGGAGTACGACGAAACCGTGAACAAAGCGAAGGCTCTCATGAAAGCTATCGCATTCGCCGAAAGCGGGGCGCTCGCATGATTCTTATGGTCGACAATTACGATTCGTTCACCTACAACCTCGTTCAGTACCTGGGAGAGCTCGGGCAGGAACTGAAAGTGGTCCGCAACGACCAGATCACGGTCGACGCCGTGCGAAAACTCAAGCCCTCACGCATCGTGATCTCGCCCGGCCCGGGAAGCCCCAAGGATTCCGGCGTTTCGAACGCTCTCATCCGCGAGCTCGGTCCTACGACGCCGCTTTTGGGCGTTTGCCTCGGCCACCAATGCATCGGAGAGGTCTTCGGCGGAAAAGTCGTGATTGCCCTGCGCCAGATGCACGGCAAAACATCGCCGATTCTTCACGATGGCAAGGGTGTTTTTAAGGGCCTCGACAATCCGTTCACCGCGACGCGTTACCACTCGCTCCTGGTCGAGCGGAAATCGTTCCCGAAGGTCCTTGAGATCACGGCTGAAACGAAAGAGAAGGAAATCATGGGCCTGCGTCACCGGAAATTTCCCATCTACGGCGTCCAATTCCACCCGGAATCGATTCTCACCCAATCCGGCAAGGATCTCCTGCGTAATTTTCTTTCTCTGACGCGCCGATGAGCCCGACGGGACTCGACGCGGCGCAGAAGCGCCTCGACCACCGGAAAGACCTGACGGCCACCGAGATGACCGCCGCGATGGAAGCTATCGTCGGAGGGCACGCAACTGACGACGCGATCGAGAGCTTCCTGTCTGCGCTCCGCAAAAAGGGAGAGCTGCCCACCGAAATAGCCGCCGCGGCCGCGGTCATGCGCCGGTATGCGGTTCCTCTTTCGCGCACGTACCCCGAGCTTCTCGACACCTGCGGAACCGGCGGAGACGCGCGCCGCACTTTGAACGTCTCCACGCTCGCTTCGCTCGTCTGTGCCGGAGCGGGCGTCGGCGTGGCCAAGCACGGCAACCGCTCGGTTTCGAGCGTCTCCGGCAGCGCCGATCTTCTCGAGGCGCTCGGCGTCACGGTCGATCCAGGCCCGCTTGTCGTCGAGAGCTGCATCCAGAAGACCGGTTTCGGCTTTTTCTTTGCGCCCCGCTTCCATCCCGCGACCCGTTTCGCGATGCCCGCCCGGAAACGCATCCAGGGAAAGACCCTTTTCAACCTTCTTGGTCCGCTCGCGAATCCCGCGGGCGCGGCGTTCCAACTCGTCGGAGTCTATGACGAGAAGCTCGTCGAAATATTCGCCCGCGTCTTGGTCGATCTTGGAGTGCGCCGCGCGTTCGTCGTGCACGGTCGCGACGGCATGGACGAGCTGACAACCTGCGACGAAACGATGGTGGCGGAGGTCGATCGCGGTTCCATCATCCGCCACGTCGTCTCGCCCGAAGATATCGGCCTGCGCCGCTCCTCGGTGGAGGATCTCGTCGTAACCACGAAGGAAGAAGCACTCGCGGCCGCCCACGCCGTGCTCGCCGGTGAGCGGGGCCCCAAGTCCGACATCGTTTGCCTGAACGCCGGAGCGGCTTTTTTCGTGTCGGGCCGTTCACGTTCGATCAAGGCGGGTGTTTTTCTCGCGCAGGAGACGCTGAAGAGCGGCGCGGCGCTCCGCGCCGTCGAGAAGATCGTCGCCGCAACGAAGCCCGGGGACGCGTGACGCCGATTCTGGACGAGATCGTCATTTCGAAGCGCCGGGAGCTCGAGGCGCTCCGCCGTACCCGGCCGATCGAAGTCCTGCGCGCCGAAGTGGCCAAACTTCCTTTTAAGGAGCGCGTTTTCGCAAAGGCGCTTAAAAAAACCGGCTCCGTGACGGTGATCTCGGAGGTTAAACACCGCTCGCCGTCCAAGGGGGTTCTCCGGGAGAATTTTGATCCCGCGGCCATCGCCTTGGCGTACCAATCCGCGGGCGCCGCGGCACTCTCGGTCCTCACGGACGGCCCGTTCTTCGGCGGTTCGGAAGAAGCTCTCCGGGTCGCGCGCCGCGCGTCGAGCCTTCCGATCTTGAGGAAAGATTTCACGCTCGAGGAGTACCATGTTTTGGAGGCGCGTCTCATGGGCGCCGACGCGATCCTCCTCATCGCGGCTATTCTCTCCGTTGCCGAAATCCGCCGGCTCTCGGAGCTCGCCGGTTCGCTCGGGCTCGACGCCCTCGTGGAAATCCACGACGAAGCGGAGGCCGAAAAGGCCGAGGAGGCGGGCGCTCCGCTCGTAGGTATCAACAATCGCGATCTAAAGACGTTTTCCGTCGATCTCAAGACGACCGAACGCCTCGCCCGCCGCTTTGCCGGCAAGGCCGTCCTCGTCTCGGAAAGCGGCATCCAAAAACACGAGGATTTGCTATACTTGAGGACCCTGGGAGTCGACGCGGCGCTCGTAGGAGAGAGTTTGATGCGCGAAGACGACGTCGCGGTCGCCCTGAGAAAACTTTTGGGAGGCCCGGCATGACCCGAGTGAAGATTTGCGGAATCACGAATTTGGCGGACGCGCGCCACGCGGTCGAGAGCGGCGCCGACGCGCTCGGTTTCATTTTCGCCGTCAGCCCGCGGCAGGTGACGCCCGACACGGTGCGCCGCATCGTCGAGGAGCTTCCGCCGTGGATCGCCGCGGTCGGCGTGTTCGTCGACGAGAAGCCGGAGAAAGTCCGGCGCATCTCGGAGAGCTGCCGGCTCACCGACATCCAGCTTCACGGCTCGGAAAGCGCCGCGGTCGCCCGCACGCTCATGCGGGACGTCCGCGTGATCAAGGCGTTCCGGGTCGGGCCCGGTTTCGAGGCGGACGTCGCGGCGAAGTACGAGGCCGACGCCTTCCTGTTCGATTCGCGTATCGAAGGGCTCGCCGGGGGAACGGGAAAGACGTTCGACTGGGATCTCGTGCGGCGGCGTTTCGACCGGCCGATGATCGTCTCGGGCGGACTGAACGCGAAGAATGTGGGCAAGGCGATCCGCCTTCTCAAGCCTTTCGGGGTGGATACCTCGAGCGGCGTCGAGCGCGCCCCCGGAAAGAAAGACCCTAAGCTCGTCGAGGAGTTCATTCGTCATGCCAAACGCGCGTAAAAAAAGCATCCCGCTCCCGGATCGGAACGGCCATTTCGGCCCGTACGGTGGCCGCTACGTCCCCGAAACCCTGATGGCGGCCCTCCTCGAGCTCGAGCGCGAGTACCGCAGCGCCCGCGCCGACCGCTCCTTCAAGAAAGAGCTCGAAAAAACACTCCGTGAATTCGTCGGCCGTCCGACCCAGCTCACCGAAGCCAAGCGCCTGGGTGCCCGGCTGGGCGTCGGAAAGCTTTATCTCAAGCGTGAAGACCTGAATCATACCGGCGCACACAAGATCAACAACACCGTCGGCCAGGGCCTCCTGACCGTGAGGATGGGGAAGAAGCGCGTCATCGCGGAAACCGGCGCGGGCCAGCACGGCGTCGCGACCGCCACGATCTGTTCTCTTTTAGGGATCAAATGCGAAGTCTATATGGGCGAGGAGGATGTCGAGCGTCAGTCGCTGAACGTTTTCCGCATGAAGCTTCTCGGTGCCAAGGTCATTCCCGTGACTTCCGGCTCGAAGACCCTGAAGGACGCCGTGAACGAGGCTATCCGGGACTGGGTCACGAACGTGCGCGACACGCACTACATCATCGGTTCGGTGATCGGCCCCCATCCGTACCCCATGATCGTGCGCGACTTTCAGTCGGTGATCGGCCGTGAGACGGCCGCCCAGCTTAAACGAAACGGGGTTCGCGAAGCCGACTGGGTCGTCGCCTGCGTCGGCGGTGGCTCAAACTCCATCGGCATGTTCCACCCGCTTCTGTCCACGAGGTCCAAGCTCGTCGGGGTCGAGGCTGCGGGGCACGGACTGAGGAGCGGCCTTCATGCCGCCACGCTCACCGGCGGCAAGATCGGAGTGCTACACGGCTCGAAGAGCGAAGTGCTGCAGAACGCCGACGGCCAAATCCAAATCGCGCATTCGATTTCTGCGGGGCTCGATTATCCGGGCGTCGGTCCCGAGCACGCGTATCTCAAGACCACAGGCCGCGTCGAGTACCATTCGATCACGGACACGGAAGCGCTCGAAGGTCTTCGGGCTCTCAGTGAAACCGAGGGGATTATTCCGGCGCTCGAGACGGCCCACGCCATCGGCTGGCTCCTCAAGAACAAGAAGCGCTTCAAGAAATCCGACGTCGTCGTCCTTTGCCTCTCGGGCCGGGGCGACAAAGACGTCGCGCAGATCGCCAAGGCGATGAAGACGGCATGAATCGCATCGACGCGAAATTCCGAGAACTCGCCGCGCGCCGTGAAAAGGCGCTCATCCTTTTTATCACCGCCGGGGACCCTTCGCTCAAGAAGAACGAGGAGCTCGCGCTGGCCTTCGAGAAGGAAGGCGTAGATTTCCTCGAGATCGGAGTGCCGTTTTCCGATCCGATGGCCGATGGGCCGGTGATCCAGGCCGCGTCCATGCGCTCACTCGCGAAGAAAACGAACCTGCGTCAGATCCTGGAACTCGTGCGCCGCATCCGGCGCCGCTCGGAGCTTCCGCTTCTCCTTATGAGCTACCTCAATCCGGTGCTTCGCTACGGCCTCGAGCGTTTCGCCAAAGACGCGAAGGCGGCGGGCGTGGACGGCCTCATTTTCCCCGAACTCCCGCCCGACGAAGGGAAGGAGATTTCGGCGACGATGACCAAGCACGGAATCCACGTCGTCTATCTCCTGGCGCCGACGAGCCCGCCCGACCGCGTGAAGCTCGTCACTCGCGCTTCCCGCGGTTTCGTGTACTACGTCTCGATCACGGGCGTGACCGGCGCCGCGCGGCAGAAAGCCGCGCCGTCCATCGTCGAGCATCTTTCGAAGGCGCGTAAAGTCAGCAAATTACCCGTGTGCGTCGGCTTCGGCGTTTCCACGCCCGGCGACGCGGCGCGCATGGGCAAAATCTCGGACGGCGTGATCGTCGGGAGCGCCATCGTGAAGGCGATCGACGCCAACCCCAAACTCTCGGCTGGAGCGTTCGCGGCGAAGTTCGTCCGCCCACTCGCCGCGGCTCTCGGCAAGCGGAGGAGCTGACGTGGCGCAAGCGGTGATCATGGCCGGTGGGCAGGGCGAGCGTTTCTGGCCGATGACGCACGCCGGTTTTCCAAAGTACCGCCTGCGGTTCGACGGACGCACCTCGCTTCTGGTCGGAACCGAACGGCGTCTCGCGAAGGTCTACGGGGAAGGCAACATCCACGTGGTCACGACGGCCGAGCATGCCTCGTTCATCCGCGAGGAACTCCCCAAGCTCCCCAAAGAGAACCTGATCATCGAACCGGTGCGTAACAACACGGCCGCCGCAATCTACCTTTCCTGCGCCCGCATCGAGCGTCGTTTCGACGCGAACGAAATCGTCTCCTTCTTCCCGGCAGACCATCTCATCCAGGACGAAAAAACGTTCGCCGGCACCGTCAACGGCGCCATCGCGCTCGCGGAAAAGGAGTCGTCGCTCGTTACGATCGGCATCAAGCCCTCGTTCCCGGCCACCGGCTACGGATACGTTAAAACGGGGAAGCCCGTGAAGGGGCATAAGGGTGCTTTCCGGGTCGAGCGTTTCGTCGAGAAGCCGGATCTCCCGAAGGCTAAAAAGTACGTGAAGGACGGCGGTTTCCTCTGGAACGCCGGCATTTTCACGTGGCGCACGCAGACGTTCATGGACGCAATGCGCCGGTACTCGCCTGAATTCCCTAGCTCTTTCCGTCTCGAGGACCTCGAGACGAGCTATAAAAAGCTGCCGAATCTCTCCATCGATTACGCGCTTCTTGAGAAAGCCGGCAACATTTCCGTATTCAAGACGGCGATGGACTGGTGCGACATGGGAAACTGGGACATGCTTTACGATAAATCGGCCAAGGATGCGGCGGGGAACGGCGTCCAAGGCGACTCGCGCGTGAAAGACTGCAAGAAAGCGCTCTTCGTGAACCAAGCCTCGCACCCGCTCGTGGCGCTCGGACTCGACGACATCGTCGTGGTCCACACCGAGCGGGGGACGCTCGTTGCACGCCGCGGCCGCGCCGAAGAAGCCGCGCTCTTCTTCAAGAAATCGACTAAATAACGTGCGGGTTCTCGGGATCGATTACGGTGAAAAGCGGATCGGTCTCGCCGTGTCGGATCCGATGGGCTGGACCGCACAGGGTTTGGAGACGCTCGCGAACACGAAAAAGAGCGCGGTGCTGGAAGGGCTGAAAAAGGTGGCGCTCGAGTACGGAGTGACGGAAGTCGTGATCGGCCTTCCCATCAACATGAACGGCACGCACGGCCCGAAGGCCAAAGAAGTGCTCGAACTCGTCCCGAAGATCGAGGCCGCGCTCGGCGTTCCGGTGAGCACCTGGGACGAAAGGCTCTCGAGCCGCGAGGCGACGCGTTTCATGATCGAGGGCGGGCTGTCGCGGCGCCGCCAGCGCGAAACGAGCGACAGGGTCGCCGCGACGTTGATCCTTCAAACTTATCTGGAGTCCAAACGCCGGTGAACGTCGAAATCTCGACTCTCTCCAACGGAATTCGCGCGCTCGCCGTGCCGATGAAGGAGCGCCGCTCGGTCTCCATCGGAATCTGGGTCCACACAGGCGGCCGCGACGAAGAACCGCGGCTCTCGGGTGTTTCGCATTTCCTCGAGCACATCGTCTTTAAAGGCACAAAAAAACGCACCGCTAACCAGATCAAGGAATCCGTTGAGGGTTCCGGCGGCTCGCTCAACGCCTTCACTTCCGAGGAGTGCACGTGCTTCCTTGCAAAGGCCTCGAGCCGTCAATTTGAGACGGTGTTCGACGTGCTCGCCGACATGGTTCTCGACGCCTCGATCACCGAAGCGGACCTCGAGAAAGAGCGTACGGTCATCATCGAAGAGATCAAGATGACCCAAGACCAGCCTTCGCAATACGCCGAGGAAATCCTCGCCGAGATCATGTGGCCGGGCCACGCGCTCGGCCGCGCGCTGACCGGCACGGTTGAGACCGTGACCGGGCTCACGCGGAAGGACCTCGTCGATTACCGCGACTCGTTCTACAATCCGGGACTCATCACGGTGGTCGCCGCCGGCGATGTCACTTCCAAGCAACTCCTCGAAATCTCGGAACGCGCGTTCGCCGGATCGCGGAAGAAGACCACGAGGGAGCTCGGCCTTTTCAGGGAGTCCTCGCCCAAATCTTTACTGCGAGTCGTCCGGAAGCCGATCGAGCAGACGCACGTGGCGCTCGGTCTCCGGACATTCGCGAAGGAACATCCGGATGAACACGCGCTCGACGTCCTTTCGACGATTCTCGGCGGCAATATGTCATCCCGGCTCTTCAACGAAGTGCGTGAGGAGCGGGGCCTGGCGTACGACATTGGCACGTCGGTGCGGAAGTACCACGAGACCGGCGCTTTCGTCGTGTCCGCGGGCATCGACGCGAAGAAGATCCGTGAGGCGCTAGAGGTGATTCTCGCCGAACTCCGCCGCATCGCGAAGGAGCCGCCGTCGGCCGACGAACTCCGCCGCGCGAAGGAATTCACGACGGGCCAGCTCGACCTTTCGCTCGAGAACACGATGAACGGGATGCTTTGGGCAGGTGAGAGCATGGTGAGCCTCGGTCGCTGCCGGGCACCCGAGGAAGTCTTCGCCGGAATCGAGAAGGTGACCCCGGACGACGTCCGCCGGGTCGCGGCTTCGCTCTTCGAGGGCAAGCCGCTCGACATGGCGGTGGTGGGCCCCGTATCGGAAAGCGTCGAGCGGGAGCTTTCGCAACTCCTTTCCGCGTGCTAAACTAATGCCTTCTTCCGGAAACCTTTTGACGTTTGGGAGGCAAAGTTGCCGCAAGTGAAGATCGCCCCGTCGATCCTGTCGGCGGATTTCGCACGGCTCGCAGACGAGATCGCGCGGGTCGAGGCGGCCGGCTGCGACTGGCTGCACGTCGACGTGATGGATGGCCATTTCGTGCCGAACCTGACCATCGGGCCGGTGGTCGTGAAAGCGATCCGCAAGGTCACGAAGCTTCCGCTCGACGTGCATCTCATGATCGAGTATCCCGAGAAATACGTGGGCGCTTTCGCAGACGCGGGCGCGGACAGTATCACGGTACACGTCGAGGCGTGTAACGGAAATCTTTCCCAGCTGCTCGATGAGATCGGCTCCCGCAAAGTCCGTCGCGGCGTGTCGCTCAAGCCCGCGACGCCTCTCTCGGCGATCGAGCGCGACCTCGACAGGCTCGACCTGGTTCTCCTCATGACGGTGAATCCCGGATTCGGCGGCCAGGCGTTCATGCCCGAGGTTCTTCCCAAGATCCGCGATCTCCGCGGGCGCTGGACGGGGGATATCGAAGTGGACGGCGGGATCAACAAAGAAACGGCTCCGGAAGTCGTGAGGGCCGGCGCGAACGTTCTCGTGGCCGGTACCGCGGTCTTCGGCAAACCCGACGCTAAACGCGCAATCGAGGACCTCAGATGTCAGTGATCAAATTCGGTACGGACGGCTGGCGCGCGCTCATGGACAAGGACTTCACGACCCAGAACGTCGTGAGCCTCGCTCAGGCTTTCGCGGACTACACGCTCGCGTCGACCGACACCCCCGCGGTGGCGATCGGTTACGATTACCGCCAAAACTCCGAGAATTTCGCCAAAGCGTTCGCCGAAGTCCTCGTCGGCAACGGTTTCAAGGTCGAGCTTTCGTCCCGGGCGTGCCCGACGCCGGCGGTGAGTTACGCGATTGTCAGCGGCAAAATGACCGCGGGCATCGTCGTCACGGCGAGTCATAATCCGCCCGGCTACAACGGAATTAAGATCAAGACGAGTTGGGGCGGTTCGGCCGACAAGACCGTCACCGACGCCGTCGAAGCGCTGATCGGAGAGTCTCCCGTCAAGAAAGCCGCTCTGACGGCGTCGAATCCTGTCGTGCGCGATTTTAACGAAAAGTATCTCGAGTACCTGAAGAGCTACGTGAAGTTCGACGCGATCAAAAACTCCCCTTACCGCATTCTCGTCGATTCCATGCACGGCGTGGGCGCGGACAACGTCGAGCGCATCCTCGCCGGCGGCAAGATCAGCGTAAAGACGATCCGCGGCAATCGCGACGTCGCCTTCGGCGGGCACGCCCCCGAGCCCATTCCGAATTACCTCAAGAACGCGACCGAGCTCATGAAGTCCGGCGATTACGACCTTTGCGTCGTGACCGACGGAGATGCCGACCGCGTCGGCGCGATCCGACCAGGCGGCGAATTCATCACGCCGGGGGTCATCCTATCGCTCATCCTCATCCATTTCTGCGAGGATCTCGGCAAGAAGGGGAATATCGTCACAACCGTCTCGAACACGCGCCTCCTTTACAAGATCGCCAAGAAGCACGGCCTCAAAGTGTACGAGACGCCGGTTGGCTTCAAATACGTCTCCGAGATCATGCGGCGCGAGCCAATTCTTCTCGGCGGCGAGGAATCGGGCGGTCTCGGATTTCCGGATTACATGTACGAACGCGACGGCATGCTGTCGGGCCTCCTTCTCATGGAAATGATGGCGATGCGCGGCAAGACCATCGACGAGATCTTGAAGGAAGTCGAACGCGAATTCGGCAGACTCTATTACACGCGCCAGGATATCGAATATCCGAACGACTTAAAGCCCAAGCTCTTCGCCTATCTCCGGCAGAACCCGCCCCAGGAGATCGAGGGCAAGAAGGTTGTCGAGGTGAACCCCAAAGACGGCATGAAGTTCGTGACCGACGACGGAAGCTGGCTTCTTTTCCGCCTCTCGGGCACCGAGCCGCTCCTTAGGATCTACTCCGAAGCGACTTCGCAGAAGCTCGCGGAATCCTTCGTGGCGCGCGGCAAGGAACTTTCGCTGAACCTGCCGGTCGGCGCCTGAAAAAAGAAACCCTCAAGTGAAGCTCGACAACCTCCGCAACTTCTCGATCATCGCTCACATCGATCACGGGAAGTCCACGCTCGCCGACCGCATCCTCGAGTTCACCGGCGCGATCGATTCGCGCACGTTCCATAACCAGATGCTCGACAGCATGGATCTCGAGCAGGAGCGCGGCATCACCATCAAGGCGAGCGCGGTCCGCATCAATTACAAGGCCAAGGACGGCAAGACCTACATCCTAAACCTGATCGACACACCCGGCCACGTCGATTTCTCGTTCGAGGTTTCGAAGTCCCTTCGCGCGTGCGAAGGCGCTCTGCTTCTCGTCGACGCCTCCCAGGGCGTCGAGGCGCAGACCGTCGCGAACCTTTATCTCGCTGTGGAGAACAACCTCGAAATCGTGCCGGTCATCAATAAGATCGACCTCCCCCACGCCGACCCGGAGAAGGTGAAACTCCAGATCCATAAGGCGCTCGGAATCCCCGGAAGCGACATCGTGCTCGCGAGTGCGAAACAGGGGATCGGTATCGACGCGATCCTCGAGGCGATCGTCCACAAGGTGCCTCCTCCCGAGGGTGACCCCGGCGCACCGCTCCAGGCCCTCATCTTCGATTCGAAATACGATTCGTACAAGGGCGTCATCGTTTATCTGCGTATCTTCCACGGATCCTTAAGGAAGGGCATGAAAATCCGCATGATGAGCTCGGGGAAAGATTACGACGTGCTCGAGGTGGGCTATCTTTCGCCGCTTCCGGTTCAGCGCGACGGTCTCGAGACCGGTGAGGTCGGCTACGTCTGCTGCAATATCCGGAACGCGAAGGAAGTGGAAAACGGAGACACCCTGACCGACGCTTCCAACCCCGCGGACAAGGCCCTTGCGGGTTACAAAAAGCTCCAGCCGCTCGTTTTCGCCGGAATTTATCCCGTGAATTCGTCCGATTTCCAGCTTTTGAAGGACTCCATGGACAAGCTCGCGCTGTCCGATCCTTCGTTCGTGTACGAGATCGAAAGCTCCGCGTCGGTCGGTTTTGGTTTCCGCTGTGGGTTCCTCGGCCTCCTCCACATGGAGATCGTCCAGGAGCGGCTCGAGCGCGAGTACGACATGAACATCGTCGTGACGACCCCGAGCGTGGTCTACAAGATCATCAAGCGCTACGGCGGCGAGACGATTGAGATGGAAAACCCTTCGAGGATGCCCGATCCGAGCCAGATTGAGAAGTTGCTCGAGCCTTACGTGAAGGCGCACATCATCATTCCGCCGCACGCCATGGGCGCCATCCTCGAGCTTTGCGAGTCGCGGCGCGGCACGTACATCCACACGGAGTACCTCGACGAGGACCGCGTGCGGCTCGAGTACGAATTTCCTCTGTCGGAGATCATCGTCGATTTCAACGACCGTATCAAGTCGATCTCCAAGGGCTACGGTTCGCTCGATTACGAGCTGGTGGGGCACCGGGAGTCCGACCTCGTGAAGCTCGACATCATGATCAACGGCGAAATCTGCGACTCGTTCAGCTGTATCGTGCACCGCGAGAAATCCGTCCAAAAGGGCAAGGGCCTCTGCGAGAGGCTGAAGGAACTCATTCCGCGGCAGATGTTCGAGGTTGCGATCCAGGCCGCGATCGGCGGAAAAATCATTTCGCGCGAAAGCGTCCGTCCGATGGGGAAGAACGTTACCGCGAAGTGCTACGGCGGCGACATCACCCGTAAACGCAAACTCTGGGAAAAGCAGAAAGAGGGTAAGAAGCGCATGAAGCAGTTCGGTAAGGTGGAAATTCCTCAGGAAGCGTTCCTGGCCGCCCTCAAGGTCGAATAGATGGGCCTTTTTCCTAAAATCACGAAGGAAGACGTGAAGCGCGAGACGCGCGAATGGATCCAGTCGATCCTGATCGCGCTGGTCCTGACTCTCGTGATCCGCACGTACGTCGTTCAGGCATTCAAGATCCCGTCGGGTTCGATGCGGCCGACCCTGCTCGAGGGCGACAAGCTCTTTGTGAACAAGTTTATCTACCGCTTCCAGGATCCGGAACGCGGCGACATCGTCGTCTTCAAGTATCCCCAGGATAAAAAGAAAGATTTCATCAAGCGTCTGGTCGCCAAGGGCGGCGAGACCGTCGAGATCCGGGACGGGAAGCTCTTCGTCGACGGACGTCCGGTCACCGAAGAGGTATTCAACCGCTTCTATTATTACAACCACGAGGATTACGGCGGCCCCGGCGTCGTCGTGAAGGTCCCCGCGGATTCCTACTACGTGCTCGGAGACAACAGCGCGAATTCCACCGACAGCCGCTTCTGGGGCTTCGTGCCCGCGAAGAACGTGCTCGGGAAGGCGTTCTTCCGCTGGTGGCCGCCGCGGCGCGTCGGCAAGCTGGAATAGATGGCCGGCGGCCGGAACGTCGCCAACAATCTCACGATCCTCCGCGCGCTTCTGGTCCCGGTTTTCGTGACCTGCCTCACGTACGCGGCTCCTGATAAACCGTATTTCCTCAAACTCGCGATACTGACCTTCCTCGTCGCGTGTGCGACGGACGCCTTGGACGGCTACCTTGCGCGGCGGCTGAACCAACTGACCGCGTTCGGCGCCTACATGGATCCGATCGCCGACAAGCTTCTCCTCGTGTCCGGATTTCTTTCGCTGACGTACATGAACCATCTCCCGCCCGAGATCCGCGTGCCCGCGTGGACGACGATTCTCGTTCTCGCGCGCGATCTTCTCATCCTTTCCGGATCAGGCGTCGTCTTCATGACGACGGGCCGACTCAAGGCCGAACCGCTCTTCACGAGCAAGGCCACGACCCTCGTCCAGATGCTCACCATCCTTTTGGCGCTCGTGGCGGCTCCCGAACCGCTCCGGAATCTTTTTTTTGGACTCACCGGAATCCTGACGGTTGCTTCGGGCATCCTGTACATCCGCATCGGTAAAAGGCTTATCCCATGAGCAGCCGCCAGATGCTTCTTTTTATGGTCGTGGCGTTTTTCGCCGGATCGTTTCCTACGGCTTACGTCTTCGGGCGTGTTTTCTTTAAAACGGACATCCGGAAGCACGGAAGCGGGAATGTCGGCGCGACCAACGCGTTCCGGGTGCTCGGAAAAGACGCGGGGCGTATCGTGTTTGCGGTGGATTTTTTAAAGGGACTTCTTCCCGCACTTCTTTTCCGGCTGGCCGACGGGCCGCCGGAGCGCGCGCTTTGGATCGGTCTATCGGCGATGCTCGGGCATGTCTTCACGCCTTTCCTGGGTTTCAAGGGCGGGAAGGGCGTCGCCACCGGAGCCGGCGCAGCGGCGGCGGGACTTCCCGTCGCATTCGCCTCCGCTCTGCCTGTCTGGCTTTCGACTTTCAAAACCACCCGCATCGTTTCCGTTAGCTCGCTCGCCGCGCTCGTAGCATTTCTCATCACTGCGGTGATCCTGGGTATCGTTCGTATCCACGTGAACGCAGGGACAGTGCTCTGCGCGTTTATCATGGTGGGCCTCGTCGTATGGACGCACCGTGAAAACATCTCCCGGCTCAAGAAAGGGGAAGAGAAAAAGATTAGTTAGTAGATACAATATTTACTGTTCGGTGGCGCCGACTCTTGGTAACCCCTGCCTACCCGGGTATACTCCTGTTGTACGGCGATTTTTTTTTAGAGTAGTTCTTTAATTTATTTAAAATGTCATAGCGGATGGGGTGAACATGATTCCTAGGCGCATATCGGACTATCGCCAGCGTCAATTGATCCTGGCGAATAAGAATTCGAATATCGCGACGATCAACACCCTCGCTTACGCCATTGAGGCGCGCGATCCTTACACGCGCGGCCACTCGGAGCGGGTAACGACTTACGCAGTTTGGCTCGGGGCGCACCTGGCGCTGGGCAAAAAGAAGCTCCAACTCCTTCGTCACTGCTGCCGCCTGCACGACGTGGGCAAAATCCGGGTATCGGATAATATCCTCCTCAAGCCCGGGAAGCTCACGATCGAAGAACGCGCGCAGATCGAGCTTCACCCGCTTTACGGTTCCGAAATCCTCTGCGATCTCAAGTTCATCAAGCAGGGGATCCCGATCATCCTCCATCATCACGAGCGCTTCGACGGGAAAGGGTATCCGTACGGTTTGAAGAAGGACCAGATCCCGCTCGAGGTCAAGATCATCACCATCGCCGACGCGTTCGACGCGATGACGACGGACCGGCCTTACCGAAAAGCCCTCGCCATGGACGAAGTGATCGCGGAGTTCCATCGCTGTTCCGGCACGCAGTTCGACCCGCATCTCGTGAAAGCGTTCCTCAAGATCGTGGAGACGGGGCGTCCCGTCAAAAAGATAGAGATTCCTCACAAACGAGTGAAGGCCGCGTGAATCCCATGAGAGAGATCAGCATCAAGACCACGACGTCGAACAACCATAAACGCAAGAATCTCTCGATCGTGGAGCTGATCGATCAGGACGGGGTCGTGGCGCGCGCGGAGAAGAAGTACTCCTACTACGTCTCGGAGCAGAATACGTCGAAGAGCGCCGAGCAACTGAAGAGCTGGATGAATGTCCAGTCCCACGGCGGGTACACGAAAAAAGACCGCCACGTCTCCATCCGGAAGACCTTCGATCACAAGACCGGCGTCGGACAGATGATTTACCGCGTGATCGGAAGTTTCTACGTCGTTCAGGATCTGCACGTCTTCGCGGTCGTCTTTATGCACACCATCAAGTTCGATATGCTCTCCGACCGGTTCCCTGGTGGCTCTCCGTTCGGAGCGAATCTCCCTCAAAACGCCTGAGTTACGGCAATTTTCGGAATTGACCCTACCCCCTAGGTTTGCTATACTTATTTTTTCACCAAAAGAGGCGCGAGACGACCTTCTAAGTCCTTATGCCATCAAAAGATACAAAAATCGTTGTTTTGGGAAACGGGGGGTGGGGAACCACCCTCGCTCTTTTGTTGGCACAAAACGGGTACCGTCCGTCGCTGTGGGGCGCTTCCTCCGAGTACGTCGAGGAGATGAAAAAGCGCCGTGAGAACGTAAAATTTCTGCCGGGATTCAAAATTCCCGCTTCGATCGAGCTTATCTCCGATGCGCCGAAGGCGGTCGCCGATGCCGAGTGGATCGTGCTCGCCGCGCCGTCCCAGTACATGCGGCCCGTGGTGCGGAAACTGCGTGGTTTGAACCTGAAGCGGAAGTCCTTCGTGATCGTGTCGAAGGGGATCGAGACCGGATCTTTGAAAACGATGTCCGAGGTCGTGCGTGAAGAGCTGGGGAGCGTGAGCGTCGCCGTTCTGTCGGGACCGACGATCGCGCGCGACGTCGCGATGAAGTACCCTTCGGCCGCTTCGGTGGCGTCGAAGAGCGCCACGCTGGCCGAGAAGACACGCGAAGCGTTCATGACCGACACGTTCGTGCTTTTCACGACGAGCGACGTCATCGGCGTCGAGCTCGGAGGCTCCGTGAAGAACGTCCTCGCGATCGCGTCCGGCATCGTGCAAGGGCTCGGCTACGGTTCGAACACCCGTGCAGTTCTTTTCGCGCGCGGCGTGGCCGAAATGGCGCGCTTGGGTCAAACAATGGGAGCGCGCCGGGAAACGTTTATGGGCCTTTCGGGCCTCGGGGATCTCGCGACCACCTGTCTTTCGCCCCACAGCCGCAACCGCTCGCTTGGCGAGGAGATTGGCAAGGGGAAGGCGCTCAAGAAAATTTTAGGGGAGACGGAGATGGTCGTCGAGGGCGTCGATACCGCCCTGGCCACTTACCGCCTCGCCAAGAAGCTGAAGGTGAAGATGCCGATCGCGGAAGCCGTCCACGACGTTCTTTTCCGGCGCCGCGACCCGAAAGTCGTGGTCCAAGCGCTCATGTGTAGCGACCAGCGAAACGAGCGGGAGTGAAGGCCGCGTTCGTCGCCGCCGCGTGGGCGCTGATCGCCACTGGCGCGGCGACGCTGTCGTACCTGATCGCTCCGCTGAAACGCGGTGACTGGGCGATGAGCTGGATCGTCGCCTCCGTCGCTCTAGGACAATTTTGGATTTCGTGGCTTTTGTTCCGCGGGTCGAAACGACCGCTGCGGTAAGATGAAAATTTCGAAGCTTTTCGTAGGGATCGCCGTTCTCATGCTGGTCGCCGCCGTGCGCGCGTATGCGAGTATCGGCACCGAGAGCGAGTTGCCCGACGCGCTCGACGCGGGTCCGGGTCCCGGCGATTCCGATCTCGAATTTTCCTCCGAGACGGGCACGGATACAGGAACGGAGACGCTGACCGACGGCCAAGAGCTCGAGTCCGAGCGGGCGAAGGTGTTCGAGATCGGCGGCACCCGCGAGGAATTCGTCGAGAAAGTCGGCGTGCCCGATTTTACGACGCCGTCCGTCGGCGGGGACTACGAAGAGCTTTGGTACCAGACGACGCTGCCGTTCTCGTCGCACCTGACCGCGACGGTGGAAATCACGACCGGCCGCGTGGTCGAGATCGGCCACGGCGAAGATTGGGATGGCTCGCGACGCCTGGCCGGCTACGAATTTCCGGCGATCGAATGGGACTACGATAAAAAAAGCCCCTGGGACGCCGAGAAAGAAGCAGCCGACGCGGCCGCGAAGGCGAAGACGATCGCGGAGGCCGCGCCGAGCGACGCGCCTCTCGCAGAATCGGAACCGCCGGTCGCTTTCACAGGAAGCGCGCCGCCGCCAGTTGAACCGAGCGCGTCCGAGACGGGCACGACGGAATAAACCAGCGTGATCGGTTAGGGCGTGAGGGGCTAGGAGATCGGCAAACCCTATGCCGGTTCCTGAATTAAAAATCGAAAAGTTTACGTCGGGGTGTGGCTCAGCTTGGTCTAGAGCGCCTGCTTGGGGTGCAGGAGATCGTGGGTTCGAATCCCGCCGCCCCGACCAATTTTTGGTCGGAAAGTAACCCCAGAGTCACGGGAAGAAAAATGTCGAACGCGAAAGTCGTCAATCTCGGCCTTATCGGCCTCGGAACGGTCGGCTCGGGTGTCGCCAAGATCCTCCAGGAGGAATCGGCGTCGATCGAGAAGCGCACGGGCGTGAAGCTCGTGCTGCGCCGCGTCTGCGTGAAGTCGCTTTCCAAGAAGCGCGCCGTACGCGTTTCGAAGAGCCTCCTCACGACCGATTACGAAAAGGTCGTGAAGGATCCCTCCATCGACATCGTGGTGGAGCTGATCGGGGGCCTCAAGCCCGCGGGCCGGATCCTCCGCCAGGCGTTCGAAGAGGGCAAGCACGTCGTGACGGCCAATAAGGCACTCCTCGCCGAAGACGGTGCGGGCATCTTCCAAGCCGCCGCGAAGGCCAAGCGCCGCATCGGCATCGAAGCGTCGGTCTGCGGCGGCATCCCGATCATCAAGTCGATCCGCGAAGGCCTGGTCTCGAACACCATCACGCACTTCATGGGCATCGTGAATGGCACCTGCAACTACATCCTCACCGGGATGTCGCAGAGGTCGCTCGATTTTAGCGCGGCTCTCAAAGAGGCGCAGGACAAAGGCTACGCCGAAGCGAACCCGGGTCTCGACATCGACGGCGTCGATTCCGCGCACAAACTCGCGGTGCTCGCGCGCCTGGCGTTCGGCGCGGACGTTCCGTTCGGCTCGATCCAGATGGAAGGAATCCGGGATCTCACCGCCGACGAGATCGCGTTCGCGTACGAGCTCGGCTACGTCATCAAACTCCTGGCGATCGGGAAGAAAACCGAGAAGGGCCTCGAACTTCGCGTGAGCCCGACAATGCTGCCTTTCGGCCACCCGCTTTCGAACGTGTGGGGCGTGTACAACGCCGTCTTCGTGCACGGCGACCAGGCGGGCGATCTTCTTTTCTACGGGCGTGGCGCGGGAATGATGCCCACCGCGAGCGCCGTCGTGAGCGACATATTGGACATCGCCAAGCGCGAAGGTCCGCCGTCGGAGCCGGAATCCGCCGCAGTAAAAATGCCGGCTTTGCCGGTGGGCGACATCGTCTCGCGCTATTACCTGCGTTTCCAGGTGTTCGACCGCCCGGGCGTGCTCGGCAAAATCGCCCAAACGCTCGGCAAAAACGACATCTCCATTCTCTCCGTACACCAGAAGGAATCGCGCGATTCGAAATCGGTGCCGGTCATCATTCTCACGTACGAGGCGCGCGAGCGGAATCTGCGCCGGGCCTTGAAGGAAATCGACGCGATGAAGGAAACTTCGAAGAAAACGGTCGTCCTCCGGGTGGAGAAATGAGGACCGCGGTCGAGGGCATGTGGCAGGGCGTGATTGAGCGGTACCGGGAATTCCTCCCGGTGACTCCGGCTACGCCCGTCGTGACGCTTTGCGAAGGGAACACTCCGCTCGTGCGTGCCGACTCGCTTTCAGCGGAGCTCGGCGCGGAAGTTTATCTCAAGTACGAGGGCCTGAATCCCACGGGTTCGTTCAAGGACCGCGGAATGACGATGGCCCTCTCGAAGGCGAAAGAGGACGGCGCGAAGGTCGTGATCTGCGCGTCCACCGGCAACACGTCCGCCTCGGCTGCCGCGTATTCCGCGCGCGCCGGCATCAAGTGCGTGGTGCTCATTCCGAAAGGCGCGATCGCTCTCGGTAAACTCTCGCAGGCGCTGATCCACGGCGCGCAGGTTCTCGCGATCGACGGCAATTTCGACCAGGCGCTTTGCATGGTGCGCGAAATCGCCGGGAAATATCCGGTGACGCTCGTCAACTCGGTGAACCCTTACCGGCTCGAGGGGCAGAAGACCGGCGCGTTCGAAATTTGCGATCAGCTCGGCGGCGCGCCCGATTTTCACTCGATTCCCGTCGGTAACGCGGGAAATATCTCGGCTTATTGGAAGGGTTACACGGAATACCACGCGAAGGGGAAGTCCTCTTCGAAGCCAGTGCTCCTCGGGTTCCAGGCCGAAGGCGCCGCCCCGATCGTCCGCAAGAAGATCGTTCCGGCGCCCAAGACGATCGCGACCGCGATACGAATCGGCAATCCCGCCAGCTGGAAGCTCGCCGAGAACGCGGCGTCCGAATCGCGCGGGCTTATCGACATGGTGTCGGACAAGGAAATCCTCGCGGCGTATCAGCTTCTGGCGAACCGTGAAGGCGTATTTTGTGAGCCGGCGAGCGCCGCGAGCGTGGCCGGGCTTCTCAAATTGAAGAAAAAGGGTTACTTCGGAGGAAAGTTGAAAAAATCGTCTCGGATCGTCTGTATCTTGACCGGGCACGGCCTGAAGGACCCGGACCGCGCCCTCGCGTCGGTGAAGATGCCGAAGGCGATCCCCGCGCGGATCGACGCTATCCTGAAGGCGATGAAGATATGAAATACGTCTTCTTGGCCGCGCAGGGCCTTGCCGACGAGCCGGTCGAGGAGCTTTCCGGGCGCACGCCGCTCGAAGCCGCGAAGACGCCGAATATGGACCGCCTCGCGAAGGCCGGCACCGTCGGCACGGCGACGTTCACCCTGCACGACCTCCCTACGAGCGGGGATGCAACGTGTCTTTCGATGCTCGGCTACGATCCTTCGGAGTTCTACACCGGCATCGCGCCCCTCGACGCGGCGGCGCTCGGAGTCGCCCAGAAGGATCTCGAAATCATTTTCCGGTGCGATCTGGTCACGACGCTCGACGACACGCTTGTCGACCGCATGGCCGGACGCATCTCGCAGAAGGAGGCGAAGCTTCTCGTTGCCGAACTCGACGCGAAGCTTTCGACTCCACGCCTGCGTTTTCACTCCGGGCACGGCTACAAGAACCTTTTGATCGTCTCCGACGCCGAGCTCGCCGAGAATCTGGACGAACTCGATTGCACGCCGCCTTACGCGGTCGCCGGGTCCAAATTTGCCAAGCACCTGCCGAAGGGCAAGGCGCAGGCGCTTCTCCTGGAGCTCGTCGAAAAGGCCCGCGCGATCCTGGACGCGCACGAAATCAACCGCGTACGAGTGGATCTCGGCGAAAACCCGGCGAACATGATCTGGCCTTGGGGGCAGGGCCGTCATCCGAAGCTGCCCGGATTCAAGGCTCGTCACGGCCTCTCGGGCGCGGTCGTGTCCGACGCAGATTTCGTGAAAGGACTCGGAAAGATTTCCGGCCTCGAGACGGAAAAGGATTTGGAACGCGCGATCGCGAAGCACGATTTCGTCTTCGCGTATGTCCCGGCCGCCGAACCGCGGACGTTCGATCTCAAGACCAAAGTCCGCGCGATCGAGGACTTCGACCACGCAATCCTCGGTCCGGCGCTTAAAATAGCGGAATCCGAAGGCGCTCGTGTGTGTGTGACCACCGACGCGCCCGAATCGCTGGAGAAGGGCGCCGTGCTCCACGGGGCGGTGCCTTACGTCTTTTTCGGGCCCGGCTTCGAGGCGTCGAACGCCGCGTATTTCGGAGAGAAGACGGCCGCTCAGGGCAAGTCGTTTGTGGAAGGACATAAGCTCATCACGAGGTTTTTCTCGAAATGAAGAAATTGATCGTGCAGAAGTTCGGAGGTTCGAGCGTCGCGAACCCCGAGCGGATCAAGAAAGTGGCCGAACGGGTCGCGCGCTATGCGAAAAAAGGCCATAACCTGGTCGTGGTCGTCTCGGCGCTAGGCGACACGACCGACGACCTCCTCGAGCTCGCCGCCGCGATCACACAGAACCCGCCGCGGCGCGAACTGGACATGCTTCTTTCGACCGGCGAGCAGACTTCGATCGCGCTCTTGGCGATGGCGCTGAACGAACTCAAGGTGGATGCAATCTCTTACACGGGTATGCAGGTCGGCATCGTGACCGACGCGTCGTACAACCGCGCGCGCATCGTCGAGATTTCGACCGACCGCATCGAGAAACAGCTCGCGATGGGCCGCGTGGTCATCGTCGCCGGCTTCCAGGGCATCAGCCCGGATTACGAGATCACTACTCTCGGCCGTGGCGGCTCAGATTTGACGGCGGTCGCGCTCGCCAAGGCGCTCGAGGCCGACGAGTGCGAGATATACACGGACGTCGAGGGTATCTACACGACCGATCCGCGCCTAGTAAAAAACGCGCAGAAGATCGCCAAGATCAGCTACGAAGAAATGCTCGAACTCGCCTCGAGCGGCGCGCAGGTCATGCAGTCGCGTTCGATTGAGGTCGCGGGCAAGTTCGATATCCCGCTCCACGTGCGCTCGAGTTTTTCGGACAAAGAAGGAACCTGGATCGTTAAGGAGGATAAGTCGATGGAAAACGTTCTGATCCGCGGCGTCTCGGTCTCGAAGAGTGAGGCCAAGCTCACCGTCGCGGGCGTGCCCAACAAGCCCGGCGTCGCCGCACGCATTTTCAAGACCCTCGCCGAAGAGGGTGTGAACGTGGACATGATCATCCAGAACATCGGCAAGGACTCCGGCAACACCGACATCACGTTCACGGTCCCCAAGGGTGACGCGCTGAACGCGTGCAAGGCGCTTGCGAAGGTAAAGTCCAAGATCGGTTTCCGCGAGATATCGAAGGACGAAAACATGGCGAAGGTCTCCGTCGTCGGCATCGGCATGCGCAGCCATGCGGGCGTTGCCGCCGCGATGTTCGACGTCTTCGGAAAAAATCGCATCAACATCGACATGATCTCCACCTCCGAGATCAAAATCTCCTGCGTCGTGAAGCGCGGCGACGCCGAGAACGCGGTGAAGCTCCTCCACAAGGAATTCAAGCTCGATAAAAGGAAGAATGGCCGCTAAAAAGATCCAAGTCTACGATACGACGCTCCGCGACGGCTCCCAAGGCGAGGGAATCTCCTTCTCCGTCCAGGATAAGCTCCTCATCGCGCGCCGCCTGGACGAGATGGGTTTCGACTTCATCGAAGGCGGCTGGCCCGGAGCCACGCCCAAGGACGTCGAGTTCTTCGAGAAGATGAAGGGCGAGAAGCTGAAGCACGCCCGCCTGGCCGCGTTCGGATCCACGATGAAACCGAACGGCAAAGCCGAGGACGACGCGGTTTTGAACGGCCTCGTCGCGGCCGGAACATCCGTCATCACGATCTTCGGAAAGAGCTGGGATCTCCATGTGCGCGAGGTCTTCAAGGTGCCGCTCGAAGAGAACCTGCGCATGATCTCCGAGTCCGTGAAATACCTGCGCTCGAAAGGGAAGACCGTGATCTACGACGCCGAGCACTTCTTCGACGGCTACGCGGCGAACCCCGAGTACGCGCTTCATACGCTCGAGGCCGCGCGGGACGCTGGAGCCGAAACGCTCGTCCTCTGCGACACGAACGGCGGCGGAATCCCGTCCCGTATCGCGAAGGTGGTAGCGGAAGTGGCCGTCCGCGTGAAACATCCTCTGGGCATCCACACCCACAACGATTCCGCCTGTGCGGCGGCGAACGCGATCGCGGCGGTCGAATCCGGCGCGATCCAGGTGCAAGGCACGGTCAATGGCATCGGCGAGCGCTGCGGTAACTGCGACCTCATCCCCGTCATCGCCGATCTCCAGCTCAAGCTCGGACTCGACTGCCTGCCCGCCGAAAAGCTTAAAGATTTCACCAAGCTGTCGCTTTACGTGAACGAAGTCTGCAACATGGTGCCCGCGAAGGGCCAGCCCTACGTCGGCCAGAGCGCGTTCGCTCACAAAGGCGGCGTGCATATCGATGCCGTGAAGAAGAACCCTGAAACGTACGAGCATGTGAACCCCGAAGTCGTCGGCAACCACAGGAAGCATCTCGTTTCCGAAGTCGGGGGCCGTACGAACATCATGCTGAAGGCTCAGGAGCTCGGGATCGAGCTCAAGAAGGATGCGCCCGAGACGAAGAAGATCCTCTACGAAGTGCAGCGTCTCGAGAACGAGGGGTACCAGTTCGAGGGCGCAGAAGCGACCGTCGAGCTCCTCATCCGCCAGGAGATCGGCCAGCGCCGCGATTTCTTCCGCGCCACCGCCGAGATCAAGAGCGAGCGGATCGGCGAGGAGAACCCGAACGTGACCGCCGTCGTCCACGTGGACGTCGAAGGGAAGAAAAAGGACGTCACGAAAACCGGCGACGGTCCGGTCGACGCCCTCGGCAAGGCGCTTCAAGAGGCTCTCTCCGAATTCTATCCAGGCGTGAGCGAGGTCGAGCTCGACGATTATAAGGTCCGCATCGTGAACTCCCACGAAGGCACGGCCGCGAAGGTTCGCGTCGTCATCGAATTCCACGACAAGGACCGCGTCTGGGCGACCGTCGGTGTTTCCACGAACATCATCGAGGCGAGCTGGAAGGCACTTATCGACGCGTACCGCTACAAACTGGCTCTCCGATGACCGATCCGAACGCGGTCCCCAGCCCGACGCCGAACCCGAACCCCGCGCCCGAATCCGCGAGCGGCCGGGAAGAGCTCGCGAAGGCGTACGACCCCAAGCACGTTGAGAAGACGTGGTACCAGACGTGGACGAAGAGGGGTTATTTCCACGCGGATCCCAAATCCAAGAAGAAGCCCTATACGGTCGTGATCCCGCCGCCGAACGTGACCGGCATCCTGCATATGGGACACGCCCTCAACCACACGCTCCAGGACATCCTTGTCCGCTCGAAGCGGATGCAGGGCTACGAAGCCCTCTGGATGCCCGGCACGGATCACGCGGGTATCGCGACGCAGAACGTCGTCGAGAGATCCCTCCGCGAAGAGCAGCTCAACCGCCACATGCTCGGTCGTGAAAAGTTCGTCGAACGCGTCTGGAAGTGGCGTGAGAAATACGGCAACACGATCATCCGCCAGATGCACCGGCTCGGGAATTCCTGCGACTGGAGCCGTACGCGCTTCACGATGGACGAGGGTCTCTCGAAGTCCGTGCGCGAGGTGTTCGTGCGCTTGTACGAAAAGGGTCTCATCTACCGCGGCACGCGCATCATCAACTGGTGCCCGCGCTGCCAGACCGCGCTCTCGGACGAAGAGGCGCAGCACAAGGACATCACGGGCCACCTCTACCACATCAAATACCGGATCGACGGAACCGACGAGCACGTGACGATCGCGACGACACGTCCCGAAACGCTCCTCGGCGACACGGCAATCGGCTTCAATCCCACAGACGAGCGCTACCAGCATCTGAAAGGGAAGACCGCGATCCTCCCGATCCTGAACCGGCGGCTCAAGATCATCCAGGACGCCGACATCGACCCGAAGTTCGGCACGGGCGCGCTCAAGATCACGCCCGCGCACGATCCCGTCGATTATCAGCTCGCGCAGAAGCACGGCCTCGAATTCCTGAACGTAATGAATCCCGACGGCACGCTAAACGACGCGGCTGGTCCCTATAAGGGCCTCGACCGTTTCGAGGCGCGCAAGAAGCTCGTCGCCGAGCTCGAAGAGCGGCGCCTCCTCGTTGAGGTGAAAGATCATGTGCACGCCGTCGGTCACTGTTACCGGTGCTCGACGGTCGTTGAGCCGTACCTTTCGCTTCAGTGGTTCGTCCATATGAAGCCGCTCGCGAAGCCCGCGATCGCCGCCGTGAGGGAAGGTCGTACCGAATTCGTCCCGAAACGATGGACGAAGGTCTATCTCGAGTGGATGGAAAACATCAAGGACTGGTGCGTGTCCCGTCAGATTTGGTGGGGCCACCGGATCCCGGTCTGGTACTGCACGCCTTGCCGCGAGAAGGCGAAGGCGGCGGGAACCCAGTCTAAATTCACAGCCGGCGCTGTCTATAAAGAGCCGGGCATGATGGTGGCGCGCGAAACGCCGAAGAAATGTCCGGACTGTGGGGGTACGGCGATCGTGCAGGACGAGGACGTGCTCGACACCTGGTTCTCCTCGTGGCTCTGGCCGTTCTCGACGCTCGGCTGGCCGGACAAGAACCCGGACCTCAAGTATTTTTACCCCACTTCGTCGCTCGTCACTGGTTACGAAATTATCTTCTTCTGGGTCGCGCGCATGATGATGGCGGGAATTGAATTCATGGGGAAAGAGCCGTTCAAGCGGATCTACATCCACGGCATTGTCCGCGACGAGACGGGCGCGAAGATGTCGAAGTCGCTCGGCAACGCGGTCGATCCTCTCGACGTGATCGACGAGTTCGGCGCCGACGCGCTTCGTTACGCGCTCATTTCCATCACCGCCGAAGGCCAGGACGTGTACGCCTCGAAGGAGAAGTTCGAGGTCGGACGCAATTTCGCGAACAAGATTTGGAACGCGTCGCGGTTCGTCCTCATGAACATCGACCCCAAAATGGCGAAGAAGGCCCCCAAGCCTTCGGAGCTCTCGACGGCGGACCGCTGGATCCTCTCGCGCATGAACCAGACCGTGATCGACGTCACCGAGAGTCTCGAGAAGATGCGTTTCAACGAGGCGATACAGACCCTGTACGACTTTTTCTGGCACCAGTACTGCGACTGGTATCTCGAGCTTTCCAAGCCCAACATCAAGACGAAGGGCACGCAGTGGACCCTCGCCTACACGCTCGACCGCACGCTCAAGCTTCTGCACCCGGTCATGCCGTTCATCACGGAGGAGATCTGGCAGAAGATTCCGCACGAAGGCGAGTCGATCATGATCGCGCCGTGGCCTAAAGCCGAGAAAGCGCGCATCGACAAGAAGCTCGAGGCGGAGATCGATCTCGTGATCGGCGAGATCCAGGCGATCCGCAACGTCCGCTCGGCCTGGCAGATCAATCCGAAAGAAACGGTGACCGTTCACGTAAAGACCTCGCGCGACCGCGAGATGAAGGTGCTTCGCGAGAATTCGGACCATATCGTCCGAATGGCGCGCGTCTCATCGCTCCAAATCGGCAAGAACATCGAGCGGCCGAAGGAATCCGCGGTTGCGAACGTGGGCCGCGTGGAGACGTACGTCGTCCTGGCCGGGCTCATCGACGTCGCCGTCGAGCGTGCGCGCATCGAAGCCGCGCAAGGCGAGGTCGAGAAGATGATCCGCGGCCTCGAAGGGCGCCTCGGGAACGAGGAATTCGTCAAAAAAGCTCCCAAGGAAATCGTCGAGAAGGAAAAGAAGCGTCTCGAGGAGCTGCAAAACCGCAAAGTCCGTCTCGAAGAGAACCTCCGCACCCTGGCCTAAGAAGCCGGAAAGCGCCGAAATGATCCGCACCAACATCATCGACCTGATCGTCCGCCTCGCTCTGAAGGAAGATGTGGGCGTGAAGGACATCACTTCGAGCGCCGTCATCCCGCCGAACCTTCATCTCAAAGCCGACATCGAATTTAAAGAAGACGGCGTCGCCTGCGGGATCGGCCTCGTCGAGCGCGTGTTCCGCATCGTCGACGACACGATCCGTTTTTTGCCGACCGTGAAGGACGGGGAGAAGGTCGAGAAGGGTCGCGAGGCCGCATACATCGAAGGCCCCGCCATCTCGATCCTCGTCGCGGAGCGTACCGCACTCAATTTCCTCGGCCGCCTTTCCGGTATCTCCACGCTGACGCGCCAGTTCGTGGACAAGGTCCACGGGACGAAGGTGAAAATCCTCGACACGCGGAAGACGATGCCGAACCTGCGCGTCCTTGAGAAGTACGCCGTTCTCATGGGCGGAGGGGCGAACCACCGGTTCGGCCTGTATGACCAGGTTCTCATCAAGGATAACCATCTCCGCATCTTGAGAAATGAGCCCCTGGTCGAGATCGTCGAACGGGCCAAAAACAAAGTCCTCAAGAATACCGTCATCGGCGTCGAAGTGAAGAACCTAGCCGAGCTGAAGGAGGCCCTGAAAAGCCGCGCCGACTATATCCTGCTCGACAACATGTCCGTCGAGAAGATCCGCGAGTGCGTCGCGATGCGCCGTGAGATTGCTCCCGCGATGGAGCTCGAAGTCTCCGGCGGCGTGAATCTCGACAACGTCCGCGCATACGCCGAGACCGGTATCGAACGCATTTCCATCGGCGCGATCACCCACAGCGCGAAACAGCTCGACGTCTCCCTCGATATCGTCGCTTAATAACCCGTTTTAAGGGTTATAATGGTCGTATGAATTTCAAAATCATCTCCGAGATGACCCCGAAGGGGGATCAGCCCCAAGCCATCGAGAAGCTCACGCAAGGGCTCTTGAAGGGCGAGCGCTACCAGACGCTTCTCGGCGTCACGGGAAGCGGCAAGACGTTCACGGTGGCGAACGTGATCGAAAAGGTCCAGCGGCCCACACTCGTCCTCTCCCACAACAAGACCCTAGCCGCGCAGCTCTATAGCGAGTTCAAAGAAATTTTCCCCGAGAACGCCGTCGAGTATTTCGTCTCGTACTACGATTACTACCAGCCCGAAGCGTACATTCCCCAGACCGATACCTACATCGAGAAAGATTCCTCAATCAACGAGGACATCGACCGCCTGCGCCTGCGCGCAACCTCGTCGCTCCTTTCCAGGCGCGACACGATCGTGGTCTCTTCCGTTTCGGCGATCTATGGCTTGGGTTCGCCGGCCGAGTACGCGGAACTCCTCGTTTTCCTGAAACTCAAAGACAAGACGCCGCGCGACAAGATTCTGAAGGCGCTCGTGGACATCCAGTACACGCGAAACGACGTCGATTTCAAACGCGGCACGTTCCGCGTGCGCGGCGACACGATCGAGGTGTTCCTTGCCTATGAAGAGACCGCGATCCGTGTGGAATCGGCCTGGGACGAGATCGAGAAAATCTCCCGCATCGATCCGCTGACCGGCAAAGTCCTCCACGAACTGGACTCCATCGCCGTCTATCCGGCCAAACATTTCGTCACGACCGCGCCGCGCCTCGAGAAGGCTTGCGTCGAGATCGGGGAAGAACTGGACGCGCGGATCAAGGCGCTGAATTCCCAGGACAAGCTCGTCGAGGCCCAGCGGATCGAGCAGCGCACCCGCTACGACATCGAAATGATGAAGGAGCTCGGTTTCTGCTCCGGCATCGAGAACTATTCGCGCATCATCACGGGCCGTCCCGCCGGTTCGCGGCCGTTTTGCCTGATCGACTACTTCCCGAAAGACTACCTGCTCGTCATCGACGAGTCCCACATCTCGATCCCGCAGATCAAGGGCATGTACTTCGGAGACCGCGCGCGCAAGGAGACGCTCGTGGATTTCGGTTTCCGCCTGCCGTCGGCGCTCGACAACCGCCCCTTGCGTTTCGAGGAGTTCGAGATCGTGACCGGTCAAACGCTCTTTGTCTCGGCGACGCCCGCCGAATACGAAATCAGGAACTCCACCAAGATCGTCGAGCAGGTGATCCGCCCGACCGGCCTCACGGATCCTCCGATCGATATTCGCCCGACCAAGGGACAGATCGACGATCTTCTCGCCGAGATCCAGAAACGCACCGAGGTCGGGGAGCGCACCATCGTGACTACGCTTACCAAGCGCATGGCCGAGGACCTCTCGAAGTTCCTCGAGAACGCGGGCGTGAAGGTCACCTACATCCATTCCGAGATCGACGCGATCCAGCGCGTGGAAATCCTCCGTGACCTGCGCCTGAAGAAATTCGACTGCCTCGTCGGGATCAACCTTCTGCGCGAGGGCATCGACCTTCCGGAGGTTTCGCTCGTTATCGTGCTCGACGCGGACAAGGAAGGATTCCTGCGTAGCCAGACGTCGCTCATCCAGGTCTCCGGCCGCGCCGCGCGTCATTCGAACGGGTACGTCATCTTCTACGCCGACAACGTCACCGATTCGATGAAGAACACCATCAGCGAGACCAACCGACGCCGGAAGATGCAGGTCGAGTACAACAAGAAGCACGGCATCACGCCGACCACGATCAAGAAGGAGATCCGCGAGGGGATCGAGTCTATCCGCAAGGCGCGCGACGTCGTGAACGAGGCCGCGGGCATCACCGAGGGAACCGCCGACGAGCATGAGGCGCTTGCCCAGCTCGAGCGCGAAATGGAAGACGCGGCGCGGCTCCTTCAGTTCGAGAAGGCCATAAAATTAAGAGACCAGATCAAAATTCTGCAGGCGAAGATGGAAAAAGAGAAACCGCAGAGAGAGCGTAAAGAAAGAGCAGCCCGTTGAAACAGGATCCGATTCTAGCTTTACTGCGAAACCAAAAGGAGCCGATCTCCGGCGAAGAAATTTCGTCCAAACTGAAAGTCACGCGCGCGGCGGTCTGGAAGGAAATAGAAAATTTAAGGGAAATCGGATACAAAATCTCGGCGTTGCCGGGACGGGGATACAGGCTCTCGTCGGTGCCGGACAAATTGTTCGCCGACGAAATCGCGCACGGCCTGACAAATAAAATCGTCGGACGCGAGATCCTCTCGTTCGACGAAACGGACTCAACCAACGACGTCGCGTTCAAGCTCGGCGAGCAAGGACTGAAAGAAGGCGTCTGCGTGTTCACCGAGCACCAGCGGAAGGGACGCGGGCGCCTGGGGCGAGCCTGGGCGTCTCCTAAAGGGAAAAACGTTCTCTTTTCCGTGCTGCTGCGGCCGGCGCTGCCTCCGGCCGAGGCTTCCCGCATCACGCTCGCCGCGGCGCTTGCAGTGGTGCGCGCAGCGGCGAAACACACGGGGAAAACCCCCGGCATCAAGTGGCCGAACGACGTGCTTCTAGACGGCCGGAAACTATGCGGGATTCTCACCGAGATGAGCGCCGAACAGGACCGCGTGAAATTTGTGGTCCTAGGCATCGGCGTGAACGTGAATTCCGGGGCCTCGGAGCTTCCGCCTGGGGCGGTATCCCTAAAAGAAGCAGCGGGGCACGCGGTGTCGCGCGTGGATTTCGCGCGGGACCTTCTTTCCGAGCTCGAGGTCGAGTACCTGCGCCTGCGCGACGGCAAGTTCGAGGAAATCGCACGCGACTGGGAGTCTCATTCGGTGACCTCGGGCCGCCGGGTGACGGCGACCGTGCTCGGCCGGCGTGTGGAAGGGCAAGCGACGGGCATCGACGCCGACGGCGCACTTTGGATACGCCGCGACGACGGGCTTCAGGAACGCGTGATGGCAGGCGACGTCGAGGCAGTCAAACCCAAAACCGGAGGCCGGAACCCATGAGAATGCTCGCGGTCGACATCGGTAACACGAGTGTGTACGTGGCGCTTTTCGCGGAAGGCCGTATCTTGAAACGCCTGCGCTTCGCGACCTCGGAGGTGAAGACGAAGGCCGCGCGGGCCGTCGCCGCGCTCGCTAAGAGCGAGCGGGCGGAAGCCGTCGTGATCGGAAGCGTCGTTCCCGAGGCGGGAAAGAAACTTAAAACCGCTCTCTTGCGCGCGAAAACGCGCGCGCTCCTCATCGGGACCGATCTCGATGTGCCCGTCCCGAACCGGTACCGCGATCCCCGGCAAGTGGGCACCGACCGCCTCCTGAACGCCGCGGCGGCCTGGGAGGAGCATGAACGCGCCTGCATCGTCGTGGATTTCGGCACGGCGATCACGTTCGACGTCGTCTCATCCAAAGGGGAGTATCTGGGCGGCGTGATCGCCCCCGGTATCGAAATCACACTCGACTCGCTCTTCGAGAGGACGGCCCTTCTTCCTAAGATCAAACTCGCCGATCCTTCCGGGGTCGTGGGAAAAGACACCGTCGAGAGTATCCAATCGGGTTGTACTTACGGTCTGGGAGGCCTCTGCGACCGCTTGGTCGAGGAGATCAGCCGGACTCAAAAGACTCGTCCGACGGTGGTTTTCACAGGGGGCAACGCCGCTTTCATGGCCCGTTATTGCCGCAGGGTGGATCATATCGACCCCGACCTCACCGTTCGGGGTATCCTCCTCACGTACGCCTCTTTTAAGCCCTCTCCGGGCGCGGTCTAATTTTTTTCGGCTTGACAAATAAGTTCCATGACGTAGAATCAGCGTTGTTAGCACTCCTTTATTCTGAGTGCTAACGACTGAACAGCCAATTTTCGGGGCTTTCCGGCCCCCTGCACCGAATCATAAGGAGGACGTTTCAAATGGAGAAGCAAAAGGTTCAACCGCTGGCCGACCGGGTACTCGTCGAGCCTCTCGAGGCCGAAGAAAAGACGGCCGGCGGGATCGTCATTCCCGACTCCGCCAAGGAAAAGCAGCAGCGCGGCAAGGTCATCGCGGTCGGTAAGGGCCGTGTCACCGAGGACGGCAAGATCACGCCGCTCGAAGTGAAGGCCAACGATCTCGTGCTTTTCGGCCGTTACGCCGGCACCGAGGTCAAGGTCGGCGCGAACGACTACCTGATCGTCAAAGAAGACGACATTCTCGCGATCATTCGCTAAGCAAAAATAAAAAGAGGACACGACAAGAAAATGGCTAAACAACTTCAATTCAGCGATGAAGCCCGCCGCTCCATTCTCGCCGGCGTCGAGCAGCTTGCGCGCGCGGTCAAAGTGACGCTCGGGCCGAAGGGCCGGAACGTTTGTATCGACAAGAAATTCGGTTCCCCGACGATCACCAAGGACGGCGTCACCGTCGCCAAGGAGATCGAGCTCAAGGATCCGTACGAGAACATGGGTGCCGAGATGGTCAAGGAAGTCGCTTCCAAGACCTCGGACAACGCCGGTGACGGCACGACCACCGCGACCGTCCTCGCCGAAGCGATCTTCCGCGAAGGCCTGAAGCAGGTCACGGCCGGTTCGAACCC
>CAYSKO010000009.1:0-88837 GCA_964431835.1 uncultured Planctomycetia bacterium | reverse complement strand
AAACGCGGGCGCGCTCCCGGATAGACGGGCGCGGGAACCGCGGTGGCCGGACGGTCTTCGGCGAGCGCCCGCGTTTCTTCGGCCAACTCGCGGAGAAGTCCCGCGACGGCCGCGAGATCCGCATCCGGCGCGAGCGCGAGGGCTAGCGCGTCCAGGCGCTCGACGAGTCCGTCCGAGGCGGTCAGCTCGGCCGCGATCGCCGGACGGTCCGTCTCGGAGGCGCTTCCGAAGCGCACGAGCGCGGCTTCCGTTTCGTCGATCAAGTTCGTCACGTGATCGGCGGAGGAAAGAGAAGACTCGATCGGGCTCGCGCCGGTGCCTGCATCGGCGTGGCGTTGGGCGTCGGCGAGCGCCGTGCGGGCCTGCGCCGCGCGCTCCTGCACGCGAATCGTTCTGGGAATGATCGAGTCCAAAGCGATCACGAGCCATTCGACGGCGGGCACCAGATGCGCCGCGGGCGAAGCCGTTTCGCGGGAAATCGTCTCGAGGAAGCCGACCATCGCGTCGAGCGCGACGAAAAGAATGGCATGGACTTGCGCGCGTTCCATCTCGAAATCGAGAGTGCGGGCGGCTTCGCGGGTGCGCTCGGCCTCGAGAATAGAGACGTCGCCTCCGGCGGGAACGGCGGCGATCTGCCGATCGATCTCGGCAAGGCGGGCCACGGAACGGGCGAACGCCTCTTCGAGCCGGTCCTGCTGCGCCGCGAGGGTATCGATGTTTCCGGAAGCGGCGCTGAGCTCGCGGACGGCAACGGCGGCTTCGGGGGTCAAGTCGTCCGCGTCGATCTCTCCGGCCGCCTGCACAACGCGGCGGGCGGCGTCCTGAATCCGGACCGAGAGGGCTCCGGCGCGCGGACGAGCCGCGGCACGGCCGGCGGGATCCCCTTCGGCGCGCGGCGTCTCGGCGGGCGTTTCGGTTTCGGCCGGCGTGTCCGGGGGAGCGCTTTGCGCGTAGGTTTCAAGGCCTGCGGCGATCGCCTCGAGCTCAGCGCGGCTTTCGACGACCGCGGGATTGGTTTCGCCGACGATGCGACCGGTGAACTGACGGATCACGCGCACCAGGCGCAGCGCGCGGGCGCGGCGGCGTTCGTCCTGACGAAGCGTCGGATCGACGCGCGAGAAAGTGCGTTCTCCTTCGTAAAGACGCCGGGCCCGCTCGGCCTCGCCCCGCACGGAAAGCGCGGTGCGGCCCGTGACGGTGACCCCGGGCAAAACTTCTTCGTCCGGAAGGCTACGCGCGCCGAGTGTTTCGCCCAGCGGAATTTCCATCCGCATCGGGTTCGACGCGTCGAAGACGTTCGCGGAATTCTCGCGGAGCGAGATCGTGACCGCGCGGGCCGCGGGGTCGAACGCCACCTCGCCGAGAAGCATGGGCGTACCGCGGAACGGCGACGCGAAATCCTGGATCTGGCCGTAAACCGCCCGGTCGGGAACGCGCAGCGCGAGCTGGCGGACCGCACGCGGCGCCTCGCCCGGCGTCGCGGGAACGAAACGGAAGGGCCGCAGGGCGTTTTCGAAACGCACCGCCCCGTCGCCGAGGTCTGTCACGCGGTACGGAGAAGCCCCGCGCACCGGCAGGACCATACGCAACGGGTCGGCGCCCTCGAAACGCCAGGGTGAATCGGGCAAAAGCTCGATGACGATTCGTCCTTCGGCGTCGATCTGAACGGCGCCGCGGAGAGGGGGGGTCGGGTCCGTTCCGGCTTCCGCGCGCAGTGCTTCGACGAGCGCGGGATCCGAGACGGGAACCGTCCAGGGCTGCCACTCGACGGTGCGGCCGGTGGCCCGGTCGTACACGCGCGGACCGCGCGCGAACGTAACGGTCCCTTGAGCGTCATCGAACGTGCAGCGTTCGAACGGCACGGTCCACTGGCGCGACGGACGGCCTTGGGCATCCGCGAAGAAGAAGGGAGAGTCGGCCGAAAGCTCGAACATGAGCGAAGCCGCGCGGCCCGACTCGATGCGGACCGCACCCTTCAGTTGGACGGGCGAGCTCGGACGCGAGGCGGCCACCGCGTACTCTTCGCGGAGCGCATGATAGCGGGCGATCGCGGCGTCGGCGTCTTCGGTGAGATCGAGTATACGGGCGACTTCCAGAAGTTCCAGGATGCGCGGCCAGCTCGGAAACTCCTCGATGACGGGGCGCGATTCCGGGTTCCCCACGACGACCTTCCGGGTTTCAGGGGCGAACGAGGCGTGGATTTCGTCGATTTCCGTCTGAAGATCCGCGAGCGCGCGGTCCATGCGCGCTTCGAGCTCGCGCAAGTTTTTCCCGGTCATCATCCGGGCGCGATCGAGAACGCGACGGGTGGTCTCCTGGGAAACGATGAATTGGAAGCGCGAATCCGCGCGGGTGCGCAGACGAAGCATCTCGACGGCGCCCGCGGGGCTCGCCACGGTCTCGTAGAAAGGTTCAAGTTCAGCCAGGAGCGCATCGGCGTCGATCCGGAACTGCGCGGAATCGGGAACGCCAGTGCCGGACGGACGAAGCAGAGTTTCGAAACGCTCGCGAACGGCGTCGCGTTCCGCCAACCGTTCGCGGCGTGCCGCCAGGGTGACGCGGAATTCCTCGACGTAAGCGGCGGCGTCGGCCGTACCACGGACGGCGCGGGTCAGCCGTTCGAGGGCGCGCGCGGCGCGCTCGTCGAAAGCCTCGTCGGCGCCTTCCGAGCGTACGGTGGTCTCGGTGAGCAGCTCGCGAATGTCGGCGAGCGCTCCGTCGCGGAGACGCAGATGATTTTCGCGGATGCCGATTGCAAGCTCGTACGCCCGCAGGAACCAGCTCGCGCCGTCCACCGTGCCGACGAGATCACGCAGGCCTTCGAGAGCGCGCGCGGTGCGGCGGCCGAAATTGTTGTCGGGATTTTCCGCCGTGGGAGCCCGCTGGATCCGCGCGTCGCCGAGAAGAGTATCGATTTCTTCCGTGTAGCGTTCGCGGGCGCGCCATGCTTCCAGCCGCAGGCGCACGGCTTCGCGTGTCGTTCGCAGAAACTCAGCGACCGCGGGTCCCGGATTCCGGCCGTTCAAAAGCCGGTCGATCGCCGCGAACTGCGCGGCCGCCCGGCGCTCGAAATCCGCGGAGCCGAGAATTTCCCAAAGCGGAACGTCGAGGAGCGCGTTCAAAGCCCTTTGAGCGGCCGTGAATTGCCCCTGGCGGGCGGCGCGGTCGACGGCGGTGCGCTTTTCATCGACCGCTTCGCGGATATCGGTCAGCCGCTCGGCCGCGGGGTCGGTGTCGCCGAGTATCCCTTCGAGCTCTTCGATGAGGGGGTTCACCGCGGCGTCGAAAGCCGCGGTGTCGTCGAAGGCGACGGCCTCGGCGGAGTTCGCGGCCAAAAGTTCGATCACCTGGTCCCGGCGTCCGAGCCGCTCGTCGCGCTGCCGCGCGAGATTTTCCTGATTGGCGGTCTGGTCTTCGGTCGCGAGCCCGGCGAGTTCGCCCAAGAGTGTCCGCACCGCGCCGGATTCGAACCCGAAAACTTCGCGCGGGATAACGGGGTCGAGCGAGTATTCGGAAAGTTCTTCGACGATCGCCTGGCGGCGGACGATCCCCTCGCGCAGCGCGTCGAGCGCCGCGTACACGGTGTCGCGCCTTTCCCATACCGCGGCCAAGGCGGGCGTCATGCGGTCGGCTTCGGGGCGCTCGCCCAGGATCCCGTCGAGCTCGGTGCGGCGCACGGCGACGCCGTCGTCGAATTCCGTGAGCGATTCCCATTCGGCGATGACGACGCGCGAAGCCGACTCGAGCTCCCGCATGAGTTCGTTCATGCGGCTGTTCCTCTGGCGGTTGTGCAGCTCCCTGCGGCGCGCGCGAGCGCTGGAAAGAAGGGCGGCGACGTAAATCTCGCCGTCGGTGCCGCCGACGAAATCCGCGGCCTGTGTCAAAAGGGCTTCCACCCGTTCGGCGAATTGGGGGGCGGTCATTCCCGCCGGCGTGTCCGCGATCAGGGCACGGACCTCGTTCATGGGGTTGTCGCGCTGTTCCTTCAAAGCGGCCGCGCGGGCCTCAACCGCGCTGCGGCGCGCGGCGACGCCGATGCGGCCGATACCGGCCGGAAGGTCCGCAAAAATGAGCTCGCGGGCCTTGAGCGCATCGTTCAGGGCGGAGATCGCGATGCGCGCGTCGGCCAAATCGGCTTCCGCCTCGCGGTTCAGCTGTTCCCACGAAGCGAGGCCGCGGCGAAGATCCGCGAAGATCCGCTCACGTTCGTCGACGAGACGCTGCGCGTTCGCTCCGTCTCCGGCGGCGGCGCGGAGGGCGTCGAGCAGAGCGCCGGTGCGTTCGTTAAAAGTGGCGAGGTTTTCGGTACGGCGAGTGGCGTCGCCCGAGAGCACGGAAGGCGCGGTGGCAGCATGGACCGCGAGGTCGGAAAGCGCTTTTTCCTTGGCCTCGAGGCGGGCGTCCATTTCGGCGATCCGGCGCTCCGTGACGCGCACGTAGACCATGATCCGCTCCGGAATCTCTTTGCCCGGCAGAGTCGCTAGAACGCGGAATTGGCGAAGACGCATAGCAGCGTCGCGCGTGAATTTCGCGCGGTCGGTGTGGACCGCTTCCTGGTCGGGCCCGAGCATCGCGTCGAGCTCGGCGCGGTGGATTCCCATCCGACGGTTGCGCTCCGCGATTTCGGCTTCGGAAACGGGCCGGGCCGGTTCGGCCACGACCGGAGCGGCGGCTTGAAGCGCCTCGCGCTTCGCCTTCAGCCGCCGGTCGAGCGCTGCGAACGTCGCCTTGGCCTTTTCGTTGGCCGTCGGCGATCCGACCAGAGCCTCGACCGCCGGGAACAGCGTTTCCTTCATCAGACGGTCGAACGTTTTGAGATCGACGGCGGTGCTGGGTTCGGTCGCCGTGTGAAAAGCGTTTTGGAGCGCGATACGGTACGCTTCGCGCGTCGGAACCAGGCTCTCGTAGGCGTCGCGCTCGACGTCCTCGTCGATCAGCCCGTCGCGCACGCCGAGACCAAGCGCCTCGACTGCGTCGAAGAGCCTCCGGAGACGCGACCGGTCCTCGGCCCGGTTCACGCGAGGAGCCGGGGCGTCCTCGCTGAGAAGATTCGTGTCGTTCGTGCCGTAGGAGCCGTCCACCGCCGCCTGGTAGGCGTCGCGTGCCTCGGCGAGCTGGTTGAGCGCCTGCGTGAGCGAAAGCCTCGCGCCGGAAACGGTCTCGAAAACTTGTTCGGGGAAACGGGTCGCGGAGGCTTCCGGGAAGGCGGCCTTGACCGCGGCCTCGATGGCGCGCTTCCGGTCCTGGGGAGAGAGATCGCCGACGCCCAGGCGCGCGGCGAAGCGCACGATATTCTGGCCGAACCACGCGCGGGCGACTTCCTGAGAGGCGCGGCCGGCTTCGGGCATCGCGGCGGCCATACGCGCGCCCACGGCCTCTACGACTTCCGAGAGCTTCTCCCCTTCCGAGCCACCGTAAACGGCCTTCGAAACGGCGGACACGACCTCCGGAGCGACCTGGACTTCGGGACGGCCTTCGCGCGTGCTGAACGCGATGCGGGAAATCGATTTGCCGTCGTCGGAGCGCGTGACGGTGTACGTGCGGTAACGCTTCGTGACGTCGCTGTAGTACTTCACGACGTAGTCGCGGCCCTGAGGCTGGAGCTGGGCTTTTTCGAGGAAGTCGCGCGCGAAGGCCGCGTCGAAAAGGCCACCGAGCCCGCTGTCGGAAGAAGCGGCCTGGCTCTTCTGGATGCGCGAGATCGCGGCGACGAATTCGGCGCCGAGTTCGATCGACGGCTTGCCGCCCACGGTCAGGCGGTGGGCGGCCACGAGGGCGACGAGCGTGAATTCGGGGATCTCGAGGCGCTGCTCGTCCGAAAGCGTCTTCATGAGCGCGGGCGAGAGGCTCCACATCACTTGCGCGGCGAGGTAAAAGTCGGAGTCGCGGAACGCTTCTTCGTACTCGCGCGGCTTATGCGTGATCACCGCGATGTAAGGACGGTCCGGCGACTCGGCTTCGAACTTCGGCATGACGACGAGGTACGAAAGGCGCTCCTCGTCCATGAGGCGCGTGATCCCTTCTGAGTGGAAACCGCCGGTGACGAGCGCGGCCACGCGCACGTTGTCCTTCTTCATGCGCTTTAAGGTGTTGTCGAGGAGCACTTTGTTTCGACGCGAAGCCAGCTCGTAAAACTTGCGGGCGTCCGGCACCTGCGACTCGAGGAGCGCGAAATCCGCGTACGTCGAGCAAGGCACGTTGTATTTGGTGCCCAGCCGTTCGAGGCCGCCGCGAAGCTCGCCGATTTCGCACGTTCCAGCGTTCGCTTGGAAAAATTCGTAGTCCTTGCTCGAGAGGGTCGTGTCCAGAAGCTGCGTCAGGATGTCCGCGCAGCGCGCCAGCCTCGCCAGTTCCCGCTCGTCGTCGTTCGTGAAGAGCTTTTCGCGCAGGTCGTTCTCGAAGGCGTCCACTTCGTCGAAAATCGCCACGAGGTCGATACTCTCGTAGAGCACCACGTACTCCGAATAAAGGATGACGTTCTTGAACGTCAGCGGGTTGATGTTCGCGTCCTGCGCGAGCTGGGAAAGGAAATAGTGGAAGGTGCCGGGGGTGATCTTGTTCTGTTTGAACTGGAGCGCCTGAAGGACGAGCTTCTCGAGCGACGGTTTGGGGAGCTTTGACCCGAGCTCCTCGATGAGGGCGTCGCGCTCGGTGCCGGCCCGCCGGAAATCGATCTCCTTTTCGAGCTCCACCGTTCCTGTGAGCTTCCTCAGGTTCTCGTGGCGCTTGGGGTCCACGCCGTGGGTTTTGGCGAGGACGCTAAAGTGCTCCCAGTATTCCGTGAACTTGATGTCGCCGTTCTTATGGAGAAGCTTGCGCGTGGCTAGATCGCGCAGGGCCGGCGAGAACACCTTGGCCTCGAGTTCCGAAACCGCCCGCTTCACGCCCTTGAGTTCGCGGCGGATCTCGAGTTTCTTGTCGATCAGGCGGCGGAACGTCTCGAGGTTTTCCTGATAAAGGGCGGGATCTTCCGCGCCGTAGAGCTGCACGGGCTCCTTGGCGACCATCGCGTAGAATTCGCCGGCGGAGATTCGGCCCTCGCCGAGAAGGTACTGCCCCGCCTTGCGGCGTACTTCCTCGATCGGGAAAGAGGAAAGAAGCGAGGTATCCACGACGTCGCTCGCGCCTTCGAGCGCGATCAGATTCAGATCGTAATTTTTGACGAGGTTATCCAGGATGCGCGTGATGCTTTCCTGCGCGCCGAGCTTCGAGTGAGCGTCCTGGATGTTGATGATGAGTTCGTCGCTGCCCTTCACGACGACTTTGCGCGTAACGCCTGAATCGTGCGGGATCGCGATCTTGTTCAGCGAATTTTCGCCGTGCGCGTCCTCTTTCTTGGCCTGCACGACGTGCGACCAAAGCGGCGTGCCGCCCTGAGCCTGCGCCGCTTCCTGAAGCGTCAAGCACGCAAGGAGCGTCAGCGATATGCCTTTCAGCCCCCGGCCGAAACGCGAACGGAAAGGGCGCGGTTCGGTGGGTCGAAGGAACATCGTTTCGCCGGACGATTCCGTCACGAGTTACGCTCCAAAAAAGTCGTTAAAAAAAGCTTCAGATAAGACATATGCAAATTCTATATAAACTCCCGTAAAAAATTCTGCGCTGAAACGAGAGCTCCGCCTTTTCGGCGGTGCTTTTTTAGAAGCACTTCACTAACATCTTGAAAAACAAGGAATTAGCCGATCCCCGTTGGCTGATTCGCTGAAAGTATACATGCGCCTTCTCGCCCTTGCAATACGTAGGGAAGCGGAAAACACACATTCTTGCTAATTAGGAGACAAAAAATATGCCTACCCATCGGCAGACGGGAAGGCTAGTTAGTAGATATTATATTTGGCTTATATACAGGTATTCGACCGCCGCGAGGGTGGCACTGCGTACGCCTTCATTATATAGGCGCTGCCGTAGGCGGGGCTGGAGCTCCTTTTCCAGTATCTCCCGACTCATGTCGCGCGGAAATACGGTCAGAAGCCGGGGGTCGACGGCGATACGGGCGGCCCGGTCGTCCATAAAAACGAGGATATGGATCCGTCCCGTGTCTTGGAGGGGCCATTTTTTGCGCCACTGCTGTTCATAAGCCTCGTAAAACTCGTCGAGAGTCATACCGTTAAGAGACTTAAAAGTCGATACCACGATTTCGACGGCGTACTCTTTCTCGGCCGAGCGGAGCGCTTTCTCGAGTTCCTTCTCCGTCGCGCGTTCGAGAATGCGAGCGTAATCGTTCACCTTGCGTGAAGTGCGCCCCGGCATCTCCGCCGCGGCGGTAGTCAGGGGCACCGCGATCGTCAGGACGAGCAAGGCCCAAAGAATTCGTTTCATCAAGCCGAGACCTCCGCGCTCATGATGGAGCGCCACATGGTTTCGAGGTAGTTCCAGACGTAACGGATCGTCAGCATGATGTTACCATGCTTCGCCATGAAGTCGTTCATCTCCGCCGGCTGGCCAGCCTTGAAGTCGCCGACCGCCACGACGCGCTTGCCCGCTTCGTGCGCGAGGCCGGAACCCGCGAGTGCAAGATACATCGCGCCAGCGCCGAGTTCGGTGTAAGCGACGTCGACGACGCCGAACGCGCTACGGACCGCCTTCTCGTCGGAGAGGCCTTCGTCGATGAGCGCCACGCCCGCTGCGGTGCCGCGGACGGCGAGGAAGAAGTTATCGCCCTGGATGGCTTCGCCCAGCGCCGATTTGATCTCGGCGATCGAATCGGCGACCACGACGTTCTGGAAGCCCAAGCTCTGGAACTGTTCGGCGAGGGCCGTCTCCGCCGCGGGAACGACGATCGCGAATCCGCCGGGGCGCGTTTCGAGAGAGGGTGCGACGCTCTTAAGGACGCGCGCCACTTCGGCGGGAATTTCGGTGCGGCCTTCCCTCTCGACGGTGAGGGCGCTCGCGTGGACGAGGGCGATCTCCGGAGCCGGACGGCCGCCCATGTTCGCAACGACCTTGAGGCCCTGCGCGACGAGGCGCTCGCGGGACATTTCGACGGCGGCGTCGAGGGAGGCCTTGTCCTCGGTGTCGAGCACGTCGGCCGTCGTGAGCGCCAGGCGCAGCGCCGCGAAGAAGTCGGCTTCGGTTCCGCGGTCCTCGAGCGAGCGCTGGAACGCCCATTCGATGCGATCGAGCATGTAAACGGCTTTTTCGCGGCGGTCCTCGTCGAGCGCGAGCGCGATGGCGACGTACTCGCCGAACGTCACGGCGGCGCTCGTCGGCGCAACCGCGAAGGACGGCAGATTGACGACCTGCGGCCCGCTGAACGGCAGAGTGGAAGGCATCGCGCGGCGCGCCTCGTCCAAGGCGCGTTCGAAGTCGGCGTCGGTCTCGGGGCGGTCGAGAGCCGCGGCCAGGCGCGCGCCGGCCTCGGGGTTCGTCGCTTCGAGGAATGCCACGCGATCCGTGCCGTTCTGCGTAAGATTCGTGCCGTCGAGAAGAGACTTTGCAGCCGTTTCGGAAACCTCGAATCCAGCTTCGCGGAACGCTTGGAGGAGTTCGGCTGGTTTCGGCGTGGGCATGAGACGTTCGGCGGCGCCGGTGCGATTTTTCGCGGGATTCGCGAGTACCACCAAGACGCGGCCGCCCGGAACGAGCGAGAGGCGGACTTGGCGAAGCGCTTCGGTCAGGCGCGCCGGCTGAATTTCGTTCAGAGACAGCGGGAACACGGCCTGGTTGAATCGGCCGGCGTCGTCCGGTTCGGCGGTGAAAGGATCGACGACCGCCACGAGAGGCTCAAGGCCATTCCGAGTAAGCTCGGCACGGACGGCGCTTGCGCGGGCGGAACTGAACTCGCGGGATTCGGAAACCACGCGCGTCGCTGCGTTCAGCCGCGCGGCGAGGCGGCCGGTGCCTTCGGCAAAGACCACCGCGCGGCCGCCGCGGGCCTCGATGCGGTCTACGGTTGCACGGAACGCTTCGGAACCAGATACGAGGCGCTCGAATTGGACGAGGCCGCGTTCCGGGCGTCCGTCGCGGCCCGGGGCCCAGACGACGACCTGTCCGCCTTCGCCCAGAGCCGAGCGCAGGGCCGCGCGGTTCGAGGCACTCTGAGGATCACCGCCCAAAACCACGATCTCCACGTCGGAACCTTCGCTCTCGCGGACCTGTTGGACGTAGTCGAGGCTCGCGCCCGCGGGCGGAACGATGACGACCTTCTTCTTGGGCGGAGGCGGCGGCGAGTTCGCCGGGCGGCCGGGGGCGACGGCCATGCGCGCGCCGGAAGCGGGAGCCTTCTCGGCCGTCTTCGCCCGTTCTTCCTCTTTCCCGTCCTCTTTGCCCCACGACGCGTCGAACGCGTCGTTCATCTTGCGGGCGATATCCTGAATCCGCTTGGCATCCATCTTGGCGAGTTTCTTGAGAAGCTTGTTGAAGACCTTGGGGCCGCCCGCCATGAGCTGCGATTCGGTGACCTCACCGTCGGAGATTTTCGCGAGGATCTTCGCACCGACCTTCTTGTACGCGATACCCGACGTGCCCAGCTTCGTCGTGCCGATCATCTTGTAGATGCCGAACGCGAGCGCGTCGGTAGTGTGTTTGCTCGCCAATTCCTCGGTGTGGGCCGGGATTTCCATCGTGACCTGGTTGCCTCCGAAGAGGCCGGCGCGCGACTTGCCCTGGATCTTCGTCCGGTCGTCGAGCTTGTGACGGAGTTCGTGCACGTGCAGGACCTTCGACGCCGCCTCGTTCACGAGGCGGCCGAGAGGCAGCGTGCCGTCCCCGTTCCTCTTCGACGCGGGGCTGTTGTCGAAGAGCTTGAATTCGAGTTCGTTCTCTTCGATCGTCTCGTCGATGCGCTGGGTGATGCGGGCGACCACGCTCTTACGGAGCTCGGCGTCGCGGCCGATGTTCTCGGCGCTTTCGATCTTGCGGCCGCCGCTGAATATGGGCTGGTTCCAAATCTTGCCGTTGAAGCGCTGGAGGAGGGCCGCGCCGTGCGGGAAGCGCTGCTTGGCCTCGCTCGCTTTCTTGAAATGCAAGCGGCCGTAGTCGCCGAGATAGAAGACATCTCCGTCCCTGCCCTCCGCGATCGCTTCGAGGTCGGCCTGGATCTGCTCGTACAGCTCCGCCGATTCGCCGCTGGCGATCGGAAGGAAGCTCGAGTCCATCCACTCGACGATGGAGTTCCAGCGCTGCGTGACGAAGTTGTTCTTCGGAATGTTTTCGGCGTTGTTGCGGTCGCGCTTCTCGGTCGTCGTCATCTTGACGATCTTGATCGTCGGGACCTCCAGCGTCACGCCGTTGGGTTTGATCTCGGCGATCTCCCCGCGGATCGTGCCGATGATCTCGCCGGTTTCGACGAAGAGAAGGCCCTCGTCGCCGTCGAACTTGGCGTTCAGGTTGAGGCCCAGCGGCAGCAGAAGCTCGTTGTTGAGCGCGATCGTGACGTCGAGGACGGCCTGCTGGTCGCGCTGATCGCCCTTGCGGTCCTTGTACCGCATGAGCGCCGCCACCTGCTTGCCGAGCGTGGCGTCGATGCGGAACGCCATCGCGATCACGCGGCGGGTTTCGGCCTGCGTGGCGCGGCCTTCGCGCGCGTCTTCGACGAACCACTCGAGCACGTGGGAGAGGAACTGCTTCACCTGCTGCTTCTTGGCTTCGCCCTGCTTCGTGAGCGACAGGAGGCGAAGATCGAGCTTCGCGACGCCCTGCGGCGGCACGAGCACCCACGTACCGTCGTCGCGGCGCTCGACGGACGCGTAAAGCGGCGCGACGGTTGTGTTGTCCTCATCGTCGGTCGCCATGGTCCGGAATTCTTCCGCGAGTTTCGAGACGGCGACCCGCTCGCCCGCGATCTCAACCTCGGCGATCTTGTTCTGCTGGAGACGCTTCACGAGCTCCTTCATACCGTAGATGCCGGCCGCGTCGAAGCTGCCTTCGAGCTGGGCGTTCAAGAGACGGCGTTCCGCGTCCGTGAAGTCGCTGGCTGTGGGGGTCTTGCGATCAGCGACGCCGAGCCAATCGAACACGTGGCCGATCGCTCGCTTGTAGTAGCCGAACTGGCGCTCGGCCCCGGCGACGTCGCCCAAGCGCATCGCGATCCTGCCGGCGAAATAGGTCACCAAGCCTTCGCGCATGTCGTGGTGGGCGAAGTCGAGCGCGACCGCGTGCAGCATCTCGTGCGCGAGCAGGCCTTCCGAGAAGTCCTTGCCGGTGACGACGTCGACGCGGAGAACGCGCTCGAGCACGCCGAGTCCGTACGCCGCGAGCGTCTTCGCCGCGGCCGGCAGTTCTTCGAGCCTGCCGCGTTCGACCGCGCGGCGGGTTGCCAGGAGGTCGCCGCGATCGGCGAGAAGCTTAATCTGTTCGCCCGCTTGGAGGACGGCGTCGTCGTCCAGACCGAACGCGACGCGGAGGACGGAAAGAAGGACGGCGTCCTCCTTATGAAGGCTACGCAGCGCCGGGATCTTGAGTGCCATTTCGAGGTTTCCGGCCTGGACGGCGGTCCGGAGCGTGTCGTAGGCCATCTTGTTCGCCGCTTTATCCTCGGCTTGGATTTTCCGGAGCACGCTCTCGGCTCTCGTTACCGTCGACGAACCTTCGGAGACCGGCACCGCGATCACGCCGGCGCCTTCGAAGAACACGCCCGCGACGCTGCCGTCGCCGTGGTTGAGATTCCTGCTCTTGGCGGCGGCTTCGGCGCTGACGTAGATCACGCGGACCTTGTCGGCGCGGTCCTTCAAGTGCGCGGGAAGCGCGGCTTTCCACTCTTCGCGCACCGCGTTCTCCTTTGCACGCAGGTCCGCGCCCGGCTCGACGATTCCGCCGTCCAGGTGGAATCCGAGCAGTTCCCCGAGATCCTCGCGGACCTTGTTGCGGGCGGCCTCACGGGCCTCGACGAGATCGATCGAGTTGGAACCTTCGTAGATGCGCGCCGCCATGGCTTCGGAAACTTTCTCGGCCTGCGCGACCGCCTCGTTGCGGAACGCCTCGACCAGGTCCGCGTCCTTCAGGCGCTCGCGGCGGGCGGCCGCTTCGGCGGGATTCAGGGCGCCGGCCTTCTCGAGAGCGTCGACCCGCGCGAGCGCGCCGTCGAGAAGGCTCTTGAGGATCTTGTCGAAGTCCTGGCGGGCCGTTTTCTGGAGCGCGGGCCATTTGGGATCGCCGGCGCGGTCCGCCAGGCGAGCGGCCGTCAGCCCCTCGGGACGCACGTACTCGGTGATCTGCGAAGCCCATGATTCGGCGCGGCGATAGCCTTCTTCGACCGTGTCGGCGCGGTACGTCGTGGCGTTGAAGACGGCCGTATAGGCTTTCTGGAGCGCGGGCGAGCCGACGCCCTTGCGGGTCGGGTCGGAAATCTTGCCGTCGGCGCGGGCGAGCTCGGTGTCGAAGTAAGCGCGGCCGAAGAGCTCGTGGTAGACCGCCGAGAGACGCTCGTCGCGGTAGAGCCCGGTGTGGACGCGGCTCAGGTCGGGCGAGTGGAACTCGTCGAAAATAAGCGCGAAGGCGTCCGCCGCGTCACGGGCGGCGGCCAGGGGCGACGGCACGTCGATCACGACATCCGCCAGAATGGCGAGCGCACCGTTGACGTCGTTTTCGGTGGCCATCTTACGGGCCTGGCGCACGAGGGCGGCCTCGGCGGAAGCGGAAGACGCGCGGGCGGCGTCGAAACGATCCTGGTCGACCACGGCGCCGAGCTCGCGGGCGCGGGTCAGGTAACCGAACGCCTTCACCTTGTCGGCGCGCTCCGGCGAGGCGGCGCTCCACGCGGCCAGAGCCTGGTAGCGCGCGGAGAGATCCGTCCGGATCGCCGCTTTCGTCGGGTCGGCCTGGAGCGCCTTCTCGAGCGTCTGGGCCGCGAGCGGCTGGGGCTGGGCGGCGGCGAACGTGGCGTACGCGCCCGCGAGGGCGGCTCCGATCGCCTGGCCTTCGGCGGTCGTCGCAGGCACCGCGCGGAACGACCTGTCGAGATATTCGATCCGGCGTTCGATGGCGAGACCGTCCTCGTCGGCGACGATGCGGTAAAGGGAGGCTTTCGAAAGACCCGTGGACGGATAGGAAATTTCCACGGTCGCGTGGGCCGCGTCGAGGGCCGCGTCGAACTCCGCCGTGCCGGGGACCGCGGCGGAGCTGCGGCGGGCCACCGCGACCAAGGCCTGAGCCTTCAACCGGGCGTCGCCGCCGGCCTTCGAGAAGAGAGCCTGTTCGACGCTCGTGAATCCGAGCTCGCCCACCAGCTTGGGCGCGCCGTGGACCGCGAACTCCATGGCCTCGACGAGCAGGAGCTGGTTCGCGCGCTCGGGCGAGAATTCGCGGAGGAATTTCACGCGTTCGGCGAGGCGCTGGCCGATCTGGGCGTAATCGGCGGCGTTGTCGCGGCTCTTTTCGTGAGTTTCGAGGGAGGCCGCGAGCACGTCCATCCGGCCCTTGTCGGCGATGCCGAGAGCGGCGAGCACGAGACCCACGTGGCGGTCTACCTCGAGGCCGTTGTCCGTGAGCAGCTTCTCGACGCGGTCGAAGGTCACCGACCTGTCGACCTTGCCATCCGTCGTGCTGGCCAGAATGACTCGGTACAGGCCGCTCAATTCCTCGATCGTGAGCCGTCCGTACACGAGCGAGCGGATCTCTTCTTCCGCCTTCGGATCGGCCGTTTCGCCGGCGACGCGGAGACCCGTGAGACCCGACATGATCCACGCGGCGGCTTGCGCGGCCGTCTGAATCGTCCTTTGATTGCCCAGACGCGCGGACTCGCGGCCGACGAGCGACAACTCGCGCGCGTCGGACCCGTAACGGATGCGAGAACCGTCGGCCTTCGGAAGGCCGAGGGCGACGCGCGCGTTGTTGAGGTCGTTCAGCGTGCGGACTTCCGCGCCGGCGTGCGCGAGCTCAGCCGAGTTGGAGAGCGCGTCGCGGCCGGGGTTGCGCCGCGCGTCGGCGACCAGCGCGGCGTCCGCGACGACGAGGGCGGCGTTGGTCGCGCGGTCTTCGGACGACGTCCATTTGAACGCGTTCCAGATACCGCCGTTCGAGGGGCTGAAGACGCCGCCGTCGTTCACGAGAAGGCGCCTGCCGAAGCTTCCGAACGAGCGCGCCCACGCGAGTGGGCCGCCCTGCTTCTTGCCGTCGACGTCGTATTCCTTGGGATCCTTGCTTTCGGACCATACGGCCCTGTTCAGGCTCGGGATCCAATCCTTGCTCGGCATCCACAGGCTGCCCGCCTTGTCGAGCGACGGCGCGGGATTGGCGCGCGTGGTGCGCTGCGTGTCGTGCGAAAGGACGAACGCGCCCGCCGCGCCGAAGGCCTCGAACGCCGCCTCGTCATCGACGAACGACTGCAGGCGCGACTGGACGAACCATCCGTTCTGAAGGAAGGCGATGCGCTGTTTGACCTCGGAGGCCTTTTTCGCGTCCGATCCGGAGAGGTTCATCCTGTCTTCGTCGGAAAGGGCCCCGAGGATCGCGGCGGTCGGCACGCGTTCTTCGGCGGCCGCGGCGAACCGCACGCTCTCCTCCACCCACTGGACGAGCTGTTCGCGGGTCATCTTGGAAGCCGTGACGGCCGCCTGGGTCTCGGCGCTGATCACGCCTTTCGCTCCGAGAGTCTCGGCGCGCGCCGCGAGATCCTCCGGGGTGCTTCCGGTCGAGAGGCGGACGAAGAGCGCGATCTCGGTCAGGTCAAAACCGGGCGCCTGGAAAGCCGTTCCGGCGAGGCCGCGGAGGCCGGGGCCCAGACGCTGGATCATCGCTTCCTGCCGCGCGGTCACCGGGACGGGCTTCAAGTTCGTGTTGGAGACGCGCGTGACCTGATAGATCGCCGAAAGGTTCTCGAGGAACGTCGAGAGAACGCCGTTCAGCGTCCCGTTGGTCTGGGCGGCGATCTTCGCGAGGTCGTCGACGCCCGAGAAAGCCCGTCCGAACGACTCGCTCATGATCTCGCGCACGACCGTCGGATCAAGACGGAGCTTCTTGGCGATTTCGTCCACCGTGGTCGCGCCGGTGAAGTCCTCGGTGACGGGAACGGCCTGGATCGTCATCTTCTTCGTGTCGTTATCCACGTAGATCTCGGCCTTGCACGGGACGTTCCATCCGCGGAAGAGCGCCATGAGGTCGGGCGAATCTTCGAGGTTAATGCTGAGCTGCTGGGCGCCTTCGGCGTCTTCCATGTTGAAGAGGCCGATCGACGGCGAGCCGTCCGAGGCCGGCACCACGAGGACCTTCATGCCGCTCGACAGGCTCGGGATCGAGCCGTCGAACTGGAGCGTGGCGCCGTGGCCGTTGCGAATGGCCTTCTCGACGTTCAACTCGTAACCCGCGTGGGTCTTGCCCTGCGCGAGGCGCGCGGTCGGATTGGACTCCTGGATGCGGACCGTCGCGCGGACGTTTTCGACCGTTCCCTTATAACCGGCTGCGTTCTGACGGGACGTGATGATGTCGCGTTCGGCGAGCGCGATCGAGGCGCGCAGGAGCACCTGGGCCTTGGCGTCGATCGACTGCTCGAGCTTCGAGAGCTCGAACACGCTGTGGCGGCTCGGATCGACCGTGTCGACGGCGACCGAGGTTTCGCGGCCGAGGAGCGTCCGGAGGAGGCGGCCGATGCCGCGCGTTTCGACACGGACCTTGCCGGAGTCGAGGCCGAGCTGGACGCGCTCGACCTGCAGGCGCGTCGCTTCGATGTTACCGGTCAGGAAAGCCTTCTCGAGCGCTTCGAGCTTGGCGAGCGTCTGGCGCGCTTCGTACGCGGGCGCGGAAGTCGACGGAATCGGCACGATGCCTTTCCAGAAGCGGATCGAGAAGGGCACGCGGCCCAGAAGGCGGCCCGCGCCGAAGCTCGACGCGTCCATGCTGTCGACGACGTTCTTCCACGCTTCCTTGGCGTTCTTCACGCTCTGGCGCGCCGTGTCCATCACGAAGTCGACGCCGCTGCCCACGCCGGCGTCCTTCAGCGTCAGATCGCCGCCTTCGCTCTGCTTGCCGAGGAGATCCTTGTAAGCCTTGTCCAGACGGCGGTAGTGGGCGCTCCCCTTGCCGCCGGCGAGAGCGGCGGCCTTGATGGCCTGATGGAACGGGTCGATTTCGATCGAGCTGCGCCAGTTCTCGCGGACCGTGTGACGCGCGCCGTCGGCGATCGCGTTGGAAAGCTCGAGGAACTGAGCGTTCAAGCGCAGCTGTTCGGAGGGACTCAAGTCTTCGATGTTGAGGCGGCGCTCGTAATTGTTGAGGAGACGCAGCGTCTCGCCGACCGCCGCGGGGTTGTCGCGGAGGCGCTCGTTCAGTTTCTGGCGGAAATCCGAACGGACGCGGCCGTCGTTCAGATCCGAAAGGCGCTGGCGGATCTCGGTTTTGTCCACGAGGAAGTAGCGGCGAACCGTGGCCTCGGTTTCGCTGCGGCCGGCGCGGCCGAGGGCCTGCACGAAGTCGGAGGCGCCGATCGTGTGCGCCTTGTAGAAGGCCATGTGCACCGACTGGTGCATGAGCTTGCCGTCGACGAACTTCGCGAGCTCCGCGTTCTGGGCGTAGTCACGGCCCGTCCAGCCGCGCTCGGTGATGAGGATGACGCGGGCGCGGCCGTCCTTGCCCCACGGCGACTTGACGAGCTGATCCATCTCCGAAGCCTGGCCGTTCTTCGATTCGCCGCTCGTGTTGGAGTCGATCTTCGCGACTTCGACCGGCTTGCCGTCGGCGGACTTGAATAAGTCGCCTTTCTGGAACTTCTCGATCGCGTCGCGCTCCTTCGCGCTCACGACCAGGAGTACCGTGACGTTCTCGCGGAGCGACGAATTGATGCCGTCGAGCCATTCCTGCTCGCCGGTCGACATGTCGAAGATCTGGCCCCTCGTGCCGCCCACGCGGACCGCGTCGAGCACGGAACCCGAGATGTTCACGACCCTCTCGCCAATCTGGAATTTCTGGAGAGCCTCGAGGCCGCCGAGCGTGCCCGAGACGCCGGTGACGACCGCGCCGGGGATGTGCACGCTCTCGGCGATCGCGCTCGACATCGAGGTATCGCTGCGGCTGACCATCTCTCGGGCGGTCGCCGTGTTGCCCTTCGTGTGCTTCAGGGCCAGCGTCATCGAGTACTCGATGTCCTGGAAGCTCGAATCGGGGCTCGGCGTGCCTTCGCGGCCGTTGACCGGGATGACCTTCGTCTTGCCTTCCTTGTCGGTATGGATCTTGTAATGGAATTCGTTCGCGTCCAGCGCCGAGATGACCGAGCGCACCTTACCGAACTCGGGGCCGAGCGCCGTGCGCAGGCTGTCGTTGAGAGCCTTGCTCAGGTTGATCTGTCCGGTCTCGGAATTGATGAGGATCTTCATTTCGTTCGCGCCTTCGCCGTTCGTGTACTTCGCGACGGCCGCCTCAAATTCGGTCTCCGTGGAATAACGCACCGGCTCCCAATGGAGCTTGAAGTTTGAGTCCGCGATTTTCGAAATCACGTTTTCCATGAGCGACTCGATTTCGCGAGGCTCCGGCATGCGCTGGTTTTCCGCGATGATGCCCGAGTTCTTGTTCGAAAGGAACTTGTGGAATTCGTCGAGCGTGATGAAGCGCGACTTGAGGAGCGCTTCGAAGAGCTTGGTGTCGCCCTTCTCGGCAGCCGACTTCGCTTCGTTCCTCAAGTGGACGTTGTTGACGGTATCGATGACGACGATCGTGTTCTTGTCGGTATGAGCGTCGATCACGCGCGCGCTCCGTTCCGAGTGGTTACGCAGCTCGCCGCCCTGGTAGGCGGTCGCGTTGAAGAGGCGCAGGCCCGAGGCCTTCATCATGTTTTTAATGACGATATGCTCGGAGTTGAGCTCCGAACGGCGCGATTCGAGCTCGCTGAAGATCTCCGCGTCCGTCTTCTTGCCTTCCACGCGGAGTTTGAGCTCCATGGCGGAGATGATCTGGTTCACGGCGTCGGGGCTTTCCACGACCTGCTTGCCGCGGTAGGTCTCGCCGTCGGTGAGGCGCCGCATGATGTGGTAGCCCATGAGGGTGTACGTTTTGCCGCCGGCGGTTCCGAGCGAGACGCTGTTGTTCCCCATGAGATGCATGATCATGAGGCGCTGTCCCGGGCGCCAGCCGGCGTCCTTCAGGTGCATCTTCGTGCCTTCCGACACGTACGAATTGCGGAAGATGAGATCCGTGATCGCCGTCGCCTTGATCACGCCGACGCGTTCGCCCGGCGCGGCCGCCTGTTCCTGGCGCATGATCTCGTTGAGCTGCTTGATCCGGGTCATCGGGTCGCCGGAAAGCCTCTTCTCGTACGCGTCGAACTCGAGCTTGTACTCGGACATCACGCGCTCGATCGACGCACGGTTCTTCGTGTTGAACTCGGCGTAGCCACCGGAGGTTTCCCCGACGCGGAGCGCCTTGTAGGCGTTGAACACGTCCCCGAATTCGGCCTTCTCGACCATGCCCGTCTTGACGGCCAGATCGAGGAACGACTGGTTCTTCGCGCCGCCGCGCGCTTCGCGGAAGGCCGTCATGAGTTCGCTCTGAGCGACTTCGAGCGCTCTGCGGGTAGTCGCGTTTTCCAGCTGGGCGACCGCTTCTTTGGCAAGGAGGTACGCCTCGCCCTTCGCCTGGATCTTCTCGACGACGGACTCGCCGAGGCGGCGTGCAACTTCCATCGGATTGGCAATGACCTCCAGCGCGGCCAGGTTCTCCCTTTCGCTTTCTTTGTCGAGCTTCTGCGTCTTCAGCTTGTTGTACTGCTCCATCGTGTTGCCCACGGTGAGGCATTCGAGCACGAATTTCGCGGCGGCGTCGACGCCCATCGTCTTCTGTTCGAGTTTCTGGAGCGCGCGGTTGATCGCTTCACGGCTGAAGACCTGGGCGCGGCCCTGGGTAAGGACTTGGTAGGCGTCGAAGAACACTCCCAAATCCAGCTTGCCTTCACGCGCGGGCGCGCCGCTGCGGGTCCGGCGAGGAGCCGGCGCGGGAGGCGCTTCGTAGCCGAATTTGTGCGTCTTCGCTTCGCCCATGCCCAGAAGGGTCTCGGTGAGCTTGCGCTGCGCCCGCGCGTCACGCGTCTCGCGGCCGACTTTTGAAGAGACCCAGTCGGCGGCGGAGAAACGCGGAGCGGGCGCGACCTTGAAGCGGGCCAGGAGCGCGTCGGCTTGCGCGTCCACGTTGCGGGCGAGCGCGTCGCGGACCACCGCGCTCGAGAGCTCGCGTCCTTCGACCGTGACCTTCGTCACGGGACGCACGAGCTCGGCGCGGACGCCGAGCGCCGCTTTGAGGGTTTCGATCGAGAACGCGCGGACCTTCTCGGGAAGCTCGCCGCGCGTCGTGCCGTCACCGCGGAACTTGCCTTCCGCGGCTTCGCGGGCGAGGACGGCCTTGCGGACGGCCCGTTCGCCGAAGAGGGCCAGCTCTCCCTTCACTTCGCCGCGGACGAGGGCTTCTTTCACGCTCGCGAGTTCGGCGGACGAGAGGCGGGCGACCTCTTCCGCGGCCAGCGCTTCGCTCCGGATTTCCTCGACGAGCGACCGGGCGGCGTCGCGGAACTCCGCGGCTTTGGCCTTGTTGCCGTTCTTTTCGGCCCGTTCGGCGTGGGCTTCGAGCTCCACGGCGACGCGGGCGCCGACCATCGCGAAGGCGTCGCGCAGCTCGGCGGCTTCGGCGGCGCGGCCGTCGCGCTCGGCGGCTTCGGCGCGGCGCAGAAGATCGCGGGCCACTTCGACGCCCAGGCGGCGGAGCTCCGGAATCGCAAGGGCGCCGACCGCTTCGCGGGCGAAAACCACTTGCTCGGAGGTCGCCCCGAGGGCCTGACGCAGCACCTCGAGCGATTTTCCGCGGAGGCCTTCCGGAAGAACCGCGAGATCCCCGGCTTCGACCTTGGCCAGAAGAGTGAGCTTTTCGACCTTGGCCAGAAGATCACGCTGGATAGAGCGAGAGAATTCGAAGATCGTCTGCTGGGCCGCCTGGTGCGCGCGGGAGGCGACGTCAGCGCTCACGCCGGCCGCCTCGCGAAGCACTTCGAGGGAGAACGCCTTGAAGCCGTCGAAGCGCGCCTTGACCGCATTTTCCTTGACCGCGTCCGACCGGCCGTGCAGGAGCTCGTTCCGCATCTCGAGGAGCGCGGTACGGCGCTGGCCCTCGGTCATACGGCCCGCCTTGACCTGGAACACGAGGAATTGTTCGAACGCCTTGAAGGCTCTGCGCGCCTTCAGGACCTCCGCCGAGTTGGTGAGGCGGTGCATCGCTTCGCCGAGGGCGGGAGCTTCCACGGCCGCGATCGTCTCGGCGAGACCTTTACGGAAGGCCTCGAGGCGTTCGGCCTTCACTTCGGGCGTGATCCGCTTGGCGGTGACCGATTCGGTGAGCTCGGTTTCGAGCGCCACGGCCGCGCGTTCGGCGGCGCGGGTGAGTTTCTCGCGCGCCGCGTCGATACGGCCGGCGGCCGCGTCGGCCGCGATCGCCTCGCGCTCCTCGGCGTGGAGCTTCAAGGCGTCGAACTCCGCCTTGGCGAGTTCCACTTTGTCCCTCAGGATGCCGTCGGCGGGACGGGCGGCGTCGAGGATGTCGCGAACAGTCAGGGAACGCGCGCCGTCGGGCAGCGCGGAAAGGATTCCGCGAAGCACCGTCTCCTGCACGCCGTCCAGAAGCTTGCGGGCCGCGGCGAGCTCGGCTTTGTTCATGCCGAGCGCGGTCGCGAGTGTTTCGGCGTCGAAGCGGGCGAGCGTTCCGTCGACGGCGCCGAGCTCGCGGATCGCGTTCCGCTCGGCCAGAGTCAGCGTGCGGACGATCTCGGCCGCCTTCAGAGTTTCCAGTTTGCCGACTTCGAGCGCTTCGGCGAGGATTTCCGCGTCGAAGCGGCGAAGCGCCTCGGGGGCCTTCGGAGCGGCGCCTTCGGCGAGGTTCGTGCGGAGCGTCTCGAGCTGGGCGGCGGTCACGCGGCCCTTCGCGCCCTCGCCCGCTTCGATGCGGCGAGCGGCCTCGACGAGCGTTTCGCTCGCGAACGACTTGATCGGCTCCGCGAGCTTCGAATCGAAGAGAGTGCGGTTGTCGACGTAGCCTTCCTTGCCGCGGTTGGCGATGTCGGACTCAAGCTGGGTGCGTATTTTCGCGGCGCCGGCGGCGTCCACGTTGAGGCGCATGAGCGCGTCGATCGCGGTGCCGACGCGGGCGGCGGAGGACGCCTCCGCCACGCGCTGGCCGCGGAGCTCGGTGGCTTCGTAGAGGGCGTCGCGGCCGAACGCCTTGAGCGGCTCGAGCTTGCCCGTCAGCGTGTCCAGGTCGCCCGTCTCGGCGGCGCGGTTCAGCGTCTCGCGCTCTTCGAGGGTGAGCTTCTCCATGCGTTCGATCGTCTGGCGCGCTTCCCCGGCGCGGTGCGTGCGCTCGGCGGCGCGGAGAGATGAGAGCGCCGCGTTCCGCGCGGCGGGCGGCAGGTCGAGAAGGAGGCGGATCAGCGTGTCGCGCTCGGCAGGCTTCGCCGCGGCGGTTTCGCCGGTCTTTGGAGCGAGACCGGCGTTTTGGAGAGCCAGGATCGCGGCCGGAACGTTGCCGTTGAGGCCGAGCGCGAGGCGGAGCATTTCGACGCGGACGCCGTGGGCGGCCGGAGGCAGAGCTTCGAGCGCTTCGACGAGCGCCGTGCGAGCCAAGCCGTCGATCGTGTCTTTGGCTTGCGAGACGTCCTGCGCGTTCTCGGACTGTTTCTTCGCCTGGGCCTCGAGCGCCTCGCGGTAGGCGGCGGCCTTCTCCGGGTTCTTCTCGAAGAATTCCGCCAGCGCCTTCACCTGGCGTTTCTCGACTTCCGCGACGGCCTTCTTGAGCGTTTCGTTCGTGATTTCCATGCGCGCGGCGGTTTTGCGGCCGTCGATTTCGACCTTCGCTTCGCCGAATGGCTCGAACTGAAGCGTCGGGCGCGTCGGGTTCTCGAGGTGCGCTTCCACGCGCCGGAGCTCGGCGGCGTTGTTCGAAAGATGATCGGCGAGCTCGGCGACAGTGCGCGTACGGAAGGAGTCGGCGTGCGCTTTCGAAAGATCCGCGAGGCTCATGACGTCGGGCGAATCGAAGCCGACCTTCTTGCCCGCGCCCACGATCTCGACGACGCTCTCCCCTTTCACTTCGAGGCCCTTCACGACCGGCGTTTCTTGGGCGGCGAGCGTCTTGGCCAGACGTTCGACCAGTCGCGCACGGGCGGCGGCGGAGGCCGCGTTCGCGGGCTTCGGTGAGGCTTCGAGGAATTTCTTCACGCCTTCGAGCGCCTGGTGGTACCGCGCCGCGATCTCGCCCACGGTCATCGTGCTGCCTTCTCCCACGCCGAGTTTCTTTTCGATGGTCCGACGTTCGTATTCGACGCGCGCAAGCTCGAGAGCTTTCCCGGCGAGATCCGCCATGCGGGCGCGGCGTTCGGACGGCGGCATCTTTTGGCCGACGAGGCGCGCTTCCATCGACGGGAGCGCTTCGGCGAAGCTGACGGCGTCGTGAATGGTCGGCTGGGGCAGGGTCTCAGCGACGGCATCCTGGGCCTTCTCTTCCGCGGCACGGGCCTTGGAGAGATCGAGCTTGGCTTCGGCGACGCGCTGCGCGGCCTTCTCGATGTCGTCGTCGAGCTGGGAAAGCTGGGTGAGGAGGCCCACGATCTGGAGTTTGAGGACGTTGATGCGGTCTTCGATCTCCTCGATCTCGCGACGCGTCTCGTTCATCTCACGGCCGGTGTCGGCGGCTTCGGCGCGGGTCTGGCTCACGTCGGCGCGGGCCTCCGAAACCTGGCGCTCGGCCTCCGCGACGTGGCGGTCAAGGTCGCGGCTCTGGGATTCCGCTTCGGCGGCGACGCGTTCCTGCGTTTCGGCTTCTTCGCCGAGGCGTTTTTCTTCGACGCGCGTCCGCGAAACTTCGGTTTCGGCGGCGGTTTCGGCGGCGGCCGCGGAGCGAGCGGCGGCTTCGGCTTCGCCGGTTTTGCCTTCGGCCTCGGCCAGCTCGCGGGCGGCGGTTTCGGCCTGGGCTTCCGCTTCGCGGATCTCGGACTCGAGGCGAGTGACATCTTCGGGCTTCGTGGCCTCGGCGGCCCGGTCGCGCTCGGCGCGTTTTTCGGCGAGCTTGGCCTGGGTTTCGGCGGCTTTCTGGCGGAGAGGCTCTTCCGCGCGGCGCGATTCGGCGGCGGTGGCGCGGGCCGTTTCGGCCGTGGAGCGCGCTTCGCCCGCCGTCGTTTCGGCAGCTTCGCGCTCGACCGTCGCACGCTGGCGTTCCTGACGCGCTTCGCGGCGGGTCGCCTCAAGGCGCGGCGCCTGGGCGTCGCGGTTCGTGCGGGCCTGCTCGAGACGTCCTTCCGCTTCCGCCACGCGGCGCTGGCCGTCGGCGGCGCGGGTTTCGGCACTCTGGAGTTTGACGTTCAAGGCTTCGAGAATCGTCTCGAGCTGCTGTTTCTTCGTCTCGAGGGTTTCGACCTCGGCGTTCAGCTTCTCGAGCATGCCCTTGACCAGGCTCTTGGATCCCAGAAGGGCGGCGTGTTCGCCTTGGGCGCGTTCCACGATCTTAAAGACGCGCTCGACTTCCGCTCGGGCGCTTTCGTACGCGCGGGCGGCATCTTGCGCGGCCTCTGCGGTGGGCTTTGCGGACGCTTCGGGAGCGGCGGTGCCCTTGGATTCGACTTCGCCCAGACGGGCGTCGGCTTCGGCCACGCGCGTGCGGGCTTCTTCGACGGCGGCGGTCGTCTCTTCGACGCGGGTTTGGGTGCGGCTGGTGTTTTCCTCAAGACCCGTACGGATCGCTTCGGCGCGGGACGCTTCGGAGGACGCGCTGATATACTCGGCCTCCGCAGTGGCGGCGTCCTGGCCCGCGCGATCCGCTTCCGCCTTGGCCTTCGCCTCTTCCCCTTCGGCTCGGGCGAGCTCGGACTTCTCGGCTTCCACCTTCGTTCGGGCCCCGTCCATGTCGGCGTTGAGGATGCTTTCCTGTATCTTGAGATACTCACCTTCGCGGCGCAGGAAGTCGACGCGCGCGCTAAGCTCGGCCACTTCGAGATCGGCGTTGCCCCGCTCGATCATCGCGTCGTTGAGCGCTTCGGCGGCGGCCGTCTTGGCCGTCTCGGCGACGACGGACGCTTCACGGGCGGTCTGCGCGATCGTCTCCGCGTGCTGAACTTCGGCTCGCTTTTCCGCGATCTGGACGTCCAGGCCAATCGACTCGGCGTCCTTCGCGGCGAGATCTCCCTCGGTGGCGCGCTTGGCGAGCTCGTTCCATTTCTCGACCAGAGTGGCGAGTTCACTCTTTTTCTGCGAGGCGGTGGTTTCGGCGGTCGAAAGTTCGGCGCTCTTGATTTCCGCGACGCGCGACGCTTCTTCGAACCGCTTGCCGGCTTCCGCCTCGGGAGCGTGGGTCGCGGTGGCACTTTCCTTCGCGGTAGCCAGCTGGCCCTCGGCCTTGGTGGTTTCGGCCGCGTTCCCCGCTTTACTTTGTTGAATGTCGGCGCGCGTCCGGGAATCCCCTTCGGCACGAGTCGTCTCGACGGCGAGCTGGCTTTCAGCTTCGGCGAGCGACGTGCGGCGGGCTTCTACCTGAGCGGTAGCCGCGTCGAAAGCCAGGCGCGTTTTGGAGGCGCGGGAGAAGGCCGCGTCCCGGGCTGACTCGGCCTGAGTCTTGACGGTCGCGGCCTTCCGGATGTCTTCCCCGTTCTTCCGGAGATCTTGTTTGGCCTGATCCGCTTCGGCTCGGGCGGCTTGGGCTTCGGATGTCTTCGCAGTGAGATCGAGCACGGCCTCTGCCTGTTCGGCCTTCGCTTCGACCTCTACGGCCTTCGCTTCGGCCTGCGCCGTGCGGGCTTCAACCGTGCGGAGGCTTTCGGCGAGTGCGGCTTCGTGGACTACCACCGTTTCGCCGGTCCGCGTGACTTCCGCTTCGAGAAGGGACTGTTGTTTCTTAAGGGCGGTTCCCTCCGCTTCGAGAAGGTAAACTTTGTCTCCCGCTTCGTACATGCGGACGTTCGCTTGTTCCTTGGCGGTTTTTGCGGCGGTATGCTCCGTTTCGATGCGGGCGATTTCCTCGCGACGCACCTCGGTCTCGCGGCCCTCGGCGGGAGCCGGCTCGCTGTGGATACGGAGGAATTCTTTGATTGCGATGCTCGCACGGACAGACGCGTCGGCGTGCGTTTCCTGCGCGGCTTTCGCTTCCGCTTTGGCGGTCTCGATCTCGGACGATTTCTTTTCCTGCGCGGCCTTATTTTCGGCGAGCTTCTCTTTCGCGGAGGCGTGTTCGGTCTTGGCGGCTTCGACTTTCGCGCGATTTTCGACGACGAGGGCGTCGGCGACCGTCAGCACGGTCAGCTCGGCTTCACGGGCGGCCGCGTTTTCCCCGGTGCGCGCGGCTTCCGTCTCGAGGACGGTCTGCCGTTCGCTTAAAGTTTGGACTTCCGCTTCGAGGCGCCGCACTTCGCTTTCCGTTTCGGCGCGGCGGGCCGCGGTTTCGCGTTTGGCCGTTTCGGCGGTCGGGGCGCTGCCGGCGTTCGAAGCCTCGACGCTGGCCAGAAGGTCGCGCTTGGCCTGTGTTTCAGATTCCGCCGTCCGGATTTCCGTTTCTTTGGCCGTTTCGGCCTTTTCGAGCCGCGCGATCCCGCGGGCGCGCTGCGTGGCGGAATTGACGGGCGACGGCCACTTCATGTTCGCGGTGTCGAAAGCCTTCGCGGAAGCTTCCGCCGCGGCGCGTGCGGCCGGTTCGCCGAGCGGATGATTCTTGGCCGCCTCGAGGGCGCTCTCCGCCTCCCGGAGGGCTTCGGCGCGCGCCGGCGAGGGGCCTTTCGCCGCGATTTCGTCGAGCACCATGTCGCGGGCCTCCGTCTTGTCGACGACGTCGCTCTTTTTGAGGTCGGCTTCGAGTTCGTTGCGGGCTTTCCACTGGGCCTTCTCTTGGCTGATGGCTTCCTTCTCCGCTTTCTTCTCGGTGACGGTGCGCTCGCCCTGTTCCACTTCCGCCCGCAAGCGCTCGGGGGAGTCGACTTCCGAGAGACGCTTGGCGGCCGCGTTGTCCGCTTCGGCGGCGGTTTCGGCGGCGGCACGGGCGCCGTCGAGCTCAGCCGCCTTCTGTTCGAGAGCGGTCTTGTTTTCGGCCACCTTCGCCTGCGCTTCGGTTTTCTCGGCGCGGGCGGCCTCGACTTCGGCGCGCTTCTCGAGGACCTGGGCTTCTTCGGCGGTCGCCGCGCGTTTGGACTCGGCGCGGGGTGCTTCGGCTTCGGGAGCCGCGGCGGAGGCCCGCGTAGGCTCGGCTTCTGTACGGGTTTCGGCTTCCATGCGAACTTCCGCTTCGGTGCGAACTTCAGCTTCGGTCCGAACTTCGGCTTCAGTGCGCGTCTCGGTCTCGGTGCGCGTTTCGGTTTCGATCTTGGTTTCGGTCTTGGCTTCGGATTCGACGCGGGTTTCAACCTTCGGACTCGAAGTGCTTTCACCGGCGGAAATCTCGGGACCTTCGGTGACGGTTCCGAGCGCGGGCGGGGCGATCCCCGCTTCGGCGGAGCGTCGGGCTTCACCGTCCATGCGGCTTTCGATCGCGGTGGAAAGGATTTCCTGGCCGCGCGAAGCGAGCACTTCGCGGGCGGCGGCGAAGTCGCGGATTTCGGCGGGCGTGATATCCACGATCTTCGCGCCGACCCTCTGGGCCGTCTCGATGACCGCGCTCAGCGTTTGGACTTCGGCGGCGACGTTCTCGCCGGCGGCGGCGCGCATCGCAATCTGGTTGTGTGCGAGGATTGAGCAGGAACCGCAGAACTGATCCATCGTGTCGAAGGAGCGGCGGAACGACTTCGCGCTCATCTGGTTCTGCATCGTGGACATGAGGTCGAGGAACGCGGAAGGCTGCATCTCGCCGTTGCCTTCGCGGAGCATCTTCTCGACGCGCGTCTGGATCGCGTCGCGCTGTTCCGGCGTGATCTCGCCTTCGCGGACGAGCTCGCCCAAAACATCGCTGGCCTGGCGGCCGCGCAGATTGCCGCGGCGGGCTTCGGCGGAAGCGGTCTCTCCGGCAGGCTCGGCGAGGCGGGCGGATTCTCCGGCCTCGGGAGCGGCTTCGCGCTCGCCGCGGAGATTCCCGCTGAGATCGGTCGCCAGGCGCGCCGCGTCTTCCTGTTCGCTCCGGACTTCACGCGCCATCTCGCCGACTTCGTTGGCCTTGGCCCCTTCGACGGCCGCGCGGCCACGGACTTCGGCGCCCTGAACTTCGTAAGACTCGGCCCTCTCGCTCTTGGTTTCGGCGTCCTGGCGGAGGTTCGACGCCTCCCGGCGGGCGTCGTTGGCTTGGCGCGAGGCGGACTGCGCGTCGCGCCTGATCGGCGCTTCCTGGCCGGTCAGTTGCGCGGCATCGGCTTCCTTGGCTGTCGCCTCACGGCGGTAGCTTTCGTCGCTCCCGCGGGCGACTTCCGCTTCGGCCCATTTCGCATCGGCCTGTCTCTCGAGGGCCGTGGCCTCGGCTCGTAGAGCTTCCGCGCGCGAAGCGCCGCCGTCCTTCACGAAAAGTTTGCGGCCGCCCTTAACCATCGGCGTCATGTCTTCTTTGTAAGTCTTCTGCACGGTCGCGCTATCCATCGAGAGAAGGCGCATGTCTTTGGCGCTCTGGCCCTCGGCCCACGTGGGGTCGAAGTAGAACTTCTTGCCGTTCACCTCGACGGTCAGCCACGCGTGGCCGCCGTAGGTCTCGCCGAGTTCGCCCGTGTGGGTCAGAGCGCCGCCGTTGGAGAGCTTGGCTTTCACGCCCACTTCGGCGAGGAGGAAGCCGACAAGCATCGCCTTCTGGCGGCAGACACCGACGCCTTCTTTGATCATCTCGCCGATGTCGACGGAATCGCGGCCGGCTGCGTCGGCCCTCGCCTTGATCTTCTGGAGAGCGGGCTTGTCGTAATCGATGCGTTCGGTCACAAATTCGGTCATGAAGAAGACTTTTTCCTTGGCGGTCATCTCGCGGCCTTCCTTGCGCTGGATGCGTCGCGCCTCGGCGTCGCAGGCGGTCTTGCCTTCGGCGACGAACTTGCGGAAAACGGAATCGGTCCGGCGGTCGTAACGGCAGACTTCGGAGCGCCCCATCTGGCCGTCGGTCGCCGCGTTGTAGTGGACGCCGTCCTGGAATGCGTCCTCCTGGTTAACGTCCTGGACTTTCGGTTTCTTCTCGACATCTTGGGCCTCGCGGCGTTTCTCGGCGGCCTTGGCGCGAAGATTGATGGATTCCGCCGTCAGATTGGCCGCCTTTTTCTCGAGCGTTTCGGCTTTATTATGGGCGGCGCGCGCTTCGGCTCGGAGACCTTCCGCTTTATTGCTCAGCGCTTCCGCTTTCGCCAAGAGGCGCTGGACCTGGCTCTGGGCGGCGGCCGCTTCGCCTTCTTTGCCTTCGGCTTTGCGGGCGACGTCTTCGGCTTCGGCGCGCAGGGCGTCGGCGCGCGCGTCGAGACGGTCGGCTTTTTCGTTGAGCTCTCCGGCCTTCTTCTGGTGGCCTTCGGCTTCTTTTTCGAGCTTCGCCGGGTCGGCGCTCGCGCGGTGACGACGCGATCCCTCGGCGGCGGGTTTCGCGGAACCACCCGCTTCTCCGGCGGCTTTCGGAGCTTCCGGCTTGGGAACCTCGGCCGTGGTTCGCGGAGCGGCCGGAGCGGCGGTCTTTGTGCCCTTACCGGTCGGTACGGCGGGATCACCGTTTGCCTGGCGGCCTTCATTAAGAATGGTGCCTTCCTGGCCCTTGCTTTCCTGTACCTTCGCGGCGTCCTTTTCGTAGGACTCGACCTCGGCGCGCAATGCGTCGGCATGGAGACGGACCTTCGTGGGCGTGCCGTCGACGTCCACGGTGATCGTGACGAGCGGATCGACTTCGGTCGCGGTTTCGCACTCTCTCTTCAGGTCTTCGCGGGCCTGCTTGTTATTTTCGCCTTTCAGCGATTCGACGTGTTTCTTCGCGGCGGGTCCATCGGCTTTGGCGACCGCTTCGCTGACCGCCTTGCGGTTGAAAAGCTCGCCGCCGATGCGGACGTATTTTTTGCCGAGCTGCTTGGGATCCGTGAGAGCATCCTTCGCTTCGGCGGTCCACTTCGCGCCCGTCGAAGGATCGGTGGCTTTCTTCTCGGCCGTAGCCTTGTCTCGCTTGGCCATCGCTGCGTCCACGGCCGCGCCGCGCACCTGGCGCGCTTTCGACTGTCCGCTGAGGGTGACCGCGGCGTTGCCCAGGCGGGTCAGGATGCCGTCGGCGGTCCGGACGGTCAGGTTCGAACCGCGGAATTCACCCGTCGGTTTCCCGTCCTTGCCCAGAAGAGCTTCGCCGACTTCGAGGTTCAACTGTTCCTTAAGCGCCTGCTCGGCGGCGGCGCGCTTGGCTTCCGGCATGCCGTCGAGGGCTTTTTGGACGAACGCGACGTCTTCGGCGATGACGCCGTCCATCGCCTTATTCACCAGCTCCACCTGCTCAGCGCTATTCTTGATGTCTTCCTGGAGGCGGTCGCGGACTTCGGTCAGCTTCTTCCGCATGCCGCTCTGGTCGACGAGGTCCTTCAGTTTCTGCGTGGGATCCTTCGCCTCGGCCTCGCCTTCGGCCTTCTTCTCGCCCTCGACGCGAGGCGCCTCGGCCGTCTCGGGACGCGCTTCGGCGGGCTTGGCTTCGGCGGCGGTTTCCTGCGAACGCTCCGCGACCGCGAGGCGCTCGGCGAGTTTGACCATTTCGGCCACCTGCGCGTCGCTGACCTGCAGGTTCTGTTGTTCCATCAGTTTGTTAAGCGCTTCGTGCAGGTTTTTCTGCGCGGTCGGGTTGTCCTGGAGCTTCTCGGTGAGCTGCTCGACCGCGCGCGCGTCCTTCGAGGACACCGCTTCGACGATCGCGGACGCGACGGCTGTGGCCGACATCGGATCGACGCGGAGCGCCTCGGAGTACGACTCGGCGGCTTCGCCGACCTTGCCGTTGGCCATCTCCCTCTCGGCCTGCTTCGTGTAATGATCCGAGACCTGTTTGACAGCGGCGCCGATCTCGCCTTCACCCATCACGCGGGCGGCTTCACCGCCTAGAGCCGCGCGGGCGGCCTTCAGCATGTCGGCTTTGGCGCCCGTCTCGAGGCCCGACCAGATTTCGCCCTTCACGGAATTCTCGAGGGCGTTCTTCATCTTCTCGGCAAGCGTGTTGCCCTTGGCCTTCTGGCCCGACATCGTTTCGAGCACTTTCACCAGCGTCTTGCTCAGGCGCTCGGTCACCTTCGCGGCGTCGACGCCGTCCACCATGTTGCGCTGAGCCATCACGTTCACGGCGTTGATCGCCTTCGTGAGGGCGTTGGCGACGCTGCGCATCTCGGCGGCGGTCGAGGCCTTGTCCGCCATCGTCGAGATCGCCGAGGACACCTTGCCCGCGATGAGCGAGAACACTTCGCCGGAGGCCTCGCTCAGCTTGCGGTAGTCCTTGGCGTTGAGCGACATGCTGGTGGCGACGCGCGTGAGGGCGGTGACCGCGTCGGCGAGGGCCGTCGTGACTTTCTCGAGCGACCTCGCGTCCTTGACCAGGGCGTTGAAGTTGGCGCTCGTGTGTGCGGTGATAGCCCGGACGGCGTTCGTGATCGCGCGGGACGCCGCGACGACCGACGCGTGGCCGTGTCCGAGGATCGAGGCCGAGACACCGAGCGACGAGGCGTTGGCGAGGATGGCCGAAGCGACGGTCGCGAGCTTGTTCGCGTCCCCGCCGACCATCGCCGCGAGGTTCTTCGTGACGTGATTCGTGACCTTCGTGATGGCGTCCGCGAGAGTCGTGGCGGCCTTCTGGACCGCGGAGTTCTCGAAACCGAGGATCTCGGCGGCCACGCGCAGGCTTTGCGCGTTCATCGTGAGGGCGTTCGCCACGTCCGCGAGCTTCGCGGCGTCGGTTCCGATGAGGCGGTTCACGTTGTTGGCGATGTAGGTGTTCACCTTCGTGATCGCGTTCGCCAGGTGTTCCGCCGCTTCCTGAACGGCCGCGTGCTCGGGACCGAGGACGTCGGCGGCGAACTTAATGGCCTGGGCGTTGATGTTGATGATGTTCGCGAGATTCAGCAGCTTGCCGGAGTCGCCGCCCACGAGCTTCTCGATGTTGGCGTCCGCGATGTGGGCCATGAACTTGCCGGCCAATTCGACGAGCTTCACGGTCGCCGCCTCGATATTGACGCCTTCCTTGGCCGCCAGGCGCAGGAGATCCATCGAAGCCTTCATGACGTCGGCGACCATGTTCAGGCCGTCCAGGCCCAACTTCGCGAAATCGGCGAAATTCTCTGCGACGAAAGTCAGCGCCTTTTCGACGGTCGCCACGACCGCTTTGAGATTGGCCTTCACGCCGTCGGCGTCGATCTTGACACCCGCGTTCTTCATCTCGAGCATCGCGGCCGACAGGAAGCTCGCGTTGGCCTGAAGGAACTTCATCATGCTGCCGATGAACTTGAGTCCGGCCTTCGAGGGGCCCATGGCGCCTTCCAAGTCCGCCGTGACCTTCTCGCGGGCCGTCGCCGAATCCTTGAGCAGACTGTCGGCGTTAGTCTGGAGCGCGGCTTTGACGGCGGGCGTCTTCGCCGTGGAGCGCGTCACGATCGCCGTGGCTTTCGTGCTCAGCTCGAACGCCTTTTCGGTGTTTTCAAGGGCCTTGTCGTAACCGTCCTTCGTGGGGTTGGATTCGCGGAGCTTGTCGAGAGCCGCCGTGCGGGCCTTGCCCGTGGCTTCGAGCATCGTGGCGGCGGAGGCCGTGCCGACCGCGGCGTTCACGCCCTGGAGAGCGGAGATCGTGTCGATCAAGATCTCGAGATTCGTGACGTCGACTTCCGTCTTCATGAGCTCGCCGACCTTCGTTTCGATTTCGAGCGCGCGGGCTTGGACCTGCGCCTTCTGCCCGTCGCTCATCGCGTTCTGGAAGACTTTTTCGCCGTTCAGCGCGCTGAGCACCTCGGAAGCGGCTTTCGCCGAAGCGGCGTCGACGACGTTCTCCGGCCTGCACGCGTCGAGGGCGGTGCGGGCCACGTTCGCGGCGGCGTCGGCGAGGAGCGCTGTCATGGGGTTCCCTTCGCCGGTCAGCAACTTGCGTACAGAGTCCCAGACGGACGTCTGGAAGGCGGTATTCATCGCACGGAACGCGTCGACCAGTTGTTTGGCCTCGGCCGGGTTCGCGGCGACGGCCGTCCGCATCTGCTGAAGAACGGTCGTGGCGAGCGCCGTCTGCCCGGCGACCGGAGCGGCGGCGACGGCGAGGTGCGCGGCGGCCGCGAGCTCGGCGTTCGTCGCTGTGCCGCCTGCGAGGTACGCGTTGACCTCGTTCAATTGTTCCGTGAGATTCTGCTTGGCGGCTTCGAATTCGGCCTTCGGCAGTTTGCCCTGACCGTCAGCGAGCGCGTTCGAAAGCCGCGTGAGCGCCTCGGAGTGCTGGGTGGAGCCGGTGCCGTGGGTCCGTGCGGCATTGGATGCGTCCGCCTCAGCGACGTTCATATTGAAACGGGCGACCGCTTCCGCCTTCGGGACGTTGTTGGCGAGATCCTGGTTCAGCTGCTCATGAGCGGCCTGCTGATGCTTTGGAGCTTCTTCGGCGGCGGTCTGGCGTTCGGCGGCCGTGCTTTCGGCAAGGCGCTGGCCGGTCTCGGCGATCGTCTCGGGACGCGCGACGCTCGTATTGAGCCCGCCGTCGTTCTTGCCCTGGCCCGTCGCGCGGACGCCTTCGGCCTGCGCGGCGTGGGTTTTCATCTCGCGGGCGAATTCCTTGAACCCGCCGCGCGAAAGCGCCTCGGGCTTCGTGATGAGCACCGTCCACATGATGAGGTTCGCCGTGAAAGCGTTGAAACCAGTGCTGGCGCGGTCGTGTCCGTGCTCGTCTTTCTGGGAGGCCAGCTCGAGCGCCCGGCTGATGAAGTCCATTTCGAACGCCATGTGCGCCTGGTCGAATGTGAGATGGACCGACTTCTCGATCGCCCAGCCGCCCCACCCCTGAACCGGAGCGCCGAGGGGGGGCGCCGTGTGCACTTTCTGGAAGGCGCCGAGAATGGGCTTCAGATAGAGGCCTTCCATGAAGCCGTGCGTCATCGCGTTCGAGAGCATGCCGAGGCCGTGGCGCGAACCGATGCGGACCTGATCGTCCTGCTTGCCGCTCGGACCCCGGATCGTGAAGCCGGTCATCGGGTGGAACCAGCCGATGATGCCCTTGAGGGCGCCCGCGATGCCACCGCCGTTGGCGAACCCGTTCTTCATCGCGTCGACGAGGCCGTTGGCGATCGTGAACGGAACCGACACCATCGTGCCCCACTCCAGGGCGCCCAGACCGAATGTCTTCGTGACGTGCCACGCGGAGCCCTGCTGGTAGGTCCACTTGACGCCGTCCCGGAATCCTTTGCCGGATTCGCTTCCGAGCTTGCCGGTGTTCTTGGCGAAATCGTTCAGTTTCGCGGTCGCCTTGTGGGAGGTCGCGTAGTTGATGATCATGCCGACGATCGCGCCGGAGACGAACGCGGTGACGCGGTCGGTCGTGGTCAGAGTCTTGCCGTCCGCCGCGGCGCCTACTTCCGCGGCCAGGAGGAAGCCGAGACCGCACATGATCATGGACGGCACCGTGAACATCACGCCGTACTGAACCGCGCGAGCGGTCGCGATGACGCCGTTGGTGATGGCGCCGCGCGTGAGCATTCCCGCGGTGGCCTTGGCGAAAGCCTCTTTCGCGCCGTACATTCTCGCGCCGTAACCCGCCGTGACGCCCACGACGAAACCTTGAATGGCGGCGGTCCACACCATTCCGGCCGTGATCTTGTGCCCGATATCCTTCCCGCTCAGGATGTTCTCGACGGCTTGCGCACCGACGGTCATCGCCACGTTCGCCGCGGCGAACGTAAGGCCCAAGGTGACCGCGCGGGTCACGGTGCCCATGGCCTGCACCGAGGTCGCCACGCGCTGCACGGTGGTCAGCGTTTGGCCCGCGTTCTTTGCGACGTCGGCGGCGGACTTGATGTGATTCACGAGCTGGCCCAGCGCCGCAAGGCCGTTGGCGAGCGCGAAGCTCTGCGCGGCCGCGTTGATTGCGTTGAAAAGGATGCCGTTCTTATCGATCGGGCTCCAATTCCACTCCGTCGCCATCCCGGTGAAGAAGCCGTTGCCTTTGCGGAGATTGTCGAGGCCTTTCGCGACGACCTGCGCCACGACCGCGACCGTGAACGCGACGCCCGCGGCGATGGAGGCCGTCACGACGTTCACGCCCGGGATCCAGCAGGTGGCGGCGGCGAGCGCGATCGCGCCCACGATGTACACGTACGACTTGTTGCGGTCCCACCACGTGAGTTTGCTGCCGCTGCCACCGTTCTCTTCGTAGGCCTTTTCGTCGAACCACGTGCGCAGGTCGCTGGAAGCGTCCTTGACCCACTTCTCGAGTTTCTTGCCGCCGACCTCGACGTCCTTGGTGCGGAGGTAGCGGCTCGTGCCTCCCACTTCGATGCGGAGCATGGAGTCTGGCTCCGAGAGAGCCTGCGCCAAGCGGGCGCAATCGTAGTCGCTGCTCAGGTTGAAGCCGATGGCGGCCAACTGCGCGCGCTGGGCCTTCACGTCGTCGTCGTCCTTGTGAGCTTCCTGCTGCTGGTGGATGCCGCGGAGGGTCATATAAGTCCCGACAAACGCGGCGAACTGGCGGTTGCCGCCGATGATTTGCGCAAGCTGCGCTTCGTCCATTTCGGTGAGAACGTCATTGTACCCGAAGTTGTTGAAGGTGCCGCTCTGCGCGACGTCGTTAAGCTCTCGGGCGCCGCTGCCCGAAAGCTCGCGGATGGCGTAGGCCTGGCCCGCGGCGCTGATCATGTTCATCGCGGCGCTTGCGCGGGAGGCGTTGCCATCGTTGATCGCGTTTTCGGCCTCAGTCTTGTAATGGCGCTGGAGCCCGGTCGCGCCTTCCTTGGGGAACGTGTGGCTCAGGTGCGCGCGCTGGTTCGACTGCCAGTCGCCGAGCGTCACGATCTCGGCGCGCTGGTTGCGATTCGGGTTCGCTTCGCGCTTCTTCGGATCGGGCTCGGTGAGGCGCGCGAACATGAACGAGCCCTGCTGGGTCATCGCCCGGTCGCCGAAGCGGAAGTCGCCGGTGGTATTGATATTGATCCGCTGGCCTTCGGTGATCACGAATTGATTGTTCTGGATCGCGATGGAGCCCGTGAGGCGAAGGCGGCCGCCGGGGTCGCGCGAGATAGTCGTGTTGAGGCCGGGGGAACTAGTCGTAGGGCCGGAGGCCTGATTCCGGTCGTTGCTCGTGTCCCCTTCGGCGGGCGGGGTCGGAGGCTGGATGGTCTGAAGGTGGCCGTTCGGGAGATTGGCGGAAGCGCCGCCGTTGAATTCCATCACGCCCGAGATGATGCTAACGTTGTGGTTTGTATCGTTCGAAAGGCTGAGTTCGGCACCACGGCGGAGCACTTGGCTCTGGCCGCCGGGACCCGCGAAAATCATGTCTTCGGTCGTCATCGCCGTGCCGTTCTCGGTGATGCGGAAGCCGCTCGTGCCGCCGGTCAGCGTGACGGTGTCGTTGCCCGGCAACGTCACCGCGATGGGACCGCCGCCTGCGGGAGCCCGCGGCGAAGCGTTCTCATTCCACGTAACCCCGTTTCCGGCGGCGTTCAGCGTGCCCACCTGAGAGCGGCCGGTGCGGACGTCCGTCGCGAGGACCGTGCCGTCGGCTTGGAACGTGTAACGGAAATTCGTGTCGGAGTTCGCGAAATTGCTGCTCCCGTTCACGGACGAAAGGTTGTAGAGCGTGGCGATCGTTCGGTGCGAGGCCGTCGTCGGGCCTGTGGTCGTGTCCGCAGCGATGAAGTACAGCTGACCGGCGGCTGGCGGGCCGGCGGCGGACAACTCGAAGCTCCAGACCCCGCTTCCCTCGGCGGTGTAATGCGTCAGGGTGGACGGACGGTTGTACGTCCCGCCCACCATTCCCCCCGAGTAGTGGACGGTGCCGTCGGCGTTCAGACGGTAAACTCCGGTGTCGCCGGCCTTGCTGTAGGTGCCGTTGGCGTTCCGAGTGAGGCCGTAGGTGTCGATCGCGCGCTGGTGCGACGCCGAGACGCCGATGCTCATGTACCCGTTCTGCCCGTTCAGCGTAACGCTCGGGTTCACGATCGTCGAACGCGCCTCGAAACGCGGGGGCTGTCCTTCACGGGCCACGTTCACCTGGATCGTGTACGCCGCGAGCGTGTTGCCCGCGCCACCGAACACCTGCATGACGCTCGAACCTGGGATGAGCGCACCGTTCTCGTCGAGGCGCTGGAAGTGCACCGTCCGCGGGCCGTCGAGCGCACCGCGCGTGGTCTGCACGCCGACCGAGCCGTCGTTGTACACGATACGCTGCGTGGTCACGGGGTTCGACTCGACGCCCGCGGCGTTGACATCCGTGTGCGTGCGGGAAACTTCGCGGTGGTCGGCGTCGAAGCGGATCACGTCGCGCGTGCGGCTCGTCGGCTGATCGGCCGCGGTGCCGTCGGCGCCGCCGGCCAGCGTGTTGCTCACTGTCGTATTGATCGTCTCGACCCACTGGCCGGTCGCCGCGTCTCGAGCGCCGGTCCCGTTCTGCTCGGTCACTTGCCCGCTCTGGTGGTTCGTGGTCGTCGAGGTCATCCGCGTGCGGTCGCCGTCGGCGTTGTACTCGGAATGTTCGACCGTCGTCGTGGCGGCGCCCGCGGGAACGAAGGTGTCGGTGTAGTGGTCGAAAACGCCTGCGTTGTGCGTTGTGCGCGTCGTGTCGACCGAGGAGCTGCCGTCGGGGTTGTAAGTGAACTCGCGCGTCGTCGTCGTGCGGGCGTCCCACACGGGAGGATTCAAGTCCTGCATGTACGTTTCGGTCGTGTAGTAATCGGCTGTCGGGTCGCGTTGGGCGGAGACGAAAGCCATTCCGCCCCTGAAAGTGCCGGTGACGAGGCCGACAGTGCTGATCGACACGCCGCCGCCCGCCACGAAACCGGCGAGGCCCCTGCCGGCGGCCCGGAACTGGTCCCCGATGGCGCGGCTCACCGACGCCTCGTGGCGCTGCTGGTACGTGACTTGGATCCGGTTGACGAGCACGCCTTCGGTGGTGCGTTCGCGCGAAGGCGTGCCGTTCGGGTTGTAGTCGGTGATCGTCATCGTGAAATTGCGGTCGCCGTTCTGCGCGTCGGCCCGCGGCGTGACGTTCATGCGGATCGACTGCACAAGCACGCCGCCCACTTCAAAATTGACCGAGATGTCGACGCCGCCCTGCGCGACCTCGAAGCCCTGAAGGAACGAGACGCGCTGGTCTTCCGTGGCAAGGTTCGCGGCGGTGCCTTCGTTAACGAGCGCCGTGGAAGCGGCAACGGCATTCGCGCCGCCGCGGCCCGCGCCCACCCACGCGCCACAGAGGACGCCGTCCGCCGAGCGGAACTGCGCGAACACCTGCACTTCGCGGTTGTGGCCCTGGATGCGCATCTGCTGGGTGACGCCGTCCTTCTCGAAGGTCATCGAGAGCGAGAAGCCGCGCTGGCGGTTGAACGTCGTCGCGGCATCGCCGGTGAGGTCGGAGCCGTTGCGTTCGAAGGTTTTCATGAATTCGAGGCGTTTCTCGGGGGTCGAGAGGTCGGCGGACTGAATCGAGCCGCCCACGATCTCGGCCGTCCTCGAAGCGCTCTCGCGGTTCGTGCGACCGACCCACGCGGTGACGCGCGTGCCGTCCGTGCTGGTGGCGCTCACCTGGACTTCGACCTGCCCGCCCGCCTGCGCGATGCGCATCGTCTGGGTGATGTCGTCCTTCTCGAAGGTAACCGTGAGGCCGTAGGACGCGCCCGTGCGCGTGCCCGCCGTCCCGATGGTGATCGGCGACGTTCCGTTGGCGGTGCCGGCGTTCACGTCGGCGGCCGACGGCGGAGGAACGTTCGACTGCTCGAACTGGCGAAGGAACGCCTCGCGACGCTCCGGAGTGGAGAGGTTCGCGCGGGCCGCGAGATTTGCGAATTCGTTCAAGTTTGCGACGTGGTCGCGTGAATTACCGCGGCCGACCCACGCGGTCGCGATCGTGCCGTCGGTGCCGCGGGCCATGACCTGCACTTCGAGCTGGGCGCCGGGGCCAGTGATGCGCATCTGCTGGCTCACGCCGTTCTTCTCGAACGTGACGCTGACCGCGTGGCCGGCGCGCTCGTAAGGACGCATAAAGTCGATGCGCTGGGCGGCGGTCGTGAGATTGGCCGTCGAGACCGCGAGCTGGAACGCACGGCCGACCTGGCTCGCGGAGAGGCCGTTCCCTCCGCCGATCCACGTGGCGGTGTCGGTACCATCGTGGCTCTTGGCGGTAACGAGTATCTCGACCTTGGAACCGGGGCCCTGGATGCGCATTTGCTGGCTCACGCCGTTCAGTTCGAACGTCGCGTTCACCGAGAAACCCGCCGGGAAGACCTGGTTCGGGCTGAAGCCCTGGGCCTGGGCGGTGGCGCTCGTCGCGGGCTCGCGCACATACCGTGAGAGGAACGCTTCGCGCTGGGGCTGAGTCCGCATGTCGTGGTCGGCGGCTTCGGCGGCGAGCGTGCCCGCGTTCTGAGTGGCGCTCTGCCCGGCACCGCGGCCCACCCAGAGACCGAGCACGACGCCGTCCTTGGACTTCGTCTGGACGAGCACTTCGACCTGCGAGCCGGGGCCCTGGATGCGCATCTGCTGGGTGATACCGCCCTTTTCGAAGGTGGCCTGGATCGGGAAATTCTTGCTTTCGAACGTCCGCATGAACGTCTCGCGGTTGGCGGAATTGCCGAGGTCCGTGGCGGCGGCCGCGTTGGCAAACGCGGCGACGTTGGCGACCGCGTCGGGACCGCCGATGGCGAACGCGTTGTTGCTCGTCGTACCGCCGATCCACGCGCCGACCTCGGTGCCGTCGGTGCCGCGCGCCTGGACGAAGATCTCCGCTTTCGCGCCGGGGCCCTGGATGCGCATCTGCTGGGTCACGCCGTTGGTTTCGAACGTCATGTTCACGGTGCGCCCGTTGGCAAAGAGCTGGTTTTCGCTGACGCCCAGGGAATTCGTGGCGCCGAGGCTCGACGGCGAACCTTCGAACTGGCGCGTGAACGCAAGGCGCGTCTGCGCGCTTCCGAGATCGGAACCGGCGATCTGGGCCGAAACGAGGTCGGCGTTGGCCACCGCGGTGTTGCCACGGTTGTCGCGACCGACCCACGCGACGACATTCGTGCCGTCGCCGGAACGGCCGGTCACCTGAACTTCGACTTTCGCGCCGGGGCCCTGGAGGCGCATCTGCTGGGTGACGCCGTCCAATTCGAAAGTGACGTTCAGAGCCGCACCGCCCTGCGGAACGAGCGTCAGGAGGCTCATATCTTGGTTTTCGAGTTCCGCCCGCGTTCCCGCGGCGGTGGTCGATTCGAACGTCTTCATGAACGTTTCGCGCAAGGGGCCCGTGGAGAGGTCGGCGGTTTCGGCCGCGGCCGCGAAGTTCAAAACGACTTGGTCGGGAGACGTCGTGTTGTTGCCGCCGATCCAGCCCGACACCACGGTGCCGCCGTTGTTCTTAACGGACGTGAAGATTTCGACCTTGGAGCCCGTGCCCATGACGCGCATCTGCTGCGGGACGCCGTTCATCGTGAAGGTGAGGCTCGCAGAGAAGCCGCCCGTATGGACCATGCTGCGCGGCGGTAGGCCCTGGCCGGTGAGGAGGTTGGTGATGGCCGCCCCGAGAGTCGCGCCGAGGTCCGGCTTCGATTCAAACGTTCGCATGAATGCGACGCGGGCGGCCACGGAGTTGAGATCGGTCGCGGCGGCGCGATTGGCCAGCTCGTTGGCATTGGCGATTAAGTCGCCGCCCGGGTTCGAGCCGACCCAGCCGGTTACGTCCGTGGTGGTCCCGTCGGCTGCGGCTTTGCCACGGACGGTCACTTGCATTTCGACGCGAGCGCCGGGGCCGGTGATGCGGAAGTTCTGGCTGATTCCCTGATGCTCGAAGCTGGCTTGGAACGGAATTCCGCCCGTCTGAACGAGCTCCGTCGCCGCGCGGCCCTGCGTGTTCGGGCCGATCGGCTGGAGCGTGGACTGGAAGCGCTCCATGAAAGCCACCCGCTGACGGGTCGTGGTCAGATTGGCGGTGCTCGCCGCGGTGACGACCACGGCGGAGTTCTCCGTGGCGGTAGCGGTGGCGGTGCGGGGGATCCAGCCGGTAACGACGACGCCGGCGGCGTTCTTGGCGGTGACCTGGACTTCGACGACGGCTCCCACGTGAGATCCGACCCGCATCGATTGGGAGACGCCGTCCTTCTCGAACGAGGCGTTCGCCGAGAACCGGGCGCCTTCAAACGACTTCATGAACGCTTCGCGAGAAGCCATGGTCGTGAGCCCCGTCTGCGCGGCGAGAGACGAAATCCGGGAAGCTTTGTCGGCGGCGGAAATCTGCTCGGCGGCAGGACCTTCGGAGCGGCCCGCCCACACGGAGATCTCCGTGCCGTCTTGCGCGCGCGCCGTGGCGAGTACTTCGACCTGCGCGCCCTGGCCCTGGATGCGCATCTGCTGGTTCACACCGTTCTGCTCGAACGAAGCCATCACCGAGAATCCGCCGACCGGCATCTGTTGAGCGGCGGGCATCCCGGGGGTCGCGGACCCACCGACCTTACGCATCGTCGATTCGAACTGGCGCATGAAAGTTTCACGCAGCGCGGGGGTGGAGAGGTCGCTTGCCGCCGCGCGATTGGCGAAGAGGTTGGCGTTCGCGGTGGCGCTTGAGGCGTCTCCGCTGCGCCCGATCCACGCCGAGACCTCGACGTTGCCGCTGCGCACGAAGACCTGGACTTCGACTTGGCTCGAGGTGCCCTGTATGCGCATCTGCTGGCTCACGCCCTCGCGTTCGAACGTCGCGTTGATCGAGAAACCGCCCAGCGCGGATAGAAGGTTGTCGGCGCCGACGAGTCCCAGGAACGCCTGTGCCAAGGGATTTAAGCCGGACAGCTTCGATTCGAAGGTTTTGAGGAAATTTTCGCGCTTCGTGGAGTCGGAAAGATCGGTGGTCGCGGCCTTCGTCGTGAAATCGTTTGCGTTCTGGGCCGCCGTGCGGCCGCCGCCTTCTCCGATCCAGGCGCTTACGTCGGTCGTGCCAGATTGGTCGCGGACCGTCCGCAGGAGTTCCAGGCGGCCCGTGGACCCGCTGATACGCATCTGTTCGCTGAAACCGTTTCTTTCGAAAGTCGCCTGGACCGCGAAGCCGCCGGTGCGGAAGAGAGCCCGCTCGGGGGCGTTCAGCGAGCTCCCCGGAGGAAGCGCGTTGTCGCGAGCTTCGTACTTTTTGATGAAAGCCTCCCGATCTGCGGTCGTCCGCAGATCGGCGCCGCGCGCGTCGGCGGCGACCCTGCTCGCGTTCGCCAGGGCGGTCGAACCGGGCGCGTCTCCCCTCGCGACCCAGGTGGTCAGAATAGTGCCGTGCTGGTCGCCCGTGACGATCTGAACTTCCAAGCGGGCGCCGGCCTGCGCGATTCGCATATTCTGCGCTTGGCCGTTCTTCTCGAACGACGCGTTCAGGGAGAAGTTGAACGCTTCGAACTGGCGGATGAACGCTTCGCGCAAAGGCCCACTCGAGAGGGTCGCGAGGCGGGCTTCGCCGGCGGCGTGCGAGGCGTTCTGCCCGGCGCTGGACCCGGAGCTGCGGCCCGCCCAGAACGTCGACTGCGTGCCATCCGCCGAGCGGACTGAGCGCTGCACCTCGACCTGTCCCTGCTGGCCACTGATGCGCATCACGTCGGTGTTGCTAAAGCCGCGCTCGAAGGTAACCTGCACCGCCATGCCGCCGACACGGAAGGCCTGATTGTTGCCGAAGCCCTGCCGCGCTTGGACGCCGGCGCCCGGGGGCGGGGGCACGAGGCGCGACTCGAAAGTGCGCAGGAACGTCTCACGCTGTGCCGCCGTCGAAAGATCAGTACCGCGCGCGCCGACAGCGGTCGTAAAGGTCGTTCCGTTCTCGACGGCCGTGCGGCCGGTCCCCGCGGGCCCTTCGGTACGGCCGAGCCACGCGCTCACGACGGTGCCGTCGCGGCTGGTCGAAACGCGGAAGACTTCGACCTGCGAGCCGCCGCCCTGGATACGCATCTGTTCGGCGGCGCCGCCCAAGACGGAGCCCGCGCTGTTGCGTTTCTCGAAACTTGCCTGGACTGAGAACCCGCCGCGGCGGATCTGCATGTCGACCGGGAGGCCGAAGGCCGCTGCCAGCGCCGCCGCCGGGCCCAGAAGATCGCGGAGACGGATCGCAGGCGTCTCGAACTGCTTCAGGAAAGCCTCTCGGCGTGCGCTCGTAGAAAGGTTGGTGACGCTGGCGGCGGCGGCCATCGCGGCGCCGTTCTGGAGGGCGTTTCTGCCGTTGGCTTCGTCGCGCCCGACCCACGTGGCCATGACAGTGCCGTCGGAGCCGCGTCCGAACTGCTGGTATTCGACCTCGGCTTCCGTGCCGGCGATACGGAAGTTCTGCGGCGCCATCTGCGCCTCCAGGCGGCTCGCGAAGAAGGTCACTTCAAGCGTGAACCCGCCTGTACGTCGCTGCTCGTTGGCCGCGGCTCCGCCAGCAACGAATTCCGAGCCGGCTTCGAACGTCTTCATGAATGCTAAACGGGCAGTATTGTCGTTGAGATTCAGGGCCGCCATGTCGTTTCTGAATTTCGCTCCGTTTGCGAGCGCGTCGTTGCCGCCGACGGTTCCACCCACCCAGGCTACGGCATTGCGACCGGCATTGTCGTGTCCGACCTCTCGGTGTTCGACTCGGTTGTTCGTCGGCGCCAGGCGGAACATCTCGACGCCGGCGGCGTTTCGGAACGTGGCCTGCAAGCCCGCATAGAGATTCGTGTTGTTGAACTGCGTCATGAACGCAAGTTGGTTCGCCGCGTTCGCCGTGTCCGTGCCACCAATCTGGTTCTGGAGGGTGCCCAGGAGCGTGTTCATGTTCAGGCCGCGGCCTACGCCGAAGCTCGCGTTCACAACGGTGCCGTCGGCTGAAAGCGTCGTGGTCGAAACCTGGATGGCGTTCGAGCCGCGCTGAGAGCCGTAAGTGACGCTCCCCAGGCTGATGTTCACGCTCTGGAAGCCGGCATTGGAGAAGTTCTGGAACGTGCCGCGGAGAGAGCGCTCGTTTGCGTAATAGCCGTCGAGTGCGATCAGCTGGCGGCCGGCGGTGTTGAAGAACCGGTTTGCCATCCCGCCGCTCACCCGCTCGCCGCCTGCGAACGTCGTCGAGATCGAGATGCCTTGCGCGTTTGTCGTGCTGAGAGTGACCGTGACCTGCGTGGTGACGCGGTTCCGGTTGTCGGACGGGTCGACGAAGTGCGTGTTCACAGCCTCGATGCGTTCGTTCTTGCGCTTCACGCGAAGGAGATTGCCGAATGTGTCGCGCACGAGGTAGTACGAGTGGCTCACGATGTGGCGTTCGCTGTCCCCGGCGCGCGCGCCGTTGATGAAGCGGAGCGTGTAGCTGTCGCCGCTGTGGGACGCCCGCGCGAAGCTGATGGAGTCGGCGTTTCCGAGCCCGTCGTCGTGCTGCTGACCGATGATCTTTTCATCCTTGATGCGGCCGTTTCCGTCGATCCAGCCGCGGAAATAGCTCGTGACCGTAACGTTGACGCCGTCCGCGCGCTGCTGTGTCCCGGTCGTGAAGCTCGTCACGATGTGGCCGTCCTGCTTGAAGGCCACGTTGATGAATTTGAAGTTGCCCTGGCCGTCCAGCGTGAAGCGGCCCATCGTGATGCGCGGATCGCCCTGCGCGGCTCCCGCGTCGTTGTGGCTTTGGGCGGAATCCTGGAGCATCCACTGCTCACGGCCCCGGGCGTTCTGGCGGAACTCCCACGAGTACGTGTGGTTCGTGAACCCGCTCACGCGGCCCGTGATCGCATTCTGCTGGACATCCCACGCGATGCGGCCCTTGAACATGCGCGACATCTGGATCGTGCCGCTCTCGCGGTCGTAGTTGAACGAGAGGACGCCGCGGCGGTCCTTGCGCATACGCACGGCCGCCGGGCCGTTCGCGAAGTTGTTGTTCTGGGCGGCCTGGTCGTTGATGTCGGCTACCTGGACGTTCAAGAACGCCTTCCCCTTCGCCTGTCCGATGAGGTGCATCGTGAGGCCGTCGATCATGCCATTGAACCGGTTGGCGACCTGCGCGGCTTCGGCGAGCGTCTGCGTGCCGTAGAAATTGTTGAGGAAGATCGAGTCGGCGCCCGACGCACGCTGGAGGACCGTCGCGCGCTTGTCCTGGACTTCCTTCCACTGGTAGCCTTCGGTCAGGAGGTTCGCCTCGAGATTTTCGAGCGACGCGTCGCGGTGGCGGATGTAGTTTTTCTCCGCGCCGCCTTCGGTTACCTTCGTCTCGAGGTCGCCAATCTGCCATTTCTGGAACTGCCGGGTCACCGCCATGTACGCCTTCGTGGCCGAGTCCGCGCCGAGGATGTCGCCGCCGGTGCCTGCCGTCGGCGTGAAGCCGCTGAACCAGAACTGCTTCGTGTTGTCCGAATGGTTGTTGTTGATCATGCGGTTCCACCACGAAGCGATCTTCTTGTCGTCGCCGGCAGCTTTGGCCATGTCGTCCTCGATGTTCGTCATGAGCTTCGAGACGATGCCCCACTCGTCGGCGTTCTTCGCCTTGCCAGCGGCGCCGGCGCCACCGAGCGCGTCGGTGATCGTCATCCAACCGTACCTCGCGTCGGCGTACGTGTTGGTCTTGTTTTCCTTCGCGAGGTTCACCGCAGCCTGGTATTTGGTCTGGATTTCGTCCATCTGCTGGTAATAGCCCTGCCACGTCTGCTGGCGGCTCTGGGCGAGCTTCGACATGGACTTCGCATAGCCCTTGGCGCTCTGTCCCGCGCCTTCCTGCATGCCCTGACCCGCGCGATTGAGGGCCGCCTCGATCGACCCGATGTTCATGCCACCAACCTTGATGGTACCCATGACCGAAGTGCCTTGATTGTAGAGCGCCTCGTACTGCGCGAGGTACGTATCGAGCATCCCGATGCTCGTCGTGTTGAACGTCGCGACGTTGCGGTTAAGCGCCAGCTGAACGGCGGCCGGAAGCGTGTAGCTCGGGTCGAACTGCTGGCGCATGGCCGCATACGCTTTATAGAAGGTCTTCACCGAGCTCTGAAGCGAGACGACGAAGCCGCGTTTGGTGTTGGCCTCCTGATACTGAAGGCGCAGAAGCGCTTTGTTCTTGTTGAACACCGCCTGTTGGACCACGAAGTTGTTCCAGGTGTCGGTCCGAAGCATGTTGTCCTGGAACTGCTTATCGGCGCCCTGCTCCTGGGCCTTCTTCGTGTCTTCCACATACTTTCGGGTATCGACGTGGTACGCCGTCTTGAGGCGCTTGAAGCTGTCGATGTCGCGCGTCTTGAACGCGTCGATCACGGATTCGTCGCGGTTCCAGCCGTAGTAGCCGAACCAGTCGTCGTTGTCGAAGTTGCGCGCGTCGTTGGTCTTCGCCTTGTGGACCACCTGCTTGCCCGTGAGGCCAATCTTGTACGGGTCCGCATTGACGAGGCTCTGGCGCTCGTCCGTGCCGGCGTTGAGGAGCGGCGGCAGCACCGGGTCCTTGTAATCGTTGCTGAAGCCGGTGTCGAAATAGGGGTCGTAATACTTGTTTTCGGTGTCCGGGCCCTTATAAAGACCCACGTACTTCCACGAAGCCTTCCGGGCGTCCGCGAAGTAGCGCTGGCGGGCCGTCGGCTGTTTCCTCAGTTCTTTCTTCGCGTCGAAGGGATCGACGATCGTAGCGAATACCGGCAGGCTACTGCCTTCGGGGACCGTGCCCTCCAAATAGCGCTGGAGGCGGTCCGCGGTCCGGGCGATCTTTTTCTCCCAATACATCGGGATCGGGCGCGTGATGGTCTTTTTCGAGTCCGACGGATCGGGGACCGTTTCCGTGGGCACGCGCGGCCCGGAGTGCATGTGGTTGAGGATGCGAATTTGGATCGGCGAGGTGCCCTTCGGCGGATCGACCTTGTTCAGGGAGCCGTCCAGATGCTCGCCGCGGGCGCCGCGGAGCGCCGTTAAGAAATTACGTGACTGGTACGCCGTCGACGCGAGACGGTCCGCGAAATCCCACAGAACCGATACGGTGCTGTCCGCTTGCGTCCCGCCCATGACGCCGTCTGTGCCTTCGAAGATCCCCTTCGTGGAGAAAAGGATACCGAGCTTTTCGCGGCCCATCACGCCGATTTTCGAGTGAAGCGGGTCGACGGCCCTCGTGAAAATGCCGCCCTTTTCGCCCTTGATGTTGTTCTGCCAGAACGCGTCGTCGAGAATCTTCTGTCCGCGGGCATTGATCCCGAAAAGCTTGTCCTCGTCGAGCCAGCCCCTGACCTTGATGAGCGAGGCCTCGGCCTTCTCGAGCTCGGCCTTGCGGTCGTCCCACATCTTGCTCTTGGTGGCGAACTGCTCGAAGTCGTTGGCCTTGGCCGGATTCTGGCGCTCGTCCGAATTCGACTCGTCGATCATCTGGTCTGCGAATTTCACGAGATCTTTTTCGATCAAGAGCTCCTGGCTGAGCTCGTCGTAGGCCGCGTTCCGCTTCACGATCGCCTCGCCAAGGTGCTTCGTCAGGTCGCGGTCGGCTTTGTTGAGGGTCTTGCGGGCCTCGAATTCCATGGTCGCGGCCGTCTTCAGCTCCTGCGCGGCCTTCGTCGTGATCTTCTGATAGCTGTCGGTGAGGTCCTGGATCAGATCCTGCGTGTCGATTCCCTCGAAACCCTTGATGGCGTCGAAATAATTCTTCACCTGATTCAGGCCCGCGAAGTCGAGCTCGATGCTGCCCTTGGCGACCACTTCCTCTTCCCAGTGAACATCGTCGCAGCCCGGGCCGAAATCCTGCGTGTGGACCCATACGCCGTTGGCGATCGTGCCGCCGCCCACGCCGTTGAGGCGCGGCGGGCGCGGGTGTGGCCATTCGGAGTGCACGTTAGCGACCTTGATGAGGACAAAGTTCGGGTTGTTGATCGTGTTCGCGACGGTGAGGACCGCGTTGATCTTCGAAAGAAGATCGTCGCGGAAGCTCGTGTAGCGGGTCTTCATCTCCCCGATCGCGTCCTTCACCGTCTTCACGAGACCCGTGCCGGCGCCTTTGCTCTCGCCGAGCATGTCGGCCGCCTTCTGGATCGTGTCGTCGTGCATCTTCGTCTTGATCGTCTTCAAGATGTCGTACCCGCCGGCGTTTTCGCCGAGAATTTCGTTGAGTGCTGTGCGCGTGTCTTCGAGCTGCCGCTTGACGTCCGCATTGAGCGCGCCGGGTAGATCGACATCCCATTCCAGGGGGTCTGCGTTCTTCGTGAAGAGCTTGCCTTTGTCGGCGGCGGCGCCCTTGTTGCCGAGGATCTTCTCGATCTCGTCGAGCGATTTCTGGACGTTCTCGCGGTAGGTGTCGATGTCGGTAACGAAATCCGTGTTGATGAGGGAAAGGAGCGCGGTGCGCTGCGTCGTGAGATCGCTCACGATGTCGGTCGCCATCGCGTCGAAGTGGCCTTTGGTCTTCGAGAGATCCATATTGTCGGTGACGTGGGTCTTGAGCGCTTCCCAGGGCTTCACGAACTCGAAGGACGCGTGTTTCTTGAGGATCTTGTACAGTTTGATCCAATCCTTGACCTGTTGGGAGGTCGCCTTGAACGGGGCGATCTCGGTGGAATTTGCGAGGATATTGCCGGCGTTGTCGCCCGGCTCGCCGGTGTAGAAATGCTGGAAGAGCGCGACGTGCCAGCGTTCTTCCCAGGCGGCCTTCATCTCCTCGATGAGCGCGTTCGCGTTCGTGGCGAACTGCCCGACCGATTCCTTGGACTCGCGCATGAGCTGGTTCCACGGGTTCACCATCCCGTCGCCGAAGGCTTCGAGCTTGGCGTTGACGTCGTTCCAATACTGGACCGTCGTGTCTTTCTTGGACTCGTCGGCCGTCTCGAGGTACGTCATGAAGTCGTCTTTCAGGGCGTACGAGGCGTCCCAGCGGCCGGACTCGTGTTCGTCCCGGGCCTTTTGGTACAGCGTCAGCGAACCGACGACGTTGTGGCGCAGCTGGTTGTCGTACGTGTCGTTCATGATGTTCTGGTTGAGCGGAACGTACGTGTCGACGTCCGGGCCGCCGGCCGGATCGGCGCGCTCGTCCAGTTTGAGACCGATCGCGTCGATCTCGAAACCGAGCTCGGAGCCGCCCGCGTCGATGAAGCCGTTCATCGGATCCCACTGATAGCGGTTGTTGTTCTTGATGACCTTGATCGCGTTGCCTGCGCTGTCCATATGGATGACGACGCCCGGCTCGGTGAAGCGGCCGTTCGTGTCCTTCGTCCAGTACACGACGATGCGGCCGAATTCCTGGTCGTCGATGTTGTCGGCCTGCCATTCGGCTTCGGGACGCATGTAGATACGCTTGACGAAGTCTTCCTGGCGGTCGTTGGGTTCCTGCGGGCGCTCGTACTCGCCGATCTGCTCGTCGCCGGAGAGGCGGTCCTGGCGTTCTTTATAGTCTTTGACCACGGTCCAGACGTGGTCGAAGATCGCAGGCGAACCGGAAGGAAGGTCGCGCTTCGTATAGCCGTAGGACGTGACGCGCATCTTGAGCGGGACCGAGTTCGGGAGCGCGCCCCAATAGTGCAGGTTGCGCCAGCCGCCGCCCCAGTTCGGGAGCCAGCCGTAGCCCTGCCAAATTCCGGGGCCGGCGCCGCGGATCGCACGCTGCTGCTGGGCCGTCAGGGATTCGCCGGTGAGGGGGCGCGTGCCGGAAAGGACGTTGCCGTCCCACAGGGTGAGGAAATAGTGGGCGCTGACGCTGACGCGGCGGTTGTCCTCGTAGAACCAGATCTGGTCGTTTTCGGCGTCGTATTCGTCGACCGTGATGTAGTGGTCGTCGCCCATGTGAACGAGGAGCTTGGCGCCGGCCGCGAGGAGATTCTTGAATTCGGAGAAGCCGATGTTGTACGCGTGGATCTGGGCGCCCGCGCGTTCGGCGATCTCTTCCTTGAGCGCCTCGAACGAGATAAGGAGCTGTTCGCGCGAATTCGGCGTGTCGGGGATGAGGCCTTTGGCGATGTCGCGGACGATCGTCTCGGTCGCGAGACTGACCAGGGACGGCAGGCCGCCGGCCACGCGGTTCGTGAAGATGGACATGGCGCTGAACGCGCTGATGCCGAAGTGGCTGTCCTGCTTCTGGAGCCATTTCACGATGGAATCCATCGCGGTCTGAGTCTTCCGGCCGCCGGCCACTTCCGCGGCCAGATACGCGGTGACGCCGTCAATGATGGCTTGCTTGGTCACGTTGTCGACGGTCAATTCACCCCCGAAAACGAGGCTTCCAGAGAGAGCCGGCTTCAGGGGATCGCCGGTCTTCACCTCGAACTGGAGACGTCTGTCGTTTAAGATCCGGTGGGCGAGCTGTTCGAGCGTCATCGCCTTCGGATCGTTGGGGTCCGTGTTGTCGGTGAGAGCCGTGGTCGGGTCGACCGTCACGCGGACGCCGCCGACGGAAACGGTCGCTTCGGTCAGCGCGAAGTAGTTCACGCGCTCGACCTGCAACTCTTCGACCTGGCGGAGGGTGACCTTCTTGGCGATCCACTGGCCGGCGGCCTTCTCGGCCTTGACGTCGGCGAAGAGGCCCGGGCGGATCTCGCGGATGTCGAGGCGGATCGCGCGGCCTTGGGCGTCCTTCGTGACCTTCACGTAGACGTCCTTGCCGAGGATCTGATTGGTGGTGTGGTAATTCACGAAGTCGGCGGTGGTGATCTCTTCGCCGCTCGCCATGTAGACGCGGCATCCCGTCGCGACCTGAGTGAGGGTCCCGTCGACGGTGAGGGCGAGCAGTTTCTCGTCGACGCCGACGTCGATCGCCGCGACCAGCTTGCGCGGATCGTTGGCGATCCAGTCGGAAAGGTCCTCGAGCGAGACCGTTTCTCCGAAATCACCACCCACGATCGGCACGCCTACGACGCTCACGGGTTCGCCGCGGACTTTGATCGTGTTCGCGTTCAAATCCACCTGCGAAAGCTTGCCGGAGAACTGATCGAACGCGTCGCTCGAGAGCTGGATGTCGATGACCTTCCACGGGTCTTCGGCGGAGATAGTCATGCGGGCGTACGTCGGGATGCCGTTCCCCGCGTCGCGGGCCTGGAGACGCTTAAGCTCCGCCCATGAGACCGGCGCGCCCGTGACGTCGAAGATCTCGATCCCGCTCTCCGCGGTGAATTCCACGCCGCGGACCAGAATCTTCTCGCCGACGATCGTGATCTCGGAGTTCACGTACGAATCGGGCGAGTTGCCGCGATCGGTCACGGAGCGCGACATCGCGGTATAAAGGACCGCCGAGGCGATCTTCCATTCCGCGCCGATCTTCACCATCTCGGCGCGGATCGTCGTCGAGATGCCGCGGAGGGCGTTGGCGGCCATCAGGGCCTTCAGATCCGAGAGGGATTTCTCGGCGCCCGCCGGATCGGTGAGTTTAAAGTCGGCCGTGAGCGAGTGGGCGACGCCCTTCAGCGTGATCTTCCGGTTCACGGTGTCGAGCGCTTGGACGGTCTCGGTCAGGGTCTGTTCAGCGTCGACCGGCTTCGTGAGGATCTGGAGCGCGGTGGCCTGGAACGTGCCGTCCGGCAGGCGGAGCGAGGCGACCCGGACGAGCGTCGTGATGGTATCGATCTCATTGCGGGCGACGCGGGCCTGGAACTCGGCCCATGTGATCACGTTGCCCGCGTGGTCGGTGACGGCGGTGTTCGCGACCACCTTGAACTCGATGCCGTTCAGCTTCACCTTGGAATTCGTCACGTCGAGAAGCTCGAGCTCGGACGACATGCTGAGAGAGGACGACAGGTCGGAGAGGATGCGGATCTGGGAGGCGGTGCGGACGCCGCCGATCTCGACGTAGGAGACGTCGAAGTAAAGGTCCTGATTGACCTCGGCGAGGCGCACGAGCTCGAAGAACGAGAAGCTCTTGCCTTTCGCGTCGACGATCGCCGTGCTCTCGTCGACGCGGCCGGTGACGCCGAAAGACGTCATCGTGCCGCGCGCCGGATTGGCCGGGTCGAGCGTGATCGCGTAGCTCTTGCCGAAGGTGTTGAACGAATCGGTCTTTTGAATCACGTCGACCGAGCCCAAACGCATGGCCACCCATTCTCCCCCGATGAACGTGAGCGTCGCGGCGAGGACGGGACGGCCGCCGGAGGCCAGGCGGGCCTGCAGCGCGGTGACGAACGCTGCGTAGTCGGAGGAGCCGTCGGTGAACGCCGTGCGCGCGTCGATGCGGAAGCGGATTCCGCTCATCTCGACCACCGTGGAGGTCGCGTCGGTCGAAACGATCTTCGTGGCGACGCCCTTCGGATAGGTGCGCATCGAGGACGCCTTCGTCACGAACGAGATCGCCGAGGAATCGAACGTCCAGCCTTCCGCGGCCGAAATGAAACGGATGCCCGAATTCTGAAGCCAAGTGAGGTTGCCGAGCGCCGTGCTTGCCTGCATCTTCGCAGCCAGCTGTTCGAGCGTGACGCGCTCGCCGTCCAGCGTCATGACGAGACCCGGCCGCATCGCGATCTTCGAGCCGTTGACGTTCAGGAAACCGCCGGCGACGTTGATGGCGGAGACGGAGCCCGCGAAACCGTTGGCGGTGGCGGTCGTGTCGCCGAAGTTCACGTCGTAATTGTAGGTGGCGTTGCTCCACTGGTCGCGGGTGACCTGGCGCGCGAACTCCCAGCCGTTCTTCGTCCACTGGATCGTCGCGTTCAGCGCGTCGAACGCGTTGGACGCGCGGAAACGCTCGACGAACGCCGTCCACGGAATGAGGATGCCTTCGATCTTGAGCTTCATCTGCGGATTCACTTTCACGACGCGGCCCGCGAACGTCACGGTGCCGGCGGCCTCGTTCACGGCCGTCACGCGTCCGGTGACCGAGCGGCGCGAGCTCTCGGAAGAAAACGCGAGCGTCACGATACCGTTCATGTTCATGAAGCCCTGCGTGAAGACCCAGCCCGACGTGCCGTAAGTCATCGAAGCGTTTTCAATATTGACGTCCGCGCCGATGGACTGGAAGTCCGAAAGCGCCTGGCGCAGCTCGGCGAACGTAACGGTGCGGCCGTCCAGAGTGAGAACCGCGGTGGCCGGGATCGCAACCGAACGGCCGTGGATCGTGGCTTTGCGGTCCGCGCCGATCGCCGTGACCGGGCCGTCGGCATCGGAGATCGAAGCCGAGTCGCTCTGGATCTGCAAGCGCTTGGTTGGCTGGTTGTAGCAGCTCCAGCTGTTGCAGACCGACGCCATAATCGTGTCGAGCTCCCAGCCGTTCGACCCGAGCTTCGCGTTCGCGTTCGTGACCTCGACGTTCGCACCGGACGCCGCCAGTGCCGCGATCGCGGCCGTGGCGGCGGCGAATGTGAGGATCGTGCCGTTCAGTTCCACGTCGAAGCCCTCGGCGGCGAACGTGCGACCGCCGATGGTGATGCTCTGGGGCGAAGTCGAGACCGTGCCCACCGCTCCCCGTACCGACTGTTCCTTCATCGACTTCGTCGTCAGGCTCATCGGGTAGATATTGCCCCACGAATCGCGCGTGGGCGTCAGCACCCAGCCGCCACTCGTGAAACGCATGGACGTGTTGGAGGCGAATTCGATTCGGGCGCCGGCGGGCAGCTGGGCGAAACGGGTCGCGAGCTCGGCGGGCGTGACGGCCGGCGAGCCGTCGATCGTGAAGGTCGTGCCGTCGGGAATGATCGCCGTGCGGCCGGAAACGGCGAGGGTCTTCGGCGTGGACGCCACGTTGATGCCAGTAAGACCGCCAACGACGGATTCGTACATCTGGTCCTTCGTATAGAACAGAAGTTCGTTGGCCAAATACTGCTGGCCCCACGAGTTCGTGCGGACGGAGGGCTTGAACTCCCAGCCGTCGGCGTTCATCTTGGTCGCGGCGCCCACGAGCTCCACCATGCCGCCGAATTCGGCGACGGAAGCGATGCGCGCGGCCACGGTCTCAAACGGCACGTACGATCCGTCGAGCATGAACTGGTAATTGACGGGGACGCGGACGTCGCGGCCGTTTACCCGCACGGTCTTCGGATTCGAGGTTGCGTTCGCCGCGGTCGCCGCCGCGGATTGTCCCGCCAGGGCCATCGTGATGGAGGTGACGACGAACGGCCCGTCGATCCACGTCCAGCCGATGTTGGGCTGCCAAACCTGTTGCTGCGTCGGGACGGCTTCTAGGTCGTTTCCGACTTTGCGCAGCGTCGGCAGCTGCACGTCGAGCACGTAGCCTCCCGCTTCCGCCGCGTTGAACGCGGTCTGGAGTTCCGCGAGTGTCATCGAGCGACCGTCGACCAAGAACGTCGCGTCCGACTTCACGCGCACCGTACGGCCGGTCAGGGTCAGAGTCTTTTGCACACCCGAAAGGTCGATCCCCTTGAGCGGAGCGGTGACTGTCGCCAGCTGGTGCGTCTTCTCGCGGAACATGACCGTCACGCCGTCCAGCGTCCAGCCCGCGTTCGTTTCGATGAGGTTGGCCCCAGAGAGCTCGAAGAGGCCACCGGCGGCGACGGCGGCGGCGAGCTTATTTTCGAAGTTGGCCTGGGTCGTGTACACGTCATTGACATAGATGTTCATGCTGGCCGGCAGGATCACAGTGCGGCCGTTCACGCTGATCGTCTTGGGGGTCGACGTCCCATTGAACGAGGTCACCGACCCGCTGAAAGCGGTCATGCGAGGCTGGATCGTGAAGAACTGCGGCGTCTGCGCGGTGTCGTTGGTCCAGATGCCGTTCCGGAAGACCAGCGGCGCGGCGCGAAGCTCGATGCCCGAACCGGCCGGCATCTGCGCGATACGGTCCGAAATCATCTGAAGATTCGCCCATTGCCCGTTCAGCATGACCGAGCCCGTGATCTTGATCGGACGGCCGTTGACCGTGATCTCGCCGAGACCGGGGTTCACGGAGTTCATGACCCCGCCGAAGGTTTCGGAGACCGAGCGCGTGCGCACGTAGAAAGTGGTCGTATCCGGCACCCAGCCGTCCTTCGTGAAACGGAGCGAGGAGTTCAGGAATTCGAAGCTCTCGCCTTTCGATTCGGCCAGCGCCAAACGGTCGCGGAACGCCGCGAGCGTCGTGTACTGGTTGTCGACGTACAGATTCACGCTCGTCATGTTGACCGTGCGCCCGTTGGCGCTGAGTGTGGGCGGCGTGGTCGAGGAGCTTGCGGCGGTGACCGTTCCGAAGAAGAGCGACTGCGAGGCCAGTCGCGTGACGAAGGAGGCAGAGGTGATGACCCAGCCGGTTGCTTCCCAACGCATCGCCGCGTTCTGAATCTCGATGATGCCGCCTGCGGCCGCCGCGTCGAGCATCTTCTGCTTGAGCGTGACCAGATTGGACCACGCGCCGTCGAGCTGGATGCTCGTCGACGCCGGGAGCTTGATCGTGCGGCCAGAGACCACGACGGTGAGCTGGGCCGCGGCGGGATCGACCGCCGTCAGGGTGCCGCTCGTCAGGGTCTGCGTGTCGGTCAACGATTGGAACTTGATGTCGTAATCCATGGTGACCCAGCCCCACTGCGTCGTCGTCGCCATCGGGACGAGCGACCAACCGTTCGGGCCTTCTTCCATCTGGACTCCATTCAGGCGGAACGAACCGTTCATCGCGATGATCTGAGCCAGGCGTGCCGAGACCGCGTCGAACGTGACGTAATTGCCGTCGAGCTTCCATGACATGTTCGAAGGCACGCGGATCACTCGGCCACCCGCGGTTACCGTCTTCGTGCCGTCGGAGAGCGTGCCGAGTGCGGTGACTTCCATGTTCACGTTCTTTTCGACGAACTTGGAGGTCGTCGTAAGGTTCACGAGGCCGTCGATCGAAAGGCCCTTCGGAGTGTCGATCACGCGTGAATTGTTGAGCCGGACAACGTGTCCCTTGCCGCGCGCTTCGGAAAGCTTCGCGACGAACGTCAGGTAATCGTAGGTGGTTCCGTCGAGCGTCCATCCGGCGGCCGGTTTCGAGCCGATGTTCAGCGTGCGGCCGTTCACGAGGATCGTTCCTGTTGTCGCGTCCACCGACGCGACCGTGCCGGTGACGTCGCCGAGCACGACCTTCTTCGTCTCGAAGGTGCCTCCGCCGATCTCCCAGCCCGCGGCGCCGTAACGCACTTCGGCCAGTTTGAGCCACGTGACCGCGCCGATATCCTGGTTCCCGCGGAGGATTTGCTCGAGCTCCTTGAGACCGACCTGCTTGCTGTCGACCGTGAATTTGGCGCCTTCGGTGACCACCATCCGCATCCCGTTCACCTCGATCGTGCGGTTGCCCGCGTTGATCCGCTCGAGCTTGCCGGCGAACGAGCCCAGGGTCGTGGTCTGCGTCTTCATGATGAGGTTGCCGCGGACGACCCAGCCGGTCGGAGTGTCGTTGATGCCGCCCAGCACATCGTCGATCCAGATCGGCAGGTTCGCCGAGCGGCTCTGCTCGAGCTTCTCGGCCAGAGCGTCGATCGAATAGCCCACTCCGTCGACCGTTACGTTGGATCCTTCGAGCACCGTCATCACGATACCGCCGATCGTGACCGTCTTCTTGATCTTGTCGACGGCCGTGAGCGGGCCCTTCACATCCGCGAGCGTCGTGACGCGGGTGAAGATCGTGGCGCGCGCACGGAACTTCCACGCGCCGTTTTCGTAGACGATGTCGCCTTCGCGAAGCGTCAGTGAATCCGCGCCGCCCACGTGCGTCGCAAGCTCGGAAAGCGGGATCACGATGCCGTTCAGGATGACCGTCTCGTCGATGGTCTCGATCTCAAGGCCGTTGACGGTGAGCTTTTTGGCAGAGGCGTTGACGGCCGAGACGTTGCCGTTGAAATCGCGAAGCACGCTCTGATTCATGGAGCTGGAGGCCGGCTTGCGGAAGAGATAGAGCGGGTTCGAGGTGAGCTCCCAGCCTTCGCCCGTGCGCTTCATATAGTGGTCGCCGAGGTAGGTCTCGACCCTCTCGCCTGCGGCGATCGTCTGCTCGACGCGGGCCTTGAACTGGTCGAAATTGAGCTGCTGATAGTAGCCGTCGAACCAGTAGAGGATCGTGTTGTCGGGGACCTTCACGTCGAGGCCGCCGAAGTTGATGCTCTTGCGCGTTTCGGTCTTCGTGAGGCCCGTGATCAGCGCATTCAGCTGGATCGTCGCGGTGGCGACGGCTTCGGCGTAGCCGAACACCGGGCGGCCTTCGAAGATCCAGCCGCTCTCGGTTTGTTTGAACTTCGTCTCCTGATAAGTTTTGACCTTGCGGCCGGTCTTCTGCGCTTCCACGATCTTCGCGGCGAACTCGACAATGCTAAGCGACTGCTCGGGGCAGAGCGAAGATCCGCAGTTATTGTCGCGCCAGCCGATGTATTCGCCGTAGGGCTGGTTCCATCCGCCCGGCGTCGTCGGGACAACGATCTCCATGCCGCTGATGCTGACGCTCTTGTTGATTCCGCTCGCACCGTCGACCGCCGAGCCTTCCGCGAGCGAGATCGTCGGAATCACGTTCACGAACACGGGGACGGTGTCGAAGCGGTATTCGCCGTTGGCGTCGACGTAAACGGTTTCGTCGTACTCGAGCTTGATGACGCGGCCTTCCTGGGCCGCTAGGGCGATGCGGCGCGCGAACTCGTCGTCGGAGATGTTTTCGTAGCAGTTCCAGCAATTCTGGGCGGTCTGCCAACTAATACCGGCGGTATGATAGCGGCGCACCTTGCGGCCACCGGCGAAGGTGATGTTCACGCCGTCGTAGCTCTGAACGGTCGAGTCCTTCGTGATGGTCGCCGTGGCCAGCGTCGGCTTGAAGTAAAGGTTCTCGGTCGCGAAGTGCCACGTGCCGTCGTTGGCGCGGCGAGCCTGCAGATCGTCCCGCACCTCGATCAGGTACGCGGCTTTCTCGAGGTTGAAGCCCGCGACGCCGTTCCAATTGTCGATGTATTCGGTCAGGTAATGCTGGAGCGTCGTCGCCGTGATCACGTCGTAACGGTTCATCGGCTGATTCCACCAGCGGACCGTGGCCGTGGCGCTCATCTGGTAGGTGGTGCCGCCAATGGTGACCTTCTTGTTTGTGACGTCCACGGCCTCGACGAGCGAACCGGTCCGCAGGGTCGCGCGGTCGGACGAGGTCTTCAGCTTGAAGTTGCCGGTCACGATCTTCCAGACGGCGCCTTCTTTCCGGATTGTGATCGGTGTCGCAGGGTCGTACGTCAGGATGCCGAGTCCGTTCTGCAGGGCCTGATCGATGCGGTTCTTGAGGTCCGCCAGCGTGGTAAGGGTTTCGGAAACGCCGTTCTCGTTGGTGAAGGTGACCGAGATCCCGCCCGCCGGCAGCACGATGTCGCGGGTACCGATGCGGATCGTGCCATTCACAAGGTTGATCCCGCCGACCGGCGCATCCGCGTCGATCGCGCTGAGCGTCTCGATCGGGCCGAAGAGCGGCGCAGAGGTGAATTCCCAGTCCCCATTGGTCGCACGGCGCGCCGCGAGATTCGCAAGGGCTCCGATACGGTTGCCGAGGCCCGCCTGGGTTCCGACCTTTTCCGCAAACTGCGCGGCGGTCAGGTCCTGGATGGTGCCGTTTTCCTGCCAACGGACCGTGAACGCTCCGAGCTTGATCGCCTGGCCGCTAAGGAGAGTGATCGTGCCGGCCGCGTTCGCGGACAGGATCATCGAGTTCCGGTCGACCGTCAGAAGCGAGTCGGACGCACCGAGGTAGACGTTCTGAGTGAATTCAAGCTCGTTGGCCACGTTCCGGCGGGTCTCGTTGGGGACGCGCAGGAGCGCTTTCTTACCGGCGGTGGCCGTCAGCGCAAGATTCGTCGCGAGCGTGGGCACGTCCACCTCGTCGTAACCCGTGCCGTTCCACCAGTAAATTTTGCGTCCGGCGATCTTTACCGCATCGCCGCCGAGGAGCGAAATCGTGTCCGTGCCGGTGGCCGCGGTGATGACCGCGCCGAGCGCGAGCGTCGCCTTCTGCTCGACGGCCTGGAAGGTGACGGGCCCCGTGGCGATCCAATCCGAACCGGCCTTGCGCACGCCGGCGGCGTTCTTAAGTTCCACGCGGCCGTTGACCGCGGCGGCTTCGGCGATCTTGATGGCAAGGTCCGCGGCCGAAATCGCCACGCTCGCGGTGCCATTCCACCAGTTCATCTGCGCGCCGTCGAGCTTGACCGGCTGACCGTCGTAGAGCGTGTAGGTGGCGGGCGACGCCGAGACCGCCTTGAGAAGAGAGCTTGCGGCGAACGTCCCGAGTTTGGGGAAGGCCTCGACCTGAAGCGTTCCCGTCAGCGTCCACTGGCCGGAGGCGTTCTTGGTCATTCCGTTGGCAAGCTTGAGAGAGATCTTGTCGCCGCTCGCGCGGGCGGCGTCGAGGTATCCCGCGAGCGTGGCCGCGGAAATCGTGGTCGAGGTCGCGCCGTCGTGCCAAGTGATCGTCTGACTTCCGAGGAGAACTGTCTGGCTTCCGAACGAGACCGACGGCACGGCGCCCGCGTCGACGGCGCTCACGAGGGTGCTCTGCCCGAAGGTGGAGCCCGGCCAGACGTCGGTCATCATGAAGATGTCCTCGGTGAGCTCCCATTCCGTGTCGGAGACCTTGCGCATGGCGAACGTTTCTTTACGAGACCATCCCATGTTGCCCCAAGTCACGTGGGTGCGGGTGCCGGCGTCGTTGGCCTGCTGAACGTAGCTCGCGAGCGTGGAGAGCGCGATCGTCTGCGTCGTGGCGTGGCCCCAGTAAACGAGCTTGCCGTTCATCTTGACCCACGATCCGTCGGACAGCTGGAACGAACCGCCGTTCGCAGTGTTGACGGCCGTGACCGGAGTGTCGAGACGGAGGCTCGCGGTCGTTTGGGTCGCTTCGAACGTGATGTCCTGGGACAGCTGCCACTCGCCGGTGTCGGCCTTGCGGATGCCGAACATCGAGACCGGGTACGTGTTCAGGTTGCGGGTGCGAACGCGGCCGCCAAACGTGTTGGCGTCGACGATCTTTTGCGCGAGGCCCGCCGCGTCGATCTCCTGAGTGGTGGTTCCGTTGAACCAGAAAATCTTTTTGCCGTTCATCTTCACGTCGAGACCCTGGAGGAAGCTGAGTGCCCCGCCGGAGCCCGTCGTGACCGACGTCAGGAGCGAATCCGGAGCGATGCCGGAAGCGGACCCCGTCGCCATCAGGCGCAGGTCCTCGTCGAGCACCCAGTCGGAACCGGACTTCTTGATGGCGGCGCGCACGCGGAAGGAAACCTTGTCGCCGCGGGTCTGGATGAGGCCGATCTTTTCGACGAGCACGGCGGCGCTGATCTCGACGTCGGCGGTCCCGTTCCACCAGTAGATCTTCTTCGAGCCGATCGCGAGCGACTGTCCGTCGAGAAGGGTGATCGTCGCGGGCGCGTTGGCCGAGGCGGCCGTCAAGAGCGAGTCCACGGCGATCGCCGCAGTCTGGGAAGAAACGCCGAAATACACGTTCTGCGCGAATTCCCATTCGCCGGCGGCGTTCTTTCGGACTTCATACGAGTTGTTCCAGTAGTCCGCGGCGCGCGTGAAGACCTTGTCGCCCGCGATCTGGGCCGCGTCGACTTTGCCCTTGAATGCGGTGAGGCTGAGCGTCTCGTACATAACCCCGTTCCACCAGTAAATCTGGAAAGAGCCGAGTTTGATCGCGCGACCGTCGATCATCGTGATCGTATTCTGGGCGGCGGCGTCCTGAACGGAGGACACGAGCGCGTCGGCCATCAGCCGGCCCGCGGACCGCGCTCCGGTTTCGAAGCGGAGGTCGTCGGCGAACGACCATACTCCGGATGAATTCTTGCGCATGCGCACCTGGCTCGAGAGAAGTACCTTGAGGTTCTCGAGGTCCGCGGCCTGGAGGTTGTCGCGCAGAGCTGCGATCGAAATTTCCTGGTAGTTCCAATAGATTTTGCGGTCGTCGAGCCGTACGGCCTGGCCGTCGATCCATGTGAGCGTTCCGTCCGCCCCTTCGACCGTGACAGTCTTGAGGACCGACTGGGCGCCGAGCGTCGCAACGGGCTCCGACATGCGGAAGTAGATATCCTGCGTGAGCTCCCAATCGCCGGAGGCATTCTCGCGAAGCAGGTGCCCGTTCTGGTTACCGTACTGGCCGTCAACGCGGATGCGGTCTCCGGCCGCCTGGATCGCGGCGAGCTTGTTCTTCAGCGACGTGAGGCTGATTTCCTCGTACTGGCCGTTGTTGTACCACCAGGCCTTGCGTCCCACGGTCTTGATCGGAGTCCCGTCCGTGGTGGAGAACGTCTTCCCGGGGCCGTCGTCGACCGAGGCGAGCAGGCTGCCTACCGCCAGCGTCGTGGCCGGAGTCGCGGTCATGCGGAGGTCAATCGTGGAATTGCCGAACGTCCACTCGCCGGAGGACGTGCGGCGCAGGTCCTGCGCGTCCTCGAGGACAGCACGGGCGCGGTCCGCCTGAATCTCGAGGAGTTTCTGTCGGAGCGCCGTGATCGAGGAGATCTGCGTCGGCATGCAACCTTGCCCGATCGCGCACGGATAGAAGTTCACACGCCACCCGTCGGGCATACGCACGTCCATGTCGCCGATCCGCATCGTCGAAGTACCCACGACGACGTCCTCGATCGGTGAATCGGAGGCGATCTTCGCGGTGCGGGAGCGGCGGCTCAGGTTCACGAAATTGACGAACGGCGTCCACCGGCCGTTCCGCTCGCGCTTGATGAGGGTGTCGGAGGAAAGTTCGAGAACTTCGTCGTTGGCCGCGGCTTCGCTCAAGCTCCCCTGGAGCGTCGAGAGATCGGTAAGTTGGCCGTTCACGAACACACGGACATCCTTCATCGAGATGACCTGGTCTCCGAAGCGGAGGGTCTGCTCGCCCTGGTCGACGCCCGACAGGGCGCTCTTGACCACCGCGCGGCGGCCGGCGGGATTGATGAGGACGCCGTTGGCGACCCAGTTGGAGCTCGTCTTATTCTGAACGAGGGCGTCGGTCGTCTCGAATCCGTCGGGCATGATCTGCGTGCCCGTGGCGGCCTTCTCCAAGTGGAACATCTGGTGCGGCGAAGTCGCGGGGCCGGCGTAGACCGGTTTCCAGCTCGTATTCTTCTCGACCTTCACGTCGTCGAACCAGACGAACGACTCGGCGCCGCGCGTGCCGATCAGTACCTGCGTGGACGCCGAGGACTCATTGCGGATATCGTAGTGGACGTACGTCGACGAAGGGTTCTGCGCGCCATCGACGAACACGCGAACCACGCCGCCGTCCATCGAGACGCGGATCGTGTGGTAGGCGGAGCGGTCGAAAGAAGCGGGCATTTGGACGGGAGCGGTCACGTCGGTGAAAGTCATCGTGCCGTTGGCGGCCGTCGTGTAACTGTAGACGTGCAGGCGACCGTCGGCGTCGAGCGAGGTGACGAGACCGGATTTCAGGTCGGCGGCGTTCCGGAAGAAGATCATCGCCTCGCCTTTGCCGTCCAGGCGCACCTTCGCGGTGACGTCGCCGTTCAGCGTCGAAGCCCCGTCGACCTGCGCGCGGTGCACGAGGCCGTCGACCTTCGTCTGGACGTACTTGAAGTCGTTGGTGCGGTCGTCCATCGCCTTCCAGTCGCCCTGGTCGGCGAGCGGCGTGAAGCCGGTGACAGCGGGCGTGAGCGTGAAGCGGTCGTCGACCTGCGGCGCCTTCGTGGCGGAAACGTCGTCGAAGGAAACGGCGCCCGAGAGGTCGTGCGTGCCAAGCGCGACCGTCGCCTGCGAGGCGCCGGACCACGTCGTGTCGGTGATGTGAGCGGCCGGCTGCGCGGCGCCGTCGACGAACACTTTGATCATCGCACCCTCGGTCTCGATGCGGAGATTATGGAACGCCGCGGGGTCGAACGACGCGCCGAGCGACACCGTCTTCAGCGTCGTGTACACGCCGTTCAACATCCGGTGGATGCGGATCGACTTGTCGCGCGAGATCGAGACCGCGTAGCCGTTCGAAAGCTGCGAGTTCATGCGGAAGTACACGTAGGCGGCGTCGGTCGAATCGGTGCCCGTGATGCGCACCGACGCGCGGATCGTGCCGTCGGTCACCGAAACGCCGTTCATCTGAGTGAGGTGGCGCTGGGTATCCAGTCGCGTCTGGGAATACCGCCACAGCCCGCCGCCGTCGTCGGTCTGCTTCCAGCGGCCGCCGTCGGACACGGGAGTAAAGTTCACCGCACTCAGCTTCGTGAAGTTGTCGCGCACGGGCGTGAAGTTCGCGCGCACGTCGTCGAACCACACAGGGCCGCTCGTGTTCTGGGTCCCGATCGCCGCGTACACGTAGCTCGAGCCGGCGTAAGTGTCGTCGTCGACGGCGATCTTCTGGACGCCGTCGACGGACACGCGGATGTCCGAGCCGTCGTAGGCGACTTTCAGCGTGTGGTAGAGCGCCGGATCGAACGAGGCACCCAGCGAAGCGGTACCGATCTCGGTGTAGGAATTGCCGCTGTAGCGGTAGAGCTTCACGAGGCCGTCCACGTCGATGCGGGCCGCGTAACCGTTGCCGCGCCACTGGTCGGTGCGGAAGTACACGTAGGCGGCGTCGGTGGAATTCGCCGCGCGGCCGTCGATGCGGACCTTTGCCTCAATCTCGCCGTCCTCGGCCTCGAGATCTTCGATGTACGCGAGGTGGGCGTTCCAGTCGTTGATTTTCTTTTCGCGATACGCGATGTTGCCATTGCCGTCGTCCGCCATGCCCCACGTGCCCTGCTGCGGCGTAAACTGGACGGGCTTCACCGGATTCAGATTATCGCGCGCAGGGTCCTTCGTGGCCGCGAAATCGTCGAAGATCGCCGCGCCCGTCAGGTTGACAGTCGAGAGGGCGACGCCGGTCTGCGAGGCGCCCGAATAAATGTAGTCGCTCGTCTCGTCCGTGTACGTGAGGGTGGGAGCCGTGGCGCCATCCACGAACACGGTCACCGTCTCGTCGCGGACCACGACCTTAAGGTTATGCTTGAGCGCGGGGTTGAAGCCGGCGAGGACGACCTTCCTGATCTCCTGGTAGCTCGGACCCCAGCCGTTGTTGGTCACCCGGTAGAGGCGCAGGTTGCCTGCGCGGTCGAGGCCGACCGCGTTACCGTTGTTTAAGTTCGCGTCCATGCGGAACATGAAGTGCGCCTCGTCCGTCGCGCTCGTGCCGTTCAGCTTCACGTCGCCCTGCAGGATGCCGTCGGTGAGGATCTTGCCGTCCATGCGGGCCATGCGGTAATTGTTCCCCGTCCCCGTCTGCGCGTAGCCTTTGTTGCCGTCGCCCGCGTCCAGCGTGGTCCAGGTTCCCGATAGGGCGGTGAACGGGAAGGGTTTGATGCGGTCGAACGCTTCCTTGAGGACGGAGGCGTTCTCCGTGTAGAAGTCGTCGAACGTCACGCCCATCGAGGTGTGGTAACTGCCCGCGCCGACGCGCACGTTGGCGTCCGTGAAGTAGGTCGCGTCGCTGAAGGTGAGCGACGCGGTCGCCGCGCCGTTCACGTAGACCTTCATGAGCCCCGCGTCCCCGAGTTCGACCTTCAGCGTGTTGAAGGCCTGCGGGTTAAAGGGCACCGCGAGCGTCGTCGACGCGAGCGCCTGGTAGCTGCCGTTGGTCACGCGGTAGAGAATCAAATTGCGGCTCTTGTCGAGCTCGACCGCATAGCCGGTGGAACCGTCGTCCGACATGCGGAAGTAGAGGTAGCCGTTTTCGTTGTAATTGAAGTTGTTGCCGTCGATCCGGATCTTCGCCTGGTACACGCCGGTCTTGACGGCGATGTCCTCCATTAGGCTCCGGCGGAAGTCCCAAACGTTTGTGTCGGTGACGCGGTAGACGATATTCCCGTTCTCGTTCTTCGTCGCCCAGGTGCCGGACAATACGTTGAAGGGCGCGGCCTTCACCTGCGAGAACGTTCCGACAGCCTCGTCGGCGACCGCTTTCACGTCGTCGAACCAGACGTCGCCGCTCGTGTAGTAGTTGCCGACCGCCACCCCGTCGTATTCCGCGCCGGTGAAGTTGGAATCGGTCGCGCTCGTCTTTTCCACGCCGTCGACGAGGATCTTGATCGAGTCGCCGTCGAGACGCGCCTTGATCTCGTGGTACAGCGCGGGGTCGTACGACGCGCCCAGGTTCACGCTCGAAAGCGCCCACCAGCTGCCGTTGTCGTAGCGGTAGAGGACGAGGTTTTTGTCCACGTCGATCTTCGCCGCGTAGCCCCTCGACGCGTCCTCGTTCGTGCGGAAATAAAGGAAGGCGTAGTCCGAGTTCCACGATCCGGCCGAGCCCGCGAGGCGGATTTTCGCGCTCACGTCGCCGTTCGTCACCGAAGCGCCGTTCAACACGGACCGGTGGTAATTGCCGTCGTTGATATTCTTGATCCGGTAGGCGACATTGCCGTTGGTGTCCACGGCGGATTCCCAGTTCCCGGATCCGGGCGTGAACGGAGCGTCCTTCTTCTGGGTGAACGTATCGAAGAATTTGGCGTCGACAACCTTCACGTCGTCGAACCAGATCGGAGCGCCCGTGTGGAACGTGCCCACGGCGACCGACTTGTTGTTCGCGCCGGAGTAGGTCGAATCGCTGGTGGTGATACGCGAGGTGCCGTTCACGAACACCTCCATCGCCGAACCGTTGAACGAGACCTTCACGTCGTTGAACTGCGTCCCGTCGTAAGAGGCCCCAAGATAGGCGCTGCCGATCTGAGTGTACGAGCCGGACTCCATGCGGTACAGGTAGACGTAATCGTCGCGTCCGACCTTTACCGCGTAGCCTGTCGAATCGTCGGCCGACATGCGGAATTTAAGGAAGGCCATATCGTTGTAGCTCGTGTTCGTGCTGTCGACCTTGATGCGCGCCTCGACGGTGCCGTTTTCGGCCGTCTGGCCCTGGAGCTGCGACGAGTGGTAGCTCCATTCGCCCGTGCCGGAATCCTTGTACGCGGTGTTGTTGGCACCCGCGGCGGCCATCGACCAGGTGCCGGAGAGCGGATCGAACGAGGGCTCGTACGCCGGGGGCTGGAACGCGTCCTCGAAGCCGGCCACCTGCGCGCTCGTAATCTGGATGTCGTCCACCCACGTCTGACCGGTGGACGACCACATGCCTTTATTGTTCTCCCACTTCAGCGCGTGCGTGCCCGCCGTCAGGTTGATCGTGACGAGCGTCCAGTCTTGGCTCACCGCCGTCACCTGCGCGCTCTGCACGCCGTCCACGTAGAATTTGGCCCAGTCGCTCGAACCCTGCATGTCCGTCTTCCAGTAGAAGCTGACTTCTCCGGCCTGATCGAGCGTGACGTTTTTCGTGATGGAGGCCGCACCCTGGGTCCAATAGTCCCAGCCGCCGTACAAGCGGACCGAGTTCGAATTGGTGCCGTGGTCCTGGTTCTCATCGACGTCGACAGAAGCATAGTTGTTGGTCGACGTCGAGAAGTCCGAGGGAAGCGTGGTATTGACGAAGCCCTGGTCGTACGTGCCGACCGTGAAGACGCGGATATCGTCGACGTACGCGCCGTCGTTGGAGACCGGGGCCGTAGCGGAGCGGTCATAGCGCCACTGGAGGTTGTGGGCGCCGGCGGCGAGATCCACCGTCGCGAGCACCCAGCCCGCCGTGTCTGCCGTCACCGTCTTGGCCGTCTGCTCGACGCCGTCGACGAGGATCTTGAAGGTATCGCCCGCGACCGCGCCGGCGAGCTTCCAGCGGAAGGAAACCTTCCCGGCGGCCGCCAGGTTCACGCTCTTGGTGAGCGTCGAGTTGCCACCCGCGGCGATCGCGCCCGAGCGGGCTGCGAAACCGAACGCGTCGTAAGCGTCGCTGTTCTGGTTCTTCCAGCCGCCCGTCATGGTGTAACCAGCCGGCAGGGCCAGCTCGGTGCCCGCAGGATAGGAGAACCCTTCGGTCTTGGTGATGGCGACGAGCACGTCGTCGATATAAGCCTGGTCGTTCGAAGCGGAAGCGCCGGCCGCGCGCTCGTAGCGCCATTCGATTTCGTTCGCGCCGGAGACGAGATCGAGCGAAACGAGCGTCCAGTCGGTGTTGGCCTCGCGCGTCAGCGCGGTTTTCTCGACGCCGTTCACGAAGATCTTGAACTTGTCGCCCGTGGCGAGGCTGCCGAGCTTCACGCGCCAAGAAAGTTTGGTCGCGGCGGCGTAATTGAACGTCTTCTTGAGGCCCGACGAGGCGCCCGCCGCGGTCGCGCCCACACGTGCGGCCCAGCCGCCGAACGGCGTGGTGTCCGCGGCGACGGTATTCTGAAGGACCCAGCCCGCGCCCGTGGCGGCGTAACCGGCGGTAAGAGCGAGCTCCGTGTTCGCGGGGTGGATAAAAGTCTCGGTCCGTTCGACGGTGGCGACAATCTCGTCGACGTAGGCCTGGTCGTTGGCCGAACCAGCCGAAGCGGACCGCTCATAGGCCCAAACGATCTCGTGCGCACCGGCGGAAAGGCCGTCCAGCGTCACGAGCGCCCAATCCGCGTCGGCGGAGAGCGTGTTCGCCGTACGTTCGACGCCGTCGACGAGCACCTTGAACTTGTCGCCCACGGCGGCGCCCGCCAACTTCCAGCGGAAGGTCATCTTACCGGCCTGCGGCATCGTCACGGTCTTGGACATCGAAGTCGTCTGGCCCGCGGCCGTGGACCCCGCCTGCGCGGCGAACCCGCCGTAGCCGCCCGTGTCGAAAGCGACGTTGTTCTGGCTCTTCCATCCGCCGACGGTCGTGTAGCCCGCGGGAAGTCCGAGGACGGTATTCGCGGGATAAACCATGGTCTCGGTGAATGGATCGTAGGTTGCGTCGACGAGATCAACAAAGGCCTTGTTCTTCGACCCGCCCGCCGCCGTGCCGCTGCGGTCGAACATCCACTTCACCTCGTGGGTGCCTTTGTCGATTGCAACCGCGCGGTCGAGCCAGCCGGTCTCAGAGGGATCGAGCGTCGCACGAAGTTGGCCGTCCACGTACAGATGCAGACGGTCGGTCGCCGAAACGTCCTCGAGCTTCCATTTGAACTTGATCGAAGCGGGATTCGTCAGCGTCAACGAGCGCGTCATGAAGGAGGTTGCGCCGGCTTCGACGTCGCCCGAGCGGGCTGCGAAACCGCCGGCCGAGAACGAGGTCGTGTTCTGATTCACCCAGTTGTTGGTCACGAAACCCGTCGGCAGCGGGATCTCCGTCCCCGGCGGGTAGAAGAAGGTCTCGGAGTAGAGGTCGTGTGTGACGTCGACCTGATCGACGAAGACCTTGTTGTTGGCCGGCACGGTCGCCGCGGTGCCGGAGCGATCGTATTCCCACTTGAGCTGGTGGGAACCCTTCGAAAGACCGGTCACCGTCCGCTGCAGCCAACCCGCGCCGTCGGCAGCCGAGAGCGTGGTCTTGAGAACGCCGTCCACGTAGAAGCGAACCCGGTCGTTGGCGTGCAGGTCCTGCATCTGGACCTTGAACGTGACCGAACCGGGGTCGTCCAGCGTGAGGGTCTTCGTCATCGAAGACTTCGCGCCGCCCGCCGTCGAGCCCGCGCGCGCGGCGAAATCGTTGATGTCGACCGTGACCGCGTTCTGGTTCACCCAACCGCCGGTGGTGGTGAAGGCCGCCGGGAGCGGAAGTTCCGTGCCCGCGGGATACGTGAAGGTTTCGGTGCGGTCGGTCCCGACCTCAATCGTGTCGACGAACACCTTGTCGTTCGAGGCGGCTCCGGCGGAAGTCGTCCGGTCGTACTCCCATTTCACTGTGTGCTCGCCCTTGGCGAGGTCGAAAGACTTCTGGATCCAAGCCGTGCCGTCGGCGGCGGCGAGCGTCGCGCGGAGAACGCCGTCGATGTAGACGTTCATCTTGTCGTTGGCGTGTGCGTCTTCCATCTTCCAGCGGAACTTGAAGGTCCCCGCGTCCGGAAGGTCGAGCGTGCGCGTCATCGAAGCTTTCGCGGCGGCGGCGGTGGCGTTCGCGCGCGCGGCCCAACCGCCGTTGTCGTACGAAACGGAGTTTTGGTTGGCCCAACCCGCACCGGCGACCGTGTAGGCGGCGGGTAGCGGAAGCGAAGTACCCGCGGGATACGAGAAGGCTTCGGTGGCGACGGGGTAGCGGACGGAAACTTCGTCGAGCCAGGCGCCGTCGCTCGCGTCGCCGACGGTGCCCGAGCGGTCAAATACCCAGCGCAGCGTGTGCGCGCCCGCGCCAAGCGAAAGGTCGCCCGAGTCGATCCAGCCGGCGGTTCCGGTGATCGTAACCGCCGGCGTTGCGGCGCCGTCCACGTAAAGGAGGAGCTTGTCGGTCGCGGGCAAGGAAAGGCGGCCCTTGAAGCGCAGGAGCCCCGCGGCGGCGAGCGTCATCGTCTTCTCGGCGTACGACGTAGCTCCGGCCGCGGTCGAGCCGGCCTGCAGCGCGAAGCCGGCCGCGTCAGAAGCGAGAATGTTTTGGTTCGTCCAAACGGCGGCGCCCGTCGTCCATCCGGACGGCAGCGGCGCACGCACGCCCTGCGGGTGGTTGAACGAGCGGTCGATGACCTCGTCGCCGATGCGGAGGTCGTCGATCCAACCCGTGTCCTGCGAAGAGACGTTCGCGGCGGTTTTCTTATAAGACCAGCGAAGCGTGTGGGCGCCGGCCGAGAGATCCACCGTCACGAGCTGCCAGCCGCCGTTCCGGCCCGAGACCGTGCGGACCGGCGTCGCGAAGTCGTCGACGTAGAAATTGAACGAGTTGCCGCTTTCGGAATCGACCTTCCACCAGAAGCTCATCGTGGTCGGAGCGCCGACGGTGACCTGACGCTGCATCGTGCTCGTCTGGCCGATCTCCACGCGCCCGGCCTGCGCGGCCCAGCCGCCGGAATCGCGCGCGGTGTCGGACTGGAGGTAAAACGGATTGTCGGACGGCGAGGAGAAGTCGGGCGGCAGCGCGATGCGGCCGAACGCGGAAAGCGGCTCGCCGTGCGCGACGTCGACGGTGTTCGCTTTGATGAACACTTCGTCGAGCCATGCCGCGTCCTGACCAGCCGAAACGGCGCCGTCCTTCACGTACTTCCACTCGAGGACGTGATCGCCGGCCGAGAGGTCGGTCGTCACCTTCGCCCAGTCGATCTCGCCGCCGATGCCGGCGCCCACCCGAACGCCGTCGATAAAGAAGCTGAATTTGTCGTTGGCTTCCGAGGAAACCTTCCAGTTGAACGAGAGTTTGGAGTCACGAGCCACCGTCACGGTCTTCTTGATCGTTGCCGTCTGGCCGTGGCCGATCGCCTTCGTCTGCAGGTTGTAGCCGCGCGCGGAGCTGACGTTCAGGTATGTCTCGATGCCGCGGAGGCGGTTGGCCTCGAAGAGTTCCTTGAGGGCCGCCAGCGAGTAGGATTCTCCGTTAGCGTCGAAGACGGCCATCGGGTTGAAGACGACGATCGACTGGCCGTTGATCGTGATCATCTGCCGGTCGAGATCGACCCCCTCGAGCGGGCCGTTCAGCGTCGAACCGGGGCCGCCCGCGAGTTCGTCGATCGTGCGGGCGACGACCTTCGAGGCGCGCCACTCGTTTCCGACCTTCACCGCGTATACGTTCACGGTGACGGGCGTCGTCGGGTCGACGATGGTGGGCGAAGCTCCGGTCAGAAGACCGTTCAGGCCCTTGACGGCCGTGTACATCGGGTCATTCACCGGGAAATTGGCGTCCGTGCGGATGCCGATGCGCTGGAGACCGGCGACGTCGGTGAGATCCTTGTAGTTCAGTTCGACGCGCGTGAAGAAGCCGTCGGTGCCGCCGTTTCCGACCCGCACCGTCTCGCCGTTGACCGTCATCGAAACGACGTTGCCCTGCGCGTCCGTCGTCAGGTGCGCGGCCTGGATGGAGGAGCTGGCGAATTCGGTCGCCTTCGCGGAGACGCTTTGCACGACGATCCGGTCCGCGATCCACTGGCCGTTGCGAAGCGCGAGTTTGATGGAAACGCGGACCTGGCCGGCCTGAAGAAGGGCGCTCAGATCGGCGAGGCCGCCGGGGAAAATGCGGCCTTCGACGTCCTCGACGGTCGCGTCCTGTGAAACGTTCACGGTGACGCCGGCGATCGAAAGCGTGTTGGCGTTCACGTTCACGGAGTTGACGGGGCCGGTCATGGAGCTGACCGGCGCGGCGCCGTCGGAGATCGTCACGCGCTCGGCGTGCCAGCCCTCGGGAGTCTGCACGAGGCGGATCTGCACGTAATCTTCGGGCTTCAGGTCGGCGAGCGTGATCGTGCGGCTGCGCGAGTCGCGAAGGACCGTCCCGGCGTCCACGGTCGCGACCACGCCCGAGCCGAAGTCGATCGTGCCCTTCGTCGGGTCGTTCGGATCGATCACGACGGAGACGACCTGCGCGGTGTGATTCAGCGTCGACTGCAGGCGGGTGCGCGTGCGGAGCGACGTGATCTTCACGCCGGACGGGGTCGCCTTCAGCTTCACATCGATCTTCGTCGCGACGCCTTCCAGCGCCTGCTGGCCGAGGATCGAACTCAAAGTTTGCGCAGTGATCGGCGCGTCGTTGGCGTCGAGAAGCTCAGCCGTCGCGTCGAGCGTGAACGTCTTTCCGTTCATCTTGACTGTCGTCGGAGCTGGCGCGACACCGATGGTCACGAGCTCGAGCGTGCCGAAGAGCTTCGCGTCGCCCTCGCTGTCGGAGATGACGCCGATGCGCTCGAGTTTCCATTCGCCGTTGATGCGGCGTGCGTTGACTTTCGCGAAAGTACCGACGCTGCGAGAAACGTTCGCGTCGAAGAACGCCTTAAGGGCTGCGGCTTCCATCGCTTCGCCCGTGACGCTGTCGATGAACGTGCCCGCGTCGAACGTCATCTTCTTACCGTCGAAGGTGAGCTCGCCTTTGGCCATATCGATCGCCGTGATCGCGCCGGTGAACCGGGTCGGGTTGAGATCGGTCGGCTGGTTCGTGGTCACGAGGATCTGGAGAGCCTGCCAGCCGTCGGCCGACTTCGTGGCGACGAGCTTCACGGTCGGGATCATGCCGTCGGCCTCGGCCTCGAGGCGGATGCGCTCGAGGACGGCGATCTTCTCGGCCGTCGTGCCCGTGATCGTGTTCCCCTTCGCGTCCTTGATGATCGTGCTCTCGAGCACGCGGATATCGTTGTCGTTGAAGCGCACGAATCCGGCGGCCGCGTTCGTGCCGTCGAGCACGCCGGGCAGGACGCTCAGACCGTTCGGGTTGTAGAGGCTGTCGATCTGGCCCGCGGTCGTTTCGATCGGGGCCGGGACCATATCGATGCGGTCCGCGCGCCACTGTCCATACGAGTCCTTCGAGACGAGCAACTTGAGATAGGTACGCTGACGGTTGTCGAGGTACGTCGTCTCGAGCTCCGCAAGCGTGGTCGGCAGGCCAGTCAAGCCGTACACGCGGGTGTTCGGGTCGAGCGTGAGGGCGCTTCCAGCGATGTACATTACGCCGGAAGTTTTGGCCGCATCGAGAGACATGTTCGAGATGCGGTCCTTGATCGTGGCGCTCGCTTGCTCCTCGAGTGCGACTTCGGCCGCGGAGTTGAGCGTCACGTTGATCGCGGTTTCGCCCGCCTGGATGCTTCCGGCCGACGGTAGGGTCACCTTGCCGCCGTCCGGCATGATGACCTCTTCGTTCTCGTCAAGCGCGAGTGTTCCGCCCGCGGGGACCATGATCGGAGAGCCCTTGTGGATCACACGGGTCGCGTTCGCGAAGGTCAGCGTGCCGGCGGCGGTCAGGCGCACGCGCGCGTAGCCCGACGCGGTGACGGTGCCGCCACTCTTGAACGAAAGCTTGGCCCCCGCCTCGAGACCGACGCTGCTGCCCGCGCTCACGGGGATAAATTGCTTCGCGGGCGGGTTTACCGCGCCGCCGTTGGGGAACGTGAGAACGACGTTGTTGTTCAGCGAGCGGATAAGCGCGGGGCCGACCAGGAAGAGTTTCGCGGCACCGATCAGCGTGACGGCCTCGCCGGGTTCGACCGAGATCTCGCCGTTGGCCGACACAACGATCGTGGCGCCCTTCTTGACGACCGTGCCGCCTTCGGGGAAACGGATCTTGCCGCCTTCGGGCATCGTGATCTCGACACTCTCAATGCCATCCTGGGCCGAAAGGAGATCGCCGCGGTCTTCGCCGCCCGCGGGCGGAGGAACGGGAGAGCCGCCGGGGCCGGGACCCTGGGGAGCGAGCGGCGAAATCGGACCGCCAAGCGCCGCGAGGGCGAGAGAGCGGCCAACATCGAGGCGGCCCGCGCCGGTCTCACGGTCGAAGCCCGGAACGCCAAGGTCGACCGCGCCCGCTTCGAGTAGGCCGCGGATCTCTTCGGTGGACTTGTACGGATATTTGCTCATAAGGAGCGCGACCGCGCCGGCGACGAGCGGAGCCGCCATCGACGTGCCGCTCTCGGAAGGCGCTACGATCCGGACGTTGCCGCCGACGTTCGAGAAAGCGCTCTTCTTGTCTGCCTGGTCGCTGGCGCCGACGCCGATGACGCCCTGGATCGCGGCGATCGAGTACGGATCGACTTCCTTGCCCTGGTTGCCGGCGGCCGCGACGATGAGCGCGCCCATCTGCATTGCGGTCTCGATCGCGGTCCGGACGATGCCGAAGCTTTGGAGGTCGAGGAGACCGCCGCCGATCGAAAGATTGATGACCTTCGCGCCGTTGCGGGCCGCGTAGACGATGCCCTCGGCGATCTTCTCGACCGTGCCGCGGCCAAACTCGTCGAGAACGCTGAGACGCATCACGTTCGCCCCGGGAGCCGCCGCCAGCGCCGCACGAGCAACGTTCGTGCCGTGGCCGAGCTTGTCCGAGACGTCGTTGTTGCCGGCGACGAAGTTCCAGCCGTCGACGTCATCGATGTAGCCGTTGCCGTCGTCGTCGACGCCCGGCAGGCCCGCAGCTTCCGCGGCGTTCCTCCAGACCGCGGTGGAATCGAGGTTGAAGCCCGAATCGAGGATCGCCATCGTGACGCCCGTACCCATCGTCTGGTACTTGCTCCACGCGTCGCCGGCGTTGATCATCTTGAGGGCCCACGCGGTGAGCGCATCGCCGGTCAGCGAAGCGCCGCCGAGGTTGCCGCCGACGTTCACCGCGCCGCCATTCACGATCGAGGCGATCGCGTTGGTCGGCATCGGAAGCATCCCGCCGGCGCCCAGGTTCAACTGGCCGTATCCCGGAGGCGTGTAGTACGTGAATTTCTGCGCCAAGCCCCACAGCTTCTGGCCGTTTTCGGTCGGCAGCCACTCGTAGATTTCGGTGACGCGCATGTACTGGTCGAACACTTGGCGGCGGATGCGAATCGTGCCCGCATAGGTCTCCGCTTCGGCGGTGATGAGGAGGCCCGTGCTCGGATCTTCCATATAGCGGTACTCGGTGCGCGTCAGGATCTGCGTGTTGAACGCCTGTTCGCCCATCTCGTTGGACATCGGGACCTGGTTGTTCCAGACTTCGGTCTGCAGGGTCTGGAGAGTCTTGCCGTTCAGATCCGACTTCGTGATCGTATTGAGCACCGAGGTCTGCTCGTTAAGCGGCACACCCCACAGGCCGGGCGGCGGGACGTAGTACGAGTAGCTCAAGATACCGCCCGCGTCGATGGTCTCGGTCACGCGGCCGTACTTGTTCTGAATCGTGATCGAATCGAATGTCGAGGCGATGCCCATCGAGGTGCGCGTCACGAGCGTGCGGTAGCGCTTCGACGCATCGGGGAACGTCGGCTGGATGATCTTCTCGTAGGTGAAGGCGATGCGCTTGCCGCTGGGGCTGAACTGGAACGAGGCGCGCGTCGTGCCGTCGTCGGGGTCGTACTCCATGTAAGTCTTCGTCATCTTGTTCACGCCGAGGCCGCCCGAGGGGACGAACGTGTCGGGGTTGCCGGTCAGGCCGCCAATGAAGGCTCCGATCGAGGCCGGTGCGGATTTCACGGCGGCGACGGCCCCCGCGAAGGCGTTCGTCACCTCGATGGTGTAAAAGAGGTCGCCGGTGCCGCCGTCGTAGCGGTTGTAGGTGATATTGTTGAGGCCGTTCGTCGAGAACACGGCGCGTGTGTCGAGGTAGAGATCGCGCTCGAAGAACGTCGCGAGCTCCGACTGCTCCGGCACGAAGCCGGCGAGGCCGATCGCGCGGGCAACAGTCTGGATGGCCGACGTCTTCACGAGCACGTCGGAAGCATCATAAACGTACGTCGTGATGGTGCCCTTGTAGTCGGTCTGGAATTTCTGCTGCGATTCCTTGAACTGGTTGATGCCGAAGTAGCTCACGTCGCCGTTTCCGATGATCTCCGTGCGCGTGACGAGCTCGTATTTGTTCGGCTGCGCGGCGTTCGGCATCATCATGCCGCCGGCCGGAGTGAAGAAGAACCCGTCGTAATAGTGCTGAGTGACGACGCCTTTATAATCGGTGATCCTGTCGATCTTTTCCTCGCTCCAGTCCCCGAGATAAACCGATTCGTTCACGCGGCGGCCTGCCGAGGCGGGGCCGTAGAAGGTCTGCTGGCGGCGGAGAGCCGCTTCGAACGGAATGTTCGGGTTCGTCGCAAGCAAGCCGCCCTCGTACTCGGACAGCGTGTGGTTCTTGAGCGACCCATTCGGACGGTACGCGAACGACTCGTGCACCTTCTCGTAACTCTCTTCGCCGGCGAACACCGTCTTGCTCTTCTTAAGGAGGCCCGTCACGGTGCTGACGCCCTCGCTGCCGCGGCGGTAGGTCGTCGACTCGGTCATGCGGCCGTCGTTCGGGTCGTACGCGTTTTTCGTGGTCTCGTACACGAGCTGGTCGTAGGTGTACGACTGCGTGAAGAGCACCTTCTCTTCACCCGAGCTGCCCGTGAAGTACGAGAACGTGCGTTTACGGCCGTCGTTGGTTCCGTTATTCGAACCACCGATGCGGGTTTCAGTGCGCTTCATCGGATCGTAGAGGTACGCATCCTGAGCGCGGTAGTCGGGGCTCGGATTCGCTTCCCCGTAGAAGGACGTCGTCTCAGAGACCACGTCTTCCTGACCCGCGGGACCGTTGTAATTGAGTGCGTAGTCGGTCTTTTCCTCGCTCGAGAGGCCCTTGAAGAAGCTCTTGGCAGAAAGCTTGAGTCCGGAGGTGCTGTCGGAGCCGGTGGCGCCTTTCTTGAAGGAATCGCTGCGCACGAGCGCCTGATCGCCGGACGCCTGGGCCGCGCGCTCGGGCGCGCCGCCCGAGGGGTTCGACTCGTAGTAGGAAATCGTCGTGTTCTGGACGGTCGTTCCGTTCGTCCAGTAAGACTGCGAGAAATTGGTTTTTTCTTCGTTCATCTGGCCCTTGAAGTAGGTCCAGGTCTGGAGCTTGAGGCTCGCGACGTTGTCGGAGCCCGTCGTGCCCTTCCGGTAGAGCTTCGTCTCGCGCATCGCCGCATCCACATCCGCGTCGGCCGCGCGCACAAGACCGGCGCCGTTCACGTCCTCATACCAGGTGATCTGGGTGCTGCGCACGTCGTTGTTCTTCTTGTAGCTGATCGAAAAGTCGCTCTTTTCCTCGCTCGAAAGCCCCTTGAAGTAGGTCCAGCTCAAGAGATCCATACCGGCGACGATCGCGTCCGAGCCACCAGTGCCGTTCTTGTAGCTCTTGGTTTCGCGGAGGGCGGAGTCGCCGTTGGCCGTCTCCGCGCGCACGACGCCCGTGCCACCTGCGGGGTCCTCGTAGAACGAGATCGTGGTGCCGTGTACCGTGACGCCGTCGCGCTTGTAGTTCTGAGCGTAGTCGGTCTTTTCCTCGCCGGAGATTCCCTTGAAGTAGGTCCAGGTCTGAAGATTGAGCCCGCCCGTCGCCGCGGAACCCGCCGAACCGAAACGGTACATCTTGGTCTCGCGAAGCGCCGAGTCGGGGCCCGCCAGCGCCGCGCGCACGAGAGCCGCCCCGCCCGCGGGGTCCTCGTAGTAGCTGATCGTCGTCGAGCGAACGCTCGTGCCATCGAACTTGTAGTTCTGCGCGAAGTCGGTTTTTTCTTCGGTCGCGAATCCCTTGAAGTATGTCCAAGTCTGGAGCTTCAAGGAAGAGACGTTGTCCGAACCCGCGGTTCCGAGGCGGAACATCTTCGTCTCGCGCATCGCCGAATCCACGCCCGCGACGTCGGCGCGCACCAGACCGTTTCCGCCCGCAGGATCTTCGTAATAGTAGATCTGCGTGGAACGGACGCTCCCGTCGGACTTGTAAGCTTGCATGTAGTGGGTCTTTTCCTCCGAGACGTCGCCCTTGAAGTAGGTCCAGGTCTGGAGTTTCATCGTGGCGGAGATCGTGTCCGAGCCGGCCGTGCCTCCGCGCCACTGTTTGGTCTCGCGCATCGCGGAGTCGGCCTGCGCCGCGGCCGCCCGTACGAGCGCGTTCGGGTCGGCGGGGTCCTCGTAGTAGGAAATGGTGGTGTTGCGGACGTCAGTACCATTCGCCTTGTAGTTTTGCGCGAAGTTCACCTTCTCCTCGCTGACATCGCCCTTGAAATAAGTCCAAGTCTGGAGCTTCAAGGAGGATACGTCGTCGGAGCCGGCGGTGCCAAGGCGGTAGAGTTTCGTTTCGCGCATCGCCGAATCCACGTCGGCGGTGGAAGCGCGCACGAGGGCGGCGGCGTTGGCGGGATCCTCGTAATAGGAAATCGTCGTGTTGCGGACGTCGGTTCCGTTCGACTTGTAGGTCTGGGTGTAGTCGACCTTCTCTTCGCCCGAGAGGCCCTTGAAGTACGTCCAAGTCTGGAGCTTCAAGGAAGAGACGTCGTCGGAGCCCGCCGAGCCGCCGCGGTAGAGTTTGGTCTCGCGCTGGGCGGAATCCACGTTCGTTGCGGTCGCACGCACGAGCGCGGCTGGATTGGCGGGATCCTCGTAATAGTGGAGCTGGGTGTTTCGGACGGTCGCGCCGTCGGTGCGGTAGTTCTGAAGGTAATCCGTCTTCTCCTCGCCCGAAGTCCCGAGGAAATAGGTCCAGGTCTGGAGCTTGAGGCTCGCGACATTGTCGGATCCGGCAGTTCCCTTCCGGTAGAGCTTGGTCTGACGCATTGCCGAGTCGGGGCCCGCGACGTCGGCGCGAACGACGGCTGCTGCGTTCACCGCGTCTTCGTAGTAGTGGACCTGCGTACTGCGCACGTCGGTGCCGTTCGACTTGTAGTTTTGGAGGAAGTCCGTCTTCTCTTCACCGACGAAGCCCTTCATGTAGGTCCAGGTCTGGAGCTTCATCGTGGCGGCGATCGTGTCGGAGCCGGCCGTGCCCTGGCGCCACGTCTTGGTCTCGCGGAGCGCGGCGTCCGGATCGGCGGCGGCGGCGCGGACTAGGGCGGCGGCGGTCGCGCCCTCGTAGTACGAGATCGTCGTGTTGCGGACCGTCGTGCCGTTGACCTTGTAGTTCTGGAGGTAGTCGGTCTTCTCTTCGTTCACGTCGCCTTTGAAATAGGTCCAAGTCTGCAGCTTGAGGGCGGAGACGTTGTCCGAGCCGGCAGTGCCCAGGCGGTAGAGCTTCGTCTCGCGCTGGGCGGAATCCGAGTTGGCGCCGGCGGCGCGCACGAGAGCCGTCGGGGCAGCGTTCGCGGGATCCTGATAGTAGCTGACCTGCGTGTTGCGGACCGTCGTGCCATCGCCCTTGTAGTTTTGGAGATAATCGAGCTTCTCTTCGTTCGCGTCGCCTTTGAAGTAGCTCCAGTTCTGCAATTTCATCGTCGCCCCAATGACGTCCGAGCCCGCCGTGCCGCCGCGCCAGAGCTTCGTCTCGCGCTGGGCGGAGTCGACGTCCGCGGCCGTGGCGCGAACGACGCCCGTGCCGCCGGCGGGATCGGCGTAGTAATTGATCTGGGTGTTGCGGAGGCCGACGCCGTCGGACTTGTAGTTCTGCAGGTAATCGATCTTCTCCTCGTTCGCCTCGCCCTTGAAGTAGGTCCAGGTCTGAAGTTTGAGGGCGGAGACGTTGTCCGAGCCAGCCGTTCCGAGGCGGTACACCTTCGTCTGTCGCTGGGCGGAATCGACGCTGGCCGCGACCGCGCGCACGAGACCGGCCGGGTTGGCCGGGTCTTCGTAGTAATTGATCGTCGTGTTGCGGACGGTGGCGCCGTCGGTGCGATAGCTCTGAACGTAATCGGTCTTTTCTTCGTTCGCCACACCCTGGAAGTACGTCCAGGTCTGGAGCTTCATGTTGGCGGCGAGCGCGTCCGTGCCCGCGGTGCCGCGGCGGTAAAGCTTCGTCTCGCGCTGGGCGGAATCGACGTCCGCGGCCGTCGCGCGCACGAGACCCGCCGCGTTCGCCGGGTCCTCGTAATAATGAAGCTGGGTGTTCCGGACGGTGGTGCCGTCGAGTTTGTAATTCTGGAGGTAATCGGTCTTTTCCTCGTTGGCCATTCCCTTGAAGTAGGTCCAAGTCTGGAGCTTGAGGCTCGAGACGTCGTCGGAGCCGGTGGCGCCGCCGCGGTAGAGCTTGGTTTCCTTCTGGGCGGAGTCCGCTCCGGCAGTGGCCGCGCGCGCGAGAGCCGCGGCGTTCGCGGGGTCTTCGTAGTAATGGAGCGTCGTGTTGCGGATCGTCGTGCCGTCGGACTTGTAGTTCTGTGAGTAGTCGGTCTTCTCCTCGTTTACTTCGCCGAGGAAGTACGTCCAAGTCTGGAGTTTCATCGTGGCGGAGATCGTGTCGGCACCGGCCACGCCGCCGCGCCAGCTCTTGGTCTCGCGCTGAGCCGAGTCGACGTCGGCGACCGAGGCGCGGATGAGCCCGCCGGTGGGACCTTCGTAATAGGTGATCACGGTGCTGCGGACCGTCGTGCCGTCCGCCTTGTAGTTCTGCACGTAGTCGAGTTTTTCTTCGCTGACCTGACCCTTGAAGTACGACCACGTCTGGAGTTTCATCGCGGCGGTGATGGTGTCCGATCCGGCGGCACCACCGCGGAAGAGCTTCGTTTCGCGCTGGGCGGAATCGCCGTTCGCGTCGATCGCCCGCACGAGGGCGGCGGCGTTCGCCGGATCCTCGTAATAATAGAACATCGTGTTCCGGACGTCGGTGCCGTTGGCTTTGTAGTTCTGCAGGAAGTCGTTCTTTTCCTCGCCGACGACGCCCTGGAAGTAGATCCAAGTTTGAAGCTTCATCGCGGCGGTGATCGCGTCGGAACCGGCCGAGCCGCCGCGCCACTGTTTGGTCTGGCGGAGCGCGGTGTCCGGGGTCGCGGCGACGGCACGCACGAGGCCGACGCCGCCCGCGGGGTCCTCATAATAGGAAATCGTCGTGTTACGGACGGCCGCGCCGTCGGCCTTGTAGTTCTGCGCGTAATCGGTTTTCTCTTCCCCGGAAAGGCCCTGGAAGTAAGTCCAGGTCTGAAGCTTCATCGCGGCCGAGACGGCGGCCGAGCCGCCGGTGCCGCCGCGGTAGAGCTTGGTCTCGCGTTGTGCGGAGTCGACGTTCGCGCCCACGGCGCGCACGAGACCCGCGCCCGCCGGATTTTCGTAGTAGTAGAGCGTCGTGTTGCGCACCGCCGTGCCGTTCGACTTGTAATTCTGCGAATAATCCGTCTTCTCTTCATTGACCTCGCCGAGATAGTAGGTCCACGTCTGGAGCTTCATCGTGGCGGAGATCGTGTCCGAATTCGGCGTGCCGCCGCGCCAGAGTTTCGTCTCACGAAGCGCCGCGTCGGGGCCTGCCGCGGCCGCGCGTACGAGCCCGCCGGCGGCGCCTGCGGGATCCTGGTAATAGCTGATCTGCGTGTTCCGCACGTCGGTGCCGTTGGACTTGTAGTTCTGCTGATAGTCGGTCCGCTCTTCGCCGGCGTCGCCCTTGAAATAGGTCCAAGTCTGCAGTTTCATCGTTGCGGAGATGACGGAGGAGCCGGCCGAGCCGCCGCGGTACTGGCGGGTCTCGCGCTGCGCGGAATCGACGTTGGCGGCGGAGGCGCGAACGACCGCGAGCGCGACGTCCTCGTAGTAATGGATCGTCGTATTGCGCACGTCCGATCCGTTGGATTTGTAGTTCTGGACGTAATCGGTCTTTTCTTCGCCCGAGAGGCCCTTGAAATAGGACCAAGACTGAAGTTTCATCGTGGCGGAGACGACGTCCGACGCCGCGGTGCCTCCGCGCCACTGCTTGGTTTCACGGAGCGCAGAATCCGCGTTTGCCGCGACCGCGCGGACCAGGGCGGCGGCGTTCGCGGGATCTTCGTAGTAGGAGATCGTGGTGTTGCGGACCGCGATTCCGTCGGAGCGGTAGTTCTGGACGTAATCAGTCTTCTCTTCGTTCGCCACGCCCTGGAAGTAGCTCACGGTCTGAAGTTTCATCGTCGCGGAGATCGTGTCCGAACCCATCGTTCCGCCGCGGTAGAGCTTGGTCTCGCGCTGCGCCGATTCCGAGTTGGCGACGGATGCGCGTACCACCCCGGTGCCGCCCGTGGGGTCTTCGTAGAAATGGATCTGCGTGTTGCGGACCGTGGTTCCGTTCGACCGATAATTCTGAAGGAAGTCGGTTTTCTCTTCGTTCACGAGGCCTTTGAAGTAGGTATGGGTCTGGAGCTTCATCGTCGTGGCGATGATGTCCGAGCCGGCGGTGCCATTGCGGAATTGCTTGGTCTCGCGCAGAGCAGAATCAGAGCTTGAGGCGGTCGCACGCACGAGAAGGGCGGCGTTCGCCGGGTCTTCGTAATAGTGAAGCGTGGTGTTACGGACCGTCGTGCCGTCCGCCTTGTAGTTTTGGACGAAGTCGGTCTTTTCTTCGTTCACGTCGCCCTTGTAGTAGGTCCAGGTCTGAAGCTTCATGACGGCGTTGATGGCGTCGGACTCCGCCGTGCCGCCGCGCCAGAGTTTCGTCTCGCGGAGCGGAGCGTCGGGGCCGGCCTGCAGGGCGCGGACGAGCGTCGGCGACGCGGCGTTCAGCGGATCCTGGTAATAGCTGATCATCGTGTTACGGACGTCAGTGCCGCTGGACTTGTAATTCTGAAGGTAATCGGTGCGTTCTTCGTTGGTATCGCCCTTGAAGTAGGTCCAGGTCTGGAGCTTCATCGCGGCCGAAACGACGTCGGAGCCGGCCGCGCCGCCGCGGAAGAGCTTCGTCTGGCGCTGGGCGGAATCCACCGTCGCGTCGATCGCGCGGACCAGAAGCGCCGCGTTCGCAGGGTCCTCGTAGTAATGGATCTGGGTGTTGCGGACGCCGACGCCGTCCGACTTGTAGTTTTGCAGGTAGTCCACCTTCTCTTCGCCCGAGAGGCCCTTGAAGTAGGTCCAGGTCTGGAGTTTCATCGCCGCGGTGACCGCGTCGGAGCCAGCGGTTCCGCCGCGGAAAAGCTTGGTTTCGCGCTGAGCGGAGTCGCCGTTGGCGTCGACGGCGCGGATGAGGGCGGCGGCGTTCGCCGGATCTTCGTAGTAGTGGAGCTGCGTGTTGCGGATGGCGACGCCGTCCGAGCGGTAATTCTGGACGTAATCGGTCTTTTCTTCGCCGGAGACGCCCAGGAAGTAGGTGGCCGTCTGCAGTTTCATCGTCGCCGCGATGACGTCTGAGCCGGCGGTGCCGCCGCGGTACTGCTTGGTCTGGCGCAGCGCAGTGTCCGCCGTCGCCGCGACCGCGCGAACGACGCCCGTGCCGCCGTTCGGATCCTCGTAGAACGAGATCGTCGTGTTCCTCACGGTCGTACCGTTGGAACGGTAAGTCTGGAGATAATCCGTCTTCTCTTCGTTCGCCAGACCCTTGAAATAGGTCCACGACTGGAGCTTCATATCGACGGAGAGGACGTCCGAGTTCGGCGTGCCGCCGCGGTACTGCTTGTTTTCGCGGAGCGCCGATTCGAAGGCCGCCGCGGCTGCGCGAACCAGCGCGGCCGCGTTCGCCGGGTCCTCGTAATACGAGATCTGCGTGCTGCGCACGTCGACGCCGTTGGACTTGTAGTTTTGGAGGTAGTCGGTCTTCTCTTCCGCCGAGTCGCCCTTGAAATAGGTCCACGTCTGGAGCTTCATCGTGGCGGCGATCGTGTCGGAGCCGGAAGTGCCGCCGCGCCAGAGTTTGGTCTCGCGCTGGGCGGAATCCACTTCGGCCTGGGCGGCCCGCACAAGGAGCGCCGCGTTCGCCGGGTCCTCGTAGTAATGGATCTGGGTGTTGCGCACGTCCGTACCGTTCGACTTGTAGTTTTGCAGGTAATTGGTCTTTTCCTCGGCTGATTCTCCTTTGAAGTAGGTCCAAGTCTGAAGCTTCATCGCGGCTGCGATCGTGTCCAAGCCGGCGGTGCCGCCGCGCCAGAGCTTGTTCTCGCGGAGGGCCGAGTCCACGTTCGCCGCCGAGGCGCGCACGAGCGCGTTCGGATCGGTCGGATCCTCGTAGTACGAGATCTGCGTGTTGCGGACGTCGGCGCCGTTCGACTTGTAATTCTGGACGAAGTCGGTTTTTTCCTCGGCCGAGAGGCCCTGGAAGTAAGTCCAAGTCTGGAGCTTCATCGCCGCGGAGATCGTGTCGGAACCCGCGGCGCCGCCGCGGTGAAGCTTCGTCTGGCGAAGTCCGGTATCCGCCGTCGCGTCGACCGCGCGCACCACGCCCGCGCCGCCGGCCGGATCTTCGTAGAACGAAAGAGTGGTGTTGCGGACGTCGGTGCCGTTGGATTTGTAGTTCTGCGCGAAGTCGGTTTTTTCCTCGTTCGCCTCGCCCTTGAAGTAGGTCCAGGCCTGGAGCTTCATGGTCGCAAGGATCGTGTCGAGGCCGGCGGAGCCGCCGCGGTAGAGCTTGGTCTCGCGGAGAGCGGAATCCCCGTTAGCCGCCGCTGCGCGCACGAGACCGGCGCCCGCGGGGTTCACGTAGAAGCTGATCTGGGTCGTCTTCACGGTCGAACCGTCGGACTTGTAAGTCTGAACGAAATCGCTCTTCTCTTCGGCGGCGTCTCCCTTGAAGTACGACCACGTCTGGAGCTTCATCGTCGCCGAGATCGTGTCCACCCCGGCCGTGCCGCCGCGGTACTGCTTGGTCTCGCGGAGAGCGGAGTCGGCGTTCGTCGTGACGGCGCGGACGAGCGGCGCGGTCGGAAGCGCCGTATCTTTCTGGTAATAGGAGATCGTCGTGTTGCGGACGGTGGCGCCGTCTGCCTTGTAGTTCTGAGTGAAGTCGGTTTTTTCCTCATTCGCCTCGCCTTTGAAGTAGGTCCAGGTCTGGAGCTTCATCGTCACGGTGATGACGGAAGAACCGGCCGTGCCGCCGCGCCAGAGCTTCGTCTCGCGAAGCGCGGTGTCCGCCGTAGACTGCGCGGCGCGGACGATCGCTGCGGTGTTGTTTGGATCCTCGTAATAGGATATCTGCGTGCTGCGGACGGTCGTACCGTTCGCGCGATAGTTCTGAAGATAGTCTGTCTTTTCCTCGCCGGATTCACCCTTGAAGTAGGTCCACGTCTGGAGCTTCATCGTAGCGGCGGTCGTGGCGGAGCCGGCCACGCCGCCACGCCAGAGCTTAGTCTCGCGCTGGGCGGAATCGCCGTTGGCGTCGAGCGCGCGTACGAGAGCGGCGGCGTTCGCGGGGTCCTCGTAGTAGGTGATCTGCGTGCTGCGAACCGTGACGCCGTTGCCCTTGTAGTTCTGGAGGTAATCTGTCTTCTCTTCCGAGGGATCGCCTTTGAAGTAGGTCCAGGTCTGGAGCGGCATTCCCGCGCCGATGACGTCCGAACCTGCCGTGCCATTGCGGAACTGTTTGGTCTCGCGGAGCGCGGAGTCCCCGTTGGCGTTCGTCGCGCGCACGAGCGCGGTGCCGCCGTTCGGATCCTCGTAATACGAGACCGTGGTGTTCTTAACCGTCGTGCCGTTCGATTTGTAGCTTTGGACGAAGTCGGTCTTTTCTTCGCCGGAAAGACCGCGGAGGTAGGACCACGTCTGGAGGCGCATCGTCCCGGAAATCGTGTCCACTCCGGCGGAGCCGTCCTTGTACATCTTCGTCTCACGGAGCGAGGAATCCGCGTTGGCCTGTGCCGCGCGTACGAGAGCCGCCGCGGGATCGTCGGGATCCTTCTGGTAATAGGAAATCGTGGTGTTCTTGACCGTGGCGCCGTCAGCCTTGTAGCCCTGCGCGAAGTCGGTCTTCTCCTCGTTCGACTCGCCCTTCATGTAGGTCCAAGCCTGAAGTTTCATGGTCGACGCGAGGGTATCCTCGCCGGCCACGCCGCCGCGGAAGAGCTTGGTCTCGCGTAGAGCAGAGTCGCCGTTGGTCGCGGCGGCGCGGACGAGCGGCGCGGCGACGTTGGCGGGATCTTTCTGGTAGTAGGAGATCGTGGTGTTGCGGACGTCGGCGCCGTTGGCCTTGTAGTTCTGGGTAAAGTCGGTCTTCTCTTCGCTCGAATCGCCACGGTAGAAGGTCCAAGTCTGAATCTTGAGGCCAGTGACGACGGCCGAGCCCGCGCTCCCGAGACGGAAGAGCTTGGTCTGGCGGAGTGCCGCGTCCGGGTCCGCGGCGGCCGCGCCGACGAGCGCAAGCGGGTTATTCTCGTCGGCGACGTCCTGGTAATAGGAGATCTGCGTGTTGCGCACCACGGCCGCGCCGTTCACGTACTTGTAGTTTTGCGTGAAGTCGGTCTTCTCCTCGCCGGAGTAGCCCTTGAAGTAAGTCCACGTCTGAAGCTTCATCGTGGCGGAGATCGTGTCGAGGCCGGCCGTGCCGCCGCGCCAGAGTTTGGTCTCGCGGAGGGCGGAGTCGCCGAACGTGGCCGAGGCGCGAACGAGTCCGTTCGGGTTCTCGGGGTCCTCGTAATAAGAGATCTGCGTGTTGCGGACGGTCGTGCCGTTCGCGCGGTAGTTCTGCGTGAGGTCGGTCTTCTCCTCGCCCGAGACGCCCTGGTAGTAGATCCACGTCTGGAGCTTCATCGTCGCCGCGATCGTGTCGACTCCGGCGGTGCCGCCGCGGTGCTGCTTGGTCTGACGCAGCGCGGAGTCCCCGTTCGCGACAGCCGCGCGGACCGCGGCCACGCCGCCGTTCGGATCTTCATAGTAGGAAAGAGTCGTATTGCGGACCGTGCCGTCTACCTTGTAGTTCTGGGCGAAGTCGGTCTTTTCTTCGCTCGTCAGGCCTTTGAAGTAGGTCCAGGACTGGAGTTTCATCGTGGCCGAGACCGTATCGGACTCCGCGACGCCGCCCTTAAAGAGCTTCGTTTCGCGCAGGGCGGAATCCACGTTCGTCACGGACGCGCGGACGAGCGGAGCGGCCGCGTTGTCCGGATCCTTCTGGTAGTAGGAGATCGTCGTGGTGCGCACGTCGCCGCTCGACTTGTAGCTCTGCGTGTAGTCGATCTTCTCTTCGCCCGATTCGCCCTTGAAGTAGGTCCACGTCTGGAGCTTCATCGTAACCGTGATCGTGTCGGAGCCGGAAGTGCCGCCGCGCCAGAGCTTCGTCTCGCGGAGTGCGGAATCGGCATTCGTCGCGGCGGCGCGAACGAGCGGGGCGGCCGCGTTGTTCGGATCCACCTGGTAATAAGAAATGGTCGTGTTCCGCACCCCACCGCCGTTGGCCTTGTGATTCTGGACGAAATCGGTCTTTTCTTCGCCGGACTCGCCCTTAAAGTACGTCCACGTCTGGAGCATGGTCGCGAGCACGCTGTCGGAACCCGGGGTGCCGCCGCGGTAGAGCTTCGTCTCGCGGAGCGCGGTGTCGGCGTTCGCGAGTGCCGCGCGGACGACGGCAGTCGCGCCGTTCGGATCCTCGTAGTAGGAAATCTGCGTATTGCGTACGTCGACGCCGTTCGAGCGGTAGTTCTGCGTGAAGTCCGTCTTTTCCTCGCCGGACTCGCCTTTGAAGTAGGTCCAAGTCTGGAGCGTCATCGAAGCCGTGAGCGTCGAGGCGCCGGCGACGCCACCCTTGAAGAGTTTAGTCTCGCGGAGCGCTGAGTCCCCGTTGGCGGCGGAGGCGCGCACGAGCGTCGCCGTGCCGTTGGGGTTCTCGTAATAGGAGATCTGCGTGTTGCGGACAGTGCCGTCGTTGCGGTAATTCTGGGCGAAGTCGGTCTTCTCTTCACCGGAGACGCCTTCGAAGTAGGTCCACGTCTGGAGCTTCATGGAAACCGCGAGCGCGTCCGAGCCCGCCGTGCCGTCCCGGAATTGCTTGGTCTGGCGCAGGCCCATGTCCCCGTTGGCCGCGGAAGCGCGCACGACGCCCGTGCCGCCCGCCGGGTCCTCGTAGAAGGAAATCGTGGTGTTACGGACTGTCGTGCCGTTGGATTTGTACGCCTGGGCGAAGTCGGTTTTCTCTTCCGTCGAGAGGCCCTTGAAATAGGTCCAGCTCTGAACCTTGAGCGTCGAGACGTTGTCCGAATCCGGCACGCCACCGCGGAACTGCTTGTTCTCGCGCAGAGCCGAATCCGCGTCGGCGGCGGCGGCGCGGACGAGCGCGTTCGGGTCAGCGGGGTCCTGATAATAAGAAACCGCCGTATTGCGGACGTCGACGCCGTTCGACTTGTAGTTTTGGACGAAGTCGGTCTTTTCCTCGTTCACGAGACCCTGGAAGTACGTCCACGATTGAAGCTTGAGACCGGAAACGTTGTCCGATCCGGCCGAGCCGAGGCGGTACAGCTTGTTCTGACGGAGGGCCGTGTCCGCGTTGGCGTTCGCCGCGCGAACGAGCGCCGTGCCGCCGGCCGGATCCTCGTACAGCGAGATCTGGGTGTTGCGGACCGTCGTGCCGTTGACCTTGTAGTTCTGCGTGTAGTCGGTCTTCTCTTCGTTCGCGTCACCCTTGAAGTAGGTCCAGGTCTGGAGCTTCATGGAGACGGAGATCGTATCGAGTCCGGCCGAGCCACCGCGCCAGAGCTTGGTCTCGCGGAGCGGAGAATCGCCGTTGGCCGCGAGCGCGCGCACGAGCGCCGCCGGGTTCGCCGGATCTTCGTAATAAGAAAGCTGGGTGTTGCGGACGTCCGTGCCGTTCGACTTGTAGTTCTGCGTGAAGTTCGTCTTTTCTTCGCCGGAGACGCCTTCGAAGTAGGTCCACGTCTGGAGCTTCATAGAGACGGAGATCGTGTCGAGGCCGGCCGAGCCGCCACGCCAGACCTTCGTCTCGCGGAGCGCGGAATCCCCGTTCGCCTCCGAGGCGCGGACGAGCGTCGCGCCGCCGTCCGGATCTTCGTAGTAGGAAATCTGCGTGTTGCGAACGTCGGCGCCGTTGGCCTTGTAGTTCTGGGTGAAGTCGGTCTTTTCTTCGCCGGAGAGGCCCTTGTAATAGGTCCAGGTCTGGAGCTTCATGGTGAGGGAAATCGTGTCGAGACCGGCCGAGCCGCCACGCCAGAGTTTGGTCTCGCGGAGCGCGGAATCTGCGTTAGCGGCCACCGCGCGCACGAGCGGGGCGGTGGCGTTCGCGGGATCCTGTTGATAATAAGAGATCGTCGTGTTACGAACATCGGCGCCGTTGGCTTTGTAATTCTGCGAGAAATCGGCCTTTTCGTCGCCGGACTCGCCCTTGAAATAGGACCACGTCTGGAGCTTCATCGTGGCGGCGATCGTGTCGAAGCCCGGCATGCCGCCGCGGTAGAGCTTCGTTTCGCGGAGCCCCGAGTCTGCGTTGGCGCCGGCCGCACGGACGAGGAGGGCGGCGTTCGCCGGATCCTCGTAATACGAGATCTGTGTGTTGCGCACGCCGCCGTTCGACTTGTAGTTCTGGACGAAGTCGGTTTTTTCCTCCGCCGAATCTCCCTTGAAATAGGTCCAAGTCTGGAGCGTCATCGCGGCCGAGATCGTGTCCACGCCCGGGGTCCCGCCGCGGTAGAGCTTGGTCTGACGGAGCGCGGAATCCGCATTGGCGAAGGACGCCCGGACGACCGCGGCCGGAGCGGCCGGATCCTCGTAGTACGAGATCTGTGTGTTGCGGACGTCCACGCCGTTCGAACGGTAGTTCTGCGCGTAGTCGGTTTTTTCTTCGGAGGCCAGACCCTTGAAATAAGTCCACGCCTGGAGCTTCATCACCGTCGTGATGAGATCGGAGCCGGCTGAGCCGCCGCGGTAGAGCTTCGTCTGACGCTGGGCCGAATCAGCTCCGGCGGCAGCGGCGCGGACGACGGCGGCGGCGTTCGCGGGGTCCTCATAATAGGAGATCTGCGTGTTGCGGACTTCGGAGCCGTTGGCCTTGTAGTTTTGGGTAAAGTCGACCTTCTCTTCGCCCGAGGCGCCGACGTAATAGGTCCAGGTCTGGAGTTTGAGGGTCGAGACGTTGTCGGAGCCGGCGGCGCCGCCGCGGAAGAGTTTGGTTTCGCGGAGACCGGCGTCTCCGACGGCGGCGG